>JABSQH010000076.1 GCA_013213745.1 Ilumatobacteraceae bacterium | reverse complement strand
GTCGTCATCGTCGAAACGGTCGAGTGGCGGAGGTTCGCCGTGATGCCCGCCACGCACCGTCGGCCCCACGACGAACTGCACCCCTGCGGTGCCATGTTCGGTGCCGTCACCGTTCCACTCGGGGCGCCGGCCGAATTCGGACCAGGTGGCGACGACCACCCGCTCGGCTGCCGGGCCGAGCCGCTGATTGAAACGTCGCAGGCTGGCATCGAGCTCTCCAAGCAGTCGCGGCAGGTCGGCGGCCTGGTTGGCGTGGGTGTCGAAGCCGTCGTGCATCACATGGAACGCACGGGTCGGGATGCCACCGTTGATCAGGTCGGCGGCCAAGTCGAACTGCTGGTCAAGAAAAGCGGAATCGCCGGCGAACTCCTCGTCGGATGTCTCGTCATCGACCGGCTCTCGGTCCTCCGGGTTGCCGACGATGGGTCCCAGGCGGGCGCCGATCCTGCGCAGGTCAAGTTGACTGTTGCGAGCCAACGACACGAGGTCGTCGCCGACCGGGGCCTGCATGTCCACGATGACACTGTCGAGCGCTCGATACTCCTCGCGGAACTGCGCCGACCACGGAATACGGCGCCCAGGTTCGAGCCCGACCGGACTCCACCCAGCCGCATACATCGACGGGCTGACCTCTCCGAGGCTGAGTCCGATCAACGGGTCCGGTTCGGGTCCGGCAAGGTCGCTGAGCGCTCGGCCCAACCACCCGGTGCGGGTGCTCAGGTCCGGGCTCCCCTGCTCCCACATGTCGGTTGCTTCGAAATGACTCAGACTCGAGCCTTCCCAACCCACACCGTGGACGATCGCCAGGTTGCCGGCGCCCCACTGCTCGCCGAGGAAGGGCATTGCGTACAGCGAGTACGCGTCGTCGAGTTGCGTCAGCGGGAGCTCGCCGCCGTCGACGTCGAGAGTGCCGTCGCCGCGAATGCGCCGATACCGACTATCGCTATGCGGAACCACGGTGTTGAGGAAGTCGATACCGCCTCCGAGTTGCACCGACACGAGCACGAATCCGGGGTCGGGTGCCCCGCTCCCGACAGTGCTCCCTCCCGAACGGGGACCGACGCTGCCGGTCGTCGCACTGTCGCCGAGGTATCGGTCGAGGAGCACGGGCGCAGCAATTGACGCGCCGGCTGCGCCGAGCGCGCCACAGCCGGCGATCGTCAGAAATTGACGTCTCGTGCGCAGCCTCCCAGGCGCGGGTCCGTTTGCGATCGTGGTCATGACAGGATCACCTCTGGTGACGTCAGGGCGACAGTGAGCGCCGTTGGTAGTGGGCCGACCGCGCCGCCGGCGGCCGTCAAGGCAGTAACGATCGCTACGGCGGTCTCGTCACTCCACTCGGCGATACCGAGGGCTGCGAACATCTCGCCGACGGCTGCGCGGGGATCACGGTCGGCTGCTGCCCGGATGGCACGCACGGGTGCGGAGTCGATCGCGTCGATCCACTCCGCCAACACGATGGCGGCATTCAGCCGCCCCGCCGAGCGTGTGGCGTCCAGCCACGGTTCGTTGTGCGGCCAGCCGCCAACGTTCGGAGGGTGTCCGACGAACTGGCCCATCTCTTCCAACATCGCGATGGGCACGAACCACGGGACCGCACCGGCGGGGGCATCGAGATCCTCGTCGTCGGGAATCGGTGTCGTCGACACATCGATGATCTCGATACCCAACCCACGCAGTGCGGCGACCACGCTCTCGACTGGTTGTGCCACCAGACCGTTGCGGACGTCGTCGGCGTAGAACGCCGGATGGGTGAACATCGCCACCAAGAGGTCCTTGATCGACAGCCGCGTGGCGAACGCCGCCGAGAGGAACTCGAGAACATCGTTCGGGGGGGTCGTTCCGGCGTACCGCGTCCACAGCCGAGTCGCGACGAATCGGTGGCACTCCGGTCGGGCGACGATGAGGTCGACGACGTCATCGCCGTCGAACCTCCCGGTCTGCCCAAAGATGGTCTTGGTGCCGTCGTCATGGAGACCTGCGTTGAGCATCACCGTGGGCGGCCGATCGGTCTCCAACGTGTAGCCGGTAAAGGCCCGACCGGCGTTGGCCACGTCGAACTGGTTGTAGCCACCATCCACACCAAGCGAGAACAGTTCCATCAGCTCCCGGGCGTAGTTCTCGTTCGGGCGGCCGACGATCGACTGCTCGAGGTCGAGCCACAGAATCATCGCCGGGTCACGAGCCATCAGCTTCAACAGGCCGTCGAAGCGGCCGAGCCCATAGCGCCGGAACGTCAGCAGTTGCGCATGCAGAAGCTCGGGGTTCTCGAACTTGTCGAGATTGGTAGCGAAGTGCCCGTGCCAGAACCAGGTGAGCTTCTCGATCGCTGGCGTCGGCGAAGTGGTCGCCAACCGCAGAAACCACAGATTGAGATGCTCGGTTTCATAGGCGCTGTACCCCACCGAGCGCAGCGGCCGGCCGGCGTCGACTGCTCGACGGTGATCGAACATCGCCGCCACCGTCGCCTCGATGCCGTTGCGTTGGGTCTGGGCCAACTCCTCCGGCGTCGCCCCGAAAGCCGCCCGACGCCACAGGTGAGCTGCGTTGCGCGGTGTCGGCTCGATCGGCATACCACCACGGTGCCGATCCGATCATGAAGGAGCGGTGAGAACGAGCTTCAGACGACCGCACGATCGCGGTGGGCGCCAGCGGTTTCCGGCATCGCCCAGAGCAACAACGCAGCGACGATGATGGCGACCGCACCACCGATCATGAGTGCGTCGACTTCGCGTCGGCTGGCGATCAGCCCGACGACCAACAGTCCGATCGAGCTTCCGAGCACCTGGAACGAAACGAGGAACGACTGGAACGTGGCGCGCACTTCCGTCGCGAACAACTCCGCCATGTAGGCACCGGCTGCCGGCCAGATGGTGGCGTTGGCGAACACGATCAGCCAGTAACCAAGGGCGAACGTCGCCTGCGTGCCCAGCGGGAAGATGACGACGACACCGATCGCCAACGCCACCAACGACACGGCGATCGCCGGACGCCTCCCCCACCGATCGCTGAGGCGCCCACCCACGAGAAACCCAACGATGCCGAATGGTGCCCCGAGAATCAGCACCACCGAGTACATCGCCACCCATCCGTAGTCGATGGTGGCGACGTGCGATGCGTAGAACAGTGCCGAGCTCTCGACAGCGCCGTAGGCGAACTGGATCACAGCGAGACGCACGATCCACGGTCGGTACTCGGGGGCGATCGTCGGCCAGAACGACCCCTGCAGTCGATCGGCCGACTTGGCCCGGTGGAATGCGTCGGTCTCGTGGAGCGAGCGGCGCAGCCACACCACGAGCGGCATCAGCACGAGCGGCCAGATGTACAGCACACGCCACCCCAACCGGCCCGCGTCGGCAATCGGCAAGAGGAACGCCAGCGTCCCTGCGCCGAGCCCGGACAACGCGCCCAGGACGGCCAGGGCGTTGCCGCGGCGTTCGCTGCGCACCTGTTCGGAGATGACCACGGTGGCGACGGCGGTTTCCGTACCGACGAAAACTCGTACCGCCGCGCTGAAGACGACGAAGACGTACAACCCCCACGAGGCAGCCGTCAGGCCCGTTGCCAGCGTGAACCCAACCATCGAGATCACAAGCAGACGCTTGCGGCCAATGCGGTCGGCGAGCCTGGCGACCGGGATGCTCCCGAGGCCCACGAAGCGAATGACCGATGTGGCGACGGCGAACGCCGACGCCGTCACGCCGAGCCCGACAGAGATCGTGCTCGCCCCAATCGACAGCAGCGAGCTGTCGTAGGTCTCGAAGTAGCCGACCAAGAGGAGCGGTCGCACCGCCGCCCACTCCGCACCCGAGAGTTGGAAGACCTGATCGAATCGGCGGCGCGCAGTCATGCTCGTTCGGAGTAGCTGCGCCGCGACACTGCGCCAGACTAGGGACCGACACCACTCATCGCTGCGCCTACGCACGCAATTCGATTGGAGCCGACATGAGTGACAAATGGACCACCGACGACATCGCCGACCAGAGCGGCCGCGTGGCAGTGATCACCGGCGCCAACACCGGTCTGGGTCTGGAAACGGCACGGGCCCTCGCCGCGGCAGGCGCGACGGTGGTGTTGGCAGTGCGCAACACCGACAAAGGCAGCGCGGCAATCGAGGACATCCGCGAATCGACGCCGTCGGCACAACTCGAGGTCCTCGAACTCGATCTGGCGTCGCTCGACTCGATTCGATCCGCCGCTGGGCAACTCGGTGACGCGCACGGGAGCATCGACCTGTTGATCAACAATGCCGGCGTGATGTACACCGCTCAGCAGCAGACCGCCGACGGGTTCGAGATGCAATTCGGCACCAATCACCTTGGCCACTTCGCGTTCACCGGACTCGTCCTCGATCAGCTGCTGCCGGTGGAGCGATCACGAATCGTCACGGTGAGCAGCGTTGGTCACCGCGTCTTGTCGTCGATCGACTTCGACGACATCAATGCTGCCGATCGCTACAACCGCGTGTCGGCGTACGGACGCTCGAAGTTGGCCAACCTGTTGTTCACGTACGAACTGCAGCGCCGGCTCGACACTGCGGGAGCGGCAACGATTGCCCTCGCCGCGCATCCAGGAGGCTCCGACACCGACCTGGCACGGCACATTCCTGGAGCGAAGTTCCTTGCGCCCCTCACCAGCAAACTGATGCAGAGCGCCGCAATGGGCGCGTTGCCACAGCTGCGTGCGGCCACGGATCCCACCGCGTCAGGAGGGCAGTACTACGGACCCGATGGCTTCATGGAGATGCGCGGCTCCCCGATCGTGGTCCCGTCCAGCGCGCGTTCCAACGATGCCGAGCTGCAGGAGCGGTTGTGGGCGGTGTCCGAGGACATGACCGGGGTCGAGTACCGCTTCCCGATGCCGCCTGACCATCAGACCGCTTGACGAATCGGTCGTCGAGCGATCCAATCGCACTTTCATCTTCGATCGTCATCGTGGGGGGCATGCCTCCCACATCGATGAACTCGCATCGCCGACTTGCGGTCGTCGCCGTCGCCGGCATCGTCGCCCTGAGCTCGTGCGCACTGGGGTCGACCGCCGACGAGCCTACAGATGCATTGGACGACCCGACGCCAGTCGCGAGGGAGACGTTGTCGACGCTCCCGGCGCTACCGGACTCTGGGTCCGACGCTGCACATGGCTCCACGGACACCGTCGCAGGAGCGCCGATGGAACACCACGATCACGCGCCGGGCCGAGACCTCGTCGATCCTGCACGCGCCACGCACACAGCGATCACCGACGGGTCATGGTCGAACCCAGCGACGTGGACCAACAATGCAGTACCGGGCGAGGGCAGTCGCGTGACGATCCCGGCGGGCACCGTGGTGACGATCGACTCGGTGCTCGCGCCGGCGATCAAGACCGTCGGCGTCGACGGAACCCTGCGGTTCGCCTCCGATCGAGACACGCAGCTGCGTGTCGACACCTTGGTGTCAGCCCCGACCGGGACGCTCGAGATCGGCACCGCCGAACGTCCGGTCGAGCCGGCGGTCACCGCGACGGTGCAATTCGCCGACGACGGACCGATCGACCGCACGTGGGATCCGACACTGCTCTCACGCGGCGCCATTCTGGCCGGTACGACGATGGTCCACGGCGCCGAGACGACGCATCGTTCGACGGTCGATTCGTTCCCCCGCACCGGCGACACAACGATCAGCTTGAGCGCTGCGCCCACCGGCTGGCGCGTCGATGACGAAATCGTGATCACCGGTACCGACGGACCCACGAGCGACGAGGTACGACGCATCCGCGATCTCGATGGCCCGACAATCGAACTCGACCGACCGCTCGACACCGACCACGTACCACCCGCGAGCGATCTGGACCTGTACGTCGCCAACCTGACGCGCAACGTGCGGTTCACCTCCGAGAACGCAGAACTCGACCGCCGTGGACACCTGATGATCGCCCACACCCTCAACGCCCACATCAGCGGCGCACAGTTCATCGAGATGGGGCGCACCGACAAATCACGCGAACTCGACGATGTCGAATTCATCGACATCGAGCCTGGAGCGGTGGATTGGAGTGGCGAGTACGAAGCGCTCGGAGGCACGAACATCCGCGGCCGCTACTCGGTGCACGTTCACCGGGGCGGCGCCGACCCCGCCTCCACGCCCGCGGTGATCGCCGACAGTGTCGTGACCGGCGACCCCGGGTGGGCTTACACGAACCACTCCAGCCACGTCGACTTTCTCCGCAACGTGGCGTACAACAACGCCGGCGCGGGGTTCTTCACCGAGGCCGGCGACGAAGTCGGCCGATGGATCGACAACATCGCCATCCGCAGCGTCATGGCGAACTTCACCCTCGGCGACGAGGGGGCGATCGATCCCGACGTCCGGGCCGATCGCCAGGACTTCGGCATCGATGGCGACGGATTCTGGCTGCAAGGCAATCGCGTCGACCTGATCGGCAACGTCGGAGCGGGGGCGACGGCCCACGGGGTCATCTGGTGGTCAGAAGGTTTGGCCGAGGCCGATCTGGGCTCGGTGTCGTCGGTCGAGGTGGCCACGCTGCCAGAGCCCGGCCTGATCCCGGGACGACGCACGATTCCGGTGTGGTGGTCGCCGATGGGCGAGGTCCGCGACAACGTGGCATACGGCGCAACCATCGGCTTTCGCTCACGCTATGTCCACGGGGCGACGTATCTCGAGGATCCGGATGTACCGCCCCTGGCGTACGTCGAGACGCTCCAGCCGGTGATCGACGGGATGACGACCTGGGACGTGCGCGACGGCGTGCTGATGAACTACAACGAGAGACTCACGCTGCGGAACATCCGGGCGATCGGGCGGGGAACGCCGTTTCGGCACAACTACGGAGCGACCGCAGCCATCGGCGTGGGTATCGACGTTGGCAACGACGCAACGTTCGGACCAGGCGCGATCGAGCAAGCGGACGTGCGCGGCTTCGAGGTCGGCCTGATCGGCCCACGGCATGGTGCGTGGCGAATCGATGACATCGCCGTGGCGGCGACGACCGACGTCTTGCTGCATTCACCGGAGCACACCGAACGCAACCTCGCGATCAGCAACCTCCGCCAACTCCCGCTCACGGGCACCGCATTGTCCGACCGCGACGAACAGCGCCGGCACATCGTGCTCGCTTATGACTACGCGGGCGACGGCGATGGTGTCGATCCGAGCACCGCCGACGACACGTTCGTGCGAGATCGTCGGGCGCTCCTCGGCGACCGCGTGACCGTCGATGGCCGCGGGGTGTACTCCCTCGCCCAGCATCCAGATGCGGCGCCCATCGACGATGGGCTCGGCGGCGGAATGTCGAACCGCGACCTGTTCGCCCGATCCGGCACGGCCCCCGGCGGCACGCTCCTGCCGGCAGATGCAGCCCTCGACCCACGAATCGTCAACGGAGCAATCGGAGCGCCGGCCGCAAGCCCGACGTTGACGCACTCGCCAGGGCGCGGCGGGTTCCTGGAATTGGAATCGGACGAAGACGAGTTCGAAGCAGACGACGAGTCAGACGACGATGAAGCGCTCCACGATGACGATGACTGAGGTGTTGCGCCCGGACGGCTACCAGGACAGCACCCGCGCTGCCTGTGGGCCGTCGTTACCGGTCAACAGTGCGCAGTAGGCCTCGACGACCGCATCGACGCCGACGCCGTGTTCGATCGCCAGCTGCGGCCGGAGCCACGGCACGAACTCGTTGAACGCGACAGCGAACGATGCGTGGTATCCGTTGCGGCCTTCGGCCGCAGCACGTTCCTCAGCAACGTCGGGAATGAAGAACAATCGCGGTGTCGGCCCGACAGCGTCGCCAGTTGCCGCGCCGGCTCCCTGGTGCGTGGCGCCGAGCATCACCGAGTCGACGAGCCGATCGCCCAACGCGATGTGGATCCGCTCGCTGACACCCGGGCTCCCGGCGGCGTCGACATACGCCACCGGGCCGTCGACCCGATCGAGGTCGAGTTCGTCGTATGTCGTGACGCGGTCGTAGATCTCCGCCTGCTCGACGAACGACCGGTTGCCGGCCGAGGTGACACCAACTGCGGTCGTTGGTACGTCGTGATGCCGCAGCGACCAGGCCAGCGACAGTGCCGTCTTGCTCGAGGCGCTCGAGACCACGACGCTCGCCACGCTCGCGGCGAGCTGCTCGGCCAACGCCCAGCCCGTCATGAACAGCGCCCACATCACTGCCTGCATGTCCTCGTCGTCGGCGGCCCACACCGGATCGAGCGCGCAGCGGTAGTACCGGTTGTACCACGGGTGCAATCCAGCTCGGTGTGCGCTCGCATCGGTGAAGGCGCAGTCGTCGACGCCAGACGGTTCGAGAATCAGCTCGTCGGCCATCGGGAAGTAGCCGAACAGTCTCGTGCCGGCAGGAACATCATCGCTGTTCGACTCGACGACGTTGCCGAAGCCCCACACGGGCACGCATCCACTTCCATCGCCCACTGGAAAGTACGACCAGTACCCCATTGCGTCGCCGAACAGGGCGTAGGTGATGTTGTTCGTCGTGAGTCCGAAGTTGTCGATCGCGACACGAACGCGACCATCACCCACGTCACCAGAGACGTCGTCGGGATCCACGCCGATGTCAGCGAGGTCGTTCTTTGTCACGATGAGGCGCGTCGCCATTGTGTCCTCCCGGAAGTCGACACCAGCGTGACAGACCGAGCCGATGGTCGTCGCCACGGACAATTGCGCCCGATCGCTGGCCACTTTGTCGGTCGGGCTGATCTGTTGGTAGTGCTGAACTACCGAGTTCGGTCGTCGTCGGGACCAAGATGCGCGACATCGGCGATCAATCGTGCACGCTGGCCCACGCGCTGTCGGACATCGGCGACGCGTGGAGCTTTCTCATCCTGCGCGAGGCCTTCTACGGACGGACCCGATTCTCCGAGTTCGTCCGATACACAGGCGCTCAGAAAACGGTGGTGTCGGCTGAACCACCTCGTCGAGACTCAACAGCGCCGGCGCGAGCAGTACTCCGAGCATCCTCAGCGCGATCGCTCCGTGTTGACCGAAAAGGGGCTCGACCTGTCCGATGCACTCCTGGTGCTCGGAGAGTGGGGACGCCGGTGGGCCGGCGAGGGCAAGCGCTTCACCGTCAGCTTCGTCCACGAGCCGTGCGGCGACCTCGTCGATCCACGTCTGCACTACGCAACGTGCGGGGAAGCTGTCACCCGAGGAACGACTGCGCCGCGCATCAGGGAGAACGCTCGTCAGGTCGAGGCGCCCATCGCCTTCCACTCGGCCTCCGCTGGCGAGCCCGGCTCGGGCAGCGATACTCCGCTCTCCATGGTGTACGACGCATCGATGTCGACCACCGACGCGCTGATGATCTCGACACCGACGTCTGCGTAGTCCGGCCAGGTGGCCGTCGTCATCGGCGTACACGACGTGCACGAACGACGGCGGCGCACCAGTGACGCCACCGTGCACGTCGACAACGTGGTTGGCGAAGGCTTGGCGTTGCTCGAGTTCGGGCTGCGATGCTGCTGCGGCACCGCCGGCTTGCACGAGACAGCTGAAGTTGCTCATCGGATCACTGCAGTCCTGGCATTGCGTGTCGCCATATCGTGGCCGACAATCCATGGGTAGTCACGAACTACCGACTCCGTCGCGGGACGCTTGCGCCACGCTTCCACGACGCCAAAACACCGAGGCCAACAACGGGTCGACCCCGGTGTGCAATGCTCGATCACGAGGACGACGTCAATGAACCGCGTACAGAAGGGCACGCTCATCGCTACAGGCCTTGGCCTGTTCATGATTTTCCTCGACGCGCTGATCGTGAACGTCGCGCTCCCGGATATTCAAGAGGACTTCGGTGTCGGCGAGTCCGGGATTCAGTGGGTCGTGACGACCTACGCCATCGGCATGGCCGTCCTGATGATGTCAGCTGCGACGATCGCCGATCGCCGAGGGCGACGTCGTCTCTACAACGTGTCGATCGCCACCTTCGTGATCGCATCGGCCTGTTGCGGGCTGGCCCCTTCGATCATGGTGCTCAACGTGTCTCGCGGGGTACAGGGCCTCGCCGCGGCCGCAGTGAACGTCGCCTCGCTCGCACTCGTGAGCGCAGCGTTCCAAGACCCCGACCGCAAGGCCAAGGCCATCGGCATCTGGACGGCGATCGCGGCCTGCGGTCTCGCCCTCGGGCCCACGGTCGGTGGCATCCTGACCGAGTTCGTCGGCTGGCGCAGTGTGTTCTTCGTGAACGTCCCTGTCGGGCTCGCTGCACTCGTGTTATCTCGTCGTTTCGTCGCCGAGTCGAAGGATCCTGGCGAGCAGGGCACCGACCTTCCCGGGCAAGTCCTGTACGTCGTGGCCATCGGGTCGTTTGCGTGGACGATCATCCAGGGCCCACAAGACGGGTGGGCCAGCCCGGTGATCCTCACCTGTATGGCGGTGTTCATCGTCGGTCTCATCGCCTTCATCGTCTGGGAGCTACGAACACCGGAGCCGATGATGGATGTGCGGCTGTTCATCAACCGCACCTACGCACTGGCCATCGTGACGATCTTCGTCGCGCTCTTCAGCGCGTACGGGATGCTGCTGATGCTCACCCAGTACTGGCAGAACGTCGTCGGCTTCTCCGTGTTGATCACGGGTCTCCTCATCGTGCCGTTCTCGTTATGGCAGATCCTGCTCGCGCCGCGCGTCGGCGGATGGGTGGTACGTGTCGGCAGTCGGCCACTTGTGTTGGTCGGCCTCGGCGGAGTGGTCGTCGGGCTGGTGATCACAATCGCCGGGATGGGCATCAACCACGGAGTGGTGCTGGTCGGCGGGAGCGTCGTCGGGCTCGGCTTGACGTTTGCGATGACACCGACGACAGCGATGGCGATGAGCAGTGTGTCCGAGGACCGCGCCGGCATGGCATCGGGAATCATGAGCTCGCAACGGGCGATTGGCTCGATGGCCGGATACGCGGTGCTCGGCACCGTGCTTGCGAGTTGGTTGGGAGGAACCCTCGACGAGAGTCTGAGCAGTGTCATTCCCGATGCGCAAGAGCGCGACATGGCCGTCGAAGAGATCATCGACAGCGCCAATCCGCGGGCGTACTCCACATCGATCGCGCCGTCGAACCAGATCGAGGGCTCGACGACGTCGACCGCCGACGAAGTTGCTGATGCAGCCGAACTCGACTTCCGCCATGGAATTCAGCTCGCCCTCGCACTGGCGGCGACCCTGACGGCGATCGTGTTGGCCCTGTGCTGGCGATGGCTACCGAAAAAGCGCGCGCTGGCCGCCGAGGAGGCCGCCAGCTCGTTGGCGACGCGTGCGCCACCGCTCGATCAGTAGGCCCGTCGGCTCGGTCAGCTCAGTTGCTCAGCCAGGAGAACGACTGCAGCGTTTGGCGCACCTGGTCGTCGAATCCATCCGTTCCGGGCACACCGTCGGCGGGTACCGCTACCAGGTCACCGTCGGCTTCGGGAGTGGCGAGCGGCATGACCGTGATCGCCATCTCGCCGTCGGCCGGCTGGTTCATCGAACCGTCGTCTCCGGGGAGGTAGATGGCAGAAGCGGTGCCAGCAGCAGGAATCGTGATCGCGGCAGCTGCGGCGGTAGCGATGGCAACTCGGCGAAGGTTCTTCATGGTCTGGCTCCTCGTTCTGTCCCGAATGTGTTGGGGCATCTCCCACTCTGCTGACAGACGCCTGAGCACCGCATGTCGCCAACCTGAGGCGAGCCCGAAATTCGAGACGAGGCGTCTGCCTGATGGCTACGGGTCGATGATGTTCACGTCGAGCTCGGCAACGCCGTCGACGCGACCGTGCAGACGGTCGCCCGGGTGTACTGAACCAACACCGGCGGGCGTCCCGGTCATGATCAGGTCACCTGGCCGCAACACCACCAAGGCGGAGAGCTCTGCGATGATCTCAGCGGGACGCCAGATCATCTGAGCCAGATCACCACGCTGCCGTTCGTCGCCGTCGACCTCGAGCACGATCGATCCGGCGTCGACATGGCCAGCAACGGTGGCTGGGATCACGGGCGACATCGGCGCCGCGCCGTCGAACGACTTGGCGGCATCCCACGGCCGGCCGGATGCTTTGGCGGCCGCCTGGAGGTCGCGCCGCGTCATGTCCAGTCCGACGGCATAGCCGTAGACGTGATCGAGGGCGGCGTCTGCGGTCACGGCAGCGGCCGTGCGCCCGATGGCGACGACGAATTCGATCTCGTGGTGCACCTCGGTCGTCCGCGGCGGGTACACGACGTCGACTCCCGGCGGGAGTACGCATGAGGGTGCCTTCTCGAAGAAGAACGGTGGCTCACGATCTGGGTCGTGACCCATCTCGACGGCGTGCTCGGCATAGTTCCGACCGACGCAGAACACACGATGGACCGGGAATCGACCGGTACGTCCACGCACGGGAAGGGTCACCGGAGCGGGCGGGTCGACGACCAACGATCCCGGGGCGTCGTCCTCCGCCATGTGCGCACGCTAACGGGACGGCTCAGCGACGACGCACAGCGTCGGCGCGTTGCGCGACCGTGTCAGGGTCGGCGCCAAGGCCGACCGACGAGCGCACGTTCTCAGACGTCAGCGACTCCGCACAGTGGCCGCACACCACCGTGGGGTCGGTGTCGTGCCCACACGATGTGTGGGTGTCCACGAGTGGCGGACCGCCACCGGCGTCGAGATGGGTGTCGCCCCACTTCGTCAGGGCCATCAACACCGGCTGCAGGTCGCGGCCCATCTCGGTGAGGCGATACTCATAACGCGGCGGATGCTCGTCGTAGAGCGACTGCTCGAGCACCCCGGCGTCGACCAGACGTTTGAGACGATCCGACACGACGCTCGGTTGCGCTCCGGTGAATGCCATGAAGTCGCCGAAGCGACGGCTACCGAAAACGGCTTCGCGCAGGATCAGCAACACCCACGCATCGTCGATCACCGCCGCCGACCGCGCGATCGAGCACGCCTGCGTGCCGATCTTGTTCTTCAGCACTGCAGCGAACCTCCTGGCCTGCAACGCGGCGCACGCCGAGGGCGCGACCGCTCGGAGTGGGACAGACCGAGCGAAACTCAGACCACGATCGTGGCGCCGACGAACTCGACGCTGAACGCCTCACACCAGACGAGGGCGGTGTACTCCCCCGGCGGGAGTTCGGTGCCCGGCGGCAGCTCGTAGTTCTGGTCACCGATGTTGCCCTTCAGGGCACCGAGGTGAATCGAGCCGTCGGCGAGCGATACCTGGTTGGCGCCGGGTACGAGATACACCTCGAGGTCGGGGCCGTTCTCGATGTCGAAGTTCTCGAACCGCAAGGTGAACGAACCGTCCGGGTTCTGGAAGATGCCGGCATCGCCGACGCCGTCGTGACCGGCGAGCCCGACGAACTGTCCCGCTCCGAGCAAGACCGGGCCGGTCGGCGCGGCCGGTAGCGCCTCGACCGTCTCGGCGGCCGGAGCCTCGGCGGCCGGGGCATCTGCCGCAGGCTGCGATGCGTCGGCAGGCGCCGGATCGGCCGGGGCCTCCACCACCTCATCGGCGGCCGACTCGACGCCGGGCTCAGAGGTCGCTTGCTCGCCGACCGGCTCCGGCGTCACCGGGGCGCCGGGGTCGGCAGTCACCTGATCGGGGGATGCGAGTTGTGCCGAGATCGACGTGGAGAACTCTTCGTCGACGACGTTGTCGACGAAGTACGGCGACAACAGCCACCAGTTGACGATGACGAAGGGCACCACGAGCACCACGATGCGCACGAGCGCCGGGACTCGCAGCGACAACATCGCCACGAAGCCGATCGCAGCGAGCGCGGTGCCGCCGAGGGTGAACAGGATCGTCCGCGCGTTCTCGAACGGTGCTTCCAAGATGTTGGGCTCGATCACGACGAGGGCGAGCAGGAAGGCGCCGATCACGGCGGCCACGACGTACTCCAGTCGGCTGATGCGGCTGATGAGCATGCGCACGAGGGAGTCGGACTGAAACTCGTGCTCGATGTCGGGCCTCTCGCCCGCTGGTGTGGGTGTCAGGGTGTCGGTCACGGCAGCTACAAACCGCCGTCCCCCGGTGAAGATTTCCGGCGACCGATTACGAGACCGAAAACGAGTACAAAACGTGCGGTGAAACCCCAGCTCACCGCCCATCACGGCGATGCAGAGGGCGGTTCAAAAAGCTCATCACTACTGTACGGTCGGCAACCCGCCCGACGAGGAGGAGCAAAACACCGTGGCGATATCGGAGTCAGAGCTGGACAACGCGCGCACCGCATGGGGAGACGGGCTGATCGCCATCTCTGCGGCGTTTGACGAGGGCGGTATCGACGCTGCGCGGTCCGTGGCCGACGGCGTCTTGGACGCCGCGTACGGCTACGGCCTCGGGCCGGTGTTGTTCAAGCCGACCATGGCCAGCGGTGAGCAGACGTTTCGACCCACCAAGCGGGGCGCGCTGAGCTATTTCGTCGGCCACGATCCCGAGTTCCCCCTCGACGGCGGCTTCGGAATCAAGAGCTGGAGGGCGATGCGTTCAGAGACCGCGGCGAGCTTCGTCGACGGTGATGTCGCAATGTGGATGGGCTGGGTGATCCTCACCGACAAGCACGGCGGTGTCACCACGGTCGACAAGAGCTGGGGTTACAAGAAGGACACCGACGGCGTGCTGCGCATCGTGTTGCACCACTCGTCGCTGCCCTACCAACCCTGAGCCGGCGGTGGCGCGGGCGGCCCGCAGCGACCGAACAGCTACTGACGAGCCAACTCCGCCGCCGCCGCCGCCTCGGCCTCCAGCACACTCGTGCGCGACGGCACCTCGATCGCCACATCGTGGAGCTCGCCCGTGAACGCATACGGGGCGGCGTAACGCGTCGACACAGGCGAGCCGTGATCGTGGGCGATGCTGGAGCCGACCGACGACACCATGCGCATGTAGAACGGGATCGACTCGCGACCACACGGTTCACCGTCGATCGACACTTCGACCCAACCGCTGCTGCGACTGTCGCGCTGCAACCGGAAGCCGAGCGCGTGCTCACCCTCGGGCACCTCGATCACCGACTCGACGATGGTGTGGTCGTCAAAGGCGTTGTAATCGACGACGAGGCGCCCGTTCTGCACGAACACCGAGCACCCTGAGTTCTGGGTGCCGGTCGACCACAGCACGCCTTCGTCGCCGGCCGACATCGTCACCCGCGCCGCAAAGTCGAAGGCAAAGCCACCGAGCGGCGGCGAGCCCTGTGCCGGGATCGGAGACATCGGCGGTCGATAGGCGTACCGACGGTCGGGTCGGTGCGGTGACTGTTCACTGAGGTGTGCGGCGAACAGTTCGATCGTGCGGTCGTCGAGCGGAAGGACGCCATTGCGTTCGGCCTCGCGCCACCACAGGTCGATCAGCTCGCCCAGGCGTTCTGGCCGCTCGCCTGCCAGGTCGGCGCACTCCGAAGGGTCGTCGGTGAGGTTGTACAACTCCCATGGCTCGGTGTCGTAGTCGTCGCCCTGGTTGTGCTTCGTCACCGCCTTCCACCACGCTCCGTCGAGTTCGGTGATCAAGGCTCGGCTCCCGGCGTTCTCGAAGTACTGCAACGTGTTCGCGGCCGGTGCGCCGGGGTCGTCGAGCGCCGCCGCGAACGAGTGTCCCGTCACCGGCATCTGGGCGATGCCGCGGTACGTATCGGGGGGAACGATCCCGAGCAGGTCGTAAATGGTCGGGGTGATGTCGGACACGTTGACGAACTGCGTCCGCTTGGTTCCCGCCTGCTCGGCGAGACGGGCGGGCCAGTGCATGATCATCGGCACGTGCACCCCGCCTTCGTGGGTGTTCTGCTTGTACCACCGGAACGGTGAGTTGCCGCATTGCGCCCAGCCCCAGGGGTAGTTGGTGTGGCTGTTCGGACCGCCGATGTCGTCGATCCGTTCGATCGCCTCTTCGGGCGATTCGAGCACACCGTTGAAGAACTTCATCTCGTGCATCACACCGAACGGCCCACCTTCTTGGGAGGCGCCGTTGTCGGCGAGGAGCACGAAGACGGTGTTGTCGAGCTCGCCCATGTCGCGCAGCCCGTCGACGAAGCGGCCGATCTGGTCGTCGGTGTGGTCGAGGAACGCCGCGAACGCTTCTTGCAGGCGGCACGCCAGTCGTCGTTGTGCATCGGGGAGGTCATCCCAAGCTTCGACACCGTGGTTGCGCGGCGCGAGCACGGCGTTGTCGGCGATGACACCCATCTCGCGTTGGCGCGCATACCACCGCTCGCGGTGAATGTCCCATCCCTCGTCGTACCGGCCGCGGTACTTGTCGAGATAGTCCTGCGGCGCTTGGTGCGGAGCGTGTGTCGCACCGAACGGCAGATACGCAAAGAACGGTCGATCGGGACGCACCCCTTTGCTGTCGTTGACCATCATCAACAGCTGATCGACGAGATCTTCGGAGACGTGGTACCCGTCTTCGGGCCCGGCAGGTGGCGTGATGTGGGTGTTGTCGCGAACCAGCTCGGGATGGAATTGATCGGTCTCGCCTTCGAGGAATCCGTAGAAGCGGTCGAACCCGCGGGCCAATGGCCACTGGTCGAACGGCCCGGCGGCGGAGATGTCGGTCGTCGGTGCGAGGTGCCACTTACCGGTGCAGAACGTGGCGTAGCCCTCGTGGTGCAGCACTTCGGCGATCGTCGCTGCCGAGTTGGAGATGTGACCGAGCTGGTGCGGGAAACCGGTCCGCCAGTTCGACACCCCGCGCATCCCGACCGCGTGCTGCGACCGACCGGTCAGCAATGCCGCACGAGTCGGCGAACACAGTGGCGTCACGTGGAAGTTCGTGAACTGCACGCCTCCTGCTGCGAGCGCATCGATGTTGCTCGTGTCAATATCGGACCCGTAGCAACCGAGTTGGGCGAACCCCGTGTCGTCGAGGAGGACAATGACCACATTTGGTGCGTCACTCCCGGGATGCGGTGGCTCCATCCAGTGCGGCTCGGAGTCGGCGAGTGTCCGCCCGATGGTTCCTTGAAATTCGCTCACGACTACTCGCTTTCTGCGGTGAGGGTGACGGCGGTGAGGTCGTCACCGATGACGATCTCGCCGTCGAAGTACTCGGCGGCGATGGCCTTCCATTCGGGGTATTGCTCGGGCATCGGTGCGGGTACGAGATGGGTCAGCATCAGCCGCCGCGCCCCGACACGGGCAGCGGTCTGCGCCGCATCGACGACGCTCGAGTGGTAGTCGAGGATGTCTTGGATCATCTCGTTGGGGATCAGCTTGACCAGATCGTCTCGGATCACGGTTTGCACGTACACGTCGGCGTCGCGAGCCAGCTCGTCGACACCGTCGCATGCCAGCGTGTCCCCGACCACCGCAGCGACGACGCCCTCGTGTTCGAGACGGAACCCGATGGTGGGGCGCACCGGAGCGTGCTCAGTCGCAGCGACAGCAACCTGGACGTCGTTGACGGCGAAGGACGCCCCCGGCTCGAGCTCGGTTACCTCGACCGACGGCGCAGCGGTCAGCTCGTCGTGGTGGGCGATGCGGTAGCCGACGTCGGGTTCGAGTGCAAACATCTGCCGCTCGACGAACTGTGCGATCCCCGGAGGACCGTAGATCGACAGCGTGGCGCCTTGGGTCATCACCCAGTGCGTGGTGATCACGTCATTCAGGGCGCACACGTGATCGCTGTGCAGATGGGTGATCAGCACCGCGCTCAGCAATGGCGGCATCGATCCGGCCCCGGCCATCCGCATCACGGCGCCACGGCCGGCATCGACGAGGATGTGCGTGTTCCCGGCCTTGACGAGCGTTGAGGGTCCCGCTCGATTCGGATCGGGAATCGGCGAGCCGGTCCCGGTGAGGATGATCTCCATGTGTGCTCAGCTTCGGGTCTGTTTGTCGGGGGTCGCGCCGGAGGGCAACATGCCCGCCGCCTCGGCGGCCTGCCGGGTCGCGGGATGGTCGAGTGGTGGCGTGGTGAGCCGGCGGAGCTTGTTGGGGAATGGTCCGTAGCGCCAGCGCATTTCATCGCCGTCCAACCGCCGCGTGACGGCGACCACATGCTTGTCGAAGGGGCGCAGTTTGTGCACGCCGTCCTCAAACGTCGCGGCAACGCGAATGTGGCGACCGCCGATGCCTGCGGTGTCGTCAACACCATTCTCGAGCGTGCCATCGCAGAACATGTCGTGGACCAAACCGCCGGCGGTGATCACGATCCGGTTCCCCGCCTGCTCGACACGTTCGACATGGCCGGACATGAATCCGTCGTACACCTCCCACACGCCGCGAAGGTCGGGAACACCCGGGGCGAGCGGCTCCCGACAGCCGTCGAGCGTCCGCGCCGGCCACACGTCCCAGGCGGCGTCCGGCTTGGTGCCGTCGAGGGGTATCTCCGTTGTCGCCGGCCCGGATCCGTCGAGCTCGGGCAGCACGTAGTCCTCGGGGTCGTGCGGGCGAGCCGTCGCCGCCATGATCGCACGACGGTTCGCTCCGGAGGCCGTGCGCCACGCCGAGCTGACCGCGTTCATGCCGACCAAGGCTCAGCCGCCGGCCGACTCGACGACAGAGTCGGCCAGGTGGTTGATGTAGCCGCGGACTCCCAGCGCGTACGTATCGGCGATGGCGGTCTTGCGATGGTCGCGTTGCGCTGCGAGGCGATCGGGATCGAGCGCCACCGTCGTGAACGCCGCCCTGCTCGGGAAGGTATTGAACCGTACTTGGTGCCACGAGCGACCATCGCCCACGATCGTGCCCTCCGCAGCGAACCAACCGTCGATTCGAACGCCATTCGGAACCGCAACCGAGCCGGCGACCTCCTGATATGCGGTCATGTGGTCTGGCGTCGTGGTTGCGCCCGCTTCGTCGTGGAAACGGATCACGTGGACCATCGTGAATGGGCCGTCATCGTCGGTGGGTGGATGCGGCACATCCGCCCAATCGGGGCCGTTGATGATTTGCGGCACCTCGAGCGGCTGTCCACCGATCACGATCGTTTCGGCCATGCCGGCTTCTTTGTGGACGTGTTGCTCCTGAAAGTCCGTGCGCTGCTGCATCTCGATGAACGCACGGCGTGTGGGGTATCGCACCACACCGATGCGGTCCCACTTGGGCGTCTCTCCGATGAACTGATCTTCGACATCGCCAACGAACGCGACCTTGGCGCCGACTGCGGCGAGCGGGCCGACTGGGGCGTACTCGTCGTCGGCCTCTCGGCCGGTGCGCGTCGTCTCCCGCCCGTCCTCGTAGTCGGCCTGCTCGCGGTAGCTCATCAAGTTGATCATCCACACCGGCCCGTCGTCTTCGGGTGGCGTCGTGGCCAGCGTGGTCGCGTACTGCGTATCGACATCCCCATATCTCGGCATGGGGCTATCGTAACTATTGCGGGTCAGACTGGCGATACCGGACGAACACGGTGGACGTGTCAGCCATACAGGCGATGTCCCGGATAGTGCACCTTCTCGCCGCGGAACGGGACGGCATCACCGTCGTAGCCGGACGCAGGTTCGGCGACCTCCCACAGCGGCTTCCAGCACCCGTGCGCTTCAAGCCGCGCGCGCACGCTGTCCTGGACGTCGCTCGGGAGCGTCTCAAAGTGCTCCCGTAGCCGTTCGAGGCACCACACCCGGTACTGCGACACCGGCAGGTCGCGGTAGTGAACGCCTTCGATGATGGCGTCGTGTCGTTCGGCGCGACGCGTCCACGCCCGGGTATTGGCGTTCAGATACGGGAGATAGGCCGACCCGATGTCGTCGAGGATCGGATTCCAGTCGTCCGGAACGCCCTCGACGAGCGGACCATGCGTCGACGATCCGCGAGCAGCCCACAGACGCGCGTGCCACTCCCACACGAGCGGCGCGGTCTCGCGCATGATGTGGGCCGGCGTCGGGTCCTGACCGAAGTGCCGGAACATCGACGCGAAGAAGCCGAAGTCGGCGATCGTCGGCCGCTCCCCCAACAGGAATGGTCGGTTGGCGAAGATCGCCGACAGCCGTTCGAGTGCCCCGGTGTAGCACCCTTCGACGTGATCCCTCGTGTCTGCGGTGACGCCGTCGCCTTTGGTCCAGCCGCCGATCTGGCGACGACGCACACCGGCTCGCTTGACAAAGCCGGGAATGGGTAACTCGACGATCTCGTCCGCGATGGTCCGGCTCAGCTGCAGTGCGTCGCGCCGGTAGCTCCACCGAAAGTGCATGGCCGGGCGCCACAACCACTCCTCGGCGTAGTCCTCGACGAGCAACGAGAAGAAGCGCTGTTCCGGATCGACCGGGATGACCGCCGGTTCGGGGAATTGTGAGTCCAACCATTGGATCATCGGCGAGGTGTCGGTCATCCACCGGCCGTCGGCGAGTTCCACGGCCGGCATCTGTGCGGCACCGGTGCGCCGAGTCACCTCGCGGCGCACGCGCGGCGTCATCGTGACGAACTCGTACGGAATCTCCTTGTAGCGCAGGTACCCCTCGAACTTGCCGGTGTAGTACGAGATCTTCGATCCCATCACGCGCAGTGGCGTAACTCCCGATCGTTGCTGCATCGTTCGTGCCTCGTGTCGTGCGTTCATGCCAAGAGCGCACGCAACGCCGTGGTCATCGACCCGCGCGCCTCTTCGGTCGTCAGTTGTCGATGGCGACGGAGATAGTCGATCGACTCGAGTTGTGTCATCAGGTCGCCAGCCGCCGCCACATGCTCGCGGTCGGCGCCCTTCCGTGCAGACAGCTCGCGCTCGAACTGCTGCTCGAATTGGAGCCGCATGTCCACTCGGCGCGCCGCCAACACGTCGCGCACCCGAGCGTGCCGTGCCGCATTGGCCAGGGTGGCGCGCAGGGCCGGCGCCCGACTCTCGTATAGCCGCAAACGCATGTCGACGAAGTCGTCGATCCGGCCATCGAGCGGCCCCTTGCCGATGTGGTGCAGGCGTGATGCTTCACGCTCTTGTTGCGCCGACCGCGTGAGTGCGGCTTCGAGCAGCTCGCCGGGGTCGGCGAAGTAGCGATAGAGCGAGCGCAGCGACAAACCGGAACGAAGCGAGACCTGCTCGATCGTCGGGAACATCGCGTCTTCGGCGAACAGCTCGATCACGACGTCGAGGACCGCGTCGATGTTGCGTTGTCGCCGGGCGACGCGCCCGTCGGTGGCGATCTCAGCGCCGTCCACGTCGGTCATCGCCCGCAACGGTACCGATCAGGCACGAGCCGGTGCTTCGAACACGATGCGCATCATTTCGCGGGCCACCATCGGCCCGGCGTTCTGGTTCTGTCCCGTCACCAAGTTGCCGTCGACGACCCAGTGGTTGGCCAGCGGATCGCGGAAGCGATGCGTCTCGGACTCGAACTCGGCGCCGAGCTTGCGCAGTTCGGTTTCGGGATGGTGTGGAGTGCTCTCGATGCCGAGTTCGCGCACCTGCTTGTCGGTGACGGCTGAGATCCGGCGTCCCTGAACCAATGGCGTGCCGTCGGCGGCGGTCGCCTTGAGCAGGCCGAGCGGTCCGTGGCACACGCCGCCGATCACTCGATCGAGTTCGTTGGCCCTGGTGATCTGGCGCCCGAGTTCGTCGGAGAAGCCGAGGTCGAACGCCGCTCCCCAGCCGCCGGCCAGGTACACGATGTCGTAGTCGGCGATGTCGAGGTCGCCGATCGCCAACGAGTTGGTGATCTTCGCCCGCAAATCGTCGTCGGCCAGGAAGCGGTCACACGCCTCGCTACGCAACACCGCTCGGAGCGACTGCGGGTCGAAGGGGATCACCCCGCCGTCCGGACTGGCCACGTCGACATCCATGCCGGCGTCGAGGAATGCGTAGTACGGAACGGTCAGCTCGCTGGCGAACACGCCCGTCGCCTTGCCGACGTCGAGCACGCCGTGGTTGGTGGCGATCACCAATGCACGTCGGCCGCTGAGGTCGCCGTCGAAAACCTCGGGGTCGTCCGGGTGCAGACCGGCACGTTGGAGTGCCTTGCGCAGCACCCTGGCGGGCGGTGCTGCCTTCTTCATGTTCGGACCTCCAGCGGGGGTGCGCGCGGCGTAGGGCCACGGTTGATGCCGCTCGGGCACGGCACGGGCTCGTTCGACGGCGAGCCGTTCGACGAGCAGGGCGTACACGGCGCCGACGTCGGGATCGGCACACCGATTGTTCGCCTCAGTGGGGTCGGCTTCGAGGTCGTACAGTTCCCACTGATCGGGAAGCGGCTCGGTGCGATACATGTCGCCGCCGATTCCGTTGCTGGCGAGATGGCGCACGCCGGGCTCGGTCCACGTGGCCGGGTCGTCGAAGCTACGCACGATTTTCCACAGCCGCCCTCCCCCACCCACTGCATCGGCTTCGTCGACCCTCGACACGATGCTCTCGAAGTTGGCAGCGACGTGTGCTGGCACCTGGATGCGTAGCGGCGGAGGCTGCCGATCGACGCGACCGATGCGTCGAGCTGCGCCGCTGGCACCGGAGTCGCCTTCGGGCATGTTGTCGCGGGTGATCGCGTAGACGGCCCGATTGGTATCTGCCACCTCGCCGTCGACGATGGGCAGGAGGTCGCGCCCAGGGAGCGGATGCACCTCGCTGAACGATGCGCGCAGCGCGCCGGCCGACTCGTTCTGGTCGATTTCGGCAGCGCTCAGCAGTGTGGGGACGAGATCGAGGTGCGACGTCGGCGCGTCGGAAATCGCTCGCGCCGTCGTCGACCGGTCGCCGATGCAGGCGATCGAAAACGGCACGCGTGTCGCCTCGTCGTACAGGTTGAACCACTTCTGGTGCAGGCCACCATGCGCGCCCAGCAGCTCACCGTGGTCGGAGGTGCGCACCAACACAGCATCGTCTGATCCGCCTTCGGTGACCGCGCGGCGCACACGATCGAGCGGCCCATCGGACGCAAGATGGAGTCGGTAGTACAGATTGCGGTACTCCTGGCCGCGGTTGCGGTACGCCCGGTCGACCATCGCGGCCGGCCCGTAGGTGGTGGGGTACGAGGCCCGGTAGGCGATCTGGGCGGCCGGCTTCGCCGCCAGGTCTTCGTCGTCTGTCGGCGACGGCGGCACGTCGGGCGGGCCGTGTGGGTCTTCGACGAAGGGGTTGTCGGACCCGAAGCGCCCGAGCCACGCCGGAGCGAACACGATGTCGTGCGGGTTGACGAAACACACCACGAGCAGAAAGGGCCGTAGCGCATCGGCATCGCCGACGGCGCGGCGGGCGTATCGATCCTCGAGCCACGCCACCGCACGATCGGCATAGATCGGGTCGCACACCAGCCCGGAGAGACGGCGGTCGCCGCCGTGGGGTTCGGGACCGACCCACCCGGAGAAGCCGAATTCGTCGAGCGGATCAGCATCGAGATAGGTCTGCACCGCGACCTCGTCGAGGACACCGTGGTCGTCGTGGGTGGCGAGCGGTTCGCCGGTCGCCGGGTCGATGAGGTCGGCGTGACTCATGTGCCATTTACCGACGTAGTGCGTGTCGTACCCGCCATGGCGGAACCAGTGTCCGAGCGTCGGTACCTCGCGAGGGCGCAGCCAGCGCATCCGCGAGTCGTCTTCCATCTTGCCGAGTCCGTTGGTCTGGGTCACGCCGTGGACATCGGGATACTGCCCGGTGAACAGCGTGGGGCGACTCGGCACGCAGGCCAACGAACCGGTGTAGTGCCGGCGGAACGACACGCCGTTGTCGACGAACCACTGCGCTCCTGTCAGCGTCTGCCGCCGCCACTCGCCGACGGCGTCGGGCTCGTATCCAGGCGCCGCCCGTTCCTGATCGGTCATCAACACGACGACATCGGGCCGACTCATCGTGGGTCCTTCTCGAGGTGGCGCTGCAGTCCGCCGAGCATGTCGCGGGAGGCCTTGCCCAGCACACGACCGACGACGCGGCCGACGAGTTGTTGCGCAGGCCGCGGCCCGGTGTCGATGCGACTCATCAGCGTGACCTCACTGTTCGCCCCCGACGCTTCGATGCGCCAGGTGTTGGTCACCGAGCGCACGACCGGAGGCAGCCCGGTGATGCTGTAGGCCAATTCACGGCCTGGCTGCCAGTCGACGATCTCCTCCAGCATCGCGTTGCGACCGACCTGGACGCGACGGGTGGCCCCGATGTCATCGGCCTGTTCCGTCGTCAGGCACGAGTGATCCACGTTCGGTGCCCATGTGCTGATGTCGTCGAACGCGGCCAGCGCCGCCCAGACGTCATCGCGCTGGCGGGCGATCGTTCGTCGCTCCACGATTTCGACCATGAGCAGTGATCGTATCTTGTGCGCATCTAACTGGCATATCTCGCGTCAGGTCGCTACCGTCGTGTGCATGCTTGGGGAGCAGACCGCATGACCACCGCCCATCCGCTGGTGCTCGCCGGTGCGTACGGATCGCCGTACACGCTGAAGATGCGCGCCGTACTGCGCTACCGGCGAATCCCGTTCCGATGGGTGTTGCGCGGTTCACGATGGGACGACCTCCCGGCGCCCCCGGTGGCGATCATCCCCGTGATCGTGTACTCGGACGCCGACGGCGCGTACACCGAGGCAACCGTCGACTCGTCACCACAGATCATGCGGCTCGAGACCGAGTACACCGATCGCAGCCTGGTCCCGACAGATCCTGCGGTGGCCTTTCTCGACGCTCTCATCGAGGATTACGGCGACGAGTGGGTGACGAAGATGATGTACCACTACCGCTGGGCCTATGCAGCCGACATCGACAAGGCCGCTCGACTGCTTCCGCTCGCCCAGAACCTGCAGATGACCAGCGACCAGGCGCAGCAGAGCTACGAATTCATCTCGACCCGCCAGATCGGGCGTCGCGCGCTGGTCGGCTCGACCGATGAGAACGCACCGCTCATCGAGAGCTCGTACGAACGGTTGCTCGATCTCCTCACCGAACTGCTCAGCCAGCACGAGTTCCTGCTCGGCGACCGGCCGGCACGCGGCGACCTCGGCATCTTCGGCCAGCTCAGCCAACTCGTGAAGTGGGACCCGACACCCATGGCAGTCGCCGCCACGCGCGCCCCCAAGGTGATCAACTGGGTCGACCGCGTCGACGATCTGTCCTGGTGGCCGGTCGACGACGACAGCGGCTGGACAGCGCTCGACGAGCTGCCGAGCGCCACCACCGGGTTATTGCGCGAGATCGGCGCAACCTACGCACCGTTCATGGTGGCCAACGCCGCCGCTCTCGGCGCCGACGCGACCGAAGTGGTCTGCGAGATCGAGGGTGGCACCTACCGGCAAGCCCCGTTCAAGTACCAGGGCAAATGCCTCGAATGGCTCCGGGCCGACTACGCCGCGCTGTCGCCCCACGATCGTGCGCGGGTCGACGGCGTGCTCGCCGGAACGGGCTGTGAGGTGCTGTTCGAGTGAACGTCGCGCTGTACGGCCACTGGATCTGCCCGTACGCGACCCGCGTGCGATTCGCGCTCGAGCAGCGGAGGATCTCCTACGAACTCGTCGATCTGCCGCCTACAGGAGTCCGGCCACCCGACTTCGAGCTGCCGCCCGAGTTCCTCGAACACAGCCCACGGCGAGAGATCCCGATGGTCCGGGTCGGCGACCGCTACCTCGCCGACTCGATCCCGATCCTCGAGTGGCTCGAAACCGAGATCACCACCGCTCCGCTCCTTCCCGCCGATCCTGCAGCACAGCATCTGATGCGCGAACGGATCGCATGGATCGACGAGCACGCCTTCCGCCCGATGATCGGTGTGTACTACGGCACCGATGCCGACCGGATCGGGCGAGCCAGCGACGCGCTCGGAGCGGCGCTCGCCGAGATCGGCCGGTGGACCGAGAAGACGGGTTGGATCGCCGGATCGACGGTGTCGCTCGCCGAGGCGGTCGTGATGCCGCTGCACGTGCGCCTCGACGGACTGCAACGGCTCGGTTTCACCGCCGATGTCGCGCGCTCGTTCGCCGCCCACGGAGAACGCTGCCGATCGTTGGCGGGGTGGGCGGGAGTCGCGTGGTCGCCCGAACAACGCGACGAGTTCGTCGGTCGGTTCACCGCGTTTCGCCGCAAACGGCAAGGCTGAAGGAGCTGCCGCGTGGACATCGTCGTCGCACTCGACGTGATCGCCTGGCTCGAACGACACACCATCTGAGGCGTCCCAACCCATCGGAGCCGGGCGGCGCTCATCGCAGGCAGCGGGCGCATTCGAGATCCGACCAAAACTTCGGGGCTGGATCGCCTACTGTCCACGCATCGCCGTCAATACCGCCTCGCCCCACGAGGTAGACGGCGTCAGGGGTGGGGCCAGCCGCACCCAAACCCGTCCGTTGGCCCCGCCCCGCACCCACCACCCGACGAACGACCGTCTCGGACCACGCGTCACCACGATGACCGAGCGCCGATGACCGAGCGCCGATGACCGCGCGCTTCGCCGTGTACGGATCGCTCGCGCCGGGGCAGCCCAACGAGCACGTGCTTGCTGGCATCACCGGCCGATGGCACAGCGGCGCCGTGCACGGCACATTGCGCTCTGAAGGGTGGGGCGCCGACCTCGGCTATCCCGGAATCGTGCTCGACCCGACCGGACCCGCGCTCTTCGAGTCGGCGGAGTTGGCCCTCCATTGGGCGCGGCTGGACGACTTCGAGGGCCAGGGCTACCGCCGCGTCATGACGACGGTCGACATCAACGACGGCCCGCGCAAGGCGTGGATCTACGTTCTCACTTGACGACCGCGTCCGTCGACAGGCCGTCGACGCAAGACCGGGATCAGATCAGTGCTCGTCCCAG
The DNA here is from genome assembly GCA_013213745.1 of Ilumatobacteraceae bacterium. Taxonomy (GTDB): domain Bacteria; phylum Actinomycetota; class Acidimicrobiia; order Acidimicrobiales; family Ilumatobacteraceae; genus JABSQH01. The sequence goes on along the minus strand of JABSQH010000076.1, from coordinate 23,481 downwards.
TGGTCGCCGTGCTTGGCGTGGCGGTGACCATCGTGCAGGTAGTCCACGTGGTCGCCGTGGGGGATCGCCTCGTGCCCGCAGTCGGGCCCGTGCTCGTGATCGCCGTGATCGGCGTGCTCGGCGTGTGTCCCTTCGCACTCGTCCCAATGCCCATCGTGCTCACGGTGCACGTGACCGTCGTGGAAGTAGTCGACGTGATCGCCGTGCACCACCGATGCGTGTCCGCAATTCGGGCCGTGCTGATGGGCGTGGTTCTCGTGGATGGCGTGGGTCGTGCTCATGATGTTGTCTCCTGGACGTGACTGATCGCATCGCGAACGATGTGGCTGACGTGGTGGTCGGCAATCGAGTAGCGCACTTCTTTGCCCTCGCGCCGACCGGTGATGAGATTGGCCGACCGCAACACCCGGAGGTGCTGCGACACGAGCGGTTGGTTGACCCCGAGTTGCTCGGTGAGTTCGTGCACGCACCGCTCACCATGCTCCTCGAGCGCAAGGATCACACGGATGCGCACCGGGCTGCCCAACACCTTGAGCAGCTCGGCGCCTGCAGCAACCGCGTCCTGACCGTCCTTCATCGCCGTCAATTATGCATACATTCGAATGTATTCACAATACGTGCCGGAGGATTCGCTGGAGACCAGGTGGTCACGGGTCCCACGCGCGACGACCTGCGGCCGACCCAGACGATGTGTTCGCTTCCGTACACCCCTGCCGGCGTTGCACACATTTCGATCGCCGCCTCGATCAACACGGACCGCTCCCCCGACGAACGCAGCACCAGTCGGTCCTGCCTCGTCGTAGTACCGCTCGACTGGGCTCACCGCACCCAGCGTCGCACTCCTCCGACACTTGGGCGATTGCTCCGTTCCTAGACAGTATCTGTCGACGACGTCTGGCCGCGCCCGTCATCGATCTGGAGGCGACGTGACACGACCACTCATCGCTGAGCACGAACGATCAACCGATGTCGTCGCCAGCTTGGCCGTGACGCTCGACGGCGACGTCTGCCGCCCCGACGGCGCGGTGGACTATCTCGACAAGTACCCACTCGACGATTTCGACTTCTCGGCCTGGGCTGACCGCGTGGGTGCGCTGGTGATGGGACGCACGTCGTAGGAGCAAACCGTCGGATGGGGTTGGACCTGGGGAGAGCGACCGACGCTGGTGTTGACCACGTCAACGCACCTTCCCGTTCCCGACGCGGCACACATCACATTCGCCGCGGCGCCGACCGCAGCCGCCATCACCAACTTCGGAGACCGAACCGACAAACGAACGTGGGTCTTCGGCGGCGGCCAGGTCGTGACGGCTGCGCTCAGGTCGAGATGCGGCCGCCGCACTCGCCGAGTGCTTCGACCACACGCGCAGCGAGGTCGAGCGCCTTGCTGCTGCGCAACGGGCCCTCTTCGCCCCGGAGAATGAGGTCGATCCGGAGTTCCTCGACCCGGGTCGATATGTGGTTGCGGCGCGCGCTCAGTGAACAACCCGAAGCGGTGGCCGCCGCCATCATCGACTTCATCACACGACTGTCCTGAACCTCGTCCGCCCCGCCACGGGCAGGCGCACCGTGCAACAGTGGACAGCATGGCTGAGCACGACTTGATCATTCGTGGCGGCACCGTTGTCGACGGAACCGGCGGGCCTCGACGCACCGCCGACGTCGCCGTGTCGGACGGTGTGATCACCGAGGTGGGGCGAGTCGATGGTCGCGGTACACGAGAGCTCGACGCCGGCGGCGCACTCGTGGCACCAGGGTTCGTCGATGTCCATACGCACTACGACGGACAGGCCACGTGGGAATCGACCATGCAGCCGTCGTCGTGGCACGGAGTGACCACGTCGGTGTTCGGGAACTGTGGTGTCGGGTTCGCTCCAGTGCACGACGACGACCACGACCGGCTGGTGCAGCTCATGGAGGGGGTCGAGGACATCCCCGGTACGGCGCTGCACGAAGGCTTGTCGTGGAATTGGAACACGCTGACCGAATACCTCGGGGCGCTCGACGGCCCAAAGGACATGGATATTGCCGCGCAGGTGCCCCACGCTGCGCTCCGGCTGCACGTGATGGGCGAGCGCGGCGCCGCAGGCGACGACGCCACGCCTGCCGACATCGCCGAGATGGGACGACTCGCAGCCGAGGGCATCGATGCCGGCTTCCTCGGGTTCACGACAAGTCGAACCGTGAACCACAAGACGTCACTCGGCGAACCGACCCCCACGTTGACCGCTGCACGCGACGAACTCGTCGGCATCGCCGAGGCGATCGGCACCACGGGGCACGGTGTGCTGCAAGTCGTGTCGGACTTCGTCGACATCGACGCCGAGTTCGCACTCGTGCGGGCGATGACCGAGGCATCGGGTCGCCCGATCAGCTTCACGCTCGTCGAGTCGCCGCGCGGATACGACTACCACCGAGCGATCCTCCGCCACATCGAAACCGCACGCGACGACGGGCTCTCCGTCACCGGGCAAACCGCCGTACGTCCCATCGGCGTGCTGCTCGGCTTCGAGTGCACGCTCAACCCGTTTCTCTTGAACCCCGTGTACCGCGAGATCGCCGACCTCCCGACGACGGAGCGCACCGCCGCACTGCGCACACCGGAAGTGCGCTCTCGACTGCTCGGCGCGGCCGGCGGCAAAGATCGCCAGGCCGTCGGAGGACGATTGATCGAGAAGTTCGACGCGATGTTCGCCCTCGGCGACTCGCCGAACTACGAACCCGACATGACGACGACCATGGCCGCAATCGCCGAACGGGAAGGTCGATCGCCCGCCGACGTCGCACTCGACGCGCTGCTGGAGAACAACGGCACTGCGATGTTGTGGGTGCCGTTCTCGAACTACGGCCAGGGCAACCTCGACGGCACGCGTGAACTGCTGACGCATCCGTACACGGTGCCGGCGCTCTCCGACGGCGGCGCTCACGTCGGCACCATCTGCGATGGCTCGTTTCCCACCACGCTGCTGCAGCACTGGGGTCGCGATCGGGCGGGCGAACGGATCGACGTGGAGTTCCTCGTGCAGCGCCAGTGCCGCGACACCGCACGCCTGGTCGGCTTGGACGACCGAGGCGTACTCGCCCCCGGCTACCGCGCCGACATCAACGTGATCGACTTCGACCGCCTCCGGGTACATCAACCCGAGCTGTTGTACGACCTCCCCGCAGGCGGTCGGCGCATCGTGCAACGTGCCGACGGATACGCCCACACCTTCGTCGCCGGGGCCGAGACGTATGCCGAAGGTGCAGCCACCGGCGAGCTGCCCGGACGTCTCATCCGGGGCGCCCAGACTGCGCCGGAGACGGTGTGACGATGGCCGACACACTCTCCGCCGCCGACGTCGAACCGCTCGAAGCGCAGGCCGAATGGCGGGCGGCCGACGTGGCCGACCCGGCCGCGTGGACACACCGGCTGACTCCGACCGAGATCGAAGAGCTCGAGTCGGCACTCGCGCATGCCCGCGCCCATGCCGACGACGTCCTCGATGTCGACAAGGAGCACTTCCCCCTGTACCGGCTCGTCCCGGTCCTCGACGACATCGCTGATCAACTCGTCAACGGTCGCGGGTTCCAACGAATCTCGGGTCTCCCGGTCGACCGGCTCGGTCCGGAGGCGTCGTCGTGGATCTATTGGGGCATCGGTCTCCATCTCGGTTCCCCGTGGCCGCAGAACGTCAAGGGTCACCTGCTCGGCGACGTTCGAGATCAGGGCAAGGGCCTCGACGACCCCACGGCGCGCGGCAACGAGATCGGTGGTTCCGAATTGGGGTTCCACTCCGACGGCTCCGACCTCGTCGGGCTGTTGTGCCTCGACCCGGGTGTCTCGGGCGGCGAGAGCCTGATTTCCAACGCGCTGTTGTGCCACAACCTGCTGGCTGCATCTGATCCGGACTTGGCTGGCGAACTCTACGCGGGTCTGCCGTACGACTTCCGTGGCGAGCAGGCCGATGGCGGGCAGCCCTTCTACCACGTCCCCGCGTTCAGCCGTCACGGGGACCGCCTGTTCATCCGCTACATCCCGCAGTACATCCTCGCCTCACAGCGCCACGACGATGCGCCACGCCTCACCGACTCCCAACGAACGGCGATGAAGGCGTACTCGGCGCTCATCGACGACCCAGACCACTGGGTCGAGATGAGCTTCGAGCCGGGCGACATGCAATTCGTCAACAACTACCACGTGCTGCACGGCCGCAGGTCGTACGTCGACGATGCACAGTCCGGTCGCGTGCGGTGGCTCAAGCGGTTGTGGCTGGCGACCGACATCCTCGGCCCCGGCGACCGTCCGCCGCGGTTTCAGGCAGCCGGCGCCACCGCGCACTGGTCGGCGAAGCGCACCAAGGCCTGACCCTCTCGCACTACTGTGCGCCTCGTGAGCGAACCACGCGAACTCGACGTCATTGTCTTCGGCGCCACCGGCTTCACCGGCAGGCTCGTCGCGCAATACCTCGCTGAGCGCTACGGCGTCGACGGCGACGTGCGCTGGGCCATGGCAGGGCGCAGCCAGGACAAGCTCGAGACCGTACGCAACGAGATCGGCGCACCAGCCAACACGCCACTCATCGTGGCCGACAGCGACGACGAAGGGTCGCTGCGCGAGATGGCCACCCGCGCGCGCTGCGTGCTCACCACCGTCGGGCCGTACACCTGGTACGGCGAGAAGCTCCTCGCAGCAGCCGCCGCGACCGGCACCGACTACGTCGACCTCTGCGGCGAGGTGCTGTGGATGCGCGAGATGATCTCCAAGTACCACGAGCAAGCCGCGGAGACCGGCGCTCGGATCGTGCACTCGACCGGCTTCGATTCGATCCCCTTCGACCACGGTGTTCTCTTCGCGCAGCAGGCAGCCGAGGAGCGGTTTGGTAGCGCGTGCCAACGTGTGCGCACCCGCGTGACCGATATGCGCGGCACGATGTCTGGCGGGACGGCGGCAAGCGGCAAAGCGACCATGCAGGCCGTGCAGGCCGACCCGACCTTGTTCGCTCCGTTGATTGACCCGTTCTCGCTGTCGGAGGGCTTCGAGGGACCAGCCCAGCCCGACGGCGACCATGTCATCGAAGAGGAGTTGATGGGCGGCTGGGTCGCTCCGTTCTTCATGGCGCCGATCAACACCAAGAACATCCACCGCTCGAACACGCTGATGGGCCACCGCTACGGCGAAGACTTCCAGTACGACGAGATGTTCTTCGCCGGCCCCGGTGACGCCGGCCGCCAGCTCGCCGACATGATGGCGGCGATGGCCAGCGGGATGGGTGGCGAAGGTGGCCCCGAGCCGGGCGAAGGACCGTCGAAGGAGGAGCGCGAGGCCGGCGGCTACGAACTCCTCGTCATCGGGTCACACCCCGACGGCGGCGAAGTGCGCGCCAAGGTCACCGGTGACAAAGACCCCGGGTATGGCTCGACCTCGAAGATCATCGCCGAGGCCGCGTTGTGCCTCATCGACGACCGTCCCGACACGGCGGGCGGGATCTGGACACCCGCCCCAGCCCTCGGAGCGGCGCTCTTCCCACGGCTGATCGAACGGGCCGGCATGACCTTCGATCTCGTCGACGACGCCTGACACCACACCGACCGCGCCCACATCCGAACGCGCGTCGCCGGCAGCGAGCCCGCCGGCTCGAACTCGGCAATCACCAGCCCGAGGTTGGCGATCGCCGCCTGCACCTCAGGGAGATCGCGACCCTACCGTCCGGCCGGTCGACTGCCCACTACGCCACTCCGCTGCGCAGCCGGTCGGGTGTCAGGCCGGTCCAGTCGTTGAACGCGCACTAGAACGAGCAGCGCGACCGGCCGGCGCTGTTCATCCGCGGGTGGTTCGGTGACGGTGCCGACGAGTTCGTCATCAAGCGCATCGCCCGCTGACGTACTCGACCATGGCGCGACATCGACGACCGCTCGTTGATGCTCAGTCGCCGGCTGCGCCCGAATTGAGGGCGGTGGTGATGAGCATGGCGGCGTCGAGACGCACGCCGCTCCCGTCGTGGCGCGTCGTGTACGCCTCGCGCAATGCGTCGGCGGCGAGGGCGCGGGCGCGGTCGTCGTAGGGCTGGAGGAACGTCTGCATGCCGGTCATCCCCATCGCCGTGTCGACCGCCGCGTCGACGGGGATGTTCGGACCGGCGAAGTACAGCGGTAGTTCGAGTGGTTCGACCTCGATGTCCACCCATCCAGCCTCGCCCAACACCGACTCGACCACCTCGTCGACACCGAGCGAGAACGGCCCGACACCGGGGTTCGAGTCGGCCACGTCGTAGCCGTTCTCGACGAGTGCCTCGTTGACCGCGGCCCAGCCGACCGAGTGGAAGTCGCACGCATTGCGCGGTCTCCATGTGACCATCGCGAGGCGCCCGCCGCTCCTGACTGCTCGTCGAACGTTGACGAATGCGGCGACCGGATCGTCGAAGAACATCACACCGAACCGTGAGATCGCCGCGTCGAACCGCGACTCGCCGAGTGCGGCCCGTTGGGCATCGGCGACAACCCATTCGATCGAGGCGTCGCCGGACCCGGGCGACCGGACGGACTGCGCTTCGGCGAGCAGATCGGGCGACACGTCGGCTGCGGTGACCGCCCCTGTTCGTCCGACCTCGTGCGCCGCACGGTACGTCGTCGCGCCCCGGCCGCAGCCAATGTCGAGCACCTGCTCGCCCGGGCGCAGTGCGGCCTGTTCGAACAGCGGATCGAGCACCGGTTCCAGCATCGCTTCGAGTCGGTCTGCCTGTGCCAGCCAATTGCCTCCACCTGCGGTGCGCCAGGAATCGGTCGACCATGACGGGTGTTTGCCGGAATCGCTCACGCCCCCTGCCTAGCTCAGCACGGAAGCGGCGTCGACACGATGTGCACGCCAACAGCCCGACGCGCCGGGCAGCGGTCGATCCGCCAGCCGCTCACGGTGCGGCGCGATGCGGGCGCAGTGTGATCGGGATCGACTTGTAAGCGGGCGTTCCGGCGTCGTTGGCGCTGTCGAGAGCGACGAGCACGTTGGTTTCGGGGAAGTAGGCCGCACAACAGCCGCGTGGCACGTCGTAGGCCACCGTGCGAAACCCGAGCGCCTCCCGGCTCACTCCATCATCGCTGCGGGCAAGCAGGTCGACCATTGCACCGGCGGCGATTCCTCTTGCATCGAGGTCGTCCTGGGCGACGAACACCACACGACGTCCGCCGCGCACTCCCCGGTAACGATCGTCGAGCCCGTAAATCGTCGTGTTGTACTGGTCGTGGCTGCGGATCGTCTGCAAGAGCAGCTCGTCGGCGCGCGTTGTTGCGAAGGTCAGTTCGTTCACCGTGAACTGTGCCTTGCCCGTCTCGGTGTGGAAACGGCGGTGGTCGCGGGCGGCGTGCTCGAGGACGAACCCGTTGGGCTCGGCAACTCGCTCGTTGAAGCGCTCGAATCCCGGCACGACCCGACTGATGCGATCGCGGACGGCGGCGTGGTCTCCGGCGAACTGTGACCACGGGATCGCACTAACCGAGCCCGGGACCGCTCGTTCCGCAAGGTCGCACACGATCTGCACCTCACTGCGCAGAGACGGCGATGCGGGTGGAAGCGTCCCGGTCGACGCGTGCACGATGCCCATCGAGTCTTCGACGGTGACCACCTGCTCGACGCCGTTCACCACGTGTCGTTCGGTTCGCCCCAGCGTCGGCAAGATCAGTGCTTGTTCACCCGTGTAGAGGTGTGAGCTGTTGAGTTTGGTCGAGACCTGAACGGTCAGGCGACAACTCGCCAGCGCTCGCAACGTGACCTCGGTGTCGGGCGTCGCAGTGGCGAAGTTGCCGCCCATCGCAAACAACACCTGCACGTCGCCGGCGCGCATCGCTCGAATGGTGTCGACCACGTCGTGGCCGTGGTGGCGCGGCGGCTCGAAGTGGAACTCGGCGGCGAGCGCGTCGAGGAACTCCTCGGTCGGATGTTCACAGATGCCCATCGTGCGGTCGCCTTGCACGTTGGAGTGGCCACGAACGGGGCACAGGCCTGCGCCGGGTCGGCCGACGTTGCCGCGCAGCAGCAAGAAGTTGACGACCTCTTTGATCGTGGCAACCGCGTTGGCGTGCTGAGTCAGTCCCATCGCCCAACACACGACGATGCGGTCGGACCGCCGCACTCGGGCCACGAAGCTCCGGGCCACGTCTGGGTCGAACCCTGTCGCCGCAGTGAACGTTGCCCAGTCGATGTCGCGGGCCGCTGCGGCCAACGCATCGAAGCCACTCGTGTATTCGTCGATGAACTGACGGTCGATGGCCTGTTCGCTGATGAGTAGGTGGTTCACTGCGGCGAAAAAAGCGAGGTCGCCGTTGGTTCGGATCTGCAGCAGATCATCGGCCAACGGCGTTCCCTTGCCGACGAGGCCGTTCCACCGTTGCGGATTCTTGAAGCGGCGCAACCCAGCTTCGGCCAACGGATTGATGACGGTGATGTGGGCGCCGTTGCGCTTGGCGGTCTCGAGTGTGCCGAGCATGCGCGGGTGATTGGTGCCGGGGTTCTGGCCGACTACCACGATGAGATCGGCCGACTCGATGTCGTCGAGTTGCACCGTGCCTTTGCCCGACCCGATCGTGTCATTGAGCGCGCGACCACTCGACTCGTGACACATGTTCGAGCAGTCGGGAAGGTTGTTTGTGCCGTACGTGCGGGCCAAGAGCTGCAGAAGGAACGCGGCCTCGTTGCTCGTCCGCCCCGACGTGTAGAACGCTGCTCGATCGGGCGAGTCGAGGGCGCGCAGTTCGCTCGCGATCAGTTCATACGCGTCGGCCCATGTGATCGGTTGGTAGTGATCCGCGCCAGGCGCGAGGTGCATCGGCTCGGTGATTCGGCCTTGCTCACCGAGCCAGTGTTCACCGCGCGCTCGCAGCTCGTCGATCGAGTGAGCAGCGAAGAACTGGCGGTCACACCGCTTGGTCGTGGCCTCGGCGGCGAGCGCCTTCACGCCGTTCTCGCAGAACTCGGCGATGTGCCGGTCGTTCGGCTCCGGCCATGCGCATCCCGGGCAGTCGAAGCCACCGTCCTGGTTCACGTCGCGCAACGTGGCGATCATCCGCCGCACACCCATGCGACGCGTCCCGTGGCCGAGCGCGTGGACGGCCGCGGGCGCACCCGCCGCCCAGTTCTTCTGTTCGCTGATCGAGAGGTCGTCGTCGGTCATGGAGTGTCGGACCCGGACGGGTCGACACACCGGTCTAGCACCACCGCCAACTGGATCGAAGGGCGCGTCGGCTCAGGCCTGGCGGGCCGCCTGTGCCGTGACCAACACCTGGCGAGTGTGGGCGATCTCGTCGAGGTTCCCTCCGAGGGCGAGGGCCCAGAGCTGCGTGGCTCCGGACGCCTCCAACTCGTCGATCTTCTCGACGACGTTGGCCTCCGACCCGACAATCGCCAACCCGTCGACGCTCGACACGCCCTCTCGTTCGAGCATTGCGGACTAGCTCGGAAGTTCTGCGTGTGTGGCGAGGATCTGGTCGAGAAACGCCCGCGCGCCCACCAGAGCGTCGACGACATGGTCCACCGGTTCGCCGCGCTCGACCTGATCGATGGACAGTTCAATGCGCCCGGCGTCGAGCTGGGACAGCACGACACATCGTCGGCCGTGCGCGCGTTCGTCCACCTGAACGCCCGGCGGCCCGAACTCATCCACTTCATGACCGACGCCGGCCGCCCCGACGACGACCGCATGCGCTACTTGGTCGATCCAGCGGCCGCCGACGTGGCCGAGCGGCACGCCCAGTACGTCGCAACGCTCTTCGTCTCGTAGTTCGGGTTGCGTCACGCCGCTCGTAGTCGCGCCACATGAGAGTGATAGTTTCACTCTCATGGCCGACTCCGACATCAAGGCGCTCACCGAGAACCTCCCGCCACCTGACTTCGAGAACACTGCGTTCACCACTCCCCCGCCGCTTGCCAACGCCACGGTGGCCGTGGTCACCACGGCTTCGCTGCATCACCCCGATCAAGACGACTTCGATCCGGGAGACACGACCTATCGCGTGCTCGACGGCACGCGGCGCGACTACGTGTTGGGCCACTGGAGCCCCAACTTCGACGACACCGGGTACGCCTACGACATGAACACGGTGATCCCCCTCGACCGGCTCGACGAGCTGGCCGCACGCGGCGTCATCGGCGCCGTCAGCGACCACCACATGGCCTACGCCGGTAACCAGTTCGATCTGTCGACCATCAAGATGGACTCTGGTCCGGCGGGCGCCAAGTGGCTCCGCGACCAGGGTGTCGACATCGTTCTGCTCACGCCCGTTTGACCACTGTGCACGCGTACCGTGAGTACGCTCGCCCACGTCTTCGAAGCTGCCGGGATGGCCACCATCGCCCTCGGCTCGATCCGCAAGCAGATCGAAAGCGCCGCTCCGCCCCGCGGGTTGTGGTGCGACTTCCCGCTCGGCCGACCGCTGGGCAAGCCCGGCGACCCCGAGTTCCAACACCGCGTTCTCGACGCCGCGTTTGCGCTCCTCGACTCGCCGGAACCGCTCGTCACCGAGTTCGACGAGTCGATTCCCGACGACGGTGAAGAGATGTTGGCCTGCCCGCTGCCGCCGCGTCACGATCCCGACGCCCATCCGGCGATCGACGAGGCCCGGGGCCTGCGCACCGCCTACGACCGCGGTCTCGAGATGTCGAACGGCCGCATCGCCGCGGGACGCGTCGTCCAGGCCGACGACATCCCAGCGGCGATCGAAGCGTTCATCCGCATCGCCGACGGCACACCCTGGGACGAGGCCGGCATTCCCGGGCTCCCCATGCGTGTCAGCCAAGACATCCGCGGGTACTACGAAACCGCCGCCCTCGCCATGGTCGATCACGCGCCGCCGGCGTGGGCCGGCACACGTTGGTTCCTCGACGCCACCGAGACCGGCAAGGTGCTGTTAGCAGCACGCAAGGAGATGGAACGGCAAGAGGCGCCACAGCCGATGTGGTTCTACCTCACTCCGGGAGACCGCTGAGCGGCTCACCGATCTCGATGGCGGAGCGTCGATGACCGACACGTCTGTACCGATGGGCCATCGACGCCCGCCGCCGATCGAGCGCCGCACTCGCGCGCTCGACGCCTTCATCGACTTGGTACTCGAGCGAGGCGACCACCCCCGCCCCGAGGAGGTGGCGGCCCTCGCCGACGTGTCGATCGCATCGCTCTACCGCTATTTCACCGATTTGGATGAGCTCCGCAACGACGCCGCTGCCCGCCTGGTCGAGCGCTTCCCGGAACTGTTCATCATCCCCCAGATCGGGATCGGTGCGCGCCACGAGCGAATCGCTTCGTTCACCGCCTCGCGACTGGAGCTCCACGAAGCGTTGCACCCCCTGCAGCTGCTGGCCCGATCGATGTGCCAGCAGGACCCGTCAGCCCAGGCACACGTCGACGGGGTCCGCCTGCAATTTGCCGATCAAACACAACGACACTTCGACCCCGAACTACGACAGCTGAGTCCGGCACGTCGCGAGAATCTGGTCGCGATGGTGGCCGTGCTCACCTCGGTCGAGTCGTGGGAACAACTGCGCCGGAGCCACGAGCGGACGCCAGCTCAGACCAAGCGCGCCTGGAACGACGCCATCGACGAGCTCCTACCCGCCACTGCGAGCACGTCGTGACAACGGCCACCATGGGTGACGCCGAGTATGCCGAATGGATCGGCGAAGCCGCTCGAGAACTCGCCGAGATCGCCGCCATCGTCGGTGCCCGCACGCCCGTGCCGGCGTGCCCCGGCTGGACGATGCGTCAGCTCGTTGGCCATGTGATCTCGGGCCTGTCCGGGTGGTACACGTACAACTTGGTCAACGGCAGCGAGCCGCTCGACTACGGAGTCTCGTGGAGTTCACAGCCGCAGCCGCCGCGTGGCAACGCCGATCGATTGGTCTGGCTGGTCGACGCGGCCGACGCCTTCGTCGACCTCGTGAGATCTACCGACCTCGATGCGCCGTGTTACGTCTTCCAGTCGCGACGAACCGGGCGGGCCTGGCTCCAGCGGGCGGCGACCGAGACCGCCATCCACGTACGAGATGCCCAAGCGGTCCTCGGAGACATCGAGCCGTGGGGGCCGGCACGGGCAACGGCCTCGATCGACGAAACGCTGCGCGTCATGTGGCACGGCGCCCTCCTGCTGCGCGGCGACCTCGACGCCGAACGTGTGCCCGATCAGCCCATCACGGTGGTGGCGACCGATCTCGATCTGGCGTGGCGCGTCGACAAGGCCGTCGACGACTTCACCGTCGAGCTCGTCGATGCCCACACCGGTCAGCATTCGCCGGTCACGCCGACGGACCCATCAGAACTCTTCGTGGCCGGAGAAAGCAACGAGTTGGTCCCGTGGCTGTGGGGTCGGGCAACGACAAATCAGCTGACGACAACGGGCGACCTCGCTGCGATCGACGCATGGAACCTCAGTGCCAACATCTGATCCACTCCGGCACGATTCTGCGTGTTCGAATGGCACTACTTTGAGATGACGACGGTTCACGAGGGGACGCAATGAGCGAGCCAACGCCAATCGCGCAAGAGGCCGAACAGTGGTTTGCCGGACACTGGGATCCCACTCGCCCACTCGGCGAGTGGTGGCGCGATCTGGCCGATTCGGGGTTCGCGTTCCCGCAGTGGCCGGAGGGTTTCGGGGGGCGCAGCCTCGGTCGCCGCGACGCCAAGGCGGTCCAGCAGGCCCGCCGAGCGGCCGGCGCCTACGGTCCCCCGAACGGTGTCGCCACGTTCCTCGTCGCCCCGACGTTGCTCACCATGGGCTCCCCGGAGCAACAGCAGCGCTATCTGCCCGGCATCGTCGACGGCACAACCCCGTGGTGTCAGCTGTTCTCCGAACCGAGCGCGGGATCGGACATGGCCTCACTCGGTACCCGCGCGGTGCGTGACGGCGACGAGTGGCGGGTCGATGGTCAAAAGGTGTGGAACTCGGGAGCGCACTATGCCGACTTCGGCATCCTCATCGCCCGCACCGATCCAGAGCTACCCAAGCACCGTGGCGTCACCTACTTCCTGATCGACATGCGCCAGCCCGGTGTTGATGTTCGGCCGCTGCGTGAGATGACCGGCGATGCGGCGTTCAACGAGGTGTTCTTCACCGATGCCCGCGTCCACGACGACGACCGTGTCGGTGCGCAGGGTGACGGCTGGCGGGTCGCGATGGCAACCCTGTCGTTCGAACGCGATCCGAGCAACGCTGGACTCGGCGACACCGCTGCGTTCTACGAGGCAGATCTCAGCGTCGCCGTCGGAGAGCACGCCCGCGCCGAGGCCGCTGCGGCGGACGGCTTCTCGATCGCCATGGCCGGTCGCGCCGGCGAGGTCTTCCAAGGCGCGATGGAATGCGGCGACAGCAGCGGCGCAGTGATGCGCGACCGCCTCGCACGACTCGCTGCGGAACGAGCGGTGATGAGCTGGTCGAGCCATCGAGGGACCGCATCGATGAAAGCTGGTCGCCAGCCCGGCCCCGAGGTGGCCACCCTCAAGATCGGCGGAGCCGAAACCGGTCGACAGACCCGCGACATCGGCCTCGAAGCGCTGGGCGCCGCTGGGATGTTGTGGGGTGACGATGTACCCGACGGTGGTCTCTTCCATCGATATGCGATGTTCACTCCTGCATCGTCGATCGCTGGTGGCAGCGACGAGGTGCTGCGCAATTCGATCGGTGAGCGCGTCCTCGGTCTCCCGCGCGAGCCCGATGAAGCCGAGCGGCGCGAAACGCCATGGAACGAGCTGCGCCGGTCCTGATCGCCGCGCCCTCGCACGACAACGCCCTCTCTCCACGAAAAGGACCAACAGATGAGCAATGCACTGATTCTCGACTCACTTCGCCGGCGGATGCGCGCCATGCATTCGTTATACGAGGACGCATGCGCCACGATGAAGCTCGACCAGGTCAATCACGTCGAACGAGATGCCGTGCTCCCCATCGCCTTCTCGTTGTTTCACTACGTGAACATGGAGGACTCCGCCTACATGTTGATCTCCGGTGGTGAGGCGCCGATCTTCGATGCCGAATGGGCGACCAAGATCGGGATCGCCATCCCCGATCACGGCAAGCAGCGGACGCCGGAGGAGATGGTCGCTCAACGCATCGGCGACTACGACGGGTTTATCGACTACATGAACACGGTGTGGGCCCGCACCGAGGCGTTCATCGCCGACTTCGATCCGGCGGCGCTCACCGATCTCCTGATTCCCAAGCCGTATCCACCCCAGGTCGCCAGCACGTACTCGGCACGAGTCGGCGGCGACGAGGGCATCACCAAGCTCGACGCCATGGAGTGCTGGTGGTACCAACACGGCCTGCGCCACATGGGTGAGATCGAGCACGCACGAGCACTGGTCGGCCTGGAGGGGATGACCAGCTAGCGAGGGCGAGCCCCACCGCCGGTATCGGGCCGTTGCCACGCTTCGGGTCTTCCTCGAGATCAACACCCGCAGCGTGGCAGCAACGTCCAATGACGACGTCGACGCGTTGGTGATGGAGGTCGCCGAGGCGGAACTTCGACTCGAGGACATCGCCGAACGGCTAAGAGCCCCATCGACTGACATCCGACACCAGTCAGCTCCCGGCGACCTCGCGCTCATCGGCGAGCGCAACGGTGCCGCTACAGAGTGGGTAGAGGCGCGGCGTCGGTTGGGGCGATATCGGTCGCTTCTGAGCGCGGGCGCGCTGCGATGATGTTCGCCGTGGCTGCCGCTGAGGATCCCGGTGCAGGTGCTGGCGATGACCGTCCGCTTCCTGGTGGCTGGCAAACCACGGTGCACCGAGCCGGCGATCATGTTCGCCGTTCGCCCAACGAATGGAGCGCATCGGTCATCAACTTGCTGCACCACCTTGAACGATCCGGCTTCAGTGCGTCGCCGCAACCGATCGAGTCCGGCTTCGACGCCGATGGCAACGAGCTGCTGACCTACATCGACGGTGTCAGCCCACAGCCATCACCCTGGACCGAAGAGGCCATTGTCCGCATCGGTGAGTTGCTTGCCGAACTGCACGCCGCGTTAGCGAGCTACGAACCGCCAGCCGACGCCGTCTGGAAGGACTGGTTCGGTCGACGTATCGGCAATGCCGGTTGCGGGTTCGGACACGGCGACCTCGGCCCCTGGAACATCATGGCCATCGATGGCATGCCGTCTGGTTTCATCGACTGGGACACCGCCGGCCCGATGGACCCCATCTACGAACTCGCACAAGCAGCGTGGCTGAACGTGCAACTCCACGACGACGACATCGCTGCCCGGGTCGGCCTCGGTGACGTCGGCCAACGTGCTCGACGGTTGCGGTTAATGCTCGACGCCTACGACCTACCCCTTCGACAGCGTGTGGGGTTCGTCGACAAGATGGTCGAGGTCGCCATGCTTGATGCGGCAGGCGAAGCCATTGCACACAACGTCGCCCCAGACACTCTCGACGGCACCGCTGCAGATGGCTACCCCTTCGTCTGGGGGATTGCGTGGCGAACGCGGTCAGCGGCGTGGATACTCCGAAATCGAGCGACGCTCGAAGCTGCGATCCGATAGACCGCCGAACGCCTGCGACCCGGCAATCTAAGGCTCCATAGCGCTCTCGACGAATCACGCATATCGGTCGCCGCGGAACCGGCTGCGTCGTCGATGCGTCAGGCTGAGACACTGAAGCTGTGTGGTCGGCTGCTTCACGGGTGTTGCTGGCTCGCCATGGAGAAACCGAGTGGAATCGCATCGGGCGCCGTCACGGACAGCTGGATTCGCCACTCACCGAGCGTGGCCGACAGCACGCTCAGGCAATCGCCCGACTCTGCGGCGAGTTGGACGCTGACGCAGTCTTCAGCAGCCCGCTCGGACGAGCCCGCGCCACCGCAGAGATCGTCGCCGGATCCCTCTCACTCCCCGTCGTCGTCGTCGACGATCTCGCCGAGATCGACCACGGCGTGTTCGCCGGACTCACCAACGAAGAGATCGAGGAACATCATCCAGGCACACTCGCCCGCCGAGCCAACTCGAAGTACACCTGGTCCTTCCCCGACGGTGAGAGTTACGCCGACGCAGATCAGCGCGCTGCGAGCGCGCTCGGGACCATCGCCACGTCGGACGCCACCTCACCCGTGGTTGTGGCTCACGAGATGATCGGTCGCTTGTTGCTGCGATCGCTACTGCGATTAGACACCGCCGAAGCGCTTGGAAGGTCACTGCCGCACGGCTCCGTAGTCGAGGCGCACCCCGCTCACGCCCGAGCCGTTACCCACCCCACCTAGACCTGGCCAGGTGCGCACCGCAAGAGCAATCCCGCTCAGGTTCGCACGACCATCGGTGCCGATACT
This sequence comes from Ilumatobacteraceae bacterium, assembly GCA_013213745.1. Lineage (GTDB taxonomy): Bacteria > Actinomycetota > Acidimicrobiia > Acidimicrobiales > Ilumatobacteraceae > JABSQH01. Next base: position 7,199 of record JABSQH010000076.1, on the reverse strand, counting down.
GCGCACCCCGTGCGCCGAACGAGTAAACCAGATGCGTGCCTGATCCAGAGCTTGGCGCGCTGGTGTTGATTGACGAATCGAACTGGCGCGCAGCGCTCCAAGTGCAGGTGACCGACGAACAACTGAGGCTCGTCGCCGACCACCAGCCTGTGGCGCTCGTGGTGCTCGCCAAGGCTCATGTTCAGCCCGGCGGTCGAACGTGGGAACCCCTCGCCTTCGTCGTCAACGGCCAGGTCGTTGCCGTTGTTGCGCTTGCGCGCGACGAGCGGACCATGGAGATGGTCAACCTCGCCGTCGATGTCGAGCGCCAACGACAGGGGATCGGAGCAGCCGTCGTCGCTGCCGCGATCGCACGAGCGAGCCAGCACGGGCTCGAAGCCGTCGAGCTGACAGTGCACCCTGACAATGCACCGGCGATCGCGCTGTACCGAAGCTCGAGCTTCACGCCGACCGGTGATCTCCGCGACGGCGAACCGGTGCTGCGGTACGACCTCTGACCCGGGACTCCACGCGCGATATCGCTCAGGTCAGTCCGAGCGTGACGTGCCGATATGCGCTGCTTCCGTGTGTCGATTGCGTCGATCGTTGTGGGCGGAACGGCGAGTGCACCTGGGTGGTCAGCGACTCTCGGCGCGATGACGCAATCCACTCAGAGGCTGATGTTGTTGGGCCGCCCACGCAACGCGATAGTGCTCGGCGGTGAGGATCGACACCTCTACGTCTCGCGTGCAACCGCGGGTGCCGATAGGTCGTTGTTGTCAATCGAGATCGACGCACGCGCGGAAGGTTGCACAGCCGAGATGTAGTTGGACCAGCCATCTCGATAGCGAGGCCACCGCGCTCCACGGAGGCGATCATCGATCGCTCCTGCCCGTTCCGATGGGCTGTCGGGAAGCGCCGCAAGCAAGTAGTCAATCCAGCGACGGTCGAGCCGTTCATCGGCCTCGAGATAAATCGTGACATCCCAGAAGTTCGCAAGCTCGCGCCGATGAACGAAGAGTCCGTCAAAGATCAACACCGTTGGACTGGCATCAACCTCCACGACCTGACGATCGGGTGCATCGCTTGGCTCATCGAACGCCGCCACCAAGACTCGATCGTGGCCGTCTCGAAACGGCACAAGTAGCTCATCGACGATGGTGTCGAGTTGATGCGAGTCAACGAAGTAGCCCTCAGCTGACGTCGGACCGAGCCGCATCCGCTCGACCAGCGGACGATGAAACGAATCTGTGGTCGACCGCACGGTGGCGAACCCGGCCTGACGGAGACCCGGCACGATCTCATCGGCGAACGTTGACTTGCCCACCCCGGTGCGGCCATCGACGGCAACACACACTCGTTGACGGCCCGCTGCTCTCGACAACACATGTTCAACAGTCCGATCGAGCACCGCTGCTCTCGTCTCGGTAACAATCGGGACAGGGTTCCCATCGAGCCCCACAGGCATCCCGCGAGTCTGCCAGTCCGCCGATGAGCGGATACCGCGGACTCTTCCGAGCGAAGAGCGGGTGGCGGAGATGGTTGTTGGTGGGTGCTGCTGATGTTGTGAAGGCCGTGCACGGTGATTGGGTGCAGGTTCTGGTCGATGGCGAGCCGTCCGTGCACAAGCTCTTGTTGAAGGGCCGGTCGCCTGAGGAGATCGACCTCACCCGTGTCGCCGAGTTCGTCGGCGTCGAGCAATCGCGCATCTCGCTCGACGATCAACCGTTCGACCGCGAACAGCGGGCACCTGCCCGAGCGCAACAGTGCCGCGATGGGCGGGGTCAGGTACGGGCGACGCCGCGCGATATGCGCACAGGGCAGTTGGCGGTCTGTGACACCTCCGGGAGCAGCGATCCCGGGGAGCGCGCAAGTGTCTCGCAGCAGTCTCAATTCACGACGGCTCGCGCAGTACCTGCCCGACCTGTGCGAGTCTCGATTACCGACGCCTACAGTGATATGTCAGACGTCGCCGCGTGTGTTGATCGAGAGGGCGGACCGTGAGCGAAGACGACGACAGCGCACCTACACGGCCACTACCCCCTCCGGACCTTGCGGCCCCGAACCCGCCGTCGGCCGAGTCGACAGCGTCAAGCGTGCCTGCATCGCCGCACGCCACTGTGAGTGTCAACGTCGGGGCCGCTCAAGTGGGTCGGTCGCCGGGGACTGGCAGCTTGATTCTCAACGTGTTGTGGGTGGTGTTCTCCGGGTTCTGGCTCTTTCTCGGGTACTTGTTTGCCGGCGTCATCCAGTGCATCACCATCATCGGCATCCCGTTCGGTGTGCAGAGCTTCAAGCTCGCCGGCTTCGCGCTGTGGCCGTTCGGAAGGTCTGTCGTTCAACGTCCGAGTGCGTCGACATCGCTCAGCCTGGTCGGCAACATCATTTGGATCGTGCTGTCGGGCATCTGGCTTGCGCTGGCCCATCTCGTGCTCGGTGTGTTGTTGTGCATCACCATCATTGGAATTCCGCTCGGATTGGGGAACTTCAAGCTGATTCCGTTGGCGCTCGCACCGTTTGGCAAGGACATCGTGCGAAACGGGACTGTTGTTGGCCCGACCGTCGTCAGTTTCTAGCGCTTCAGACGCTGCACTCCCGACGTTGTCGCGGACGCAAACCAGGGTTGGCCGGTGTCGAGTCGGGAAGCGCCAGACGCGGCATGACGCCATCGACAGCCATCGCCCACGACATTTCCGAGCAGTAACGAGCACACATCGGTGCCGAACCAGGGCGGGTCAGGCATTGGCGGCAGCGTGAGCGATATCGAGTGGATGGCGCGCCTTGGTCGGAGCGGCGGTACTGAGCGGGTTCCTTGGTATATCTCACTGAGTCGTCCGTATATACTGGGCTCATGACGAAGCGACTCATCGATGTCGACGACGACGCACTCGACGCCGCTCGAGCGAAGCTCGGCACCATCACGATCAAAGACACCGTCAACGAGGCATTGCGAACAGCAGCACGTGAACGCAGCACCGAGCTGGCGAGTGCACTCTCGACGTTGGCAGCGGCCGATCTGGATGACCGCTCGACCGCGTGGCGCTGATGTACCTGCTCGACACGAGTGTCATCACCCGCCTCGACGAGCCCTCGGTCGTTCGAAGAATCCAAGAACTCGACCGCGATGGGCTCACCAGAGCTTCGATGACCGACCTCGAGGTCGGCTTCTCGGCACGAAACGGTGACGAGTGGGATCGACTCTCCAAGGCACTCGAGGCATTCGGCTGCGTCGATGTCGAGGCTCACCACTTCGACCGAGCAGGACAAGTCCAGCGAGCACTCGCCGAAGAAGGCCTCCGAGGACGCAAGGTGCCCGACCTTGTCATCGCGGCGGTCGCCGAGTCGGCGTCGCTCACCGTGCTTCACTTCGACGCCGACTTCGACCACATCGCAGCCGTCACCGGCCAGCCGACCGAGTGGATCGTCGAACGCGGCTCGGTCAACTGACCAGACGAGGCGAACCGCCCGTCGACCGCACTCGCACAATTCCGCGCAGAGTGCACAGTGCCGTCGTGCCGTTCCCGAGCGGCATCTGGCTGACCTGCGCCCCGCCAATACCGAGCTTCAGGACGCTCGACGACGGGCGCTGACGAAAGCGACGATCGCCGCAACGCCGGCAATCACCGCGCCGATCCAACCAGGAATGCTGATCGCCGCACACCCGAGACCCTCGGCAGCCGCGGCACCGGGGCCGCCTTCATCCTCACGACGCGAACGTTCCCGTTCTCATGCCAATGACTCGCGGCATCGGCGTTCGCAGTCGTCCATCGTGGCGACGATTCAGCGTACGGGCTGACGATCACCAATGCGGGGGCACACCAACTGCAGCAAACTCAACACATGCGATTTCCGAGCGGACGGCAACGCTTGCGAAGTGCCGATCTGGTGAAACGCGGGAGCGCTTCCGGGCGCGCGGTTCTGAGCGCTTACCGGCGTTCGAGTCGGCGGCCGAGGGTGTCGATCGTGACCTCCATTGCGAAGTCGAAGTGATCGACTCGTGCCGCGTAGTTGATGTCGAGCGGATCGCAATGCTCGGGGCCGAGCGCCAGCGTTCGACTGGCCTCGCCGGTCGCATGGAGTTCCTCGGCCGCCGCTGCAGCATCGATCGAACGTCCTAAACGGGCGCGCTCGATCAGATCGGCGGTGAGACGGTCGTCGTCGCCGGTGCCGTCGGGACGGTCAGGGAAGCAGCCAGTGATCACGTACGACGGCTCACCCAGCCCCGACTGGTTGACCGCACGGGCGGTCGCCGACGCACAGACCAGGCTCGCAGCCCACAGCCGGGTCGCATCGACCGCAGCAACGACACCTTGGGTGCCCGCCGAGGTTCGCTGCACCAACGTTCGTCCGTCGAGATCGGCGCGACTGACCGCCACGGGCGAGTTCGGGAAGTCGAACCCTGCGGGTCGACGGCCGCGGTCCTCGCCCATTGCCACTACATCGGGGTTCGCGACCTTGAACGCCAGCGCCTCCTCGACCGTTGCGACCAAGTAGATGGCGGTCGCTCCGGCACCGAACGCGTATGCCGCCGTGGTGAAGGCTCGGATCACGTCGATGACGACGACTGGTCCGTCGACTCCGTCGAGTTCCCAGCGCTTCAGCTGTCGAGCGGTCATGGCTGAGTGTCGCAGATCAGCGCGCGCGACACGCCAATCAATACAGCGCGCCTCGCCGACCGCATGCCGTTTTCGAGCGGGTGGCGGGTCGTGATGTGCCCGCGATTATCGAGCGTCGCGCGACGCAGCACATCGGGACTCATTCGGAGTGGCGCCTCGAAGACCGAGATGAACTCTTGACCCGTCCTGGCCCCTGTATGTGAGGATCCCCAGGTGGTCATCACTACGAAGAGGCTCAGCATCGACGAGTGGCGGCAATGGCGTTCACTTCGGCTTGCAGCGTTGGCTGACGCTCCTGGCGCGTTTGGGTCTGGTCTTGCCGACTGGAGCGATGCACCGGACCAGCGTTGGCGATCCCGGCTTCGAGATGTCCCACTCAACGTGATCGCTCATCTCGGTGGCGAGCCGGTGGGGCAAGTGAGTGGAACGGCGACAGATGCGGGCGTGGTCGAGTTGATCTCAATGTGGGTCGCGCCGCACGCCCGGGGCGTGGGTGTTGGCGACGCCTTGATCGGATCAGTCGTCTCGTGGGCTCAGAGTTGTGCGGCTTCGAGAGTGGAACTGGACGTCAAAGCGTCGAATGACCCCGCCCGCCGTCTGTACACGCGCAACCGGTTCGCCATCGTGGCCAAGGGAGGGGCAGATGACGAGGTGCGGATGGTGCGACCTCTTGATGGCGCCGCCGCCGGGTAGCGATACAACGCATACCGGCCAGCACCGTCGTGCCGATCTTGAGCGGGTCGATGGTCGCGGTGAGGTGAGCGATATGCGTGGTTCGAGGCGGATTGGTCGCGAAGCGTCAACAAATGGTCGTTGTCAGTTGTTGTCGATGACGTCGACAAGTTCGGCAAGGTTGCTAATTCGGTGCTGCGCTTGGGAGAAGTCGCCGGCTTGGGTGAAGTCGTTGTGGACGATGACGCAGTCGATCCCGGCGGCGACGGCGGAGCTCAGGCCTCTGGCGGAGTCCTCAACAACGAGCGCTTGGTCTTTGGGCGCCTTGTAACGGTCCAACGCAGTCAGATAGGGCTCGGGATGGGGTTTGGCGTGCCGGTAGTCCTCGCGCACCAGGACGAAGTCCATGAACTGCGCGATGCTGCGTCCGGCGTGAATGACCTCGAAGTCGGCGCGCTTGGCTGTCGTCACGATCGCCATGCGCGTGCGTGTGGAGAGTTCCTCGAGCGCATCGAGCACGCCGGGGATCTCAATGGGTTCTGTGACGAGATACTCGCGGTACCACTGATCACGTAGTGCTCGCAGCTGATCGATGGTCGACTCGGAGACACCGGCTGCCTTGGCGCGTGCCCAGGTTCCGTTACCAGCGTTCATGTCGCGCAGGTATTCGGCTGTGGGGAGGTCGATGCCGATGGTTGCCAGCGCGCGTTGGCCGGCCCGGTGGTACCAGTACTCGGTATCGACGAGCACTCCGTCGTGATCGAACAGCAGGTATCTCTGTGACCCACTCGTTGAGGCGGCACCCACCTTGAGAACGGTACGCCGTCACCGATACGTCGCTGAGGACTCGGCTCACACACCGCTCATGCCACACCGTTCGGCCATCTGAGCGACAACGCGCTCACGGTGCGCCATCGACCCTCGCTGAGTATTTCTGCGCACCAGCCTGCGCCCGCACGTGCCGTTACCGATCGGGCCCGTCAGGCCGGGGAACAGTGGCGATTAATGCCGGTGCACGACAAGGACGAACACCGGTCCGATGATCTTCACCTTGTCGATTGCGAATCTTATCTGATAATCTGATTACGGTGTCGGAAGTCACTGCGACCGAAGCAGCTCGCAAGTTTGCTGACCTCCTCGACGCCGTGGAGCACGATGGCGAGCGGTACACGATTACGCGTCGCGGCAAAGCCGTTGCTCACATCGAACCAATCACGCGCGGCCGCGGCTCCGATGCCAAGGCCCTGCTTCGTCGAAACCGTCCCGATGCTCGATGGGCACACGACCTCGGCGAGATGCGCGATCTGCTCGAGGTCGAGAACCGCCCGTGACGCTCCTCCTGCTCGACACGACCTTCCTCATCGACACAGAGCGAGGCGCCACCGAGCTCGACGACCTGATCGGCGATGACGACGACGTCGCGATCGCCGCGATCACCCTTGCCGAACTCACTGTGGGCGTGGAACTGGCGGAGGCGCGCCAGCATGCCAAGCGACGGTCGTTCGTTGACGAGATTGCCGCATCGATCCCGATCTTGCCGTACGACCAGGGCGTTGCGGTGCGACATGCGAGCCTGCTGGTCGCCGTGCGACGAACAGGTCGGCCTCGTGGCGCCCACGACCTGATCATCGCCGCGACTGCCGCGGCTGCAGGGCGCACGGTCGTGAGCGCTGACCGCCGTGCCTTCGACGGCTTGCCCGGAGTCGACGCGCTCGATTTTCGATCCTCCTCAGACTGAGCGATATCGAGCACCTCAAGGCCGAGAACGCCCCCACGTACGTGCCGCGATGGGCGGGTCTCTGCGACGTTGGTCCTGTGTCAATATCGGGCGTGTGTCGGCGGCCGAGTTCGAGATCGTGACCGATCGGCTCTTGCTGCGTGCATGGCGAGAGTCGGACGCGGATGACTTCGCTGAGATGAACGCCGATGTCG
>JABSQH010000075.1 GCA_013213745.1 Ilumatobacteraceae bacterium | reverse complement strand
GTCGAAGTCGGTGACATCGGTGAGGGTGTAGGTGGTGTCACCAGGACCCTGGTTCGTCACGACGACCTGATAGGTGACCGAGAACTGGTTCTCGGTGCCCGTCGGTGCCGGGTCAGACGTCACGGTCTTTTCGACAGTGACCGACGGTTTGACCTTCTCGTTGCGGATCTCGCAACTCACCAGGTCACCCGCCATGAACTCGAAAGCGCCGCCATCGAGCTGGTACGTCGCCTCGCTATTGTTGACGACGACGGAGAGCGCCGGTTCGGTGCCTCGCGACGGCACCACGGTGCAGGTCCCTGGATTCCCAGGGTTGACCGTGAACCCGACAGGGATCGTCTCAACGAAGGTGGCGCTCGAGGTCCAGGTCGGAGCCGAGACTTGGCTCCGGTCGGCAGTCCACTCGAATGCGGCCCGGCCTGCGCCATCCGTTGCCGCACTTGCGCTGGATGGACCGCCCGCAGGCTCGAGGAATGTGAAGAAATCATTGCCCGGAGGAATCGGCCGACCGGTGACCGTGGTCTCGAAATCGACGCCCGCAATTGGCGCGCCATTCTCGTCGACCTTGTCGATCACGAGCTGCTGTGAACAGAAGTTGGCAGCAGCTTCTGCGAGCGCTGACTCGAGACCGGAGAAGTCGGTCACCGAGATGACGTCGACAGTGCTGAGGTCGAGCTTGGTGTTGCCGTCCCAAATCTCGGGCGTCTCCGTCGGCTCGACGAACTCTGCGAGACGCTCGAGGTTGGCCGGCTCGGTGACCTGGCCGACGCCGACCGCGATCACCTTGGCGCCGGCCGCCTTGATGGCATCGATCTGGCCGACCGCTGCAGCGGCGGAGTTTGCCGCGCCGTCGCCGTTGCCGTTGTCGGAGCTGCCAGCTGTGCCAACGGTGTTGGGCACGCCGTCGGTGAAGAAGATCACGACCGGCGCAAGGTCGGCGCCGACGTCGACGGCCTTCTGCAGGCCAGCCTCCCAGTTGGTGAACGACTCGCCGTCCTGGCCGGCATCGGCGTTGCGTGGCTCGTACGTTTCAGGATCGGTCGAATCGACTGAAGCAGCGTCCGTTCCGACTTCCTTGAAGTAGCCGGTGACGGGGGTGCCACTGTCGTCGAGGAATGCCTCGATTGTTGCGTCGTTGATGGGGAAGTAGCCGGTTTCGAAGATGCCGCTTTCGTCGGGATCGAGTTCGACGTCGCGGCCGTTGTTCGAAAACTCGTGCGTGTTGATGCGAGAACCCGTGCCATTGAGGCCGTCGAGGAAGGCGATCACGCCGTCGCGCACGCCGATCTCACCGCGTGCGCCACCATTGGAGAATTCGTAAATCGAGCCGGACTCGTCGAGGACCACCTGGACGTCAACACCGCACGTCGCGGGCAGGTCCGGGTTGGCGACGGCATTCTCGATGGTGAGGTCACCAATCTCGATGGTGTCGTTGTTCCAGTCGCCATTGCCCGCGCCGAATTGGATCGCGCCGTCAGCGATGAGCAGCGAGTTGGGAATGACGTATGAGAGTCGGGTTTCGACCGGCGATCCGCCAAAGTCAGCGATCACCGTCGGGTTGTCGGCAGCGTCGAGGAAGCGCAACTGCAGATCGTCGTTGTCGTCGCGGGCGAGAAGGGTAAAGCTGACCTTGGCGCCGGTGGCACCGGGGGGCAGGCTGGGATTGAAGCCGGAGAGGTCGACGTCGCGGGTGATCGTCGTATTTGCTCCGAGCCCATTGCCGGTTGCACCGAAGAGGAGCCCTGGCGCTGCGGTGGCCTGGATCTGACCGGTACTCCATGGCTGCCCAGCGCCGTCATTGGCTTCGACCCATGTCGATGCGTCAGGCCAGTCGACGCCGCCGTTGTACGGGTTCGTTCCGCCCGGGTTACCGGTGAAGTCGTCTGACACCGGACTTGCGGCTTGTGCATCGCCACTGTCGTCGTCGACGGCGATCGCCACGCTGACGAGCAATCCGGCAACGAGGCCGAGCGCCATGCACAGCGCTGTCCAAGTGCGCCCACGCTTACCGACTGATCCCATGTTTCCCGCTCCTTCACAAAAGTGAGCGCCCATTAGAGGGCGCGCAGAGTGACCGGCGCAAGCTGAAATGGCACGTAGAGCAAGACTTAACACAATTCCGAACGCTGAGAGTGGCGATATGGCCCGGTCAAGTGTTGGGGTCTGGTAAGAATCTGAGAGGTTGCAGAACTTCGGCCGCTGTGTCGTCGTCACTTGATCCGCGGTCGACGCACCGGCAGTGACGAGGTCGCAGCAGTTCGTAGGCGATCGAGTGGGCTGGCATGCCGTGAAACACGGGGATCGCTGGTGGCGGCTGCCCGACCGGCCTCATGAGCGAGCCGTCGGCCCGCATGTTGCATACCCGACCTTCGGCGTCGTACCGCACCCAAAGACCCTCGTGGTGTTTCCACGAGTTGTGGGCTCGGCAACGAGGGCCGAGGTTGTCGAGATTGGTGCGACCATCATCTCGCCACCATTCGTCGACGTGATCGGCGTCGCAGTGCGCTGCCGGAACTGAGCACCCTGGATGGTCACAACACTGTTTGAGCGCAAGCGCAACGTCACGCGCAACGCCCGTGAACAGGCGACGCTTGCGACCGACATCGACGGGTACGGATGCGCTGTTGATCACCGCCCGGCGCACGAAGCCGCCAAGCGCTGCGGTGAGTACCTCGTCGGGAGCGGGCACGACGCCGCGGGCTGTTTCCATTCGAGCATGGAAGGCGTTCACCGGCAACGACACAGCACGGTCCGAAACTCGTCGTAGGAGAGTTGTTCGGCGTGGTCGAGGAGCATCGAGACGGAGTCGGGGAGTGCATCGGCGACGCGGGGTTACTCGCCACTGTGCCGAGGTCGCCGATGTGTTCGGTGCCCACGCGTCCCATCCACCACGATGACCCGACCGCGGGTTGGCAGTCGCTGAGCCAGCCGCTGCGGCCCAGGCGCGCCGCCTCGCGGCGGCCGGTATTGAGATGCGCTCGGAGCCACCCGGTGACCGATCGATGCCCGTCAACGGCGTACAGCGACCGCCGATCGACCTCTGTGGTGCTCGCTGCCAACTCAGCCTCGATCCGCCGCCGATCCATCTCGAGCTGGCGTAGTTGCTCGGTGAGATCGTCGTCGCTTGCGTCGCGCCGGCCGTCGACCAGCTCGGCGAACGCATCGGACCCCACGGCGACCATGTTGCACAGGGGGTGTCACACTCGGGCCGTCTCGATCGGTGGGGTACGTTGCGGCTCGATGACAATCACCGGCTTCTTACATCCTGGCGCGATGGGCGCGTCGGTCGCGGCGGCCTGCTCAGGCGAGTGCCTCTGGGCGGGGGAGGGGCGGTCGGCCGCAACGCGCCGGCGAGCCGACGACGCCGGCTTGGTCGATGCCGGGTCGCTGGCTGGCATCGTCGAACGTGCCGACACGATCGTGAGCGTGTGTCCGCCCGATCAGGCCGCAGCGGTCGCTGTCGCGGTCGCTGACCGTGGATTCGCAGGCGTGTACGTCGACGCCAACGCCATCGCCCCTCAGCAGGCGCTGGAGATCCATCGCCTCTTCGCCGGCCAGGCAGAGGTAGTCGACGGCGGCATTATCGGCCCGCCAGCATCGCAATCGGGTACGACTCGCATGTACCTGTCTGGCCGGCAAGCCGTTGCGATTGCGGAGCGCTGGCACGACTCGGCGCTCGACGTGCGCGTGGTTGGTCCCGACGTGGGATCGGCCTCAGCGCTGAAGATGGCCTTCGCCGGCTGGACAAAGGGCTCGATGGCGCTGCTGCTCACCGTCAACGCTGTCGCCGACTCGTATGGCGTCGCCGGTGACCTGGCCGAGGAGTGGTCGATCAGTCAGCCTGACGCCCTCGGCCGATCACAGCATCTTGGGGGCGCCGCAGCGAAGGCGTGGAGGTTCGAAGGTGAGATGCGCGAGATCGCCGAGACGTTCGCCGCGGTCGGCCTCCCCGATGGCTTCCACGAGGCCGCAGCGGAGGTGTATCACCGTCTCGCCGGATTCAAAGACACCGACTCGGTGACGCTCGACGCGCTGGTCGCTGCGCTCAACGCTCCCGACTGAGCACCGAGCTCGCCAAAACGAGAGGAGGGGTGACGCTCAGCACGGCGGTTGCTGAACGTCACCCCTCGTCCGTGAGTGGTCGGCCCCGGGTCACCGCAGAACCGACCACCTCGTCTGTATTGAGCTAGTCGGCTAGCCGGTGACCAGTTCGTCGCGACGCTTGCGGACGGTCGCCAATACACCTTGCGCGGAACCTAAAGCGCAAGACTTTCACGCACGGCGGGAATTCGCACCCGAAATGTCACGCTACGCGGTGGTACGCCTCGTATGGGCGCGAGCGCTGTCGCTCGCGAAGAGATATCGCTGAGAGTCGGTGGGGGAGCGATCGAGGCGTCGACGAGCGGGGAACATGAATGCGCACGGCGGGCACAAGGGCGTCGTGCCGTCCCTGCACTTCACGTTGAGCCAGGGGTCCAACCCCAGCTGACACCGGGCGGCACGAGCCCACGACCTCAGGGTCGTCGGCGCGTTTCGTAACAGCTGGGGTCGGAATCCGTCCCAGACAACGCCCATAATGCTCGTTATGTAAAGTTAATGATGAACCCGGCGGACGCCCCACCCTCCTTGAGTTCAGGGCCCCTCAAGAAGTCGTCGAGGCGCGTTGATCCAGCTCAGAGCGCTACGAGCGGTGGAGTCTCGAAGCCTCAAGTTGAGGTCGAGACGGGAACCCATCGACTGAGGGTCCAGGTTGAAGTTGAGCGAGTCGTCGAGCTCGACGAAGAACAGGAAACCGCCTGGAGGAGATCCTGTTCATGTTCGCTTCGCCTACCCGCTCGACTGCGTCGGTCATCCGCCGGCTGACGCGCGTCGCTGCGGTATCGACCGCCGCGGCCGTCGCCGCCTCGACGTTGGCGGTCTCGTCGACGCCTGTTGCGCACGCTGCGCCGTCGCCCACGGCGCCGGTGAGCACCAATCGATCGGCGCACTTCGTCGGCCTCAAGATCGGCGCGACCGGCAACAACGTGAAGGAGCTGCAGCAAGCGCTGATCGATTCCGGGGTGTACGTACCCGGCGGGGCCGACGGCGAGTTCGGCAAAGCCACTGAGGTCGCTGTGTCGCAGTTCCAGCGGTGGAACGGGCTCACCGACACCGGCACGGTCACCCAGGCCATGGTCAAGGCCCTCTCGCTCGGCCAGGGTGCGGCACCGGCGCCAGCCGCCACCACCGCACTCCAGGCCACGACGACCAACCCGGGCAATCCGGCCAACCCATTTGTCGGCCTGCAGATCGGAGCACAAGGCAATCGCGTGAAGGAGCTGCAGCAGGCGCTCATTCACGCCGGCATCACCGTGCGCGGCGGAGCCGACGGGGCGTTCGGCCCGGCGACACAAACGGCCCTCAAGAGCTACCAGGAGCGCGCTGGGCGGTCAGGGACCGGCGCCGTGACGGCCGACGACGCCTCGGCGCTCGGGCTCACCCCCACCAATGAACCGGCCCGGAACGGCTATGTCGGACTCGAGCTCGGCGCGCAGGGGAATCTCGTGGCTGCCCTCCAACAGGCCCTCCTCGATGCTGGGATCAGCGTCCCTGGAGGCGCCGACGGAGCGTTCGGACCGGCCACGAAGAACGCGCTCAGCACCTACCAACAAGGCCAGGGTCTCACCGCCAGTGGCACTGTCGACGGCGATACCGCACGCGCGCTTGGTCTCGGCCTTGCGGTTGGCGAACGCGGCCAGGCCAACCCGACGACCAGTGCACCTGCACCCACGACGCACCCGTATGCCGGGCTCAAGGTTGGCGCGTCGGGCGACAAGGTAAAAGAGCTGCAGCGGGCGCTGATCCAGGCCGGACTGAACCTCCTCGGCGGCGCCGATGGCGTCTTTGGCAACTACACCAAGCAGACGCTCCAACAATTCCAACGCGCCAACGGTCTCGAGGCGTCTGGTGTGCTCTCGAGCGAAGGCGCCAACATCCTCGGACTGGGCACGTCCAACGCCCCTCAAGGGGTCACGACCAGTCAAGGTGGCTACCCGGTCTATGGCGAACGCGGCGATCGCGTCAAGGCGCTGCAACAGAAGCTGCTCGCTGCTGGCATCGTCTTCGACGGCGGCGCCGATGGTCACTTCGGGGCGGCCACGGCCCAGGCGGTCATCGAGTATCAGCGCCTGCAGGGCTTGTCGGTCACCGGCAAGATCGACCAGGCGACCGCCGACAAGCTGAACTTGGGCAAGTTGCCCGCTCCCCCGGCGCCGACTGCACAGAGCGTCGAGCTTTCGGTCTTCCCGATGCAGGGCAAGTGTTACTACGGCGACACGTGGCACGCACCACGCTCGGGCGGACGCCTCCACGAGGGCGTCGACCTCATCGGAGCTGAAGGCCTCCTGCTCTACGCCGTAACCGACGGCACGATCACCAGGAAGTACATCGACACCCCCGGCTCGCTGGCCGGTAACGGACTGCGTCTGACCCGGCCGGACGGCACGTATTTCCTGTACTTCCACCTGAGCGATTTCGCTCCTGGTATCGACGTCGGGAGCAAGGTGAAGGCCGGGGATGTGATCGGCTACAACGGCAACACAGGCAATAGCTCCACTCCCCACCTGCACTTCGAAATCCACCCGAAGGGTGGCGCAGCGATCAACCCGTACCCGTTCGTGAAAGCGATCGACGCCTGTGACGTGACAACGCCGCGATCGTAGGTTTGGCGCGGCCCGACCGGCGCTGACCTGCCGTCGTCGGCCGACAACGCCGGCTCGAGCGCACCGATCGGGGTGCCGAGCTCCCGCTCGACGAACGACCACAGCCGCCACCCGATCGCCGGCGTGACCCGGCGTGAAATCGCAAAAGGACCCGCGTGGGTTGTGGTCGCCCATCATGCCGACGTAGCCCATCTCGTTCGGGTCGACGATCACACGTCACTCCCCGCCGAGGCTCCATCGCCGCCGGGCGAGCACGTTGGTCAGCAGCGTTGTTCCGCTCATCGGCGCATCTTCCCACTTCGACCCGCCCCGGCTCGTTACAATCGGCACGACAACTGAACCGCCGAACACCTCGATCGGGAGAGTCCGCCTCGGCGGGCGCCGAAGGAGCAACCTCCCCGGAATCTCTCAGGCCACCGGACCGTTCGAGGCGGCACGCTGGAAAGTGGTGCGCAGCACCCGCCCACGGGGAAAGCCGATCGATTCGTCGACGGTCAAACTCTCAGGCACCGATGACAGCGGGGGACGAACCGCCTCGGAGGCACCGTGCCCGACACCTCGTCCACTCCCCCGCTCGATCGCCCACTCGACGATCTGCTCGAACGCGATGAGTTCGCCCGTCGACACATCGGCGCCACGTCGACCGATCTGGCGACGATGTGTGCCGCGCTCGGCGTAGCGGACACCGACGCGCTGATCGCAGAGGCGCTCCCCGCTGCCATTCGCAGCGAGACCCCCGACCCGTTCCACGCTCCGTCGACCGAGTCCGCGGCGCTGACGACGCTGCGTTCGATGGCCGACAAGAACCAGGTCGTCACGAGCATGATCGGACAGGGATACGCCAACACGATCACTCCCCCGGTGATCCAGCGAAACGTGCTGGAAGATCCGGCGTGGTACACCGCATACACCCCGTACCAGCCCGAGATCAGCCAAGGTCGACTGGAGGCATTGCTCAACTTCCAGACCATGGTGTCCGAGTTGACCGGTCTGGAAGTCGCCAACGCATCGCTGCTCGACGAGGCCACCGCCGCGGCCGAAGCGATGACGATGGCTCGGCGTTTGTCGAAATCGAAGAGCGACCGGTTCGTGGTCGACGCCGACATCCATCCACAAACCCTGGCGGTGCTGCGAACACGCGCGGAACCAGTCGATGTCGACCTCGTCGTCGCCGATGTCGCCGCGGACCCGAGTGCTCTGGACGACGATCTCTTCGGCGCCCTGTTCAGTTATCCGACGTCGACTGGAGGGGTCGTCGATTGGCGAGCCGCGATCGACACGGTCCACGAACATCGGGGCATCGCCATCGTCGCCACCGATCCGCTGGCCTGCACCGTTCTCACATCTCCTGGTGACCTCGGTGCCGACATCGCCGTTGGCTCTGCGCAGCGGTTCGGCGTGCCACTGGGCTACGGCGGTCCGCATGCCGCGTTCCTCGCAGCCCACGATCGTGCCGCACGAGCCATCCCGGGACGGCTCGTCGGGGTCAGCACCGACACCGCTGGTCGACCAGCACTGCGCCTCGCCCTGCAAACTCGCGAGCAGCACATCCGCCGCGAGAAGGCGACGTCGAACATCTGCACTGCACAGGTGCTGCTTGCCAACATCGCCGGGTTCTATGCGTCGTGGCATGGTCGCGAAGGGCTGCAACGGATCGCCGCGCGTGTGCATCGCCTCACGGCTGCGCTGGCATCCTCGCTGTCGTCGGCCGGCCACCAGCTGCATCACGACGCCTGGTTCGACACGATCGCCGTCGAGGTCGGCGATGCCGATGCCGCCGTGGCCGCGGCACTGACGGCCGGGATCAACATTCGTCGCGTCGACGCGTCGACCATCGCTGCCACGGTCGACGAGACGACCACCGTCGACGTCGTGTCGGCGCTCTCGGTAGCGCTCGGTGGGTCGCCGATCACCAGCGTCGACGCCGATGCCGCCGAGCCGTCGATCCCCCAGCACTTCCGACGTGACGACGACTTCATGTCACACGCAGTGTTCGAGCGGTACCGCACAGAACACGAGATGCTGCGCTACCTGCGAGCGCTGAGCGACAAGGATCTGGCGCTCGACCGCACGATGATCCCGCTCGGGTCGTGCACGATGAAGTTGAACGCCACCGCCGAAATGTTGCCGATCACGTGGCCCGAGTTCGCGTCGATCCATCCGTATGCGCCGATTGTCCAGGCGGCTGGCTATCAGCAGATGATCGCCGGCCTCGAGTCGCGCCTCGCCGAGCTCACGGGCTATGCGGCGGTCAGCCTCCAACCCAACGCTGGCAGCCAAGGCGAGTTCGCCGGCCTGCTGGCGATCCGCGGCTACCACCGGTCGCGGGGCGACGACCAGCGTACGGTGTGCCTGATTCCGTCGAGCGCACATGGGACCAATGCGGCCAGCGCGGTGATGGCCGGCATGGATGTCGTGGTCGTGGCGTGCGACGACCACGGCAACGTCGACCTCGGTGCGGTGGGCCAAGCGATCGACGATGCTGGTGACCGCCTGGCAGCGATCATGATCACCTACCCCTCGACCCACGGCGTGTACGAGACCGAGGTCGTCGACCTCTGCGACATGATCCACGCCGCTGGCGGCCAGGTGTACGTCGATGGCGCCAACCTCAACGCGCTGGTCGGCCACTCCCGTCCCGCCGACTTCGGCGCCGACGTCAGCCACCTCAACCTGCACAAGACGTTCTGCATCCCTCATGGCGGCGGTGGTCCCGGTGTCGGGCCCGTCGGCGTGCGCGCCCACCTCGCCCCGTTCCTCCCGGGTGATCCGGGCAACCCCGACGCGAGTGCGGTCGGTCCAGTGTCGGCTGCGCCGTTCGGCTCCGCCGGCATCTTGCCGATCTCCTGGATGTACGTCGAGATGATGGGCAGTGAGGCGCTGCGCGACGCAACGAGCGCTGCGATCGTCGCCGCCAACTACATCGCGATGCGCCTCGACCCGGTGTTCCCGGTGCTCTATCGCGGCGACAACGGTCGGATCGCCCACGAGTGCATCATCGACCTTCGCGACATCACCAAGCGCACCGGGGTGACCGTGGACGATGTGGCCAAGCGCCTCATGGACTACGGCTTCCACGCCCCGACCATGAGCTTCCCCGTTGCGGGCACATTGATGATCGAGCCGACCGAGAGCGAGAGCCTGGGCGAGATCGACCGGTTCTGTGCAGCGATGATCGCCATCGGCGACGAGATCGAGCAGGTGGCGCAGGGCGTGTGGCCGATCGAGGAAAGCCCGCTCCGGCTCGCTCCGCACACCATCGAGGAGCTCACCGGCCCGTGGGATCGGCCGTACTCCCGCGAGCTGGGCGCGAACCCGGCAGCGTCGGTACGAGGGGGCGCCTACTTCACACCGGTGTCGCGAATCGACGGCGCCTACGGCGACCGCAATCTCGTGTGTTCCTGTGAGCCGTTGGAGTCGTACGCCCTCAGCGGCGCTCGGCAGTAGACGACATGAGCGTCGGGCCGCGACGCCATGACCGACAACAAGTGACGCCGCCGCCGGGATCGTGGTGCGCGAATCTGCTCGCTGCGAGTCACGGTTCGACTGGGACAGGACTCGTGAGGGGGATCACCGTGCCGCTCGGTTGGGCGGCGGGCACAGCGAGAACAGCACAATCTGCGCTCGGCGGACGCTTCACTCTCAGAGTCGGCACCTCACACGCCATGGTCGTCGAGGGGTTCTTCGGCGAGTCGTACGGCCGTCCGTTCACCCACACCGCCGAGTACCTCGATGCGCTGGGTCCGGTGCTCACCGGGGAGTCGTGCGATGTCGACGGCGACGAGGGCACCGCCAACGGGTGGTTGACCGTGGAGAGCGAGCCGGTCCCGGTGCTCCTCGTTGCGCTGGGTCCTCGCATGCTCGATTTCGCCGACCAGCGGTGCGCCGGCACCTCGCTCGGACCGGGGATGTCACCGCAGGTGATCGCCGAGCATGTCGCGCCCCGAATCAGGACCGCTGCCGCCTCGGCGGGTCGGCCCGCGCCGCGGATCAAGGCCCCTCGTCACTGTTGCGGTCACCGACGACCTGGCCGGCCTGGTGGCCGAGCAACGCGAGTCGAGCGGGCTGGACGCCGGTCTCCCTGCGTACCGCCGGGTGCTCGACCTCGCCGGGTTGGAGACGCCAGCCGACGTCGTGAGCGCCGGCACGATGGGCGACGTTGCTGCTGGAATGGCCCGCTACGTCGACGCTGGCGCGACGGAACTGCGCGTGGGTGTTGTGACATCGGTTGCCGCTGAGACGAAGCGTGCGCTGGCTGAATGGATCCAATAGCCGCACTCGCTGCGGTGCACGTCCCGCTGCTGAGACGATTGCGTCCCAGAGTTCGCTCGCACCCGTGTCTGGAGCGCTCCTGTCGCGGCCATCGGCACAGAGCCGCCCCAAACCGCCGGCCAGCGCGAGCGGGTTGAGGCGACCTCCAGTCAGCGCCCATTAGGGTCGTTCGATGGCCGACGATCCATTCTCCGACATGTTCAACGTGTTCGCCGCGCCGCTGGCGGGCACGATCAGATCGGTCGAACAGTTCCGCACGGGCGTCGACGAATTCCTCCGTGGCGTCGAGAACTTCAACCGCACGATGGAGAATCTCAACGACACCGCCGAGCGGATCAACGTGTTGCTGGCCGAGGTCGAAGAACCGCTGCGGGTCGCGATTCCACAGGTGACGCGCACGGTGAAGACCGCCGACGAGGTGATGCAAGTCGTGTCCGGTCCGGCAATTGCAGTGGCTCCGGGCCTGAACCAGCTCGCCGATGCACTGAGCAACCCCGCAATCAACCAGCTCCCGAATCAGCTCGCCCAGTTCTCCGAGGTGCTCAACGAACTGACCAAACGCCTTGGACCGCTGAGCCAGATCGCCGGCACCGCTGGCGGACTGTTCGGGGGTCTGCGCCTCCCCGGCGTTCCGGCGCGCCCCGAGCCCGCAGTGCCCGACGGCGATGACGACGACGGCGAGGATCCAGCGATCGAAGTCCGCCGGGCCGCGTCGACCGCTCGGAAGAAGTCGGCGACGAAAAAGAAGTCGGCGACGAAGAAGAAAACGACCGCCAAGAAGAAGTCAGCGGCCAAGAAGAAGTCCACCACCGACAACCCGTAGCCGAGCGGCTCGAGGCCCGAGCTCGAACAGCCGACCGACTCAACGAAGGGCCGTGACACAGCTGTCTGACAGTAACGTCGCCGCGCTCGACGTCGACGGTGACGCCCTCGACGCGTTGGTCGAAAGGTTGAACGCGAGCACGTCGTTGACCACCGTTCAGACCGATGTCACCGACCTGCCAGCGTGTCGGCGGCCGTCGCCCGAGCGGTCGACGCGTTCGACACCGTCGATGTCATGGTCAACAACGCCGGCACCATGCCGCTCGCCTTTCTCGCCAACCATGCCGCCGCCGCTGCTGCTGTGTGGTCACGGTGCATCGACATCAAGGGTGTGCCCAACGGCATGATCGCCGTCCACGACCAGATGATGAGTCAAGGCCGTGGGCACATCGTCAACCTCTCGTCGATCTACGGCAACGCGCCGGTCGTCGGCATTCTCGGCCAGAACGCAGCTGAGTACGGCGCAGCGATGATCGCCCTCAGCGAAGGCCGGCTCGACGACGTCGACCTCGACCCTGAATCGGTCGGATACCCGGTCCTCGACCCACAACACATCGTCGACGGGATTTTCCACGCCATCGATCAACCCTGGGGCGTGTCAATCGGCGACATCACCATCCGGGCCACTGGCGATCGCTACGTTCTCTGAGTCGCCCACCGATCGAGGCAAGCGCCCTGCCGTTCGCTTCAGCGGGTGACGAACGGCGTCGACGCCACCACCCCCGAGATTCGCTTGCCGCGCACGTCGATCTCGACCTCGGCGCCGACGTCGACCGTCGGTGCGACGAACCCCAACGCGATGCCGTGGCCGAGGACCGGCGAAAAGTTGCCGCTGGTGACGACCCCGACCTGCCGGTCGTCGTGCCAGATGTCGCCCGCTCGCGGCGGCCGCCGGCCTTCGGTGCTGATGCCGACGAGATGGCGGGCCACCCCGCGCTCGCGTTCGGCCAACAAGGGCTTGCGGCCGGTGAATTCAGGCTTGTCCCATCCGACGACCCAGCTGAGATGAGCCTGGAGCGGCGTGATGCCCGGCCCCAGCTCGTGGCCATGCAACGGGAGTGCTGCTTCGAGCCGAAGTGTGTCGCGCGCTCCCAACCCTGCGGGCACTGCGCCAGCGTCGGCCAGCGCCTCCCAGAGCGGCGCCGCTTGATCGACGGGGACGGCGATTTCGACGCCGCGCTCACCGGTGTAGCCGGTGCCTGCGACGGTGCACTGCGCGCCTCCGCAGTCGACCGCTCCAACTCGGAACCGTCCGACGTCTGCAATGCCGGGGACCACGCGATCAGCGATCGCCACCGACACGGGCCCCTGCACGGCGATCACCGCTCGTTCCGCCGTCGTGTCCGCGCCACCGAGCGCGTCGACGACGTTTTCGGTGTTCGATGCGTTCGGCATCACGTCGAACCGCTCGTCGTCGCCTGGATGCCACCACACGATGATGTCGTCGACGACCGACGCATCGTCGGCATCGAGGAGGTGGGTGTACTGGGCGCGACCGGGAGCGACTTTGCCGAGATCGTTCGACAACGTGCGTTGGAGACGATCGAACGACCCCGCTCCTTCGACACGCACCGTGCCGAGGTGCGACACGTCGAACATCGCCGCGGAGCCGCGACACGCCATGTGCTCTGCGATGGTCCCCGAGGGGTAGGCCATCGGCATCTCCCACCCGCCGAACTCGGCCATCGTCGCGCCGAGGGCGCGGTGCTGTGCGTCAAGCGGCGATGTCTTCATCGAGATGGCGTCGATCAGCCGCTGGCGCGCCGCTCGCCGAGTTCGACAACGTCGATGTCCGCGTCGATGTTGCCGTTCGACTCGGGAGCGAGGTCGGCTTCGAGTTCCTCCTTCACGCCGTCCATCGACAACACGTTGAGTACTCGCTGGCCGCGCTTGATCACGTCGATCAACTCGTCGTCTTCGTACAACATCACCGATCCACCGTCGATCACGAGGTGGGCGGAGGCGATGTCGGCGGCGACGTGCTCGCGCATGTACTCGAACACCTTGCGCACCTGCTCGAGCTTGATGCCGGCGTCGAGCAGCTTCTTGATCGTCTTCAGCTCGAGGAGATCGTTGTAGCTGTAGCGCCGCCGACTACCGCTCCCGGCGGCATCGCTGAGCGACGGGCGGATCAGGTCGGTGCGCGCCCAGTAGTCGAGTTGCCGGTACGAGATCCCAACCACCTTTGCGGTCTGCGTGCCCGAGAATCCCTCGTCGTGCTCGGCCCCTGTGGCCGGCTGTTCGTCGCTCATTGTTGTCCTCCGATGCGGTGTGCCCAACGTATTCCGATCGCGGTGCTCACAGAGCCGTAGTTACAGCACTGTGAGCACGGCGATCGTACGCGAGCACGCGCGCGCGGTCAATGCTTGCGCCCGCCCGTGTCGTCACTCACCCGGCGCGACCACAACGCCAGACGCGCGGATCGCCCGAATGAGGAGCGTGTTCGATTCGGCTGCTCCGGTGACACCGGCGGTCCAGCTACCGAGCGTCTCCGACGGTCCGATGCGCGTCCAGTCGAGATTGGTCGGGTGGTTCTGCAAGACAGCATTGCCGGAGATCACGCGTGTGCCCGTCAGGCAGTTCGCCGACCCGCCTTGAGTTTCGCCGGTGTTGCCGAGCGCGAGCGCGACCTCGGTACTGATGAACTGCGAATTGCTCACCAGCCCGTCTTTGGCGTGGCACCCGACCACGTCGAGGACCACGTCGACCTGGCCCTTGAGGTTCTGCACCCGGATCGACTGGTCGGAACCGACTTTCACGTCGACGTTGTTGGCCGTCGCCGACTGACCGGCGAGCCAGTTGAGAGTAACTGGTCTGGCCTGAAACGCTGAGCGGCTCGCTCGGCGGGAGGGACAGACGTTCATGACGAACCGTGATGTGGCGGTGGCGACACCGTCGAACGACGACGATGCGGAGCGGCCGGAGCAGAGCCTGGCCGAGCAACTCGTTGACCAAGCACGAGCGGACGGGGTCGATCTCGTCGGCCCGGGCGGTCTGCTTGCGGATCTGACCAAGCACGTGCTCGAGACGGGGCTCGAGGTCGAGATGGACGAGCATCTCGGCCATGCGAAGCACGCCGCAGAGGGGTGCAACGGTGGCAACTCTCGGAACGGGACGCGCTCGAAGCAGGTGATCACCGAGGTCGGCCCGGTCGACATTGACGTGCCTCGTGATCGTGACGCCAGTTTCGAGCCGAAGACGGTGCGCAAGAACCAGCGTCGCCTCGACGGCGTGGACTCGATGGTCATCTCCTTGACTGCGAAGGGGTTGACGACCGGTGAGGTCGAGGCGCATTTGGCCGAGGTGCATTCGACGGAGATCTCCCGTGAGTGGCGTCGACGACGCCTGTATCGTCGCGTGCGACGCCCTCAGGGGGCTGCCGGAGTCGGTCGAAGCGACCTGGCCGTTGACGGTGGAGCAGACCTGTGTGCTGCACCTGATCCGCAACACGTTCCGGCTCGCGTCGCGGGCTGACTGAGACACGATGGCCAAGGACCTCCGACCCGTCTACACAGCGGTGAACGAACCCGACGCCCAGGCTCGACTCGACGAGTTCCACGACCGCTGGGGCGAAGTATCCGGCCATCGGCACCGTGTGGGCGAACGCCTGGTCCGAGTTCGTGACGTTGCTCGACTACGGCCCTGAGATTCGGCGGGTGATCTCCTCGACGAACGCCATCGAGTCGCTCAACGCCCGATTCCGGCGAGCGACCCGAGCGCGTGGACACTTCCCAACGAGCAAGCGGCGTTGAACTTCTACCTCGTCGTTCGATCGCTCGACCCGAAAGGCACCGGTCAGGAGCGCTTGATGGACCACTGGAAGCCAGCGCTCGACGCGTTCGCCGTCACCTTCGAAGGCCGCCTCTTCTGAGGCCCTACGATCCCCAACAACAATGACCAGCCAGATCAATTACACCAACGATCTGACACTCCCGCACCCACAGGCACGGAGGCTGCTCGGGGTTCGAATTCGTCGGAGTGTCGCGCCGGTGTCCGGGCATCCGCCCGGGTCACGCCTTACTCGAAGTCTTCGGGGCTGACGTTCTCGATGAAGTCTTTGAACTCGTCGATGATCTCCTCGGTGGCCTCCTCGGGTTCGTCGGGAGGCTCTTGACCGAGTTCATCGATCAGTTCTTCTGACGCAAACAGCGGTGCGTCGCAGCGCACCGCCAGCGCAATCGCATCTGACGGCCGGCTGGAGACCACCTTGTCGCCGTCGGCGGTGCTCAGATGCAGTTCGGCATAAAACGTGCGATCGCGCATCTCGGTGACGACGACCCGATCGAGTCGTGCGCTGAGCTCGCCGAGCACGGTGAGGAACAAGTCGTGGGTCAGCGGGCGCGGCGGTTCGAGGCCTTCGAGGGCGTAGTGGATCGCGGACGCTTCCGGGCTGCCGATGTAGATCGGCAGCAGCCGGTGACGGCCCTCCTGTTCGCGCAGCAGCACCATTGGGGTGTTCGCCGGGACTTCGACCCGGACACCGACCAGTTCTACGGGGACCACACGTGGATCGTACCGCCCGCCCGTGGTGCTGTCCCCTCGGCGTTGCAACGGTGTGTTGCGCGCTACGACTCCGCGCAGACGGCTCAGCGGGAACGGTGCGGAGTGAGTGCGGAGCGCATCATCGCGGCCCGCAACTGACCGCCCAGGTCTTCCAAGGTGACCATCCGCTCGATCGCGACGGTGCGCGCCTCGGGATTGCGCTGTCGCATCAGTGGTTGGATCAGCTGCTCGATCAGGCCGGCTTCGCGGTCGGCGGCGACCCGCCACCCGCGCAAATGACGGGTGTCCACGCCGATGTCGAGGAACCGCTTGCAGATGATGGCGATCTCCACCGCCTCCTCCCCGAACACGGAGCCCCCGGTCCCCTCCATCGGCAGTAGTCCGTACTGGTCGAGCTCGGCGAACTCGGTGGTGCTGATCCCGGCCATGGCACACAGCTCGTCGGCGGTGAGCAGCACGCCGGGCAGCACCGCCGGCGCCGGGTCTGGCGTGGGCGTGTGCGATTCGGTCGCCGCTGCTGGCGGGCGTTGCTCGGCTTGCTCTGCATGGCGTGGCTCCGAACGCACGGCAGACGCTTCGGGGTCGGCGTGGCGTGTTGCGGGCGGTGCCGCCGGCGTCGCCGGCGTCGAGGGTGCACCCGTTGCCACAGGCGGGCCATCCGTGCGCATGAACAGAGCCTCTGCTCCGGTTGGCACGCCGTCGTTCGGTGTCGATGGTGCCTCGTCGGGATCGGCCACGTTCTTGATTCCGCGGGGCCGTGGCTGTTCTCCGGTCGGATCGATCTCACCGGAGTCGAGGCGATCCTTGATGACGCGGAGCGGCAGATAGTTCTCCTTCTGCTCGCGCAGGATGCACCGCAGCAACTCGACATCGTCGTCGTAGAACTTGCGGTATCCCGACGCCGTGCGCTCCGGATCGATCAGCCCCTGGCTCTCCAGGAACCTGATCTTGGAGATCGTGACGTCGGGAAATTCCTCGAGCAGCAACGCCAGCACCTCGCCGATCGACAAGTGCGCCGCGCCGACGTCGTGATCAGCCATCGTTCCGTTCGAAGAACACCAACCGGAACTTACCGATCTGCAACTCGTCGCCGTGACGGAGCAACAACTTGTCGATGCGTTCCTGATTGACATAGGTGCCGTTGAGTGAGCCAGCGTCGCTGACGACGTAGCCATCGGGCGTACGTTCGACCTCGGCATGCCGGCGCGACACGGTGATGTCGTCGAGGCTGATCTCGGAGTCGGGATGTCGACCGAGCCGGGTGATCGACTCGTCGAGGCTGAAACGGGCACCGGCCTGCGCTCCGGCGCGCACGATGAGTACACCGGTCTCGGCGGGCAGTTGTCCAACCGGGACGATCACATCGTCATCGGGCCCTGGCGCGTCCTGCAGCGGGTCGACGGCGGTCAGCGTGATCGTCCGGTCGTCGAGCGAATCGAGGGCGGAGCCGCAACTCGAGCAGAAGCTGCTGCCCGGCGGGTTGCGGTGCCCGCACTGGTTACAGAAGACGTATGTCGTCATTCGTCGCCCTCGGTCAACGCACGATAGGCATCGGCGTCGAGCAGCGCACCGAACTCGTCGGGTGAGCTCATTTCGATGGTGCAGATCCAGCCCTCGCCGTACGGGTCGGAGTTGAGCAGCTCTGGGCGATCTTCGAGCTGATCGTTCACCGCCGCGATGGTGCCCGACACCGGCGCGTAGATGTCGCTAACCGACTTGGTGCTCTCGACTTCGCTGAACGAATCACCGGCCGCGACCGCCGTGCCGGCGTCGGGAATCTCGACGAACACCACGTCGCCAAGCGAGTCCTGGGCGTACTCGGTGATGCCGATCGACACGGTGGTGCTGTCACCGTCGCGGCGGATCCATTCGTGGTCGGACGAATAGCGCAGCTCGGGCGGCACGTTCATGCCCGCCACCGTACCGGCCGCGAGCACGCGGACAGAACTGTCAGGACGAGCCCGAACGAATCGCCTCTCGGACCTTCGGTACGTAGGCGCCAGCTGTCCAGTAGCTGAGCGCCAGTCCCGGGATACCGAGGATCCACGCCGCCACCGTGAACAGATCGGCACCGGCGATGTCGCTGTTCCCCATGAGAAACCCAGGCACCGCAAACATCAACAGGAACGTGGCGGTCTTGCCGGCGAAGGTCACGTCGAAGCGAGGCATGTTGAACAGCACCGTGGCAATGACCATCATCGCTCCGACGCCGACCTCACGAACGAGGATCGCAATGGCGAACCACAGTGGAATCGAACCGTCGATGATGATCGCGGTGAGTGCCACGATGAACAGCAGCCGGTCGACTGTCGGGTCGAATACCTTGCCGAATTCGCTGACTTGGCCGAGTCGGCGAGCCAGATACCCGTCGATCCAATCGGTCGCCCCGAGTGCGCCGAGCATCAATGCCGCTCCGGCTCGATTCTCTTGATCGAACAGCAGCCACAGGAAGATCGGCAGGCAGAGCAAGCGGACCAACGTGACAGCATTCGGAATCGTCCAGATGCCCGACCACATGCTCGGAGCCGCCGGCTCGACAGTCGTTCGCTCAGACGTGTTCATTGCCCACAGCGTATGGTGCCTGGCCATGAGCGCGGCCCAGCCCACGGTGTTCACCCGAATCATCAACGGCGACATCCCCGGCACGTTCGTGTGGCGCGACGAGCGCGCCGTGGCGTTCATGTCGATCAACCCGATCACGGCGGGGCACACCCTGGTGGTTCCGGTCGAGGAAGTCGATCACTGGGTTCACGTCGACCCGCCGCTGATGGCCCATTTGTTCGACGTCACTCGCTGGATCGGCGCTGCTCACCAACGGGCGTTTCCATGCGAGCGGGTCGGGGTGATCATCGCCGGCTACGAGGTGCCACACACCCACATCCACGTGTTCCCCACCAACTCGATGGCCGACTACAGCTTCGCCAACGCCGCGCCCCACGTCGAACGGGATGACCTCGACGCGTGGGCCGGGGCGATCCGGTCCGAACTCACCGCACTCGGTGCCCCGGGCGTGGTGTAGACGTTCAGCTGTCGCCGATCGAACCCGGCTCGATCAGTTCAGCGCGGTTGTTGCGCACGTTGTTCACCTCGGTCGACACGGCGTGCATCGTCAGCGAGCGATCGTCACCGAGATCGAACAGGTCGAGCAGTCGGCCGGTGTCGCGCTGTTTTGGGTCGAGCCACCGCGCCCAGTCGCCGGGAGCCAGCAGCACGGGCATCCGGTCGTGCACCGGCGCCATCGTGTCGTTGGCTGCGGTGGTCACGATCGTCACGCTGTGCAGCCAGCGCTCGTCGGGGTCCTCCGGGTCCTTCCACGCCGTCCACAGACCCGCGACCGCAAGGAGTTCGTCGTCGGTGCGATGGATGAACATCGGCTGCTTGCGTGGCTTGCCTTTGGCGGCGAGCGGGCCGTCGGGGGTACCGGTGCGCCATTCGTAGAAGCCGTCCATCGGGATGATGCACCGCTTCTTGACGAACAGCCCTTTGAACGCCGGCTTGTCGGCAAGCGTCTCGGCACGTGCGTTGATCATGCGCGAGGCGATCTTCTTGTCCTTGGCCCAACTGGGGATCAGACCCCAGTGGAACGCTTCGACGCGTCGTTCCCCGCCCGGTCGCTCGACAACCGCCAACACGTCCTGAGTCGGGGCCACGTTGTAGTTCTCGCCGAGCCCCTCTGCGGCCGGCGTCGCTCCGAAGTAGGCAGCGATGCGTTCCGGATCAGCGGTGGCGACGAATCGACCGCACATCAGGCGAGCACGTTGCGCAGCGACGCCGCGATCGCGCCGCGTGCGTCTGGCGCCAGCCGGTACCAGATCCACCGACCGCGCCGCTCTGTGGTGACGATGCCCGCAGTGGCCAGCACCTTCAAGTGATGAGAGACCGTCGGCTGGGAACGATCGATCGGTCCGACGAAATCACACGCACAGACCTCACCGGTCGGTGCGGTGGCGATCATGGACAGGATCTGCAGGCGGACCGGGTCGGCAAGTGCCGCGAAGGTCTCCGCGACTCGAGCGGCGTCGGTGGGCTCGATGGGCACGCCGGGCTCACAACACTCGTCGTTCGTCGTCGACGGACCGTGATCGATCACTTGACTGCTGTCTGACATATTGATCGCCATCGATTAAAAGTTTAGTGTTCGCCGCGTTCATGACCACGACAGGTGATTCCCCTCCCCCGTCCGACGTTTCGGCAACCACCGTCTCGGGCGAGACCGCGGCGAACGACTCGGCGCCGATCGAACTGAGCCACTCGGTCGTACCGATGTACGCCCGGCTCACTGCCGAGGCCGTGGGCAGCGGCTTTCTGATCATCGCGGTGATCGGCTCGGGGATCATGGCCGAGACGTTGTCGCCCAACGACGTCGGTCTGCAACTGCTCGAGAACGCCGCAGCCACCGCTGGTGCGCTCATCGGTCTGATCATCATGTTCGCCAGCGTGTCCGGCGCCCACTTCAATCCGGCGGTGACCCTCCTCGACCGACTGATGGGTGACATGACCACGAGCGAAGCCGCGTGGTACGTGGTCGCACAACTCGCCGGCGGGTTCGTCGGCGTGATGGCCGCCAACATCATGTTCTGGGACGAGACGGGTGGTGGTGTCATCACGATCTCGGAGAACCAACGCGACGGCGGACCGCAGTACGTGTCGGAGATCATCGCCACGATCGGTCTGTTGCTCGTGATCCACGGCGCCGTCCGCTACGGCAAGGCCTACGTCGTCGCCGTCGCCGTCGGCGTGTGGATCGGCGGGGCCTACTTCTTCACCTCGTCGACGAGCTTCGCCAACCCGATGGTGTCGGTGAACCGGATGTTCTCCGACACCTTTGCCGGGATCGCCCCCGCCTCGGCGCCGGCGTTCATTGCAATGCAACTCATCGGCGCGCTGGTCGCGTTCGGCCTGATCCGCGTGTTGTTCAGTTCCGACACCCCTGCGTCCGACGATTCGTGAATGGAGCCTCGATGGCCACCCCCGAAGTCCTGTTCGTCTGCATCCACAACGCCGGTCGCTCCCAGATGGCGGCCGGATTCCTCCATCATCACGGCGGTGATGGCGTCGTGGTGCGGTCTGCCGGAACCCGGCCTGCCGACGACGTCAACCCGGCGGTCGTCGAGGCGATGGCCGAGGTCGGTATCGACCTGCCCGCCATGCAGGCCACGCCGAAAGGCCTCGAAGACGCTGCCGTCGAGGCGTCCGACGTCGTGATCACCATGGGTTGCGGCGACGAGTGTCCCTTCTACCCCGGCACCCGGTACCTCGATTGGCCGCTCGCCGATCCGGCAGGTCAGGGCGTGGAGTTCGTCCGCCCGATCCGCGACGAGATCGAACAGAAGGTGCTCGACCTGATGGCCGAACTCGCCGTCGAGCGCGTCAGCGGCTGACCGCTAGACCCCTTGAGGTACCTCGCCGTATTGGTTCGGGCCTTCGTCGCCGGCGATGGCGAAGAACACGATCAGAATGATGCCGCCAACAAACGGGACCAGCCCGACCAACAAGAGCCATCCGGTCTTGTTGGTGTCGTGGAGCCGACGAATGCCAACTGCGATCGTCGGGATGAGCATCGCCAGCGTGTAGATCACATAGAGCAGGAAAAACACCGATGCGACGCCGCTGAGCAAGAACAGCACGGTGGCGATGATGATGTTGGCCAGAAAGAACCACCAGTACTCCGACCTGCTGGCGCGGCCATCGAACTTGGCGAATCGCTGGAGTGCGACGAGCTTCCAGGCTTCAACGGGCGGCCTGTTGATCTCCTCTCCGGGCGACGCAACCCCTGCGTGCTACCGGTGCACCGACGGTACCGAACCCGTCCGGCGTGAACGCGGATGCCGCTACTTCGATTCGACCGTGACGCCGGGGGTCACCGCGGAGGCGTCGAGTCCGATCGGCTCGGCATCGATCCCGAACGCCCAGCGGAAGAACCCGGTCGACGCCTGATTGATTGCCGGCCACACGGTCTGCACCGGCGCGTTGGGCGGCTCACAGCCGTCGGTCGCCAAGCGGCGCAAGCCGTCGTCGACGAAGTCGCCGATCCCGGCCTGCTCGGCGAGGTCGATCAGCGTTGCGTCGCCGCCGATGGCGCACAGGTCGCTGAACGCGTTGTGCCCGGCGTTCTCGATGATCCACAGCCACGACGGGCTCGGGGCGGCTTCGTAGGCCGCCGTCGTGGTCTCGATCGGATCGACCGAGATGTCGAGCGCACCAGCCATGAACAGCGAGGGCACATCGGCGGCGGCATCCCCGAGGCCCGACGCATAGCTGGCGTAGCCGACGACGCCGGGATCGGAAGCGACCTGGGCAATCGTGCCTCCGCCGGCCGAGTGTCCCGCGAGCCCGACGACCGAGGTGTCGAGCACGCCCGCAACCGGGTCGTCGGCGGGCAGCGTTTCCAAGAACACACGCATTTGGCGCATGTCGCTTGCGGAGTCGCGTTGGCCCTCGGTGGCACCGATCAGACCGTTCGTCAGGTTGCGTGACGGGTGATCGGTCGACGCGACCACGAAGCCCCACGACGCGAGATGACGGGCGAGATCGCTCGACTGCGTGCGGAACGACGCTGCTCCGTGGCTGAACAACACCAGCGGGTACGGGCCGTCGGCCGCGGCGGTCGCGTCGCGGCCCGCTGCGATCTCGAACCGGGCATTCACCTCGGGGGGAACGAGATCCGCGATCGCGGCGGGGAGGTACTCGCGGACGTCATACCCGTCGGTCGCTCCAGCGGCCTCGTCGGTCGCCGGGTACCAGATCTCGATCTCGCCGGTCGCGCCGTCGGTTGCCAAGGCCGGGTCGACGCGCGTGGTGGCACCGACCTCGAACGGTCCAGCGGCGGCAAGTTCGGTCGGGGTGACTCCGGGGTCGGGCTCAGTCGTCGCCGGAGCCGTGGTCTCGGCCGATTCGGTTGTCGGCGGCGCCGTTGCCTCGGTCGTGGTCGCCCCATCGGTGGTCGGTGCCGTAGTGGTATCGGTCGCCGCCGTGGTGGGCGCCGCTGTCGTCGCAGCCTCGGCGGTTGTCGCCACGGCGCCGTCGCCGCCGCTGTCGGCCCCGCAGGCTGCAAGCACGATGAGAGCGGCGATGAGGGCGGCAGAGCGGCGCATTGACGCAGCGTAGAAGTGACCCATATGTCGCGACCAACTCGTACCGCTGAGCGAAGCGTGCCCTGAGGGCCGCTTCGCTCACCACAGGGTGTGGGTGTGCTCTGGTGTCAGCGGGCGGCGGCGCGGCGACCCGTGCTGGCGTAGCTGCTGAGGTCGGCGAGGAACCCGAGGATCACGATGGACCACCCGAATCCGTTGATCCCCTCTTGCCAGTTGTCCATGAGCACGAAGGTCAACGCCGTGTAGGGCAACAGGAGGAACCCAATGAACCCCTCCCAGAACGAGTCGAAGGCCCGGTCGTTGTAATCGGTGAACATCTCGAGCAAGACGATCGCCAGCCGCGGGAACGCCCCGCCGACGAGCAACACCAAACATCCACACATCGCCACAGCCTGCCACGCCGGGCCGACCCGTGAGTTCCTCGTGATTTCACGCCTCTTTCACGGCCCGGGGAGATCGTGACTGCACCAAGCACCACACCCGCAAGGAGTCCCACGACGTCCATCCACACCAGCCCCATCCATCACTCTCGCAACAATCACCACAGCACTCTGGGCCGCTTCGCGATGTTGCCGACGCTCGTCACGTTGATGCTGTCCACCTGCCCCGGTGCCGGCACCGGGGCCCACGCTCTCGGCCGCGCCCAACCCGGTGGTCGCTGGCGCCACCACCATGGTCAGCGGCTCGGGATTCGCGCCGGGTGAATCGGTGTCCGTCGGGTTCGCCGGTGCGATGGTGCGAGCAAGCGTCGACGGAGGTGGCGCTTTCCAGGTGGCGTTGTCCGTCCCCGGCAACGTGCCACCGATGGCGCACCCGCTCGACGCCAACGGCTCGACCGGTACATCTGTCACGATCTCGCTGACCGTCAACCCGGCTCCCGTTGCGCCACCGCCGCCCACTGCGCCGCCGGCGAACGCTCCGGCAACACCACGCATGCCCACTCCCCCGGTGCCCGTCAGCGCGCCCACGGCGCCGGCCGTCCCTCCAGCGGCTCCTGCCGCTCCGGCCACGCCCATCACGACTGCTCCCGCAGCCACGACGCCGACGACGACGGCGCCGGTCGCCGACGACGTGTCCTCGCCGCCCGAGCCCGCGGCCCAGCGGTCGATCGACGACAACGAGAACACCGGGTCTCGGTCGAGACCGGGAACATCCATGAAACGCTCCGCGCTCCCACCGGTCGTCTGGAGAGGAGCGACCTCGGGGTCCACGATCTCAGCGGGTGCGTACACCTAACATTCGCTCATGCGCGCAATCACTCTGACATCGACCAAGCGGGCGATCGCAGCCATCGCAGCTGTCACCCTGCTCGCCGCGGCGTGCGGCGACGACAGCGACAGCAGCGACACCACATCGGCCGGCAGCGACACCACATCGGCCGGCAGCGACACCACGGCAAGTAGCAACACCACCACGCCGAGCAACGGCTCGACGATCGGTGGGACCGTCGAATGCGACGCGTCGTCGCTCGCGGCGGGCCTCGACGTGTCGGAGTCGCAGATCGACAACTTCGATTGCGCCGAAGGCTGGGCCGGGGTCACCTACACCGACTCGAGCGGCGACAGCCAGTCGGCGATCCTCGAAGCCGAGGGCCAGTTCTGGATTCAGAAGGGTGCCGAGAGCTGCGAAGGTGACCCGCCAGCGCTGCCGTCCGAACTCAGCGCCTACTGCCCGAGCTGACGTCACTTCCGTCATCCGGAGTCCTGCGATCCGGCCACAGCATCACCGCTTCGCTGGTGCTGTCGCTGGTACCGCAGGCGATCCGAGTTCGGGGAGTAGCAGCACACCGCCGGCGAGGAAACACACCGCGCCAACGAGCGTCCCCGCCGTGGCCAGCGCGTCGGACAACATCTCACCTCCGCTGACGATCACCGCGCCCACGGCGGAGACGCCGAAGGCGATCGAACCTGCGAGATTGACTGCCGCCACCCACCATCCGATCGTGCGCGGCTGCCAGCGCGATGCGCCGTTGCATACTTCGGCCCAAGCGAGCCACGACGCCACGAGGAAACACACCGAGCCGACTGCGTCCGGTGTCCACACCAATCGTTCAAGTCGCGCCGCATCGGCCTGATCCCACATGGCGAACCATGTGCTGCGATTGAACAGCAGTGTTCCGGCGAGCTGGATCACCGCAGCCCACGAGTCGATGCGGCGAGCCTCGAACCTCGCTCGCAACCCTGAGCGGCGCACGTGCGGCATGGTGGGATCGGTGCCGACCGACTGCGTTTGGATGAACTGGCAAGTGGCCGCCGAGGTGAAGAAGATCGAGCCGACGAAGTACGTCACGTTCTGTACTGACGTTCCGAAGACGTCGGCGAAAATCGGCGTCGACGCGGCGAGGAAACAGCTGGCGCCGACCGCGAAGAGCACGCCGATCCACCAGCCGATCTCATTCGGCGCCCACCACCATCGGCTGACAACGGCCACTGGCGCCTTGCGGTGGTGACGCGATCGCCAGGTGACCACGGCGCCGTCGGGTCGCCGCCACCGCATCAGCGTGGTGAACGGTCCCGGGCCGCTTTGCTCGACCACCTCCCACTCAGCAGGCACCTTCAGGTACGGGTGCTGTGGGCCGCTCACGGCGCCGACGTTACGGAGTCGCGCATCGGTCCATCGACCGCAGCGGCCAGTCGGAGAAGCCGGACTTGATCGAACGTGTGTTCGGCGCGATGCTGCACGCATGCCACTCGACGGAACCGACCACTCCCAACCGATTCAGCTGGCGCAGTCGCTGGCGATGTCGGGCGATCTCACCGACTCGACCCGGATGGACCTGATCGACATGCTCCATGAGCTCGCCGCCCGTCGGCGGATCGCGCCCTGGCCGGGAAACGACGCCCCGCAGGCACGCGACCCGATGTGAGCAGTCGGTCGACCGTCGCCGCCCCGAACAGGGCGCGCCGCGCCGACCGACTCCGCGGGGACGACAATCAGCTTGCGCTGGTGTACGACCTGATCGGATCTCAGCAGAACAACATCCCGACGTCGGAGGCGTTGATAGCGACAATTTTCACGGACCTGATCGATCCGAGCAGCTCCCTGACGCCCAAGATCCTCGAGTGGATGGAGTCACGCCCGTGGTGGCAGAACGGCGTGCGCTTGCGCAGCCAGTTCGACCACAACACTCAACTCGAGGAGTTGGCGGGATTGAAGGCCGGGCGGCTCACCTGAAGCTGTACCAGAGCGTTGCCGAGCGCGCGAAGGAGCATGGCATATACGACGAGATGGTCGACGTGGATGCGCTCCTCGAGCAGGTGCAGGTCACAATCGACACGCCGTCAGGGAACTCAGAGGCCAATGGCGGACACTGCAGCAAATGGCCGACCTGATCGGCACCACACCCGTCACGAGCCCACGGGCTCGCAAACGGTCAATCGAGTGAGGAATAGAACACTCGAATGACCGTCGTCGGGCTGGGGAGATTCGAACTCCCGACCTCTTGTCCCCCAGACAAGCGCGCTAACCAAGCTGCGCCACAGCCCGTGTTGTGGATCGCCGATGCTAGCGGGCAACCATGCTGGCGAGACGTGGTGATAGGGCAAGAGCGGCTCTCACGGGTCCAGCGCCGTCTACCCTCGTTCATCTGCAATCGAGGAGGCCCCATGTCTGACATTCGTGACGACCGTCGAGTCGTACTGCCAATTCCGGAACGTCGTCGTCCGTCGACGGCGATGATCGATGCGCACGATCCCGACGTCTCGTTCCCGCCGATCGTGCCGTTGCGGCCGCCGGCCGGGGCGCCGAACGTGATCGTGGTGTTGCTCGACGACGTGGGGTTCGGCGCATCGTCGGCATTCGGCGGGCCCATCAACACACCGACGGCCGATCGTTTGTCGGCGCGCGGATTGCGGTACACGCGTTTTCACACGACGGCGCTGTGCGCCCCGACCCGTGCTGCGCTGCTCGCCGGCCGGAATCATCACACCGTTGGGATGGGAGCGATCACCGAGTTGGCCACGAGTGCGCCGGGTCAGTCATCGGTTCGCCCGCAGGATTGCGCACCGTTGCCAGAGACGCTCAAGCTCAACGGGTACTCGACGGCCCAGTTCGGCAAGTGCCACGAAGTGCCGGTGTGGGAGACCTCACCAATGGGCCCACACGACCGTTGGCCCACGGGCTCGGGCTTCGAGCACTTCTATGGCTTCATCGGGGGCGAGACCAACCAGTACTCGCCTGCGATCTATCGCGACACCGTCCCGGTGGAGCCGGAGAAGACGCCCGAGGAGGGCTACCACTTCACGGAGGACATGACCGACAAGTCGATCTCGTGGGTGCGCGAGCAGAAGTCGCTGATGCCCGACAAGCCGTTCTTCATGTATTGGGCGCCGGGTGCCACCCACGCACCGCACCACGTACCCAACGACTGGTCCGACCGCTACCTCGGCGCGTTCGACAACGGGTGGGACGAACTACGGGCAACGACGTTCGCCCGTCAACAGGAACTCGGGGTGATCCCGGCGGATGCAGAGCTCACGGCGCGCCCCGACGAGATCCCCGCCTGGGATGACATGGACGACGATCTGAAGCCGGTGCTCGCTCGCCAAATGGAGGTGTACGCGGGATTTCTCGAGCACACCGACACCCAGCTCGGCCGCCTCGTCGATGCGCTCGACGAGTTGGAGATCCTCGACGACACGCTGATCGTGTACATCATCGGCGACAACGGCGCCTCCGCTGAGGGCACCGTGCGCGGCACCTTCAACGAGCTGCTCTCGCTCAACGGTGTACTCGACATCGAGACCACCGAGTTCATGGCCGAACGGATCCGGGCCTTCGGGACGCACGAGGCGTTCAACCACTACGCCGTCGGCTGGGCGCACGCGATGTGCACTCCGTATCAGTGGACCAAACAGGTCGCATCACACTGGGGTGGCACGCGTAACGGCACCATCGTCCACTGGCCCGGCGGCATCGAGTCGCAGGGCGAGATTCGCGACCAGTTCGGCCACGTCATCGACGTCGCCCCGACGATCCTGCGCGCCTGCGGGATTCCCGAACCACTATCGGTGAACGGATTCGACCAGCATCCGTACGAAGGCTTCGAGCTGAACGACACCTTCGACGATGCCGACGCTCCAGAAGTCCACGACACCCAGTACTTCGAAATGTTCGTCAATCGCGGGGTATACCACAAGGGTTGGACAGCGGTTACCCGGCACAGCATCCCGTGGCTGCTCGCCGTCGGGTCGCACGACCTCCACGACGACGTGTGGGAGTTGTACGGGCCGGGCGACTGGACCCAGGCGAACGATCTCTCGGCGAGCGAGCCCGAGCAGCTGCGCCGCCTCCAGGAGCTGTTCCTTGCTGAAGCAGCGCGTCACAACGCACTCCCCCTCGACGATCGCCGGTCGGAACGGTTCGACCCGGACCGCGCCGGACGTCCGCAACTCGTGCGCGGCCAGACCCAGATGCTCTATGGGGGTATGGGTCGACTCAGCGAGTCGAGCGTGATCAACATCAAGAACAAGTCTCACGCCGTGACCGCGCAGCTGCTGATCCCCGAAGGTGGAGCGAGCGGCACCGTCATCGCCCAGGGCGGGCAGTTCGGCGGCTGGACGCTGTACTTGCGCACCGACGGCACACCCGCGTACTGCTACAACCTGTTCGGTCTCGAGCGCTTCATTGTTGCCGGAGACGCGCCGGTGGAACCCGGCGAGCGCCAGTTCCGCATGGAGTTCGACTACGACGGCGGCGGCGTCGGCAAGGGTGGCACCGCAACGCTCTACATCGACGGCGAGGCGGTCGGCTCCGGTCGAATCGACGGCTCCGTGCCCGGGGCGTTTTCCGCCGACGAGACAACCGACGTGGGCACGGACACGGCGACCGGAGTGACCGACGAACTCGACCGCGACACGACCACCTTCACCGGAACGGTGCGGTGGGTCCAGCTCGACATCGGAGACGCTGCCGAGGACGACGATCACTACCTCAGCGTCGAGGAGCGATTCCGTATCGCAATGGCCTTCCAGTAGCGCCACGCCGCGGCCACAGGGGCCCATCGCCGGCCGAGATGGCAGCGAAGTCCGGGGGCGTCGAGCGTCTGGCGAATGGCGACTGTTCGTCACTCATTTGCGCCTGCGCACAACAGAGCGCAACGGTGTCCTACCCCAGTGCTGGCGCGCTGGCCACAGCAGAATCGATCGGATCGCGGCGATTCCTCGACGAGCGACGACGCAGCGAAAGCACTGGTACAGCGACTGTCGGCCGATTCCGACCTTGCAGAGCAACTGATCGGACTGCCGATTGAAGATCGGCGCAAGTTGCTCGACTCTGAAGGTTACGAAGGTGTGCGCCGTGCGCACATGGCCAACGTCTTGCCCCAATCGAGCGGCGGCGAGCTGTCCAACGAAGAAGTCGCCTCAGTCATAGGGTCTGGTGTGACGGGAACGCTCGAAACGGTGGCGGCAACGGTCAGTGCGTCGGCGACCCTGCTCAGCCCGGCTTGATACGTCGCCGCCGGCGGGGGACCTCCCGCCACGACTCTGGAACGTTGCCGTCGGCGGGGAGGCCACCGGCGTCTTTGAGCATGAGTGCAGTGTGCATCAGGTTTCAGGACCTGAACGTGGTGTTGCGCATCGTGAAGTCGTTGTCGTAGCCGGCGCGCGTGCCACCACCCTCTGGCAGGTCGCCGTAACTCGCGCCAGGGCCGGCTTCCCCGATCCAGCCGCAGTCGGCCTGCGGCGGGATCGTGTAGCCGATGTGTTGGAGGGCGTAGAGGACGTCGCGC
This sequence comes from Ilumatobacteraceae bacterium, assembly GCA_013213745.1. GTDB lineage: Bacteria > Actinomycetota > Acidimicrobiia > Acidimicrobiales > Ilumatobacteraceae > JABSQH01. The sequence continues at coordinate 52,040 of JABSQH010000075.1, read as the reverse complement.
GTACGCCCACTGACCCGCATCGTTGAACTCGCCGGAGTACGCGTACATGCGCTCGATGGCCAGCGTGGCAACGCTCGACTTGACCCCCAACCAGATCGGGGTGCCGAGCACGAAGATGTCGGCAGCGAAGATGCGCTCTTGGATGCCTGGCCACTGATCGCGTTGGCCGTACTGCTCCCTGTGTCCTGCACCATTCCGATGCCGATGAAGTGATCGTGCAGGTGGATCATGTCGACGGAGACGCCTTGACTGCGCATGATCCGTGCCGCTCGCCGCATCAAGCGCATCGTGTGTGATGCGTCGGCATCAGCGGAGAGCGAGGTGTTGAGAGACACCGCAATGAGGTCGTTGAAGGTGGTGTTCACGGCGCGACAGCCTGATACAGGCCGTCGCCTGACCGATGCGAATCACATGAACAGGTCGACAACCCGCCAGCCGAGATACGCCACGAGAGCGACGATCATCAACTTGAAGTGCCACGGCGCTTTCTCGGCGACGACCTCGTCGGTCTGCGCGTCGACGACCGCATCACACTTCGGGCAGGTTCCGTCGTCGTTCATCGCATTGGGCGTCCAGTACCGAGCGCAATCCTCGCACCAGGGCATCAGCTGCGCTTTCGCACCCGGAGCTTGATCGCCGTCGCGCCGAGATCGAACTCTTCGCGAATCACCCGCTCGAGATAGCGCAAGTAGTGCGGGGGCACCGTGCGGTTGACGAACAGTGTGAACGTCGGCGGCTCGGCCGCGCCCTGCACGGCGTACAGCACGCGGACCCCGCCCGGGCCCGGTTGGCGCTGTTGGGCGTCGGCGATGACACGATTGACGTCTTTGGTCGGCAGCTTCGTCTGGTACTGCTCGATCGACTCGCGCAGTGCGGGCATGAGCTTGTTGAGGTTCTTTCCCGTGAGCGCCGACACCCGCAGGATCGGGACGTCGCCGACGAACGCCAGGCGTCGCCGCAGCTCCGACAGCACCTCGTCACGGTTCTCGGCGTCGAGCAACTCCCACTTGTTGAGCACCAACAGGATCGGGCACCCCGCTGCGTCGATGCGCTCCGCCAGGCGTTGGTCCTGGGCGGTGATCCCGACGGTCGCATCGATCACGAGCAGCGCCACGTCGGCATCGTCGATCGAGCGCAGCGCGCGAACGAACGAGTAGTACTCCGCGGAGTCGTCGATCTTCGCCTTGCGCCGCATGCCGGCGGTGTCGATGAACACCACCGGGCCATCGGGCGTGTCGACGCGCGTATCGATCGAGTCGCGAGTTGTGCCCGCGAGGTCGTGGACGACCGCGCGCTCCTCCCCCACCAGCTTGTTGAACAGCGTGCTCTTGCCCACGTTGGGCCGCCCGACGATCGCCACTCGCGGCGTGTCATCGTCGACTTCCTCCGAAAAACCGGGGATTTCATGCGTAGCGCGCCCGTCGTCGCCAACAGAATCGTCCTCACTCGGAAGCCGCTCGACGACAACATCGAGCAGGTCGCCGGCGCGACGACCGTGCAACGCACTGACCGGGATCGGTTCGCCGAGACCGAGCGACATGAACTCCCACATCTCGTTCTCGCGGCGGTCGTTGTCGGCCTTGTTGGCGACCACGAGTACGGGCGCATCGAGGCGGCGCAGCCAATTGGCGATGGCCTCGTCGTCGTCGGAGACACCGACGGCCGCGTCGACGACGAACAACACGACGTCAGCACCACGAACTGCGGTTTCGACCTGTCCGCTGACCTTGGTGTCGAGTTGGTCGCCGCTCGGCATCCACCCTCCGGTGTCGACGACCGAAAACGGCACTCCCAGCCACTCTGCATCGAGCGTCTTGCGGTCGCGAGTGACTCCGGGGCGATCTTCGACGATCGCTTCCTGGCTACCGAGGATGCGGTTGAACAACGTGCTCTTGCCCACGTTCGGACGGCCGACGATCACCACCGTTGCGCTCATGCGGCCACCTCCAAGGCCGAGCGCAATGCCCGGCCATCCGTGACGACGATTTCGACGGGTCGAGGAAGTTCGTCGACGCTGACGCCGTCGAGGAAGCGGCCGTCGTCCGACAAGCACACATCGGGCAGGAGATACCGGTGCCCGGCGGGTTGTGTGCCGAGCACACGAGCGACGTCGGCGCCCGTCATGAGACCAGTTACACCGGTGTTACCACCAAAAAACTTGTTGTCGACCGGCAGCACCCGGACATCGTCCCGGCCGAGCTCGGCAACCAGCGGCTCGATGACGCGAGCCCCCATCGCGCCAGTGAGCACACCGACCGGCGCCCGCCGGCTCGGTCGCATCGTCACCCCGACCGACACCGCCGTATCGACAGCGCTCTCCGCTGCCGGCTCGGCCTCGTGCGACGAACAGGTGCGCAGGCCCGTGTACGCGGCAGGATTGGGTGGCGCATCGACCGCTGCGAAGAACCCTCGACGTACGCCGGTCACCTCATCGGCCTGACCACGAAACTCCGATTCGAACGTACGCGCCATACCGATGCCGTCTTCGTGCATCGGGAATCCGTCGTAGTCCACGCCCGCCGGAAACGGACGCTGCGCCATCAGGTAGTACTCGTCAGCTACGTAGACCATTCGCCGGCCGAGCACGTCGAGGAACGTGTGCTGCCAGCTCTCGACCGTATCGACGATCGCTGCGGCTTCGGTCTGGGTATGCGGGCGCATCGTGTCGGCGGGGTTGAAACGCGACACGCCAAGCGGGACGACGGCGACGGCATCGAGCTCGGGGTACTCGTCGAGGATTCCGGCCATGGTGTCGTCGAACACGACACCGTCGTTCTGACCGGGGCACACGACAACTTGGCCGCGTACTGAGATCCCGTGATCGAGCAACGCGCGGAGCCAGCGCAGACTCGTTGCGCCACGTCGGTTCTTCAGCATGTGCGCACGCATCTCGGGATCGGTGGCGTGGATGCTCACGTGTAGCGGTGAGAGCCGTTCGGTGACGACGCGTTCGAGGTCGGCTTCGGTGAACCGGGTCAGCGTCGTGAAGTTCCCGTACAGAAACGACAGCCGATAGTCGTCGTCTTTCAGATACAGACTCCGGCGCATTCCTTTCGGGAGTTGATAGATGAAGCAGAACTCGCAGTGGTTGTCACACGTGCGCACACGATCGAACACCGCGCTCGACACCTCGACGCCGAGCGGTGCGCCCGGGGCTTTGTCGATCGTGAATGCCAGCTCGAGTCCTCCGCGAACGACATCGAGCTCGACGTTCGGCTCATCGGTGGCGAACGTCCACTCGATCACGTCCCGCGGCTCATCACCGTTGACGCGCACAATCTCGTCACCCGGGAGTACGCCGACGTCGGCGGCCGGGGATTCCGGGGTGACCGACACCACGGTGGGCGACAACGCAGCGCGGGTGGACATAGCCGCATCAGGCTACCGGTGGCCTCCCGAGGGTAGATTCGGCATCACGATGTCGGTCGAGCACGTGCTCTTAGCACAGCCCCGTGGTTTCTGCGCAGGTGTCGAGATGGCGATCAAGGCGTTGGCCTGGATGGTTCGGGTCTACCCGGCGCCGGTCTACTGCTACCACGAGATCGTCCACAACAAGCTTGTCGTCGAGCGCTTCGAAGCGCAGGGCGTGGTGTTCGTCGACTCGATCGACGACGTGCCGGCGGGAAGCCCGATCATGTTGTCGGCTCATGGATCGGCGCCCGAGGTGGTCGATGCGGCCCGCGCCCGTGGTTCATACGTCGTCGACTCGGTGTGTCCGCTGGTGACCAAGGTGCACCACGAGGTCAAGGTGCGTGCAGGCAAGGGTTACCGCATCGTCTACATCGGGCACGACGGCCACGAGGAAGCCGTAGGCACAATGGCGGTCGCCCCGCAGGCGATTGACCGGGTGGAGACCGTGACCGACGTCGAGGCGCTCGACGACATTGCCGAGCCGGTCGCGCTGCTGGCCCAGACCACGTTGTCGCATCGCGACTGGGAAGGCGTCGCCGTGGCGGTGCGCGATCGGTTTCCCGACGTGTGGACACCGGGTCGCAGCGACCTGTGCTTCGCCACGACCAACCGGCAGGCGGCGCTGATGGAGTTGGACCACCGCTGCGACGCCATCGTGGTCATCGGCTCGGGCAACTCATCCAACACCCGTGCGCTCGAACAACTCGCCATCGAGGAGGGCTGTTCGCGGGTCTATCGGGTCAACGCCGTCGGTGAACTCCCCACCGACCTCGAGGGGGTCGTCGGCGTGACCGCTGGAGCGTCGGCTCCTGAAGAACTCGTCGACGAGGTGATCGAGTTTCTCGACCCGACCGCCGGTGTCGAGCTGGTCGATGTGACCGACGAGGACGAGTACTTCCCGCCGCCGCGCAACATTCGCGAGCTGCAGGAGGCGATCGAAACAGCGGCCACGGTGATGCTCGGGGGATCCCTGCTCGGTCGGCCGGCGATGGACGATCGCTCGCTCGGAGCGAGCGAGGTCCTTGCGTCACTGTCTCGTTAGCGCGACGGGCCTCGTCGAGTTCTGCCCTTTCAACGACCAGCAGCAGGTCGTGCAAGCAGCCCCGTGCTCACAGTTCCTTGCAGTTGACCGTGATGGTGCCAGCCACCGGCTCGGTCGTGAGATCGGCGCCGGCGAGGAACAGGCCAGATCCGGTAATCGTGCTGCCGGACTGGGTCAGCTCGAGGCTGCCTCCGGCGTCTCGCCGAACTGGCTCACCGCCAGGTCGTGTTCGTCGTCGACACCGAAGTCGAGGCCGCTGAACAATTGCTCGACAGCGCCATCGTCGCCGATGCCCTCCGGCTCGAGCGCGCCGCGAACGTCGGTGAACTCGAAGCTCTCCCGTTGTCGGGCGCAAGGGCGGCAGGCTGGTGCCATATGGCACTGTGACCCGCGGACGCGCACTAATTGCGCGGCACCTCCGACCAGGGGACCTCGCGGTCGACGCGCACGTCGCCGGGCAGGCCCAGCACCCGCTCGCCGAGGATGTTCTTCATCACCTCGGTGGTACCACCCTCGATCGAATTGGCCCGGCTGCGGAGGAACGCTTTCTGCAGCGTGTCAGCACCCATCGCAGTCTCGGGGCGAACCATCTCGTAGCTGCCGTATAAGAGCCCGTCGGCACCGAGCAGGTTCATCGCCTCGTCGTAGATGTCCTTGTTGAGATCCGCCGACGCCATCTTGCCGATCGAGCCTTCCGGTCCCGGGTCGCCCGCCTTCCGCATCTGGTTGGCGCGAATGTTGGTCAGCCGCAGTACTTCGGCTCGTGCCCACAGCTTCATCACGTCGTCACGGGCGACATTGGTCTTCGCTTCGGCGGGCAGCTCGTTCCACACGCCGACGAGCGCGGCGATCGTGCCGGAGCCCCTCGGCGGGATCGTGCCGCCGATCGAGACCCGTTCGTTCATCAAGGTGGTGAGCGAGGCACGCCAACCATCGCCAGGCTTCCCGAGCATCTCGGTCTCGGCGATACGCGTGTCGGAGAAGAACACCTCGTTGAACTCGGCTTCGCCGGTCATCTGGCGCAGCGGCCGGATCTCCACCGTCGGATCCTGCATGTCGACCACGAATGCCGTGAGCCCGGCATGCTTCACCGCCTGCGGATCGGTGCGAACGACCAACAGCCCCCACTTGGACAGGTGGGCCAGAGTGGTCCACACCTTCTGACCGTTGACGATCCACTCCTCGCCGTCCTGTACGCCCGACGACGACAGCCCCGCGAAATCGGATCCGGATCCCGGCTCGGAGAACAGCTGGCACCAGACCTCCTCGCCGGTGAACAGCGGCCGGAGATATCGCTGTTGCTGGTCGGCGGTTCCCCAGGCAACGATCGTCGGCGCACACATGCCGTGTCCGATCGGGTTGCGGTACATCGGGTTGGGCGCCCCGGCCGCATAGATCCGCTCGTTGATGTCCTTCTGCAACTTCGGCGACAGTCCGAGTCCGCCCTGGCCCTCGGGGAAGTGCACCCAAGCCAGGCCCTTGTCGTACTGCGCCCCGAGAAAGGTCTTCGGATCGGTGCTGTCGGGAGGAGACTCGGTGAGGAGCTCCTCGACGAGGTCGGCCACACGCTGCTCGTCGGGCGACAGCGCGGTCTGATCGATCACAGTCATGGCCCTCGACGGTACTGGTCGCTCGGCGGCGGACCGCAGTCGAGGCGAACGCTCCCTACTCCGCAGTCACCGGTCCGTCGGGCAACTCGGCGACTCGTTCGAGGAGCTGATCGCGGATGCTCACGCCGCGTTCGCGAGCACGATCGCCAGTAACCCGCCATCCGAGCCGGCTCGAGTACACCAGCGGTGGCTCCTTCAACCGGATCGGCTCGACCGCAGTCACCTCCGCGAACAGCAATTGATGGTCGCGCATCGTCATCTGTTCGAAGATCGAGCAGCGCAGCCAGGCGATCGAGTGCGGGACAACGGGCAGGCCACCCTGATCCGACCACGGCGTGATGTACTCGTCGGCGACATAACGAAACTTGCGCCCGGGGTAACTGAAGTACTGCCCCTCGGCGATCTGGTCCGCCGCCAGCAGACTGGCCGAGAACTCGCCGGACTCGATCATCAACGGATACGTGTCGTGTTTGGGCGACACGCTGGCCATCACCACCGGCTCCTCGAAACTCACCTGTGTCAACCAGTGGCTCGTATACGCCCGTGAGCGGCCCGCGTGGTGCGCACCGATCACCTGCACACCCTTGATCATCTGACCGAGGCACTGCTTAATCTCGCGATCGATCACGGGCGCAGTTTTGCATTCCACCAGATGGTTCTGCTCGAACGGCGTCGTCTGAGATGCGCCGGCCGGCGACAGAGCAGACGTAGGCGCCCGCATCGAGTGGATCGCACAACCGGCGATGGCACGATTGGGGCGGTTTGCGTGATTGACGCCATGTGTGACATACGCCACGATCGATGGGGTGCCCCCACCAGCACCACGTCGTGTGGCGATCGTCGCGTATCCCGGCACCCAGGCACTCGACGTCACCGCCCCGCACGAGGTGTTCGCGGGTGCCAACGCATGGGCCGGCGACGAGCGCTACCAGCTGTGCGTAGTGGCGCCGAACGGCGGGCCGAAATCGCGTCGGTGTGCTCAGGAGCCTTCCTGTTGAGCGAGATCGGCTTGCTCGACGGCGGTCAGTGCACCACACACTGGGCTCGGGCAGATCAATTCGCCGAGGCTTTTCCAGCGGCGATCGTCGACCCAGATCCGATCTACCTCCACGACGGTGTATGGACGTCAGCGGGCGTTACCGCAGGTATCGACCTCGCACTCGCGCGGGTTGCGATGACGAAGGCGCGACCTGTGCACACACGGTTGCGCCGTGGCTCGTGATGTTCCTGCGGCGGCCAGGTGGACAAAGCCAGCGCGAGCGCCGGTATGGAACGCCCCACCCAGCCGTGCGACCTGCCCGAACCTTCATCCGACACCACAGAGAAAGAGCCTGATCATGACCAGTTACGGACTGCTCGTGTTCGACGACGCCGAGGAACTCGACTTCGTCGGACCATGGGAAGTGTTCACCGCATCGACGATGGTGATCGGTGCCGACGGTGACCACCACGTGAGCATGGTCGCCGAACGCAACGAGCCCGTGCGGTGCGCCAAGGGGATGGCCGTGATCCCGCATCACACACTCGACGACCACCCGGCATACGACGTCGTGCTCGTGCCGGGTGGCATGGGCACACGCACGGAGGTGAACAACGAGCGCGTCCTCGACTGGCTGACCCGTGTTGCGCTGACGGCGACCTGGATGACCAGCGTGTGCACCGGTTCGCTGCTGCTCGTTGCGTCCGGCGTGGCCGCTGGCAAGCGAGTGGCCACGCACTGGGGGTTCGAAGACACTCTCGACGCCCGCGACGACTGCACGGTCGTGCGCAATGCCCGGTGGGTGCGCGACGGCTCGGTGGTCTCGAGTCAGGGAGTGTCCGCAGGGATCGACATGGCGCTGTGGCTGATCGGCGAGATTCACGGCCCGGCGCATGCCCGCACGGTGCAGCGCTACCTCCAGTACGACCCGGCGCCGCCGTATCAGGCCGACGTCTAATCCGCGTTGACGTCACCGTCGCCCAGTCGCGTCACCAGCATCAATTGAACAGCGCTGTGGCTGCCCGAATCTCGCCGGCCTCCTCGCGGGCCAGTTCCGGAAGTGCGGCGCGCAGTTGCATCACGATGCCCAGACGCACGGCGTCGTCGCGCGCGATCAACCCAGCGCGCAGATTGTTGAGGACGCGAATCACAATGTGACGGGCAGACGTCGGCGCCAGAAAACCCTCGCTCCAGCGGGCGCGCCCACCAGTGAGCCGCCCGAACAGCTGGGGGACGGCCGCTCGCTCGATCACCTTCGATCCTTCGAACGGATCGAAGAAGTGTTGGCCGTCTGTGGTGCCAACGAGAAAGTGGGCGGGCATTCCGATCCCGTGCAGCTCGACGCCGACTCGTCGTGCCACTTCGATCATCACGATCGCCAGCGTGATGGGAATCCCCCGCCGGCGCACAATCACCTGGTCGAGACACGAGTTGCGCCACGACCCGTAGTCGTCCGCATCGCCGACGAAGCCGAGCTCGTCACACAAATGTCGAGCAACACCCTCCGCTGTGGGCGTCGGACACGAGCCGGCGAGCGCATCCAGCGCCGCGAGCCACTCGATTGGATCGAGTCCCCGCTGGAGTGCCGCAGCGACTGCGATCGCCGCCTCATCGAGCGGCGGATCGGTGGCGCCATCGCCCATCAGTGCGGCGAATCCCGTCGGACCCATCGCGGCACGGTACCGCTCGGCTACGTTCCGGCAGCATGTACCCCGGCGCACATGCTGCAACCCACCCCGACAAGCCAGCGGTCATCATGGGCTCGTCTGGATTCGTGCAGACCTACGGCGAACTCGACGCCGCTGCCAATCGGCTGAGCCATCTGCTCCGCAGAGCTGGCCTCCAGCCCGGCGACCACGTGGCGATCTGCATGGAGAACCACGACCGATACCTCGAGGTGGTGTGGGGCTGCCACTACGCCGGTCTGGTCTATACGTGCGCGTCGTCGCGCCTGCAGACGAGCGAACTCGAGTACATCATCAACGATTGCGGAGCCAAAGCATTCATCACCTCGAAATACAAGGCGGAACAAGCCGAAGAACTCCACGGCACGATTCCCGCGGTCGAGCTTCGCTTGATGCTTGACTCGGTGATCGACGGGTACGACTCCTACGAGGAGTCGGTCGCCGATCAGCCGTCGACGCCGCTCGACGAACAACGCCAGGCCGGGCTCGACATGTTGTACTCATCTGGCACCACCGGGCGCCCGAAGGGAATCACCCGCCCATTTCCCGGCGAGCCGCTCGAAACGACCGGCGGCCCGATCGTCGGATTGTTAGCGCTGTTGTTCGCGTTCGACGACACGAAGACCTACCTCTCCCCTGCGCCGCTGTACCACGCGGCACCGCTGCGCTTCTGCCTCGCTGTGCACTCGATCGGCGCCACGCTCGTGGTGATGGAGCAGTTCGACGCCGAGGAGTACCTCCGCCTGGCCGATGAGTACAAAGCAACACACAGCCAGGTCGTGCCCACGATGTTCGTGCGCATGCTCAAGTTGGCCGACGACGTCCGCAGCCAGTACGACGTCTCCTCCCTCGAAGCGGTCATCCACGCTGCGGCGCCGTGTCCGGTACCGGTCAAGAAGCAAATGATCGAGTGGTTCGGCCCGATCATCCACGAGTACTACGCAGGGAGCGAAGGCAACGGCTTCGTGTACTGCAACTCCGAGCAGTGGCTGGCCCACGAAGGCACCGTCGGGCAGGCCGTCACCGGGATTCTGCACATCGTCGATGACGACGGCGAGGAGGTACCGACGGGTGCGTCGGGGACGGTGTTCTTCGAGAGCGAAGCCGAATTCGAGTACCACAACGATCCCGAAAAGACCGCGGCGTCGCGCCACCCGAAGGGCTGGACCACGCTCGGCGACGTCGGGTACCTCGACGACGACGGCTTCCTCTACCTCACCGACCGCAAGGCGTACATGATCATCACCGGCGGCGTGAACGTCTACCCACAGGAAGCCGAAAACCTGCTCGTCACCCACCCCAAGGTGATCGACGTCGCAGTATTCGGAGTTCCCAACGATGACTTCGGGGAGGAAGTCAAGGCGGTAGTGCAGCCGCGCGAGATGCCAGCCGACGATGCAGCCGCGTCTGCGCTCGCCGGCGAGCTGATTCAGTTCTGCCGTTCTGAATTGGCCGACGTCAAGTGCCCGCGTTCGGTCGACTTTCGTGAGGAGCTGCCGCGTCACCCCACCGGCAAGCTCTACAAGCGGCTCCTCAAGGACGAATACGCCCGTGCCGCGGGCAAGGACTCATTCGGGCGATCGTTCTCGTCGTAGCCGACGGCGTCGCCCGGACGTGACGGGCCGCAGAGCGCAACGGTTACCCGAACGCGGAGGCGATACCGCCGAGGATGGTCATTGTTGCGGCGCTGCCGCCCATCATCGTGGTGACGAACGTATTGGTGCCCACGCTGCCGCCCGCAACGCTGGCAAAGTCCTCGTCGCTCTGCTCGCCGCCAGCCGAGCCGGCGGCGCCTCGGCCAAGTGGGAGAGCCGTATATCCGCGAACCCTTCTGCGACGACGATCGCACGACGTTGGTGCGTAGTCTCGGCTTCCTCGATCCGGGGTCGAAACTCCTCGTCGGTCGTGTACCGCTTGATGAGGTCGCGTACTCGGTCAACGCTTACGGATCCGCCTCGTATGTCAGTCGGTTACGCCGCCGCAACGCTAGGTCGAGCTGACTACCCTCGGAGCGCAACGAGGATCCGCGGTGAGGAGCGACCGTGAGCGAGGACGACGAGATCATCCGATGGCACCAGGCGCGCCCGACACGAAAGCAGCCGCCGCGCAACCGAGTGCGCCGCCGTGAGTGATCTGTTCGAACGGTGGTCGTCTACCTACGACGACGCTGCACTCCAGCGGTTCACCTACCGAACACTGCACGACGCGGTGGTCACCATCGCCAGCTCACAGCGTCCCGGGACCATCCTCGACGTCGGTTGCGGCACGGGTCAGCTCACACGCCGCCTGACGCGGCTCGACTGGGCACCCACCGTGTACGGACTCGACGTGTCGACGGGGATGCTCGATCGCGCGCGTCACTGCGGCGCGCCGCTGATCCGAGCAAGTGCCGAGGCCCTGCCGATCGCCGATCATTCGATCGAGCTCATCACCTGCACCGAGTCGTTCCATTGGTACACCGATCAGCGCGCAGCTGCAGCCGAGTTCGCCCGAGTCCTGCGACCTGGCGGGCAGGTGGCGATCATCTCGATCGCGACGTTCACCGACGTCGGGGCATCGCTGCTGCGCCGCGCCACCGCAGGACGCTCGACGATCCGCGCACTCCCGCCGCACCAAATACGCGCCGTGTTGGCAGCCGCAGGTCTCATGGTGCACGAACAGCGCCGGGTTCGGCGTCCGACGCCTCCGTGGCCAACCTTGACGCGTGCCGGCCGGAACGGATGACCACATGACGCTACGACAGCGTCAACCACACTGGGAGCGCCGATGATGATGCCCCGTCACCCGTATCTCGACCACGACGGGCCGATTGCGTTCGCGCACCGCGGCGGAATGAGCGTTGCACCCGAGAACACGATGCCGGCATTCGAGCACGCCGTGTCGTTGGGGTTCAGGTACCTGGAGACCGACGTTCACCGGACCGTCGACGGCGACCTCGTCGCATTCCACGACACCGACCTCAAGCGGACATGCGGTCTCGATCAGCGGATCGCCGACATGACCGCGGCGGAGATTGCCGGCGTGCGCGTCGGCGGTACTGCGCCGATTCCGACGATGCGCGCCCTCCTCGAACGATGGCCCGATCATCGATTCAACATCGACTGCAAGGCAGACGATGCACTCGAACCACTCGGCGCACTGATCGACGACCTCGACGCACTGGACCGAGTGTGCATCGGATCGTTCAGCGATGACCGGCTGGACCGCCTCCGCCGCCGCTTTGGCGGGCGGTTGCTCACGGCGATGGGCCCCCGGGAGATCGCCATCCTGCGCCTATTTCGTCGGCGGCGTGGTAGCGGGCCACGTGTTGCCCAGGTGCCGGTACGAGCAAGCAGCGCGGGACTGCTTCGGCACGTCACCGTCACCACCCCGCGTTTCGTCGCGCACGCGCACCGCAAATCGGTTCCAGTCCACGTGTGGACGATCAACGACGCCGCCGAAATGCATCGGCTTCTCGACCTCGGAGTCGACGGCCTGATGACCGACCGACCCGAGATGTTGCGCACAGTGCTCGACGATCGCGGAGAATGGGCGGCGTGAGCGAGACGTTTGAAGCACCGCACAGCACGGTCCGTGCTCCCCGCCACCTCGTGGCGACGGCGGATCACCTGGCGACCAGTGCGGGCAACGAGATGTTCGATCGCGGCGGCAACGCGGTCGACGCGGCGATCGCCGCCAACGCGGCGATCGCAGTGACTGGCCCACACCTGTGCGGGATGGGCGGCGACTTGTTCGCGCTCGTCTACGTCGATGGCGAGGTCGCCGCACTCAACGCATCGGGGCGCGCCGGCAGCGGCGCTGATCCGGCCGTGCTGCGGTCCGAAGGCCGGTCGACGATGCCGTTCCGCGGCGATATTCGGAGCGTGACGGTGCCGGGGTGTATCGATGGGTGGGTCGCGCTGCACGACCGTTTCGGGTCGTTGCCGTTGGCGGAGATCCTCGAACCGGCCCAACGGCTGGCCGCGGATGGCTTTCCGGCCAGTCCCCTGCTCGTCGGGTCGACGCACCGTCTCGAGCCCGCAGGACGCGAAGAACTCTCCGAGTTGGTCGAACAAGCGACTCGTCCGGGCGCCCGTGTCCGTCGACCAGGCGCGGCGCTGGCGCTCGCTGCGATCGGCGCAGGCGGGCGCGATGCCTTCTACCAAGGAGCCTTCGGCGAGGGCCTGATCGAACTCGGCAACGGCTGGTTCAGCGACGACGACCTCGCCACGTCGTCAGCCGACTGGGTCGTCCCGCTCAGCACAGACGCACTCGGCGTGACATTGCACACCATCGCCCCCAACTCCCAGGGTTATCTCACGCTCGGAGGTGCGCGACTCGCCGATCAGCTCGACCTCCCCACCGCACCGCACGACCCGGCATGGGCCCACCTGCTGATCGAAGCGGCGGTCGCAGCTGGCCGCGACCGGCCCGATCAACTGCACGATCGAGCCGACGGCAACGCACTGCTCGCACTGATCGACGAGCGGATCGGTGAGATCGACCCGAATGCGACGTCCGGGCGCCACCTCCACAGCGCCGGCGGCGACACGACGTACCTGTGCACGGCCGGCTTCACTCGTGACGGATCGCCGATGGCCGTCTCACTGATCCAGTCGAATGCCTCCGGTTTCGGCGCCCACCTCGTCGAACCCTCCACAGGCATCAACCTCCACAACCGTGGGTTGGGGTTCAACCTGATCGATGGGCACCCCGCTGAACTGACACCCCGACGTCGGCCTCCGCACACCCTTGCGCCGGCGCTGGCGACGCGCGACGGCGAGTTCGCGGCGGTGTTTGGCACTATGGGCGGCGATGCTCAACCGCAAATCCTGCTCCAGGTGGCGACGCGGTTGTTCCACTACCGACAGTCGCCCGGGCAAGCCATTCGGGCGGGACGGTGGGCGCTGCGCGGCCCCGAGACCGGCTTCGACACGTGGACCAGCGCCGGTCGGCCGGGCATCGACATCGAAGGTCACGCCAGCGAAGAGTGGGGAGACGGTCTGAAGGCGTTCGGCCATCGTCCGAACATGGCGTTGCCCTGGGATGTCGGGTTCGGCCACGCTCACGCGATCACGTTGGCGCGCGACGAGATGTTCGCTGGCGCCGCCGATCCGCGCACGCGCGTCGGTTCGTGCGCGGGTGGCTGATGCCAACCGCCCTGCAGTTCACCAGCGTCGGTCTGACCTTTCCCGATGGGACGACGGCGCTCGACAACGTCGATCTCGACGTCGGCTCCGGCGAATTCGTGACGGTCGTCGGGCCGTCGGGATGCGGGAAGTCGACGCTGCTGCGCGTCGCCGCCGGTCTCGAGCAGCCGACGAAAGGATCATGCTCGGTCGACCGCACATCTCTGGGGTTCGTGTTCCAGGACGCAACGCTGTTCCCGTGGCGCACCGTGCACCAGAACGTCGGATTGCTCGCTGAGCTTCACGGTCTCGGCGATGCGTCGGCACGCATCGGAGCGGCGATTGATGTCGTTGGGCTTCGCGAGCACGTCGACAAGTACCCCCGGCAGTTGTCGGGCGGGATGGCGATGCGCACGTCGCTCGCGCGTTCGCTGGTGTTGGAGCCAGACGTGTTCATGTTCGACGAGCCGTTCGGCGCGCTGGACGAATTGACCCGTGAACGTCTAAACGACGAACTCGTGACCCTCTTCGTCGCGCGCCGGTTCGCCACCTTGTTCATCACCCATTCGATCGCCGAGGCGGTGTTCTTGTCGACCCGCGTCGTCGTGATGTCACCGCGACCCGGCCGGATCATCGCCCACCATGATGTCCCGTTTCCGTATCCGCGCCGCCACGACCTCCGCTACACCGCCGAGTTCAACGAGTTGGCCGCGGCGGTCAGCAATGACCTGAGAGCTGCCCAGCGGTGACGGACGATCGCCGGGCACGACTCGCGCGGATCATCGGACCGGTGATCGTGTTCGGCTGCTTCGTCGGCACGTGGTATCTCGCGCACTACGTGTTGATGTCGGAGAACCGGCGTTTTCTCGTTCCGCCACCACACGACGTCGTTCAGGAAGCATTTCTCACCTGGTCGGTCGACGGCGGCACCGCCACACTGGCAACGAGCGCTGGCGGCGGGCTCAGTGATCAGCTCGAAGCGTTGTGGCTGTCGGCGCAGGTGGCGTTGCTCGGTTTATCGATCGCAATCGTGATCGGCATTGCGTTGGCCACGCTGATGAGTCAGGCGAAATGGGTCGAGCAAGCCATCTACCCGTACCTCGTCGCCCTGCAGGCGATCCCGATCCTCGCCTTTGTCCCGCTCATCGGTGTGCTGTGGGGCTTCGAATTCCGTTCGCGTGTGCTGGTCTGCGTGATCATCGCCCTCTTCCCGATCGTCGCCAACACGCTCTTTGGACTGCTCTCGGTCGATCGTTCACATCGCGAGCTGATGACCCTGCATGGCGCCTCGCGGCTCAGGCAGCTGCGAACGTTGCAGTTCCCTGCAGCGATGCCGGCGATCTTCACGGGCCTACAGATCAGCGCCGGCCTGGCAGTGATCGGCGCGATCGTGGGCGACTTCTTCTTTCGTCAGGGTCAGCCCGGCATCGGTCAGTTGATCGACCGCTACCGCGCCAGCCTGGCCTATGAACAGATGTACGGGTCGGTCATTCTCGCCGCCGTGCTCGGCATCGTCGTGTTCTGGTTCTTCGGCTGGCTCGGCCGCCGTGTCGTCGGCGCGTGGTATGAGCCGGCTGCCCGCTGAAGAAATCTGCGCATCGTCGACCGGTCGGGCGATCCGAGCCGTATCTTCGCCTCGATGCGAACGACACCCCATCGACTCGCGACGCTGGCAACGCTTGCTGCGGTGATGATCGCTGCCGCGTGCAGCGACGACGCAGGCGACGAGAGTACGAACGCCACATCCACCGGCGGCCCCGCCGACGAATCGCCGACCGGTGTTGCTGCGGTGTGCCCCGATCCGTTGGTCATCCAAACCGACTGGTTCCCCGAGGCCGAGTACGGGGCGACGTACCAACTCATCGGACCAGACCCCGAGATCGACACCGCCGCCAAGGTCGTGCGCGGGCCCCTGGTCACAGCCGACGGCACCGAGACCGGCATCGATGTCGAGGTACGTACCGGCGGTCCGGCGATCGCCGGCGGCAGCGTGATCGAGACCATGCAGACCGATCGCGACGTGCTGCTCGGCTATCTGAACACCGACGACCAGGTGCGCAACTACTCACAGATCGCGACGACTGCGGTTGTCGCCCCGCTCGAGATCAACCCACAGGTCGTGATGTGGGACCCGGCCAGCCATCCGGGTGTGTCCGCGATCGCCGACTTGCAAGATGACGACGTCACGATTCGGTACTCGGCCAACGAGTCGTACATGGATTTCCTCGTGAACTCCGGCCAGGTGCGCGCCGACCAGCTCGACCCGAGCTACGACGGTTCACCTGCGGTGTTCGTGGCCGAGGGCGGCGCGGTTGCTCAGCAGGGATTCGCCACCTCAGAACCGTTCACCTACGAATTCCTGATTCCCGAGTGGGGGTCTCCAGTCTCATTCGAGTTGATCCACGACACGGGTTGGGAGACCTACTCGCAGTCCATCGGCGTCCTCACCGAGCGTCTCGACGACGCACGCCCGTGCCTGAAGGCGTTCGTCCCACTGATGCAGGAGACGATCGTGGCCTACGCGAATGATCCCGACGAGACCAACCAGCTCATCGTCGACGTCGTCGCTGCATTCGATGACTTCTGGATCTACGACCTGCCACTGGCCGAGTTCTCGATCGAGCAGCAACTGCAGATCGGCATCGTCGACAACGGGCCGAACGACACGATCGGCGACTTCGACCTCGACCGCGTGGCCGACTTCTTGCCGCTTGCGGTCGACGTCCTGGCGGCGACCGATCCGCCGGACGACCTCACTCCCGATGACCTCGTGACGAACGAGTTCATCGATACGTCGATCGGCCTGTAGCGACCGAGCGGTCGGCTCAGTCCGCAACGGTCCCTGATGCCAGATCGAGCACCACGTCGAGGAGCACCGCCGCGCCGGCAGCCAAATGTTCAGGAGCGGTGTATTCGGCGATGTTGTGACTCAGTCCGCCGGCGCTCGGCACGAAAATCATGCCGCTCGGGCAGATCCGCGCCAGCATCTGTGCGTCGTGGCCAGCACCGCTCACGATGCGCCGATGGGAATATCCCAGTCGCTCGGCGCTGGCGGCGACACGATCGACCGTCGTCGAATCGAACTCGACCGAAGAGAAGCTGGCCAGTGAGCGCGTCGTGATCTCGACGTTCTCCGACTCCGCGAGTTCGTCGAGATGCCGGGCGAACATCTCGTTCGCCTCACCCAGACGATCGTCGTCGGTGTGGCGCAGATCAACGGTCACGGTGGCGCGGGCCGGCACGACATTGACCAGGTTGGGCACGAGCTCGATCCGACCGACGGTGCCGACCAACGGCGGCCCGAATCGCCGGGTGAGGTCGCGGACGAACGTGGTGATGGAGGCAGCGACGTATCCGGGATCGCGGCGCATCGCCATCGGCGTCGTGCCCGCGTGCGCCGACCGGCCGGTTATGGTCACCTCGGTCCACGAGATGCCCTGCACATCGGTGACCACCCCGATGTCGATGGCTTCTGCCTCGAGCACCGGGCCCTGTTCGATGTGCAGCTCGACGAAGGCGTGGGGTGCGGCGACGGGCGGACACGGCGCTCCACCGGAGTAGCCGATGCGCGTGAGTTCGTCACCGAGCGTGGCTCCATCATCCACCGCCTCGATCGCCAACGCGGCCTCGAGCGGCATGCCACCTGCGTAGACGAGACTGCCGAGCATGTCGGGCGGGAACCGTGAGCCCTCCTCGTCGGTGAACACGGCGACGGCGACGGGCCGTTCGGTGGTGACACCTGCGGAGTTCATCGCCTCGACCACTTCGAGGCCTGCGAGCACGCCGAGCGTGCCGTCGAAGCGCCCGCCGGTGCCGACGGTGTCGATGTGCGATCCGGTCATCACCGGCGCCAAGGCCATGTTGTCACCGACACGTGTTCCCACGATGTTGCCGACTCTGTCGATCTCGACTGCGAGGCCGAGCGATCGCATCCACTCCACCACGAGGTCGCGGCCGGCCTTGTCATCGTCGGTCAACGCCAGCCGGGCGTTTCCCCATTCACCGTTGGGCCCGTCGATCCGTCCGATCTCGGCCAACTGATCGAGCCGGGCAACAAGTCGATCGATGTCGATCACCGGTGTGGTCATGCTCTCACCCGGTTCTCACCAGGTCCGCAAGGCGGAATGTCTCGGCGCGGCCTACGGTTATATGTACTGAAGAGGCGACCCATCGTCGACGTGATCATCTCATCTGCGATGGGTCTCGACGAAAGGATGCTGCCGCAGCGATGAACGCCGGGTCGCTCAACTTGGGTCGGTATGCCGGGATTCCGGTTCGCGCCCACTGGAGTATGGCGTTCATTGCGGCCTTGATCGGCCTGAACTGGTCGACGAACCTCGGAGTGGTTGCTGGTGTCCTCGCCACCATCGTGTTCTTCGGGTCGATCCTCGCCCACGAGTTCGGGCACGCCCTCGTCGCCCGTCGGTTTGGCGTCAACACGGAATCGATCGATCTGTGGGCCTTGGGTGGCGTGGCGCGACTCGACCGCGAACCGCCAACGCCGCGCGCTGACGGGCTGATCGCTATCGCCGGCCCCGCCGTGAGCGCGGTGCTCGCCATTGCGTTCATCGGATCGGGTCTCGCGCTCAGCAGCGACCTGTTGTTCGGCATCGGATTCCTCAACGCGTTACTCGCGGTGTTCAACATGTTGCCTGGCGCTCCCCTCGACGGTGGACGTGTTGTCCGGGCCATCCGCTGGGCCCGCACCGGCGACAAGTACCGGGCGATGCGCGACGCCGGTCAGGCGGGACGTCTGCTCGGTTGGAGCATCAACATCTTCGCTGTGTGGCTCGTGTTCATCGGCCTCATTCCGGTCTTTTTCGCCCTGTTGCTGATCGCGTCGGGCCTGTTCATCGCATTGAACGCCCGAGCCGAGATCATGGCCGCATTCCTGCGTCAGCAACTCGACGGCGTGAAGGTACGCGATCTCACCTGGTTCGGCGTAGCGCAGGCCGGAGCCGACATGGATGCTGACTCAATGTTGTGGCAGCGCCAACGCTTGGGCAACGCGGGCGCCGTTGCGGTGGTCGGCGACGACGGTGAACTCGATGGTTTGGTCCTCGAAGATCAGATGTGGGCGGTCCCCGCCGAACGTCGCGGCATGGTCATGCTGACCCAACTGATGACACCGTTCAGCAAGACAGCAAGGGCGACCCCCGACGAGGAGCTGACGGCAGTCCTGCCCCGGCTCAACCCGCTTCGGCCCGTGGTCACCGTGTGGAACGACGACGAGCAGCTCACGGGCGTCGTGCCACCCTCCAAGCTGCAAGAACGGCTGACCAAAGCGCAACAGGCTGCGTTCAGCAGCTGATCGCTGGTCACTGCGCAGCGATCGTCGGCCCTAAGCGTCGCGCACTGCCCACTCGCGCTTGGCGACGGGCGGCTGATCACTCCACGGGAAGTTGATCCACAGATCGGTGCGCCGCCACACGTAGTTGCACTTCACGATCGAGCGGGGCTTTTCGTACAGCACACCCGTGCGCACCTCGGCGACCTTGCCGTCGCAGAACGCCTCGACCGACTCGAGCGTGTGTCCGGTGTCGGCGACATCATCGACGATGAGAATCCGGGCGTCACCCATGTCGACGAAGTCGGGCGCCGGCGGCAGGATGTGGGGCACCTCGAGACGCTCGTCGACGCCGG
The DNA here is from genome assembly GCA_013213745.1 of Ilumatobacteraceae bacterium. GTDB lineage: Bacteria > Actinomycetota > Acidimicrobiia > Acidimicrobiales > Ilumatobacteraceae > JABSQH01. Next base: position 32,562 of record JABSQH010000075.1, on the reverse strand, counting down.
TATAGAACTCGACGTTCATCGTGTACACGTTCTTGACCGAGAGTGCGTATCCGATCGAGCCGCCGATCAGGAGCCCGCCACGGGCGATCGCCAGCACCATGTCGGGTTCGTAGCCGTCGTCGACGACCATCTGCGCGACCTCACGCGAGGCCTCACCGAACATGTCCCAGGTCATGATCTCGCGTTCGTCCGACATCGCTCGGCAACCTACCCCGTCGTCGATGATGCCGAGGCACGCGCCGGCAAACAGATGTCGGCGGGCCGAACCGGGACACGATCGAGCGGGCGGCCGACCCCGTCGACCTGGCGGAGTGCGTCACGAATGGCCGCCACGATCGCCGGCGTCGACGAGATGGTTGGCGGTTCGCCAACACCCTTCGCCCCGAGTGGCGCCAACGGATCCGGCTGTTCGATCAAGGTGGCCACCACGTCGGGCATGTCGAGGAATGTCGGCAACAGATAGTCCGTGAAGTTGCCGTTGCGGATGATTCCGTCGGTTTGGATGATCTCCTCCATCACCGCCAATCCGAGCCCTTGGGCGACGCCACCTTCGATCTGGCCGGTGATCGACAGCGGGTTGAGCGCTCGTCCGACGTCCTGGGCCGTTGCGATCTGCACGACCTTGACCAGCCCGAGTTCCGGGTCGACGTCGACCACGGCGCGGTGGGCGACGAACACGAAACCCACGTGGCAGTCTCCCTGACCGTTCTCGTCGAGCGGCTCGGTTGCTGGATGTCGGTACTCGACGGTCTCGTCGATATCGACGCCCGCGCTGGCATCGACGACCGGAATCCGCCAGCCGCTGGCCTCATCGCGGACGTCCGTACCGTCGATCTCCAGTTGTCCTGGATCAACATCGTGCTGCTCTGCGACGTGGAGGAACAAGCGATCGCGCACGGCTCGGCACGCCGCCGCGACCGCCCCACCGCTCATCCACGTCTGCCGAGAGGCCGACGTGGAGCCAGCGGAGCCGACTTGGGTGTCGATCCGTCCGAGCACGACGTCGTCGACACCGAGCACCGACCGCGCAATCTGTCCGGCCAGCGTGACGAATCCCTGTCCGACCTCGACCGTGGCGAACTTGAGGGTGACGACGCCGTCGGCGAGGCGACAGCGGGCCGTGGAGTAGTCATCGAAACCAGCGGAGTACATCAGGTTCTTCATCGACACCCCCCACCCGATGCCGCGCACAACATCGGACGCGTCGGTCGTGCGACCGGCGCCGCCCGGAGTCTTCATCACGTCGGCGGAGCCATCGGCTCGCGGGTGTCCACCGACCGGCTCGTCGGGAAGTGGCAGCGCTGCGGTCGCGCGCAGGCATTCTTCGACCGGTGCCACGTTGTGCACGACCTGCCCGGTGATCGTGGTGTCGCCGGTATGCATCGCGTTCTGCAGCCGCAGCTCCCACGGATCGACGCCGCAGGCATCGGCGAGCTTGTCCATCTGTGACTCGTGGGCGAAACAGACCTGCACCACTCCGAAGCCACGCATCGCGCCGCATGGAAGGTGGTTGGTGCGCACGGCATGACCTTCAATGACCGCATTCGGGCAGCGGTACGGTCCAGGCGCTTGGGTCACGGCGTTGAGCAACACGGCTTCTGACGTCGAGGCATACGCGCCACCGTCGAACACCATCCGCGATTCGACTTTGACCAACTGGCCGTCGGCGGTGGCGTGATGGCGCATCCACATCGTTGCGGGATGACGGTGCACGTGGCCGAGAAAACTCTCGGCGCGGTCGTACGCCATGCGCACCGGTCGCCCGAGCCGGAGCGCCAACAGGCTGGTGTGAATCTGCAAGCTGATGTCTTCGCGTGCCCCGAAGGCACCGCCCACGCCCCCGAGAACGAGGCGCACCGACTCCGGGTCGAGACCGAGGCAGTCGGCCATTTGACGACGGTCTTCGTGCATCCATTGGGTGGCGACGTACACCTCGAGACCGCGTCCCCCGGGATCGGGGATGGCCAATGCCGCTTCCAACCCCAGGAACGCCTGATCTTGCATGCCGACTTCGTACGTTGCCTCGACGACGACATCGCCCGTTGCGTCCCGATCGCCGTGGATGACGGGCTGCGACGAGATCACGTTGCCGTCGGGGTGGATCGCCGGTGTGTTCGGGTCGAGGGCCGCCTCAGCGTCGATCAGCGGCTCGAGGACGTCGTAGTCGACCTCGATCGCGGCCAGGGCGCGGCGACAGACTTCTGGATCGTCGCCGGCGACGGCAGCAATCGGCTCGCCCACATAGCGGACGACGTCGGCGGCGAACACCGGTTGATCAGGAACGATCAAGCCGTAGTTGGCCTGACCGGGCACATCGTCGGCAGTGATCACGGCAAGTACGCCGGGCACCCTCCACGCAGCGGACACATCGATCGAACGAATCCGGGCATACGGATGGGGCGAGCGCAGCGTCGCTCCCCAGACGCACCCTTCGGCATTGAGATCGGAGCAGAACTCGAACGAACCTTGCACCTTGGCCGTACCGTCCGGACGCAGCACTGAGTCGCCGAGCGTGCCAGGCCGGATTGCCGAGGGTGCGTCGAGCACGGTCATCGGCGGCGCTCCACGACGACTCGTTCGACAGCTTCGAGAATGCGCCCGTACCCCGTGCAGCGGCACAGATTCCCAGCCAAGGCCTCGCGTACCTCGGTCTCGGTCGGTTCGCCGTCGGACTCGAGCAGCGAGTGCACTGCGACGATCAGCCCGGGTGTGCAGAAGCCGCATTGCACCGCCCCGGCGTCGACGAATGCGCGCTGCACGTCACTCGGTGCGCCATCGGTAGCGATTCCCTCCACCGTGGTGATCGACTGCCCGATCGTCGACGCGGCCATCACCAGACACGAGCAGACGAGCTCACCGTCGATCACGACGCTGCAGGAACCGCACTCGCCTTGTTCGCATGCCCCTTTGCTACCGAGCAAGCCGATGCGGTCACGCAACACGTCGAGCAGGCTCTCGCCGAGCCACGAATCGCGGACGTCGTGGTCGGCGCCATTGACGCGCAGGGTGAAGTGATTCGTCATGCGGCCCGGCCGGCGGTGTCGAGACCGCGGGCCGCCAACCGACGGGTGAGAACGCCGATGGCATGCCGTCGATATTCAGCACTCGATCGGTGGTCGTCGATCGGAGCGGCGGTCTGCGCGGCACCATCGCCGAACGCCTGAACCGCGTCGCGCTCGGCGGTCATCGTTCGCCAATCGAGCGCGGCTGCAAATTTGGTCTCGGCGGCCGGAACTCGCAGCACGGTCGGTCCGACTGATCCGAGGGCCAGGCCGACGCGTTGACGTTGACGGTCGAGTACCAGGCAGGTCGATGCGATGGCGATGACCATTGCGTTGCGCACACCGACTTTGGCGTAGCCCTGCCACCCGTCGACCACCGGCAGCGTGAACGACACGATGAGATCGCCCGGCTCGAGCGTCGTCCGTTTCGGACCCTTCATCAGATCGAGCACTGCGACCGAGCGCCGTCCGGCGACCGACGCGATCTCGACGGAGGCGTCGAGTGCCGCGAGTACCGGCAACCCGTCGCCTGCCGGCGAACAGGTCCCGAGGTTCCCGCCCAGCGTTCCCGCGTTGCGGATCTGGGGCGAGCCCACCGTGCGCGCCGCCTCGGCCAGCGCTGGGGCCAACGTCGCCAGCGGTTCGTCGAGCATCTCGGAGTACGTCACGGCGGCGCCGATCGTGACGGTGGCGGCCGCCGAGTCGTGACGCCACGACCGCAGTTCGGCGACTCGGTTCACGGCCACCACGTCAGCATCGGGCGATGGACGCAGCCGGCCGTCGTTGACCTCGACCATCAGATCGGTACCGCCAGCAAGCACCACCGAGTCAGGCCGATCGTCGAGACGTTGGACGGCGCTTTCGACATCGGTCGCTACGAACACCGCCATCGCCGAACTGTACAACGCCACTCCCGACGATGCTGACTCGCCTCGGAGCGTTCACAACGATACCGTCGCGGCGATCCCTCCCTCTTGCGTTGCTGCGTTCCAGCGCCGTTCCCGGCTGACTGCGTGGGTGGTGGTTGTCGCTCTCGTGTCGGTGACAGCCTGCGCGGGTACACCTGCGAACGACAACACCGGGCAGTTAGCCGCCAGAACACCCACCACTGCCGATCACACACAGCCGTCGAGCGCCGACGCACCGTTGGAGTCCCCGGGCTCGCTCGACAGTGCGCCACCCGCGGAGCCGATCGCCGGTGGCATTCTGCGCTTCGCTCCCGGCCCGATCGGGCCGACACTCGACCCCACCAGCACCCAGTTCACCGCAGCCGAACGCACGGTCACGAACACCGTGTTCGACACGTTGACTGCGATCGACGTCGACGGGCGTCCGGTCCCCTACCTCGCCGAGGCGATCGAGCCGGTCTTTGGTGACCTCTCGATTTGGAGGATGACACTCCGTCCGGGCATCACGTTTCACGACGGCACACCACTGGATGCGGCCGCCGTCGTCGCCAATTTCGAGGCACAACGTGCCGATCCGGCCCTCGGCGTCGTCATCCGCGCCGACTACGTCGAGGTCGGACCGGCGATTACGGTCGACGAGCGCACCGTCGAGTACCGCTTGCGCGACCCCAACGCCGCGTTCGCCGCTCGACTCGCCGGTCCCGAAGGCGTCGTCGCTTCGCCGACGTGGTTGGCGGCGACCGTCGGGAACCCCGACCTGCGAGCCGCTCCGGTCGGCACCGGGCCGTTCACGTTTACCCAGCGCTCCGACCGGTTCGTGCGCGTCGACCGCAACCCCGAATGGTGGGCTGGTGAGGTGTATCTCGATGCCATCGAGTTCATCACCGAGGTCGAGGCGACCGGGCTCAGCGCGCCGGAGCTGCTGGCCGGCGGCGATCTCGATGGGATGCAGACGGCCGACCCCACGGCGGTGACCGAGCTGCTCGAGATCGACGCGACGACCACCATCGACGTCGCCGACGAGGTCGCTCTGGTCGTCGTGAACACCGAGTCGCCGCCATTCGACGACGTCCGCGTCCGGCGCGCCCTCGCACTCGCCACTCCACTCGACGATGTGCGCAGCGCACTCGGCGGCGCACGCGCGGTCGCCGCGACACAACGCTTCGCTCCTGACAGTCGATACTTCGAGCCCGGACTCCGGCAGATCGGCGATACCCCCGAGCGCGCCGCGCCATTGATTGCGACGGCCTGTTCCGAACGTCGCGATCAGTGCGTCGACGGGCGGATCGCCATCGATCTGCCGTACCCGGTAGAGACCGTTCCATCCGCGGCCATCGATGCCCTCGTCGAGGGGTGGTCGACCGCCGGATTCGACGTCAACGTCCAACCTCTCGACGATGCCGAACATCGGTCGCGTATCGGTCTCGGCGAGTACGACGCCACGGTCTGGCAGCAGTTTGGCGCAACCGACCCAGCTGTCGACAACGCGTGGCTGTTGTGCCGCAGCGTCGGCCGGGTCTCCCTCAACTGGCCGCGGGTGTGCGATCTCGAACGCGATGCGCAGTTGCTCGAGGCCCAAAGCACCTCCGACCCGGCGACACGGGCACCCTGGTACCGCTCGGTGAGCACGGCGATGACCGACTCGTTCGCCTACGTGTTCTTGGCCCACGAGGAGTGGGCATACGGTTTCGCGCCGAACATCGGTGGAGTGTGTGGACGCACTGCGCCTGATGGCGCTGTCCTCAGGTGCACATCACCCTCCGGAGGAACCTGGCTCACCAGCACCTGGTTTACAGGATGACCCACCGAGGATGTTCGCCGCCGGACTCGGCGAAGTGCGAAGATGACCCACCGATGGTGACCACAGCAGGCGACGACGGGCTTGCCCGACGACGCGACGCGCCCATATCGGCGCCCGACGAGACGGTCTCCGACCATCCAGTCGCAGATCAGGAGGTCGACCACCACTCGAGCGAGCGGGCTGACGCGTCGGCAACCGCCGAGCGATCCCAATGGGCGCGCGCCCTGTTCGTCGGTCTTGCCGCCTACGTCGTGTCCCGGCTGTGTGTCCTTGCCGGAGCGGCTGTCCGGTCTGCCCAGCTCGTCGTCGACGCCCGCGAAGACGGTGAACCCGAACCCGGAGCGCTCAACACGATTGCCGAGGTGCTCACGTCGTGGGACGGCGAGTGGTACTTGGCCATCGTCCGTGAGGGGTACCCCGAATCGATCCCGCCTTCGATCACCTACAACGAGATCGAGGCGCGGGCCGCATTTTTCCCGGTCTATCCGTGGCTCGTGCGATCGGCCGATTTGCTCATTCCGGGCGGGGACACCCTCGCTGCACTGACCGTGAATTTCCTTCTCGGTGCGGTGTCGGTGGTCCTCGTCGGAATGATCGCTCGGCACCTGTATTCGGTCGGGGTCGCGGCCCGTGCGATGACGTTGTACGCGATCTTTCCAGGGAGCTTCGTCTTGTCGTTCGCTTATGCCGAGGCGACGATGATCGTGCTGTCGGCGGTGTGCATGCTGCTCCTGCTCGACCGGCGATGGCTCTTGGCCGGCCTGGTCGCGCTCGCAACGACCGCATCGAGACCGAACGGACTGGCGATCGTTGCGGCGTGCGCTGTCGCCGCGTTCATTGCGATCCGTCAACGTCGCGATTGGTCTGCATTGCTCGCAGTGATTCCCGCACCGTTCGGGTTCATCTTCTTCCAGTGGTACGTCGATGACACTGCGGGCGAGTCGGGGGCATGGTTCCGAGTGCAATCCGAAGCCTGGTCAGAGGGCACGAGCTTCGGTCTCACCGCGTTGACGAACACCGTGGAGTTCGTCGGCGCGCCGTTCGGGTCGCCGTCGAACGCGCTGACCGCCATATCGCTCGTCGCGCTTGCCGGGATGATCTTCTGTGCGTGGAAGGCCAAGCTTGCCGCGCCGCTCGTCGCCTTCAGTGCGGTGATCATCGTGTTGATGCTGATTCCTGAGACCGTCACGGCACGCCCGCGTTTCTTGTTCACAGCGTTTCCACTGTTCATCGCCGTCGCTGCGTGGTGGCCGCAACCCAGCGAGGCGGGCGACCATCATCGAGCATCGTGGGATCGTGCCGGCTGGGACCTCGTGCTCGTTATCGGCGGGGCTGGACTCGTGGCGCTGACGACGCTGTACGCAGTGTTCGCAGCGATTCCGTAGCGCGGCGGCAATGACCACTCCGTCGGCGTCCAGGCGCGATCGGGTCGGACTGGCGCTGCTCGCCGCGCTGGCGTACATCCCGGCGCTGGCCAGTTCCCCCGGCCGGATGCCCGCCGACACCAAGCTGTATCTCTACCTCGATCCTGGTGGTTTGCTCGGCCGCTCCACCTCCACGTTCGAGCCGGACCAATTGGCCGGATGGGTTCCGCACCAACAGATCACGTATCTGTGGCCATCGGGTCCATGGTTTTGGGTATTCGACGCAATCGCTGTTCCCGACTGGATCGCCCATCGCTTGTGGATCGGCACCATCTTGTTCGCCGCGGGCGCCGGCGTTCGTTGGGCTGCGCGCACGCTGGGAATCGGTCCGGTCGCTGCGGTTGCCGGTGCCGCGTTGTACCAGTGCAGCCCCTACCTGCTCGCCTACGTGTCACGGACGTCATTGCTGTTGCTGCCGTGGGCCGGTCTCGGATGGATCGTCGGGCTGACCGTGCGCGCCACGGTGCGCGCCCGTCGCCGAGCACACGCCACCGAGGCCACCGATGCAGACTCGACAGCGAGGTGGCGTCGCCGGCTGGCGCCATGGCGAGAACCGGCACTGATCGCGTTGATCGTCGCCACCGTCGGGAGCGGCAACGCCACCGCTCTGGCGTCGATCATCCCCGGCCCGGTCCTGTGGTTGCTGCATTCAGCGGCCGGACGCGACATCCGCTGGCGGCAGGCGCTCGCGATCGCCGCGCGCACTGCACTCGTCTGCCTGGTCCTGGGGGCCTGGTGGATCGCCATGCTGATCGTGCAGTCGCGTGCCGGGGCACCGGTCCTGGCGTACTCGGAGACCTTGCGCGACGTCAGCCGCAACTCGACCGGATCGGAGGTGTTGCGCGGCCTCGGCTACTGGTTGTTCTACCAACGCGACCCGGCCGGACCGACGACATCGGCATCGTTCGACTATCTCGTCAGCAGCCGGACGATCCTCGTCAGCTACGCGGTTGCGCTGATCGGTCTTGCCGGTCTGGTCGTCGTCCGCTGGCCACATCGCCGTTTCGCCGCGCTCCTCGTCGCGGTCGGCGCGCTGCTTGCGGTCGGCGTACATCCGATCGACGATCCATCGCCGTTGGCCGCAGCGCTCGTCGGTGACGAGGAGTTGACGTTGGCAGTTGCGCTACGCAGCAGTACGCGGGCGACGGCAGTGATGGTGCTTGGCCTTGCGCTCGGCGCCGCCGCGCTCGTGGCAGCGCTGCCCGGACGCGTGCGCGGCCTGTCGATCAGTTGGCGGCCGATCGCTGCCGGTGCGGTGGTCGTGCTGGTCGTGTTGAACCTGCCGTCGTTGTGGCGTGCCGAACTCGTCGATCCCGCCATCGACCGAGACGCTCAGCCGCCACCAGCGTGGCTCGACGCCGCAGCGGACCTGAATGCCATCGACGAGGTGCCCGGCGGATCGCGGATCTTGCAGCTTCCAGGTACCGAGTCTGGCGCCTTTCGCTGGGGCTACACCGTCGACCAACCGCTCGTCGCGTTGGTCGACCGTCCCCTCGTGACCCGCGACTGGCTTCCACTCGGTTCGGGTCCGGCCATGGACCTGCTCTATGCGTTCGATGATCGCATCCAAGAGGGGTGGGCAGAGCCGGAGACGATCACCGCGGTCGCTCGGCTGTTCGGCGTCGACACCATTTGGCTGACGAACGATGCTGCGTTCGAGCGCTTCCGCACCGCCCGGCCCGAACGTGTTGCTGCACTGCTCGCCGATCCGGAGTCGGGCCTTGGCACGGTACGGCCCTACGGCGAGCCGCTGATCAACGTCGGCGAGATCGCCACATTGGACGAGGTGGAACTCGTCGTTCCGGTCGTGGGAACGGCACGACCTCCGGTCGAGTTGATCGAGGTTCCACAGAGCGTCGGCATCATTCGCACAGCTGGCGGCGCACAGCTGCTCTCCGGGTCGGGCGACGGCATCATCGACGCAGCGGCCGCCGACCTGCTTGTCGCCGAGCGCGTGATTCGGTACACACTGTCGTCGTCCGGCGACGACCTGGCTGATGCAATCTCCGATGCCGGCGCACTTGTCGTGACCGACTCGAACCGCGACCGGGCCCACCATTGGCGCGGCTCGCAGGACGTGCACGGCCACACCGAGCCGGGAGGCGACGGCGACGACGTACTCGATGCTACGGCTGCCGACCAACGACTGACGCCGTTCACCGACAGTGATCCGGACCAACAGACCGTCGCCATTCAGCGCGGCCCGGTAATCGCCACGGCATCGAGCTACGGCGAACCCTTCGCCTACCGCCCAGAAGACCGCGCGGTGATGGCGATCGATGGCGATCCGACGACCGCGTGGGTGGTCGGCGAGCGTGGTGACCCCGTCGGCCAGCGCCTCCAACTCGAGGTCGCCGAATCGATCGACTCCGACGCTGCGCCAACCGCGCTGACGGTACGGCAGCTCGAACCCCCAGCGGGTGGCCGGGTCATCGACCAGGTCACGGTGTCGATCGACGGCGACGAGGTCATCGAGGTCGGCCTCGACGAGTCGTCGTGGAGTGCTGGAGGTCAGACGATCGGCACGCCGCCGCTGACAAGCGGCACGACCATCGAGCTGCGCATCGATCGCGTGACCATCGGCGATCCCGCCGTGGGCGCCGCCCGCGATGGTGTCGGCTTCGTCGAAGTCGATCTCGGGCTCGGCCCGACGACGGAGTGGATCCGTCCTCCCATCGATGGCATACAGCAACTCGGCAACAATGCGCTCGCAGTGGTACTCACCCGTCTGCGTACCGACCCGCTCGATGTGTGGCGCTCCGACCCCGAGCCCGAGCTGCTGCGCGAACTCCCACTGCCCCGGGCGGTCGACGCTGGCGTCGAGATCACCGTCCGCGCTGATGCACGCGCCTCCGACGAGGTGTTGGCGGACCTCTTCGGTGACGGACCCTCGACGCGTCCCGAAACGGCTGCAGTGGCGATCGCCAACCGCCGCTTGACGGGCTCGATCGCCGCACGCGGCGCAGCGGCAACCGATCGCGACCCCGCCACGGCGTGGATCAGCCCGTTCGATGAGGCGATCGGATCGAGCCTGCGCATCACCGGCGTCGACGAGATGGACCGATTCACCATGACCCAGCCGGCCGGGAACTACTCACCGATCACCCGGCTGGCAATCGATGACGACCTCGACGAGGAGACGATCGTCGTCGACGTTCCGCCTGCCGACGCCAACGGTACGGCCGCAGTCGTGCTTCCTCGGGCCGTGCGCGGCGCCGTCACCATCACGATCGACGCCATCGATGAACGCAGGACGGTCGATCGCCGATACGGCGATGTGCGCACACTGCCGGCGGCGATCTCCGATCTCGACAGTCCTGCGATCGGCATGCGTCAACCGGCCACGGCAGGCGCGGCCTCGATCGATTGGGAGTGTGAGCAACCATCACTCATCGAGATCGACGGCGTCGTCGTGCCGATGTCCTTCACGGTCGATGTCGCCAACTTCGCGACAGGCTCACCCGCCACCGCCACTGTGTGCGAACCAGTCGAACTCGGCGCCGCAACGCTCCAGATACGTTCGACGGGCCGTCCCGCCACGGGCGTCACCGTCGACCGCGTCGTGATCCGCGAGCAGGGTGTCCCACCGATTGCCGGGCCGGAATCGCCGTCGGTCTCAGTGCGCGAGACAAGCGACCGTCGACGGACGGTCGACGTCGGACCATGCCCAGACGGCTGCTGGTTCGTGCTCGGCGAGGGCTACAACACAGCGTGGGAAGCAACGGTCGACGGAGTAGTGCTCGACGGCCCGGAACTGGTCGATGGCGGGTTCAACGGCTGGCAGCTACCACCATCGACCTCGACCACAACGGTTGTCGTGCGTTGGACGATGCAATGGCCGGTCACGCTCGGACTGGCAATCTCTGCGCTCGGAGTCGTGGCCGCTGTGGCCATCGTTGCGATCACTCGCCGCGAGCGGGCCTCGGACCTCGCCGTACGGCCACGCCTTGCGCTCAGCGCAAGCACGCCTCATATCGCTCGATGGCGTGGCCCTGCGTTGGCCATCCTCGCTGCGGCCACGGTGTCGTGGTGGGCAGGGGTCGCCGCGCTGGTTGTGTGGGTGTCGGGCATCGGACGTCGTTGGCGCCGCGGCTATGAGGCGCTCGGCTGGGCGATCGCCGCCGCGGTCGCCGTGTGGGTGTATTGGATCGAGCGTCGCGACGCGCCGTTCCCCAATGCCGGCTGGACGACCGAGTTCGACCACCTCAACGGCCCGGCGTTGTTCGCGCTCGTGCTCATCGCGGTCGGTGCGTGGTTCGGAGACGACCGCGACGTCCCCGGCATGACGCAACCGAACAGCGACGATGACGATGCCCGAACTGGCTCCGTCGCCGCGACTCCCTAGGATGCGACCCCGATGGCGGACGGACGCCTCGCTTACCTCCCGGCACTCGATGGTCTGCGCGCGCTCGCCGTCGCGGCCGTCGTTGCGTATCACCTCGGCTTCGGCTGGGCATCGGGCGGGTTTCTCGGTGTCGACCTGTTCTTCGTCATCTCCGGATACCTGATCACGACACTGCTGCTGTCCGAGCGCGCCGCCACCGGACGCATCGCGCTCGGTGACTTCTGGGTCCGCCGATTCCGGCGACTCGTTCCTCCACTCGTGGTCATGGTTGCGGTGGTCATCGTCGCCACCCGCATCTGGGGCGTTCCCGAGCAGTGGGCCTCGATTCGTGGCGATGCCATCGGCACATTGGCCTACGTCGCGAACTGGTGGTACATCATCGGCGGCGAGAGCTATTTCGACACGCTGCTCGGACCGAGCCCCCTCCGGCACACGTGGTCGCTCGCCGTCGAGGAGCAGTGGTATCTGCTGTGGCCGATGGCCGTTGCAGGACTGTTGGCCTGGCGATTCGGTCGCCGATTTGCTCCGCTGATCCTGCTCGGCGCGGCCCTGCTTTCGGCGGCGTGGATGGCGGTGCTGTTCGATCCGGCCGACCCGTCTCGCGTCTACTACGGCACCGACACGCGGGCCCAGCAGCTGTTGATCGGCGCCGCTCTCGGCTGGATGTTGTTCTGCCGTCGTCGCCGAGAGACGCCAGGCAACCGTGCGCAAAAGGACGCCCCGTCGAGGCATTGCGGGCGTGCCCTCGACCAATGGCTACCGCTCGTCGCCTTGGCTTGCTTCGGCGCGGTCGTCATCACCGTCGATGACCTCGACGGCTGGCTGTATCGGGGCGGATTCCTTGCGGTCTCACTGATCTGTGCGGCCGTCGTCGCCGCAGTGAGCAGGCCGGTGGTGCCCGTCAGCCTGCGATGGCTCGGTGCCGCACCGCTGTTGTGGGTCGGCGTTCGCTCGTACGGCATCTACCTGTGGCACTGGCCGGTGATCGTGTTCGTCGGCCCCCAGATGGGTATCGAGTGGGCACGCGGGCCACTGGTGATCCTGCAACTCGCCCTGACGTTGACGCTCACGGAACTCAGCCTCCGTCTCATCGAGCGACCTGCGCGCCACCGGTCGTGGCGCCCTTCGGGTGTCGTTGCGGGGTGGTCGGTCGGGGCGATCGCCGCAGTGCTCCTCGCACTGGTGGTATTGGTTCCCCCGGTCGGACGTCAACAGCTGGCGATCGACGTCCTGCAGCCCGACCTCGCCGCCATGGCCGAACTGTCCCCGCCGGCGGCTGTCACCCCGAGTGCGACGCGGCCCGCGCAGACGACACCCATGGCAACAGTGCCCGAGACAACAGCACCGCCGAGCAGCCCACCCGAGTCGGCGGCCCCCGACACCACGTCAGGGACCGCGCCCGATTCCACTTCACCGACCACCACATCGGCCCCGGCGGCTGCGGCCACCGCAACCGACGCGCCGCCGACCGACGCGCCGCCGACCGAGGTGCCGCGACGTCGGCTGTTGCTCGCCGGTGACTCGACTGCGATCTCGCTCGCCGTTCACCAGGACAAGCTGGGCTTCCCTGGCTGGCGATGGGAGACCAGCGCACGACTCGGGTGCGGCGTCACCGCCGGCGTCACCCTCGACGTCGGCAGCAGCCAACCGTCGCCGACACCACAGGAGTGCGCCGACTGGGCCGCCGAATGGGCTGAGGTCCACGAGCTGTACCAGCCCGACATCGGTGTGGTCATGACCGGGCCCTGGGAGGTGTTCGACCATCGCATCGACGGTGTCGACATCCGTTTCCCGTCAACGGCGTGGGACGACCACGTGCGCGCCGGCATCGAAGATGCCGTCGACGTGCTCGGCGCACGGAACACTCGTGTCGCGCTGATGACATTGCCATGCATGGCCCAGCCCGAACCGATCCCGGGGCAGCTGACATTTCGTGCCCGCTCTGAGGTGCAGCGTGTCGACGCCTACAACCGCATTGTCGCTGAGGTGGCGAGGAACGACGAACTTGTCGCGGTAGTCGACCTGGCGTCAGTGTTGTGCCCCGGCGGCGCACCGATCGAGAACACGACGGGGACCGACATCCGCTACGACGGGGTTCATGTCACTCCTGACGGCTCGGCAATGGTCGCCGAGTGGTTGTTCGCGGAGCTGGACCGCCTCATGCCGACGACTCGCTGAACGATCGCATCGACGCTGACCGCAGCGCCGAGCACGATGGCGATCTCCGCGGGAATCCGAAAGCGCGGAATCCCGTAGAACGCGGGAATCACCACGATGCTGAGCGTCGCCATCACGAGCACCGGCCAGCGCGCCTGCGGGCTCGGCCACCGCCACCACCCGAACGCGGCAAGTGGCACCAGCACCCAGTACTGCCACAGCCCGATCCGACTGGCCCACCGCTCCCGCCCTTCGTTGACGTTCGACTCGATCATCGTCTCGGTGTCCCACACACTGAGGTCGCGCCCCGGACGGGCCATCAGCACCGTCGGCACCCGGTCGAGGTTCTCGCCGATGTAGTCCACCGCGGCGTCGCGGTAGAGCGCGGAACGTTGGGATTGGTCGATCCCGTCGGGGACTTGGACCAAATCGGCACAGCCCAGATCCCAGAATCCGATGCCTGGCCCCTCGTACGTGGTCTCGCAATTTGCGCCGATCAAGGTCAGCCCATCCTGCGTCGACATCAGCGTCGTGTCCTCGAAGCGGATCAGATTGCGACCGACTCACGGGGCGACCACGATGACCGCGGCGACCCCACTGACAACGACGTGCTGCCAGCGGATCGTGGTCCGCTGCGGCGGACGGCCATTGGATGGAGCGAGTAGCACCATCGGCACGACGACGAGCGGCCCGAGCAGGAGCAGCTCGGCGCGTGCGAGGCCGGCCACACCGACGGCGACCCCTGCGACGGCGGCCATCGCGTTACTCCTACGGAGGTCGTATACGTAGACGGCGAGCAGGATGGCGACGACACCGGCGGCGGCAAACGTCTCCGACATCAGGAGACCGTCGTTCATCCACAGATTGGCGTACGCTGCGGCGATCGTCACCGCTTGCGCCGCGTAGTAGCTCTGGTCGCCGACGACTGGCTCGTCGTGCTTGGCGACGAGCACGTACACCACCCGCCAGAGGCCGGCGGCGACGACGATGAGAACGAACCACCAACGAAAGGCGGTCCGGCTCATCTGGCCCGCAGTCGGGCGCCGATCGCGGAGTACTTGACGATGCAGATGAGCGCCCGCACCCCGTCGCGCCAGCCGATCTTCTTGCCGTCGGCGTAGGTCCGACCCGAATACGAGATCCCCACCTCGTAGATGCGGACACGGCGGCGGGCGAGCTTGGCGGTCACCTCCGGCTCGAAACCGAATCGATCCTCTTCGATCTCGATCGACTGGATGACTTCGCGGCGAAACGCCTTGTAGCAGGTCTCCATGTCGGTCAGGTTGAGGTCGGTGAACATGTTCGACAGCGTCGTCAAGAACCGATTTCCCAGGCTGTGCCAGAAGTACAGCACGCGGTGCGGCCGACTCGACACGAACCGCGAGCCGTACACCACGTCGGCGACACCCTGCTCGAGCGGCCCGAGGAGTTCGCCGTACTCCGAAGGGTCGTACTCGAGGTCGGCGTCTTGCACGATTGCGTAGTCGCTCGTCACCTCGCCAAACCCCGCACGCAGCGCAGCGCCCTTGCCCTGGTTCTCCTCGTGGAAGATGATCCGCACGCGCGGGTCGTCGACGGCCTCGAGGAGTTCGCGTGTGCCGTCGGTGGAACCGTCGTCGACGACGACGATCTCGGCGACCCATGGCGACGCGAGTACACGCTCGAGGAGTTCGCGCACCGTGGCCACTTCGTTGTAACACGGCACGACCACCGAGAGGCACCGCCGAGGGGTCATGGTGATCGGACGATAGCTCGCAGTACCGTCTGCGGCGATGAATCGCCGGGCCGACCGCGCGGTCACGGCGGTCCTCGCCGCAGTGTCCTATCTCCCGATACTGCTGAGCTCGCCGGGCAGCGTCAGTGCCGACACCAAGACGTATCTCACCGTCGACCCGGCGCGCCTGCTGTCGGGGGCGTGGTCGATGTGGGATCCCTCAGTCGGGGCCGGCACGGTGCCGCACCAGAACATCGGCTACCTCTTCCCGCTCGGGCCGTACTACTGGTTCGCAGAGCGGCTGGCGGCACCGGATTGGTTGGCCCAGCGGATCGTGTGGGCAACGTTGGTGTTTGCCGCCGCGTACGGGACCTTCAGGCTGTGCCGATGGCTGCGATGGGAGCCGACGGCAGCGCTCGTCGCGGCGCTCGCATACGGCTTTAGCCCATACCTGCTGAGCTATCTCGCCCGGTTGTCGATCATCCTGTTCCCGTGGGCGGCGCTGCCCTGGCTGATTCTCCTCGTCGCCCTCGCCGCACGCACCACACGGTGGTGGCCCACTGCCGCCTTCGCCCTCGTCGTGATCACAGTCGGCAGCGTGAATGCGAGTGCGCTCGTCCTCGCCGGTCTGGGACCGGTGATCTGGTTGGTCACCGACCTGACGACGCGCCGAGTCCGCTGGCCCGCCGCACTGACCGCGGCGGCCAAGATCAGCGGATTGAGCATCGTCGTATCGGTCTGGTGGATCGTCGCCCTCCGGGTGCAAAGCGCATTCGGGCTCCCGATTCTCGAGTACACCGAGACATATCAGACCGTCGGCGCGGCGAGCACCCCGACCGAGCTGCTCCGGGGACTCGGATACTGGTTCTTCTACGGCGGCGATGCTCTCGATCCCTGGGTCGGTCCATCGACGGCCTACATCGATCAGCCGTTGATCATCGCCCTCGGACTGGTCATCGCTGCGGTGTCGCTGCTCGGTCTCATGACGGCGTTCGCGGGCCGGGTCCATGCGCTCGTGCTGCTGTTCGCCGGCCTCGTCGTCAGTGTCGGTGCGGCACCGCTCGGCGACTCGTCGATCTACGGCGCCCTCTTCGAGACGTTCGCCACCGAAACCACCGCCGGTCTCGCCTTGCGCTCGACACCGAGGGCTGCGCCGCTCGTGATCCTTGCGTTGGCCATGGGACTCGGCTCGGCCAGCCGCTGGCGGCCATCGCCAGCGATGATCACACGCGCCCCGGCCGTGGGTCGCGCCGCGGCCGGCTTGCCAGTCGTCATCGTGATCGCTCTCACGATCCAGATGTTTCCGTGGTTCACCGGATCGGCGACTTCCGACTCGATTCTGCGTGACGAGACCCTCCCCGAACACGTCACCGACCTGGCCGACTGGCTCGATGCAACCGGCGACGGTCGGGTATATGAGCTCCCTGGTGCTGACTTCGGCAACTACCGCTGGGGCGGCACCGTCGATCCCGTCTTGCCCGGGCTCATCGACCGGCCATATCTCGCACGCGAGCTCGTACCGCAGGGTGGGGCCGGGACCGCCGACCTGCTCGGCGCAATCGAGCGTCGACTCTCCGACGGATGGCTCGACACTGCGGTACTACCGACACTGGCCGCACTGTTCGCCGTCGAGACGATCGTTGCCCGGAACGATCTCGAGCACGAGCGCTACCGGCTCGCCAGACCCGGGCCGCTGTGGACCGACCTCACCTCGGCACTCGGCGCGCCCGAGTACACCGGTCCAGCCACGACCGACACACCCGAGATCCCACTGCTCGACGAGTTGACCTTCGCCCGCGACGACGCGGCCACCGAGTTTCCCATCGTGGCGGCCTTCGACATCGGCGAGGCACCCCGGGTGCGGGTCACCGATGCGACGTCGCCGACGATCATTGCCGGCAACGCGGAGGCGCTCATCGACTTGGCCGCGCTCGACGAACTCGACATCGACTATCCGGTGCTCTACGCCGCCACCCTCCACGGGCTGGCGCTCGAGGACCAACTGGATCCGGCGATGCTTGGTACATCACCGAGATGGGTCGTGTCGGACACCAACCGCAAAGAAGGCCGGCGTTGGTCGACGATCGGCTCGAATCTTGGAGCACTGGAGACGACTGGCGATCTGGTCCTCGACGCCGATCCGCGCGATGCCCGTCTGGAGCTCTTCGCTGTCGACGACGGCCAACAGACCCTCGCTGCCCATCGTGGCGACATCGCCGACGTGCGTGCCAGCTACTACGGGAGCACGGTCGTGTACACAGCCGAGGACGCGCCCTGGTTCGCTGTCGACGGCGACCCCTCGACGGCCTGGCGGGCAGGCGTGTTCGAAGCACCGGACGGGCTGGTGTGGGAAGTCGACCTGCGAGACCCTGCGACGACCGATCAACTCACCCTGTTGCAACCGGTGACCGGCGCAACGAGCCGGTTCATCACCAGCGTGCGGATCACCCTCGATCCTGACAGCTCGACGGCGACTGCGTTGCAGGTCCCACTCGACGACTCCTCCCGGCGTCTGCCAGGCCAGACCATCACACTCCCGCGAGCCGACTATCGGGCTCTACGGATCGAGATTCTCGCCGACAATCTCGGCGATCCTGGGTCGTACGTCGGACAACCCGGGATCGGCTTCGCCGAGGTCGTCATTCCTGGTGTCGATGGCGAACCGCTGCTCGACGACCGCGTCGTTGTCGTGCCCGATCTGGCCGACAACGCCGCCTGGGACGAGAGTGCCAACCTCAGCTATCTGTTCACGCGCCAGCGGATCGACCCAGCAACACCAAACCGCACCGCACCCGAGGCGCGTCTCGTGCGCGAATTCGTCGTCCCGGATGCCCGCACGTTCGATGTGATCGGGCAGGTTCGCCTCGATGCCGACGCCGACGACCGAACGCTGTCGCTGGCGCTCGGTGAGGAGCCGGTGGCCGCTGGTGACCGACGAATGCCGGGCGTCCCCGCGTCGAGAGCGGCGGCCGCCATCGACGGCAATACCGACACTGCATGGCGGACGCCGTTCGACGCGGCCGTCGGCGCAACCCTCCGCATCGACGGGTCGGGATCAGCAACTGCGTTGACGATCACCTGGCTCGACGACGGACGACATTCAGCGCCGACCGCGCTGACGATCGAGGGGACCGATGGCCAGACGGTGACTGCCGAGCTCGCCGGCGGCGAGCGCAGGAGCGACGGGACCGTCACCGCCACCGTTGCGCTCCCCGACCTATCAGGCCCGTGGGTCGTGCGCGTCGACGCAGTCACCGAGTCGACGACCCCGAACTACTTCTCCAGCGTCCCCCAAGCGCTCCCGTTGGGCATCGTCGAGGTTGCCCTCGGCGGCGTCGAGCTCACGGCCCCGGCAGCGTCTGGGACGATGCTCGACGACGTCTGCCGAGATGACCTGCTCGTCCTCGACGGTACGCCACTACCGGTCAGACTGTCGGCCACCGTCGGCGAGGCGTTGAATCGGGCTGCGCTCGACATCGTCGCCTGTGACACGGTCGACCTCTCCGCTGGGATCCATCGACTCGACGCCGTACCGGGCGCCGGGTTCGACGTCGATCGCGTCTTGTTCGCCGAAGCCGCGACCCGGGTTCCCGTAGTGGCGGTTGGGTCTGCGATCACCGACCAGACTCGAACGACTGCTCGCATCGAGGTCGAGGCCAGCGCAGTGCCCGCATGGCTCGTGCTCGCGGAGAGCTGGAACCGGGGTTGGACAGCCCGGCTCGACGGCGAGGACCTCGGAACACCCGTATTGATCGACGGATTCGCCAATGGCTGGGTGCTACCGCCTGACACCGCTGCCCGAGTCGTCGAGCTCGAATGGACGCCGCAACGGACGGTGACGCGCGCACTGTGGTTCTCACTTCTGTCCGGCGTCGCCGTCCTTGCACTGCTGATCGGATCTCGATGGCGAGCGCGCCGCGAGCGAGTGATGTTTGCCGAGCGACCAGATCCGACGTGGACGCCGGGTCGACGGCGCCTTGCCATCGCCGCTCTCGTCGGCGTGACGATTCTCGTCGCCGGATTGGCCCCGGCGGTCGCCGTCGTCGCTGTGGCGGTGTCACGGATTCGTTGGTTGGCGACAGCGGTTGTCGTCGGCGCGATGGCAGTTGTCATCGTTGGCGTCGCCTCCGAGCAGCTGCTCCGGGGCTATCCGCCTGGACCGGACTGGCCGAGTCGGTTCGCATGGACCGCACCGTTTGTGTGGAGCGCAGTGGCCGCAGTCGTTGCCGCACCGCTGTCGTCGGCTGTGGGGCGCGACCGCTAGCGTCGCCGACCGTGCGCACGCTGATCATCGTGCCGACCCACGACGAGGCGGCCAACATCGAGACACTGCTCGATCGGCTCGCCAAGAGTGTTCCCGAAGCCGACGTGATGGTGATCGATGATGCGTCGACCGATGGCACCCGTGACCTCGTGCGAAGCCGGATAGCCGACTCCACGCAACTCCAGCTCGTGACCCGCGACGTCAAATCGGGTCTCGGTGACGCCTACTGCGAGGCGTTTCGTCGAGGTTTGGACGCCGGCTACGACGCGCTCGTCGAAATCGACGCCGACCTGTCGCACGACCCCGCTGCGCTGCCGACGATGCTCGACGTCAGCGCTCGCGGGATCGACCTCGTGATCGGCTCGCGGTACGTGCCAGGTGGCTCGGTGATCGGCTGGCCACGGCGACGGACGTGGTTGTCGCGATGGGGCAACCGATACGCAGCGATCGCACTCGGGTTGGCGGTGAACGATGCCACCGCCGGCTACCGGGTCTACCGGGCCGAAGCGCTCCGCGCGATCGGGCTCGACGGCGTACAGGCCGACGGCTATGGGTTCCAGGTGGAGATGACGTACCGCGCCGTACGCGCCGGGATGAGCGTGGTCGAGATTCCGATCGTGTTTCGCGACCGGGTGGCCGGGGCATCGAAGATGCATCGCTCGATTGTCGTCGAGGCGTTCACACTCGTGACGTGGTGGGGGTTGCGCGACGCGTTTTCGCTTCGGCGACGCACACGCGCATACCGCACTCCCGACGACGTCACCTGAGGTGCAGGTATCGGACACGCCAGCCGATCTACCTGCGAGTCGCGTCAGCCAGCCGGTGACGCTTTCGGTGTGCAGGCATCGGCGAGACGGGCGGCCTGGCGAGCGGCAACGGCCGTCCACGACAGACCGGCAGCGTGTTCCCTCGCGGCTGCGCCGTAGCGGTGGCGCCGATCGTCATCGGCAAGGAGGGCGGCGACTGCTGAACCGAGCTGGTGCGGATCGGCGACGAGGTCGCCGGTGATGCCGTCGAGCGCCGCTCCCCGATGCCCGGCGATGTCGGTGGCCACGCACGGGGTCTCGCAGGCGCCCCCCTCGGTCAGGGACATCCCCCACCCCTCGGCGTAGGAGGCGCTGACCACCAGCCAAGCCCGCTGATACGCAGAGAGGAGTTCCTCGTCGGTCACGCGGCCGCACACGGTCACCCAACCCGCAGCGTCATTCTCGGCGATCCAGCGTTCGATTGCTGCTCGGTCGGGACCGTCGCCGACCACCTCGGCCGTCAGCTGCGGATGACGGTCGCGGGCCCGCTGCAGTTCGGTCAGCGCCAACCGTTGACGCTTGACCGGCGCCAAGCGACCGACGATGAGGACCGACGGCGTCGCGCTCCGACGATCCGCATCGGGTGCGTACCGTTCGTCGACCCCTGGGGGGATGACTGCGATGTGTTCGGGGGGGATTCCGATGTCGATGATCTCGTCACGCGACGACTCCGACAGGGTGTTCATGTGTGCCCTGCGGTACGCCCGCGGTGCAAGCGTGGTCTCGTTCCATCGGCCCAGCGTCGCCAATGGCTCCGGCAGGGCGTCGGCCCACATCTCGCGGTGGACGTGATGCAACCACACGATCGACCGCTGCGGGCTCCACCATGGGCTGAGCCACGGCACCCCGTTCCAGATCTCGATCGTGGCGACGTCGACCGGTCGGCTGCGCCGGACCCGCCGCAGCATCTGTGCGGCGATCACCCGTGCGAACACGTCGAACCGGCCACCGCGTTGTTCGACGCGATATCCATTCCGGTCGAACGTCCGCGGCGCGTCGATGGTCGAGGTGCGGTGTTCGATGTCGACCAGTCCCGTTGCCGCCCATCGAGTGAAGATCTCGTCGGCGTGCAGCTCCGATCCGCCAGCCTCGGGATCGTCGAGGTCGCGCCATGCAAACGACTCGACTCGTCGAATGCCCGCGGCGCAGACGCGCTGGAGTGCCCGGTCGAGGTCGTCCGCGGCGCTCATCGGCGACTGGTGCTCAGCGATCGAGGCGACGCCACACCGCATCGGGGGCGTATCGCAGCACTCCGAACACGCCACGCAACACGCCGGGCGCCCAGACAATCGACTTCCCTCGTCGGAGGCCTCCAGCGACGGCGTCAGCGACATCGCCGGGATCGATCGTGAACGGCACCTCCTCGAGGCCCTCGGTCATCGCAGTCCGGACGAAACCGGGTCGCACCGTGAGCACTCTCGCGCCCGTGCCGTGAAGCGCGTGATGGAGCCCGGTGGCGAACGCGTCCTGGCCCGCCTTGGTTGCGCCGTACACGAAGTTCGACCCGCGGGTCCGCACGCCGGCCACGCTCGACAACACGACCAGCACGCCGTGGCCCTGGCGGCGCAGTTGCTCGGCCACAGCCAGACCCGAACTGACTGCGCCTGCGGTGTTCACCGCAACGAGCTCAGCAGCTGCCTCGGGGTCGTCGGCAGCGTCTGGTCCGAGCTGCCCGAACGCTTGGATCACCACGTCGAGATCCCCTGCCGCCTCGACCGCGGCGGCGACCACATCGCGGTGCGTCGTCGGGTCGCCGGCATCGAAGTCGAGTGTGGTGATGGTGACGTCGGGCGACACGTCCGGCCGCTGCGGATCGGATGACCTGCCCGCCAGAACGACGTGACGCAGAGCCGGCGATGCGAGCGCCTCGACGATCGCCCGCCCGATGTCGCTGGAGCCGCCGAGCACCAAGATCGTTTGCGGTTGCTGTACGGCGTTGTTCACGCCACCTCCTCTTCGAGCAGCCCGAGTCGTCGGGCTTGGTCACTGATCCAATAGCCGTGCGGGTCGACCGACCGGCGGACCGCCTTCCACTCGGCGAGTCTGGGGTAGCCGGCACGCACGATGCTCGGCGTGATGTGAGCGTCTTTGGCCAGATAATGCCGACCGCCGGCGCCCAGCACGAGTTCGTCGAGTTCGCTGAGCAGGACGTGGAGATCCGATGCGGCCGCCGGAACGTCGAGGGTCAGCGTCCAGCCCGATGTCGGGAAGCTGAGCATCGCCGGGTTGGCCGGACCGAACCGTTTCAGGACGGCGAGAAAGCTCGCATGCCCCGACGCGACGACACGCTCGATGGCGACGCGCATCGTGTCGACCTCGTCATCGGGCACGACAAACTGGTACTGCAAGAAACCGGCGCCGCCATACAGGCGGTTCCAGGCACCGACCATGTCGAGTGGATGGAAGAACCCCGTGATCGACTCCGGGCCGACGTGGTCACGTCGGGCCTTGCGGTACCACACCTCGTTGAACGCCCGCACCGCTGCTCGACTGAGCACGTTCGGCCCACCGCGTGGCACATCGATCAGCGATGGCGGTGCGAAGGCCAACGGATCGCGGCGCTGTTTGGCGGAGAGGTCATCGAGTCGTGCGTGTTCGCCGCACGTCAACACCGATCGCCCGAGCGCAGCACCGCTGGCCAGCAGGTCGACCCACGCCACCGAGTAGCGCTGATCGTCGGCTGCCATCGTGTCGACGAGCGCATCGAAATTGGCGATCCGCTGCGTGCGTACCAGACACTGACTCGTCTCGATCGGGATCAGATCGAAGGTCGCGTCGACGATCAGTCCGGTGAGCCCCATGCCGCCGATCGTGGCCCACCAGAGGTCGCCGTCGGCCGGTGTCAACGTCCGCAGCTCGCCATCGGCTGTGAGCAGGCTGATCCGTGTGCAGTGATGACCGAACGTGCCGTCGACGTGGTGGTTCTTGCCATGGATGTCACTGGCGATCGCGCCACCGACGGTGATGAAGCGCGTTCCGGGCGTGACCGGGACGAAGAACCCGGCCGGCACGAGGACCCGCAACAAGTCGTCGAAACTCACGCCGGCATCGGCCGTCACCGTTGCCGCATTGCGATCGAGAGAGATCGGGGAACGCCCGGGCAGCACCCGGAGCACGCTGCCGCCGCCGTTCTGTGCCGGGTCTCCGTAGGAGCGGCCCAGACCACGCGGGATCGCCCCACGACCCTCATCGATCGGCAAGGCCTCATGGGGCGCCCCACGCACGGCGTCGCCATCGAGATCGATCACCCGGCCCGCAGATGGTGCGGTTCGGCCCCAACCGGTCAACATCGTCACCTCCGCAGCCCGGCCCACCGGCGATGTGGTGGTCGCCATCAGTACGGCCATTCCGGGGCGTCGCGGCCCGTTCGCTCCATCACGCGCCCCATCCCGCAGAGGAGGGCCGCCTTCAACGCCACGTTCCGTGCGAACCAGGGAAACTGCGCGGCCTGCCGGGCCCCGTTGCTCCATCGGTCGCCCGGCCCGAGATCGGCCCGGTAGATGGCCAGCGAGCGTGAGCGTCCGACGTAGCGGAAGCGACTGCCGGCGACGAGTTCGCGCACGATCGCTGCGGTCACGCCCACCGACGAGAACGAGTCGTGGATCAGCAACGTGCCACCGCTGCGGACGCGCTCGCCCCACGACACGATGTCGGCACGGGCCGGTCCGTAGCGATGTGCCCCGTCGATGTACAACACGTCGATCGATCCGTCGACGGCATCGTGGGCCGCGTTGGAGAACATCCGCAGGTGCGTCACCCGATCGGCGACCCCAGCGGCGGCCAGGTTGGCGAGGAAGGCGCGATGGTCGTCGTCGGCCTCGTCGACGTATCCGTCGATCTCCTGGGGGCCACGGTCGTTGCCGGCGTGCGGGTCGATGGCATAGATCCGGGCATCGCTCGGCGCTGCGCTGGCCAGCACGATCGTGGACCGACCGCGGAAACTCCCGATCTCCACGATCGTGCCACTCGCCGGGCACGCAGCGGCAGCCTCGTAGAGCGCCGCTGCCTGTCCGTCGGTCATCCATCCGTCGACATCGGCAACACACTGGCGAACGGTCTCGAGATCGGGTCGTTCGGCGGTCGGCATGGCCCGCCAGGCTATGCCCCGGCACGGCCATTCCCAGCGCATTCCAAGCAGTGGGGCCGGGTCAAGCGGAGTACACGGCAATGCCGTAGATCACCAGCCAACACGCACCCAGGAGCTGCAGCACCCGATCGTGGGCGAATACCTCCTCAGGTGCTGCCCCTTCGCCGTTCTCCAACACCAGCAGATATCGGAACAACGCCGCCAACATCGGCACGATCGACAACTCGTAGAACGGCCAGTCCGAAGTGCTCGCAGTCCCCGTCTCGAACGCCCACACGCAGTAGCTGATCAGCGCCCCACCCATCGACACCGAGAGCAAAATCCGCAGATAGCCCGCCGAGTACACCTCCAAGGTGGCCCGCACGCCCGCCGCGGCACCCAGCTCGTTCAACTCGGCATACCGCTTGCCGACCACGATGAACAACGACCCGAACGTCACGCACAACACGAACCACCGCGACATCGGCACGTCGACGGCAACGGCGCCGGCGGCGGCGCGCAGCACGAACCCGCTGGCAATCGCAATCACGTCCAACACTGCGACGTGTTTCCACCACAGGGTGTACAGCATCTGCAGCACGAGATACACCGAGATCACCGCCGGTGTCTGCCACCGACCGGTCACGGCCGCCAAGCCCACAGCGAGCAGCGGCAACACCACAACCGCCAACCGCGCCACCGGAATCGGCAGGTCGCCCGCCGCGATCGGACGGCGCCGCTTCGTCGGATGCCGGCGATCCGCCTCCACGTCCAACAGGTCGTTCCATATATACGTCGCGCTCGCCGCGCAACAGAACGCCACGAAGGTCACCATCGTCAACCACAACTCGTGCCACTGATCGAGCACCCCAGCCGCTCCCGGGGCAGCGAACACCAAGACGTTCTTCAACCACTGCTTCGGACGTCCGGCACGCAGGAGCGCAACCGGGACCGCCGGCGACGACGGCGCAGACGAAGCGGTGGACACCACGCCAGCACCGTAGCGGTGGGCGGTCAGTTCGACCAGGACTCGTGGTCAGCGACCCAGTGCGCGTGGTCGGCATCTGCGAGCAGCTCCCGATCGCCTGCGGAGTCGCCGTAGGCCGTGACCGTCACGGCGGATCGGCCCCCGGCCCGCTCGTCAAGCCAGGCATGGAGACGACGCACCTTCTCAGGCCCTCGGCAGTTGTGCCCGCGCAACGAACCGGTCAGGCGACCGTCCGGTCCGACTTCGAGTTCGGTGGCCAACACCGCATCGACACCCAGCTCGGCGGCGAGCGGACGCAGATACACCGCGTACGACGCCGACACGAGCACGGTCGCCGAGCCGGCCGCCTGGTGCCGACGAAGACTGGCGACGGTGTCGTCACGCAGCCAACCATCGGCCACCTCCGCGGCGAATCGGTCGGCCAGCTCGGCAACAGCCGCTGCGCCACGACCGCGAAACGCCGCTCGTGTGGCCACCGCCTTGAGCGTGTCGCGATCTCGCCGGATGAGCGCGGGCACGCTCGTCGGTGCGGCGGTGGCAACCCCCCAGGCCAGCGTCGGCAGTCCTGCGACGCGACGAAGGAACGGCACCACACAGTCGCGCATGGTCAAGGTCCCGTCGACGTCGAACGCAGCGACGTGGGACGACGTCATCGGTGGCGCGCCGGGAGTTGGTCGAGCATCTCCCAATACTCCGGCCAACTCTTCGATACGACAGCGGGGTCGGCGACCTCGACGCCGTCGACGACCAGGCCGAGCAGTGCGAGCGCCATCGCCAATCGATGGTCGTGGTGCGTGCCGAAGCGAGTCGGTGTCAAGAGGTCTCGCGGATGAATCGTCAGGCCGTCGTCGTCGACGGCGACCTCAGCGCCTGCACGATTGAGTTCGCTGGCAAGGTCGCCAAGGCGGTCGCTCTCCTTGGCCCGGATGAACCCGACACCGGTGATGCGTGTCGGCGTCACCGCCTGTGTCGCTACAACAGCGATGGTCGGCACCAGATCGGAGATATCGGCCATGTCCACGTCGATCCCGCGCAATGGCGTGTCTCGTCGACGCAACACCGTCGTGTCGTGGGTCCCGCGACTGACGATGCATCCCATCGACTCGAGGAGGTCGACGAAGCGCCAGTCACCCTGTTGCGAGCCCGAACCGAGTCCGCGCACCATCACTGCGCCGCCGACGATTGCCGCAGCCGCCAACGGGTAACTGGCCGATGACGCGTCGGCCTCGACGTCGTACGTGCGTGTGCCGTACACGTCGGGGGCAACGGCGATGCGCCGTCCCTCGACCTCGACGTCGACGACGCCGAAGGCGGCCATGACGGACTTCGTCAGGTCGAGATATGGACGCGACACCGGGTCGCTCGACAGCCACATCTTGACCCCGCCGGAGACGTATGGTCCGATCATCATCAGCGCGGACACGTACTGGCTGGAGATGTCACCAGGCATCACGATGGCATCGGCGCCACGCAGCGGCCCGCTGACGGTCACCGGCAGATGCCCTTCCCGCTCACCGGGCACGACGTCAGCGCCCAGTGCGAGCAGCGCTTCGTGGAGCGGACCCATCGGGCGAGCCCGCAGTGGCGGGTCACCATCGATCGTGGTCGCGCCCGGCGCGAGCGCAGCCAAGGCGGTCAGGAACCGCGACGTGGTCCCGGCGAGGCGGGTATCGAGCCTGCGGTCGGCGCCGTCGAAGACGCCTCCAGTCCCGATCACGTCGGTCACCATCACGCCATCGAGCTCGTGAACGGCTATGCCGCAACCCAGTCGCTCGAGACCGTCGAGCATCGCCGCTGTGTCGTCGCCAGGAGCGAGGCCGCGAATCTCGCTCGTGCCGTCGGCGAGAGCCGCACACACGAGTGCCCGGTTGGCGACACTCTTCGACGGAGGGACACGCACGTCGGCGATGATTGGCCCGTCTGCAAATCGGACCCGGGCGACATCGCTCATCGGACCACGGCGGCGATCAGCGAGATCATGCGAGCGGGTGCACTGCGGGCCGGAAACCGCGGGCCATCAGCCCGCCGCGGAACAGTTCGGCAGCGGACTGATCGACCAACACAACGGCCACACCAAGTCGGCGCTCGGCTTCGTGCACGACCTCGAAGCTGGCGAGGTTGACATCGAGCTCGGCTGCCAGCGTGAACACCTCAGCAGCGGCCCCCGCCCGGTCCGGGATCGGAATACGCACCTCGGCAAGCTCTTCGGGATGTAGCACCCTCGCTGGAAGGTTGGCCCGAGCATGGCGGGCGTCGGTCAATCGCTGCTCGAGAGCGGCGCGATCCTCGCTGGCGACCATCGAGCGCAGCCCTTCGAGCCGTTCGATCAGCTCGCTCAACGCTGCGGTGATGGCATCGCGATTCTCGGCACAGATATCGAGCCAGATGTCGGGTGGGCCACTGGCGACGCGCGTCATGTCGCGGAAGCCGCCGGCCGCCAATCGCATCAGCGCCGGGTGCTCTTCGGCCCGATTGGCGGCAACGCCCATCAACGACGCCGCCGTGAGATGTGGCACGTGGCTGACCACGGCGACGAGTCGATCGTGCGCCGCCGGCGTCAGTCCGACCACCTCGGCACCCATCGAACGCAACACATTCGACACAGCTGCGATCGTTGCGTCGTCGGTTGCGTCGTCGGGTGTGATCACCCACACCGCACCGTTGAACAAGTCGGCCTCGGCACCGTCCAGGCCGTCGATCTCGCTCCCCGCCATCGGGTGACCGCCGAGGAAACGCGGGTCACTTGCGGCGGTCACGATCGGCGCCTTCACGCTCCCGACGTCGGTCACGACGCCGGTGGTGACCCGCAGTGCCCGATCGACCGCCGCTGCGCTGGCCAGGACAGGCGTGGCGACGAAGCTGATCTCGGCATCGGGGTCGATGCCGAGTTGATCGACGACGTCGCTGCTGAGCGCCCGCTTCGCAGTGTCGTCGTCGCTGTCGTCACCAGCCACCACCCAGCCACGGGCACGCAACGCCAGCGCGATCGAGCCGCCGATCAGGCCGAGGCCGATCACGTTGGCACGCCGTGGCATGTCGGTCACGCTGCGGGAGCGTACCCGCACGTCGCCGCGCCCACCTGTCGATATCAGGACCCGGACGATGCACGCGACACGGCGTCGAGCAGACTTCGCCACTCCTCGGTCCGAAGCTCGCGGTGCGATCCTGGCGTCAGCCTCCGGTCCGAGAGCGGGCCGATTCGGGTGCGAACCAAACGGCGCACCGGATGGCCGATCGCCTCACACATGCGGCGCACCTGTCGATTGCGACCTTCATGAATCGTCAGGCGCAAGATGCCCGGTTCAGGCTGCGAGACCTTGGCGGGAGCAGTGCGGCCGTCGTCGAGGTCGATGCCGTTGCGCAGCGCCCGCAGCGCACCGGGACCAACCCGGCCGCCTGCAACCTCGGCCAGATATTCCTTTTCGACGCCATGGCTCGGGTGGGCGATGCGGTTGGCGAGTTCGCCGTCATTGGTCAACAACAAGAGCCCTTCGGTGTCGGCGTCGAGGCGACCCACCGCGAACACGCGCGGCGTCGCAGGCACGAGATCGAGCACCGTCGGCCGACCCTGGGGATCGCGGCTCGTCGTGATTACGCCGGTGGGCTTGTTGAGCAGGTAGTACACGTGATCGGGACGAACGCCGATCGGGGCGCCATCGACCTCGATCCGATCGGTGTCGGCATCGACACGTCGGCCCAAGACTGCGACGTCGCCGTTCACGGTGACCCGGCCGTCGGCGATCAGCTCTTCGCACACCCGCCGGCTCCCCAGCCCGGTCGCGGCGAGCACCTTCTGCAGGCGTTCGCCGCGACGCTCGCTGCCCGCGTCCTGCTCCCACAGCGGCGGCTCGGCGGCCGCGGGACTCACGACCGACCACTCACGCTGAGCTGAGTCACGGTGAGCCCGATCACGATCAGCCCAGCCATGATGAGCCCAATCACGTCGGCGGCGCGTCGACGTCGATCGACGGCGTGATCCGCAATCCGTCCTCGAGCGCTTCGACCACCTCGGGACCCGGAATGAACTCAGCGATCGAAGGGAGATCGTCGAGCGAGCGCAGACCGAGGCGTTCGAGAAACGTCGGCGTCGTGCCGTAGAGAATCGCCTGACCCGGTCCGTCGTCGCGGCCGACTTCGTCGACATAACCCCGAGCGGCGAGCGTCCGCAGCACGCCGTCGGGATCGACACCACGAATTGCCGCGACTTGCGCCCGCGAAATCGGCTGCTTGTAGGCAATGATCGCCAAGGTCTCCAATGCCGCGCCCGACAGTCGGGCCCGTTGGTCGTGCAGCAAGAACCGCTCGACCCAGGCCGTGTAGTCCGCCACTGTCTGCAACCGCACACCGCCGGCGACGTGGACCAGCTCGAATCCGCGCCCATCGCGGCGGTAGGCCTCGGCGAGATCGTCGCAGCACTGTTCGATCTCGTCGATCGGGCGCTCCAGCAGCTGGGCCAGGAGTTCGGTCGGCACCGGATCGTGAGCGACGAGGACGATCGACTCGATCAGGGCGGCGGTCGTCGGCTGGCCGATGGTGTCGTCCATTCCTCAGCCCTCGTAGGTATCGACGAGTACTGCGCCGCGGTCGAAGTCGTCAGTTGCCATCCACGTGATCGCAATGTCGCCGAACCGCTCGGACTGGTCCAGCTCGACCGCACCCTGTTTGAACAGTTCGAGCACGGCAAGAAACCGAACGATGACCTCGATGCGATCGACCAGTGCGTCGGTCAGTCGGCGAAACGAGATACGTCCGACTCGGGGCAGCTCGTCGACCAATTCGGCGACGGCGTCAGCGACGGTCACCGTGATCGGTGCGACGTGGTGCAAGTCGACCACGGGCACCGGTGCCGGCGTCAGCGCACGAATTGCGGCGTTCCGCAGTCGGGTCAGACTGGTGCCTTCGAGCAGATCCGGAGCGATGCCGTCGAAGCGCTCGTCGGGACCAACCTGGCGTGGGAAGCAGCGGTCGGCGTCGTCGGCCAGCTCGGCGAACACCGTCGCCACGTCCTTGAACGTCTTGGCTTCCAGGAGTCGCGCCAGCAACAGATCTCGCTCTTCCCAGAGCGCCAACTCCTCGTCGAGGTCGACCTCACCCTGGTCGGGAAGGAGTCGACGTGCCTTTAGCTCGACCAGCGTCGCAGCAATGAGCACGAACCCGGTGGCCACGTCGAGGTCGAGCGCTTGCATCCGCTCGATCTCGGCGATGTACGCATCGACGATCGTCACCAAGTTGATCTCGTAGATGTCGACCTGTTCGGCCAGAATCAGTTGGAGCAACAGGTCGAACGGGCCCTCGTACACGGGCGTGGCGACTTCGACGGCCATCGCCGACAACCTACCGGGCCCAACCGGCGCGATCGGGGTATCGTCGGCGCCCGATGAGCGAGCAGTCGACTCCGAGGGTGCTGTCCTGCATGCAACCCACCGGCGATGTCCACCTCGGCAACTACCTCGGCGCGCTACGCAACTGGGTCGCCGGACAAGACCGCTACGACGCCTTCCACGGCATCGTCGACCTGCACGCGCTGACCGTGATCGAGGAGCCCGGGATCATCGGGCCGCAAACCGTCGAGCTGGCAGCAATGCTCTTCGCCGTCGGACTCGATCCCGAGCGGGCAACGGTGTTCGTCCAGAGCCACGTTCCCGAACACAATCAGCTCGGCTGGATCATGGAATGCACCGTGTCGTACGGCGAGCTGTCGCGGATGACGCAGTTCAAGGACAAGACAGCCAAACGGCAGAACGAGTTCATCTCCGGCGGGCTGTTCACCTACCCCGCTCTGCAAGCCGCCGACATCTTGCTGTACGACGCCAACGAGGTCCCGATCGGCGATGACCAGCGCCAACACGTCGAGATCACTCGCGACGCGGCGATCCGCTTCAACCACCGATTCGGCGACACCTTCGTCGTCCCCGACGCGGTCACTCCCGCTGCGGGGGCCCGTGTGATGAGCCTGCAGGACCCGACGGCCAAGATGTCGAAGTCGGACGACTCCGGTGCGGGCTGCGTCTACCTCGTCGACGAGCCGGCTGCCGTCCTGAAGAAGTTCAAGCGGGCGGTCACCGACTCCGACACCGGGGCCGACGCAGTGCGCTTCGACCGAGACACCAAGCCAGGTGTCGCCAATCTTTTGGAGATCAATGCGGCCATCACGGGTCGCTCCCCCGCAGACGTCGCCGAAGACTACGAGCAGTACGGCGCACTCAAAGTCGACACCGGCGAGGCGGTCGTGGCCACACTCGAGCCGATCCGTACCCGCTATCTCGAACTGCTCGACGATCGCGGCGAACTTGCGAGGCGCTTGCGCGTCGGCGCCGACAAGGCGCGCGAGGTTGCGACGGCAACACTCGATCGCGCCCAGCGGGCGATCGGCATGCTGCCTGCGTGAGCGGTCAGCCGCCGGCGACGGACGCGGCGACCAGCCACGTCAAGCGTGGTCGGAGGCACGAAGATCGGGGTACGCGGGTCCGTGCCCCGCGATGAGTTCGACCGTGGCCGCATCTGACCCGCCCGCCGCCGCGAGCTGGGCGCCGATCGCCTCGTGGTCGTGATACTCACGAAAGCGAGGGGTCACCGGGCCCACCAGCGTGGCCAACACTCGCTGGAACGTGCCGAGACGGCATTCGATCTTGCCGACGTCGTGCAGCAGTGCTCCGGCGGTCTCGGCTCTGGTGGCGTCGGGTCGTCGTGCCACGAAACGCCGAGCGACGGCAGCCGAGTGCCGGCGATCGCGGTTGTCCATCCGTACCCAGAGTCGGCGTTCGCTCGGCAGCATCTGATCGGCGGCCCACACCTCGTCGGCGACGGTCGGCGGCGTCGGCGGCAACGATGTGACGAATCGCGCCACGAGGTGCCCGAGCTTGACGAGCGCGCGCGCGATCAACGGCGCCGTGTCTGTCTCGGCGATCACAGCGTCGCTCGTGGATGCGCAGACCGGTACACATCGAACAGCCGCTCCTGGCTGACTCGTGTGTACACCTGCGTGGTCGAAATCGATGCGTGACCGAGCATCTCCTGCACCACCCGCAGGTCGGCCCCGTGATCGAGGAGGTGAGTCGCACACGAGTGGCGCAGCACGTGGGGCGAG
>JABSQH010000074.1 GCA_013213745.1 Ilumatobacteraceae bacterium | reverse complement strand
TTACCCCTAACTTGCTGACTATCAATCAGTTACAAAATGGTTTTTTCTGATGGGGCCCCCCTTGCTTTTTTTCAAAATAAAAATATAATTTTGCGTTTTTCTGTATTTAACAGTAAAAAATAATACATATTTTTAAAGAACTTACAATGTAATTACGACTCATTTTCGATAATAATAATATAACAATTAAAAATTAAAACTTATAACTATGTCAAAATTAATTAATACTTACAACAATTACAAAAATGAAATCAATGCTACATTATTTGTACTATCTTACTCAATATTAATATATGTACTTTATAATGTAATTTATTTTACAATGTAATAACGAACTAATTCAGATAATAATAATAAATAAATGTTAAACTAATAAAATATAATAACTATGAAAACTAATAACTTAACTACTAAAAGATTTGTAATAAGAAAATCATTAATTGGTGAAAACTCTGTAATCACTTTCACTAATAAAAAAGAACAAACGTTCACTTATAATCACGACGAAATATACTCACTATTTCAAGAAAAATTCGAGTCAATGCCTTGCTTTCAAGAGTATGGTAGCTACACTAACTCTAACACTGTACCAAAATTCTGCAGAGAATACTCTACAGTGAAGTAGTAAACTATGACAATAGCTAGTTACTCTATATAGTCTAGCTAGCTAATGTCACATTATACTAATAACTAATATCAATTAGATAATTAGAAATGCTCACTAATACCTCTTGACAAAAAACTATATACAAACTAATTAACACCTTTAAAATGCTAATATTTTTAACAATACCACCAATAATTATCTCACTATTTATTCTTTATGATTTCATAAATGACTATACAAACTAAACACGACAAAGTGTAGATAATATAATAAACAAAACATGTAGTTGATCGCCATACTTTAGCATGTATAAATAATACGAACACTTGGCGACACCAAACTAATTTATTAACTTTTAAAACTAACGCTTATGTATAATCCAAATAATCCTTCAAACTGGACTTGGGCAAAAGCTTTCGCCGAAGTCAATTACACAGTAAAAAAAGCTGAACTCGAACAGCAAATTATAAATCATCTTCATGGCTACAAAGCTGAAGGTAAATTCATTGAACTAAGTAAGTCTCAACAAGACGATCACTATGAAATCTTATCTCAACTACTATGAATAATTTGAATACTACAATCGACAAAGTAGCAATGTCAGAGTTTGGCATTCACTACTACCAACTCGGTGAAAACGAGCAACAATGGTGTCACGATGAAATGGTAAATAACCCTAAATGGCTAACAAGAATATGAAACAGACATTAACTATATTAGACTTTGGTAGTGGTGAAGTGCATCAATACCATGATATAAACTACGATAAATACCACATGGAACTTGACGAGTTTGTCGGAGTACAACTCGGATATAACTTAAATGAAGTGGAATATATGTTCCACAGTGATAAAACTATTTACAATTTAACTAATGAACTATGATTAAAATAATACTTACAATAGCGCAATTATTAAGCGCAGAAAGTCAAATAGAGACTAATAGACAATGGAATGAAGCTATAACTAATGTTCAAGAACAAAAAACTTGGATAAAAGAAGATATAGTAAATGGTC
>JABSQH010000073.1 GCA_013213745.1 Ilumatobacteraceae bacterium | reverse complement strand
TTTAGAGGGTTAAAAATCTCTTTACTTTTTGTAAGGAAACACACGATTTAAAGTGTCTCTCCTTTGACCACACCCGCAATCTTCTGCTCCAACTGCTTTTGTGACCTTAGTGACTACATTTTTAATACCAGTAGCCGTGGTAAATTTTTCTATAGTATCTCCCAAACCTCGGGATTTTTCATTTAATTTCATTTTTTTATTTTTTACAAACACATTCTGCCACTGGGCAGTCGTTTACGTTTACTACTAATTTAGATACCAACCAGTTCCACTTACATAATAATTTACACCAAGCTTTCTGCAACCAGTATCCAAATTTTACTAATAGTTTTCCCATTTACTTTTTTAATTTATTTAAGTCAGGAGGTAACCTATCTATTCTTCTTGGTATGTAAGGAACATCGCAATGTGTGCTTACAGCCTTTACTTCAGCAGGTTTACCTTCTACTTTAGTTTTTACTTCTTTTTTAGCCACACTTTTTTTTGGTGCAGCTTTCTTTTTTGCTTTTGCTTTCGCCATAGATTTGATTTTATTTTCTTTTACAACCAAAGTTGTTTGCATAGTTTGCCATCTTTACTACTTTTTCAGAATACTTTTTTTTATTCTTCATAACAGCAGATGCTGCGCTACACGCGTCTTTAAAACCGTTTGACTTTGCCCATTTAGTGAACTTGCCTTGGTTTTGTTTTTTTATTTGTGGAAAAGCCATACTACTTACTGATTAACTTTCCTAAATGTCCTTTTACACTTTTAGGATAATGTTTTTCATATTTCATAGAATGGTCTCCGCCATAAGCATGTCCATACATTTTTTTAGACATAGCTTTGGATTCATCTCTACGGTCTTTAAAAGACTGAGATTTCTTTCCGTGCTTTGCTCCTAACGACTCATCGAGTCTTGCGTTATAACCTTGTGCCATAATTTATTTTTTAAATTAATATAAATACAAATATAATAATATATTTTTTTAACATCTCCAGCGACGTCTTGCTGCACATATTCTCTTTTCTGGAGTTTTAGAACAATTAATGTTGTGCATTTTCATTTGACCAAGTGACCTTGAACAATAAGACTTTCTTCTTTTAGCCCTCATCTTGCTGGGCTTTTTTTCTGTAACCGCAGTTTTTAATTTAGAACCAGGATTAGCTCTACGATATGCAGCCACACCTTTTTCAGTCATGCCTGCACCAGCTGAAGCTTTTCGGAAGTTACCTCCCTTGCCTGTAGTTCTTGCTATATTTTTTGCCATTACGAGTTTCTTACTTTTGCAGCTGGGGTGTTAGAAACAAATTGTTTTCCTTTTCTGCCAGCAGCTTTTTTCTTTCGAGCTGTTTTAGCTAATTGTCTTTTAGATAAAGACCTTGCTTTTGCAAGTGGCAAACATCTGTCAGGATTTTTTTTATTCTTGGAAGTGCCACAGGGTCCTTTGATTTTTCCATCACGACCTATGCGTACCCAGTTTTGCTCTCTCCATTTTTTTAGTTCTCCCATTATTTATGTGCATCTTGCTCCCACGGTAGATTTCTATCGTGAGGGTCTATTTTACTTGAAGGTATAACTTGTATTGGTGAATAAGGTGTCGGTTTGTAATAATAATTATTATGGTCAAACCTCATCTCTCCTCTTTTCATTTGATACAAATGGTCTACCTCATGTTTTACAGCTTTTCTTTTTAGAGCAGGTGACATATCTTTTTCAATGTCAATTACACCATTTGGATTTATTTCACCCAAAGTGTATTTGCCAAGTTTCTTTTCTTTAACGATATAATCGCCTGTCGAATACTTGTCACTAAAATCTAATACCTGTCCTAATGTTTTTAACTTAAAAGCCATTAGTTCATCATTCTTTCTCTTTTCATTATAGCTCCAGCTGTTTGACTTGCTTTAGCTTTCTTCATAGCCATCTTAGGTTTTTTCTTCATTGCCATTTTAGCTTTCTTTTGCGATGACATGCCTGCTCTTTTAGCTAATTTTTTATATTGCTTATCAAATTTTTTCAAAGCTCTTTTTGATTTACGAGAACCTTTTTTCAGGTCTGCTGCTGAAGGCTGTTTTAGCTTTGGCTTTTTCATTGCCATTTTAGGTTTTTTTGATTTCAAATATGCTCTTGCATCTTTTTCAAACTTCTTCTTTCCTTCTGGTGTGTTAGGATATTTCTTTTTATCTCTATCAGCAAAAGCTTCTTTTATAGTTACACCTAAACCTAATTTTCTATTTTTATAGTTTTTTAATCTTTGTCCACCCAAGCCTTTTATTGCAGTCAATCCTCCAGTAGCCATATCCATCATAGTATCAGTTACTTTTTTTGCTACTTTTTTTGTTTTGCTACTTGCCTTTGGTTTTTTCATACCCATCATAGCTGGCTTTTTCATCGCCATCTTTGGCATTGTCATATCTCCTTTAGGTACTTTTTTCATACCTACCTTTGGTTTTTTCATAGCCATCTTAGGTTTCTTTTTCATAGAAAGCTTTGCTTTCTTTTTCATAATTTTATTTTGAACTTCTTTTGGTAAAGAGTCAAACCCAGGGTTCATCTTGGGGTTTTTTGATTTCATTGCCATCGACATTTTTACTTTTTGAATGGCGTTTAACATAGGTTTTTTCATCATGATTTTACTTTTTTTTCTTTTTTGAACCCTTAGCGTAATTTGGGTCTTTACAATATTTACTTGCCGCCATATTAGCATA
>JABSQH010000072.1 GCA_013213745.1 Ilumatobacteraceae bacterium | reverse complement strand
GGAGTCTCAGCGTCGTTGACCAGCCCCGCGATGGAGACCCTCTCTTGAGTCTCAACCTTGACCGTCGGCATTCCTGCATACTGTGGGTAATCGCTGTTCAGCACCGTGGGCAGGGCGTTACGCAACTCGAAGGCTCCCTCGGAGACCAGCCAGTCGCCGTACTGGCCACCAGCGTCCACCCAGCGTACCCTGAGGTCGTAGTCGCCCACCTCAGCGTTGAGGGGCGCGTTGATGGTGTACACGTAGCGAGCGTTGCCTCCACTGCCGACCAAGTCGGACGAGGCTATCCACGAGTTGTCCCACAACTCGGTTCCTGACTCGGCGTAATGCAGGCTCGGCGTCATTGTCAACATGTCGTCGACCATGTCGTTGGACAGGGCGGTGGACTCGAACTGGATGGATCCTCCTCTCTCTATGGAGGTGGAAGCGATGGCGGTCGGTTGGTTGGCCACCGGAGCCATGTCATGCAGGGCATTGTCGTCAGCGTAGTTGTTCGACGCGACCCGGTCTCCTGTCAATCCAGATAATTGTGCCCTGAAGGTAGTGGATCCAGAGGCGTACGGCTCTATGTCAGAAGTATCGAACTGGATGGCGAGGGTCTGAGTCGCTCCTGATGCTAGATTGGTAATCGCAGAGCCACCGACGTAGACCTCGTCCAAGCCGACGAGTTCGTAGATTGAAATCTCGCCACTGTCGCTGTAAGGGTCGACGCCGTAGTTGGTCACCTCGACAGATAGATCGAGAGTGTCACCCGGCACGAATCCGAGGTTTCCGTTATGGTTGTCAGCGTCAAAGTCGGAGACGCCTATGTCGATGAGCGGAATCATGTCGAGGTCGACGGCCGAGAGGAAGGTGTTGTACGAGGTGTGCGGTCCGTCCATCAGGGCGAGGACGGGCCAGAAGTTCTCGAATTGAGAATTGCCGCCCGCAGCCCTGACTGTGTTCAGAGGAACTGTCCAGCTACTCTCTACGGCGTCATTCGGAGTCAGTGACAACTGCTCGAAGCCGTTGTTGTCGCTGTTGAGGAGCCACTCCCTCCAGTTGTTGTGGGGCCTGTTGCCGTTGTCGTAGGCATCGGCGCCGACCTGCTCGGTGACCGCTCCGTAGAGGTAGACGGTGACCGAAGACGACGATCCTAGGTAGGTCACCTCGACGGTGATGGTGACCTCGTCGCCGGCACTGTTCAGGACGATAGAGAGTTCCATTGCGTAGTCGGATACATCCGAGCCCATGCACCCGCCGGCCGAGTAGTCGGCGTCGTAGTAGTTGGTTCCGGCGGAGCCGACCTTGTAGCATGCCCCGCTCTGGGAGTCGGCGAAGCCGAATGTCGGGTAGCCGCTTGAGGCCGCCATCACGTGGTCCGTCCTGTAGATCGGGCCGTCGGAGGGCCAGCCTCCGGAAGAGGACTCGAAGAACGAGACGAAGGTGAAGTCCTCGCCGTTCGAGCTCTTGAGGTTTTCAAGCGAGGGGGCCGCGCTGTCCATGCACGGCGCGCACCAGTGCGCTCCGACGTATTCGCCGAACACAGCGTGCCCCGGGCTGGTTGCATACAGGGGCATTTCCTTCTGCTTCAGTTGTTCGCG
>JABSQH010000071.1 GCA_013213745.1 Ilumatobacteraceae bacterium | reverse complement strand
TGGACACCTGATCCTGGGAGTTCGCCCAGGGGAAGGAGGCCCGGATGGGTCGTCCAGCGAAGTACCCCGAGGAGTTCAAGCGTGAGGCGGTCGAGTTGTATCGATCGTCGGACCGTCCTCGGGTTGAGGTAGCCAAGTCGCTCGGGATCTCCGATGGCTCTCTGGCGGCGTGGGTGAAGCAGGCCCGCGAAGCCGACGAGCCGGGTGCTTTGACCGCAGACGAGCGATCCGAGCTCGAGGCGTTGCGTAAGGAGAACAAGGAGCTACGGATGGATCGGGAGATCCTCCGCAAGGCGGCAGCGTATTTCGCCCGGGAGACGAACAGGTGAGCCGCAGGTTCGTCTCCAAGCACCGGGGCCAGTTCCCCACCACGCGGCTATGCGAACTCGTCGGCGTTGCGCGGTCGTCGTTCTATGAGTGGGACAGCCGCCCGTTGTCGGACCACTACCTCGACGACGTCGATCTGGCAGCGGAGATCCACGAGATTCATGTGGCGTCTCGGCGGACCTACGGGGCACCCCGCGTCGCCGGGCAGTTAGCGAACCGGGGCCGTCGCCATTCGCGCAAGCGGGTGGCGCGCATCATGGGCGAATGCGGCCTGGTCGGGGTGCACGGCCGCAAGAAATGGCGCAGAGGCAGAGCGAACCCCGCTCCCGCACCCGATCTCCTCGGGCGGGACTTCACCGCCGAGAAGTCGAACCAGCGGTGGGTCGCGGACGTCACCGAGTTCCGATGTTGGGACGGCAAGCTCTATCTCGCGGGGATCTTCGACCTCCACGACCACACCATCGTCGGCTGGTCCATGGCCCAGCGTCAGAACACCGACCTGGTCGTCAACGCTCTGGTGATGGCGCTCGGGCGGCGGATGCCGTCGGGCGATCTGTTGCATCACGCCGACAGGGGCAGCCCCTACACGTCGCTCGAGTTCACGAACCGGCTCGCCGACTGGGGACTCGACGCGTCCTACTCCAAGGTCGGGGACTGCTTCGACAACGCCGCGATGGAATCAGTTTGGGCCAGCGTGAAGAAGGAACTCCGCCATCTCCACGGCGACTGGTCCAAGCTCACCCGCAGCCAGCTGCGCACAGCGCTGTTCGACTACATCGAGGTCTTCTACAACCGCCAACGCCACCAAGCCCGCCTCGACCACCACACACCCGCCGAGACCTACGCTGCCTCACGAGCAGCCTGAAATGTCAGAAACCCGTGTCCAAGAAACCGGGCCAACTCCACCCCGTCGGAGCGTTGACACTTGCCTGAGCTGGAGGGCTTGGGATGATGGTCGCTCACGACCTCGAGGAGAGGACCTGTGAGCGAGAAGAAGAAGTACCGGACTTTCACGCCGGATCAGAAGACCGAGATCGTCTTGGCTGGGCTGCGCGGCGATCGCTCGGTGCGCGATGTGTGCCGGGAGCACGAGATCGCCGAGACGCTCTATTACCAGTGGCGGGACCGGCTGCTCGAAGGCGGCAAGGAGGCGCTGCACACGTCTCGCGACAAGGGCAAAGACCCTCGCGACGCCGAGTTGAAAGACGCGAGGAAACGGATCGCTCAGCTCGAGCGGGCGTTGGGGAAGAAGACCTACGAGTTGGAGATCGCGGGAAAACTCTTGGCGGACTGGGAGTGAGGGTGCGTGTCGCCCAGGCCCGCCGACGAGTCGCTGAGGGTTATCAACCCACGGCGGTGGCACGCGTTGCACAGATCTCCCGCCAGGCGATCTATCGGGTCCCGGCCCGTCGACCCGCTGCCGCTGGGCCCGGCGAGCCGTCGGAGTCGGATCGGGCGATCATCGAGGTCGCCAAGGCGAACCCGACCGACGGCACCCGCATGGTCGCCGCTATTGCTTCCCAGCAACTGGGTGAGCGGGTGAACCGCAAACGGGCCCAGCGGATCATGCGCGCCCATCGACTGTTGCAGCCCACCCGGAGCCTGGACCGTCGACGCCGACCGGGCTACTTCCGGGTTC
Organism: Ilumatobacteraceae bacterium; assembly: GCA_013213745.1. GTDB lineage: Bacteria > Actinomycetota > Acidimicrobiia > Acidimicrobiales > Ilumatobacteraceae > JABSQH01. Next base: position 610 of record JABSQH010000071.1, on the reverse strand, counting down.
GGCGACCCGACGAGCTGTGGCACATGGACATGACCAAGGTCTGGTGCGCCGAGCACGGCTGGGCCTACCTGCATGCCATCGTCGACTGCTGCACCCGAGAGCTCGTCGCATGGACCCTCGACGTGCGAGGCAGATCCGAAGAAGCAATCGCGTGTGTCGACCAAGCCGTGTTGGAGCGGCAGGTCCGGCCGAAGACGCTGACGCTGGGCACCGACAACGGCACCCAGTTCACCTCTCGAGCCTTCCGCAAACACCTCTCCGCCCGAGGGGTCATCCACCGCCGCGGCGGCTACCGCGACCCCGAATCCCAGGCCTTCATCGAGTCCTGGTTCGGTCAGTTCAAGAAGCGAGTCGTCTGGCGCTGCGAATGGGAGACCCTCGACCAGGCCCGAAAGGAGATCACCGAATACATCGACACCTACCACCACCGACCCCACTCCGGGATCGCCTACCGAACACCCGCCCAGGTCGCCGAGACCTGGCGGACCCTACAAACCCGAGCGACCTGAGGTGTCAACAAAAACGGGGTCCACGTCAGACGTGATCCTTCCCAGCCCACAGCAGTCAGCCGCGGACCCTCAGATCACGCCCGATACACAAAATTCCTGAC
>JABSQH010000070.1 GCA_013213745.1 Ilumatobacteraceae bacterium | reverse complement strand
CGCCGCCGTTGCGGTCGAATGAGGAAAAAGTACATAGCGAACGGGATGAGCAGCAAGATGCCGAGCTGAAATAGCGCCGCACCGCCGCCACCACCGTCTCCGGACGCGACGAGCGCGCTGAGTTGGCTGGACATAGCGACGCACGATCCTATCGGCCCCGACCCGGCGGGAGCAGACAGCCCAACAACCTCACCACCGGTGAGACAAACGGCTCCCAGTGGGCCACTTCCCTCACCGCAGCGAGTGGGTCAGGCCCACACCGTCAGGACGTCGCCGCGGAACGAGTCGTAGCGGCCGTCGACGATGGCCGCTCGAGCCTGGCTCATGAGCTCGAGGGTCCAGGCGATGTTGTGCCACGAAATCAAGCGCGACGCAGTCGGTTCGCCCACCTGCAGGAGGTGGCGCAGGTAGCCCCGGCTGTGGCGCGTGCATACCCGGCACCGACAACGCGGATCGAGCGGCTCGTCGCTGTCGGCATTGCGCGCCGCCTTCACCGACAACCGCCCGGTCGACGTCAATGCTGTGCCGTGGCGACCGAGGCGGGTTTGCATCACACAGTCGAACTGGTCGACGCCGAGTCCGATCGATTCGACCAGCGACGCCGGGTCGCCGACACCCATCAGGTATCGCGGGCGGTCGGCAGGCAGCTCCGACAGGGCCGCGGCGAGTGCCGGGAGCATCTCCGCTCGACTCTCACCCACCGAGAGCCCGCCGATGGCGTAGCCGTCGAAGCCGATGTCGACCGTGCGGCGGGCGCTCTCGATCCGCAGCGCGTCGTCAATTCCGCCTTGGACGATGCCGAACAGCGATTGATCGGGGCGATCGTGCACCCGGCTGGCGCGCGCCGCCCATGCCGCGGTGCGCTCGACTGCCAGTCGGATCACCTCGTGTGCGCTCGGCAGCGGCGGGCACACGTCGAGCACCATCGCGATGTCGGCGCCGAGCTGCTGTTGGACCTGCATCGCCACCTCGGGTGTGAAGCGATGGGAAGAGCCGTCGTAGGTGCTCTTGAACGTGACCCCATCGTCATCGACGTCGGGATCGAGGGAGAACACCTGGAATCCGCCCGAGTCGGTCAACGTCAGCCCACCCCACCCAGCGAACGCGCCCAGACCACCGAACCGCTTGACCACATCGGCACCGGGGCGGAGCATGAGGTGATAGGTGTTGCCGAGCACGATCTGCGCGCCGAGCTGCTCGTAGTCCTGCGCGCTGAGGTACTTGATGGCGCCACGTGTGCCCACCGGCATGAACAGCGGTGTCGTATACGTACCGCCGGACAGCGACACCGTGCCGGCCCGAGCTGCGCCGTCGGTGGCGTCGAGGGACATCGCAGCGGGGAACATCGCCGGGAGGCTAACGGTGCGCTCCGGGCCACGGGCTCGTGCCGGCCTCGAGTGCGGTTGACCGTCTTTGTGAGACACTCGAGCAATGCGCACGATTGTGGCCCTCATCATCGTGGCTGCGTCCGCCGCCGGCTGCTCGGACTCCGACGACGGCGGCAGCGACACAACCGCACCAGTGGCTGCGGCATCTGTGCCCGACGACGGATCGCCGGAGGAGCGCGCCGATGCGTATGCGCAGGAGCTGTCCGGTGGCGCAACGACGGGGTGCGCGTCGACGCCGCCCGGGCCGGAGTCGGAGGTCAATCCCGGCTGCATCTACTCTGCGGCCTACACCGGATGTCTCGAAGGAATCACCGGCGAGCTGGTCGCAACGCAGACGGCCGAGGAGGCCTGGGTCTCGGAGCCGGCGCTGCTCGAGCTACAGAATCAGGCCGTGATCGACTGCGCCGGCTAGTACCGACCGACGTCGATCAGTCCCCTGCGGGCGGATGAGCGGCTCTGTCGAGAAGCATCGCGTCGCCGAACGACAAGAAGCGATACTGCTCGTTGAGTGCCGTTGCGTAGAGCTGGCGCCACCGGGGCCCGACGAATGCATCGATCATCATCAGCAGGGTCGTGCGCGGCAGGTGAAAGTTGGTCATCAACACGTCGACCACCCGCCAATCGAATCCACGGTGGATGAACAGGTCGGTCCGCCCGGCGAGTTCGTGGCGTGCGGCTGCGGATTCCAGCGCCCGCACCGCCGTCGTGCCGACCGCCACGACGCGATCCCCGCGAGCCCGCGTCGACTGGCATGCGTCCCAGGTGGCCTGCGGGACGCGGTAGCGCTCGGTGTGCATCGGATGGTCGAGCGGGTTGTCGGTACTGATCGGCTGGAACGTGTCCAGACCGACCACCAACTCGACGGTCACCACCGCCACACCGGCGCCGCCGAGGCGGGCGAGCAGATCCGACGTGATGTGCAATCCGGCAGTCGGCGCAGCCGCCGATGACGGCTCGCCGGCAAACACTGTCTGGTAGCGCTCGGGATCATCGAGTCGCTCGTGGATGTAGGGCGGGAGCGGCATCTCGCCGATGCCGGCGAGCGTCTCGAGTGGATCTCCGTCGGCGACGAGTTCGATCCAGAAGGTGTCGCCTGCTGCCGTGCGTTCACCCATCTCCACGATCGGCGCGCCGATGGCATGTGTTCGACTCGACTCGGCCAGCAACCGCTCGCCGACGCGCAACTTCCCACCTGGCCGGACCAACGCTTCCCATCGCCGACGCGTTGTATCGGCGGCCTCCAGCAGCAACACCTCGACCGCTCCCCCGCTGACCCGGCGCAAGCGCAGCCGCGCCGGGAGCACACGCGTTTCGTTAAGCACGACGAGATCGCCCGCCTGCAACAGGTCGGGGAGGTCGCGGACGTACCGGTGCTCGGGAGCCTGCGCACCGCGATCGACGAGCAGACGCGCCGCATCGCGGGGCTCGATGGGGGTCTGCGCGATACGCGCATCGGGCAACTCGTAGTCGAAGTCGTCGACGCGCACGACGTTCAGTCGAACAGACCGGACGGCGTCGCCGACGCAGGTGGCGTGAGCCCGAGATGCTCGTAGGCCGCAGCCAGCGCCACCCGGCCCCGAGGTGTACGAGCCAGCATCCCCTGGGTGATGAGGAACGGCTCGTACACGTCCTCGACCGTCTCGGGTTGCTCGCCGACGCTGATCGCCAGCGTGGACAACCCCACCGGACCACCCCCGAATTGCCCACACAGCGCGGTGAGAATGGCTCGGTCGACCTTGTCGAGCCCGCGATCGTCGACACCGAACAGCGCAAGTCCGTCGTGGGCCACGGTGCCGGTGATCGCGCCGTCGGCGCGCACTTCGGCATAGTCGCGAACCCGGCGCAGCAGTCGGTTGGCGATTCGGGGTGTGCCCCGAGACCGTCGGGCGATCTGCGCCGCACCGTCGGCGTCGATCCGCACGTCGAGGATCCCCGCAGCTCGTTCGACGATGGCCTGCAGCTCGTTGCTGTCGTAGTAGTCGAGTCGAGCCACGAGCCCGAAGCGGTCGCGCAGGGGGCCCGTGATCATGCCCGTCCTGGTGGTCGCCCCAACCAGGGTGAATGGGGGCATGGTGAGACGAATGCTCGACGCCGCGGGGCCCTTGCCGACGACGATGTCGAGCTGGAAGTCCTCCATCGCCGGATACAGGATCTCCTCGACCGCTCGCGATAAGCGGTGGATCTCGTCGATGAACAGCACGTCGCCGTCGTCGAGCTTGGTGAGGATCGCGGCGAGGTCCCCCGCCCGTTCCAGCGCCGGACCCGAGGTGACGTGCAGCTGTACGCCCATTTCGGTGGCCACGATGCCCGCGAGCGTTGTCTTGCCGAGACCAGGGGGGCCGGCAAACAGGAGATGATCGACCGCTTGAGAGCGCTGGCGGGCAGCCTCGAGCACGATCCCCAGGTGCTCTTTCAGCTCCCGCTGGCCGACGAACTCGTCGAGCGCCTGTGGCCGCAACCCGGCTTCGGCATCGAGCTCAGCCTCGTCGTCGCCGACGCCGGGGTCGAGGAACTCCTCACGCATTGCGCGCTCCGAGCGACTTCAGCGCGTCGCGCAACAACGTCTCGGAGTCGCCGTCACTCGGCAGGTCGCGCAATGTGTCGCGAATCTCCTCGGTGCCGTAACCGAGCCCGGAGAGCGCGTCGCGCACAGCGGCAACGGCCGATCCGCCACCGCCGCCGTCGGTGGCCGACTCGGCGCCGTCGAGCACCGGTACCGTCAAACGATCTCGTAGCTCGATGATCAGACGTTTGGCCGTTTTCGGGCCGACCTTGGGCACCAGCGTGAGGGCGGCGTGGTCGCCGGTGGCGACGAGATCGACGAGCGCCGCCGGCGGATGGACGTCGAGGATCGACATCGCCAGTGCCGGGCCGATCCCGTGCGTACCGATGAGCGCCTGGAACGTCCGCCGCTCGTCGCGACTCGTGAACCCGAACAGCTGCTGGGCGTCATCGCGAATGTGATGGTGGGTGTGGAGGAACGCCGACGATCCGGGTTCGAGTTCGGCCAAGGCCCGGCTCGTCACCGACACGAGATACCCGACCCCGCCGACCTCGATCAGGACGCTGCTGTCGGTGTCGCGTTCGAGTACGTCGCCACGCAGCGACCCGATCATCGAGCGACTCCCACCAGTGCGGGCGAGATCGAGAGATGACACAACGCCAGTGCAGCGGCATCGGCGGCGTCGGCGGGTGTGGGTGGCGCCGACAAGCGCAGCCGGGACTGCACCATCTTCTGCACCTGTGCCTTGTCGGCACCGCCCCAACCGGCAACAGCGTCTTTGACCTGGTTGGGCCCGTACTGCACGACGTGGCAGCCGGCCAAAGCCGCTTCGGCGAGCGCCAGCCCGCTGGCCTGACCGACCGACATCGCGGTGCGGACGTTGACCTGAAAGAACACCTGCTCGACCGCGACCACATCGGGTTCGAAGTCGACGATCAGCGATCCGAACTCGGTGCGCAACGCCGCTAACCGCTGCGGCAGTGGATCGCTCGCTGGGGTACGGATCACCCCGAGTGACACCGCCGATGCGTTTCCCGGACCGCGTCCGTCGACGACGGCGTAGCCGCACCGCGTGAGACCTGGATCGATACCCAGTACTCGTATTGCGGGGCCGCGAGCGGCGTTGACCGCATTAGCGAACATGAGTTCGCAGTGTAGGGCGCTGGTTGCGCTCAGGCGGTGATCTTCTCCAGCTCGCCGACGAGTTCGGCGACGGGACGAAACGTCAAGCCAGCGATGGCCCGATGGGCATACCGAATGACCCCGTCACCGTCGATGATGAACACGCTGCGGCGAGGAAACCCGATCGGCCCGAGCGTGCCGTACTCCCCCGCAACCGCCTTGTCGGTGTCTGCAAGGAGCGGGAAGTTGAACCCGTGCTTACTGGAGAAGCTCTCGTGCGAATCAACGTCTTGGGCACTGATGCCGATCACCTGGGCGTTGAGGTCGTCGAACTGCGAGAGATCATCGTTGTAGCTGTTGAGCTGTTTGGTGCACACCGGCGTGTCGTCACCGGGATAGAACACGAGCACCACGGGTCGACCGCGGAACTCCGCCAGGGTGTACCTCCGGTCGCCGGTCCCGGGGAGCTCGAAGTCGGGGGCAGCGTCGCCGACGCCAAGCGTGCGGCTCATGACGCCGCCGCTTCGAGCACGTCGTCGGCCATATCGAAGTTCGAAAACACGTCCTGCACGTCGTCATTGTCCTCCAGCGCCTCTATGACGCGCAGCACCGAGCGGGCATCTCCCGAGTCGGTGACGGGCACGAGATTGTCCGACACGAGCGGCGCATCGGCCGAGATCACCTCGACTCCGGCATCGTCGAGCGCCGCCTTGACGTCGAACACGACCGACGGGTCGGTGACCACCCGGAAGGCGGCGCCCTCGTCGACGACGTCATCCGCTCCGGCTTCGAGCGCAGCGGTCATCACCGTGTCTTCGTCGACGCCCTCGCCGGTGACAATCACGCCGCGGCGAGCGAACTGCCAACTCACCGCCCCCGGCTCGGCCATCGAACCGCCGAGTTTGGTGAACACGCCACGGATCTCCGCTCCGGTGCGATTGCGGTTGTCGGTCAGCACGTCGATCATCAGCGCAACACCGCCCGGCGCGTACCCCTCGTACATAATGCTCTCGTAGCTGTCGCCACCTACTTCACCGGTGCCCCGCTTGATCGCCCGGTCGATGGCGTCGTTGGTCATCCGCGCTGCTTTGGCCTTCTGCACAGCGGTACGCAACGTGGGGTTGGCGTCGATGTCGCCTCCACCCTTGGCGGAGACCTCGATCTGGCGCGCCAACTTGGCAAAGAGCTTGCCGCGTGCCTTGTCGGCAGCGCCCTTCTTGTGCTTGATCGTTGCCCACTTGGAATGGCCGGACATCGGAGCCTCTCAGATCGCTGCGACGAACTGCTCGTGGAGTCGGGCGTCGTCGGTCAACTCGGGATGGAACGCCGCCACCGTACAGCGTCGATCGCGCAGCAGGACAGGCCGACCCTCGTGACGGGCAAGCACCTCGACGTCGTCGCCAGCACGCTCGACGAGCGGCGCCCGGATGAACACCGCGTGGAACGGCGCGTCGAGCCCCGCCACGTCGAGGTCGGCTTCGAAGCTGTCGAGCTGGCGTCCGTACCCATTCCGTTGGACCGTCATGTCGATCTGATCGAATCCGACCTGATCGGCGCGCCCATCGTGCACGTCGGTGGCGCACAGGATCATCCCGGCGCACGTGCCGAAGGTCGCTAGCCCGGCATTGATCGCAGCACGAAGTGGCTCGTGCAACCCGCTGGTGATGAGCAGCCGCGACATTGTCGTCGACTCACCACCCGGCAACACGACGCCATCGAGCCCGTCGAGGTCCGCCGGCACACGCACCGCAGGCGCGGCCACGTCCAAGCTGGCCAATCTGGACTGGTGTGCGGCGAAGGCGCCTTGCAGCGCCAGAACGCCGACTTTCATCAGCGAGCGATCACCAACCGCGCTCGGCGTAGCGCTGGTTGACGTCGTCCATCTCGATGCCGGTCATCGGCGCACCCAGTCCACGGCTGACCTTGGCCAAGATGCCGGCGTCGTTGTAGTGGGTGGTCGCCTCGACGATCGCCTTGGCTCGGGTTTCGGGGTCGTCGGACTTGAAGATGCCCGACCCGACGAACACCGCTTCGGCACCGAGTTGCATGGCCAGCGCAGCGTCGGCCGGCGTGGCAATGCCACCAGCGCAGAACAACGGCACCGGGAGGGTTCCGGTTTGGGCAATCTCTTGCACGAGCGGCAGTGGAGCCTGCAGCCGCTTGGCCCAGTCGAACAGCTCGGCACTATCGGCCTGCGTGATCCGTCGCATGTCACCGATGATCGACCGCAGGTGGCGAACCGCTTCGATCACGTTGCCAGTCCCCGCCTCGCCCTTGGAGCGGATCATCGCCGCTCCTTCGGAGATGCGTCGAAGCGCCTCGCCGAGGTTCGTGGCCCCACACACGAAGGGGACGTCGAAGGCCCACTTGTCGATGTGGTGGGCCTCGTCGGCGGGCGTCAACACTTCCGACTCGTCGACGAAGTCGACGCCGAGAGCTGCGAGGATCTGGGCTTCGACGAAGTGACCGATTCGGGCCTTGGCCATCACCGGGATCGACACCGCATCCTGGATCCCCGAGATCATCTCGGGGTCGCTCATCCTGGCCACACCGCCGTCACGGCGGATATCTGCGGGTACCCGTTCGAGCGCCATCACGGCAACCGCCCCTGCGTCCTCGGCCACCTTGGCCTGGCCGGGGGTGACCACGTCCATGATCACGCCGCCCTTCATCATCTCGGCCAAGCCGGACTTGACTGGGAACGTGCCGGTCGTGCGTGTCATCGCAGGCGAGTCGCTCATGGACCAAAGGGTACTGAGCGACGTGGCTGAACGAGATGTCGATTGCCGAGGATCTCCACAGCGCAGTCGCCGACGGTTACTCGGGGAACTGCAACGCGATCGGCGTCGGCGGGAAGTCGGGGTTGTCTTTGTTGGTCCACTCGGCCAACTCGACCCAGGTATTGCCGACGTTGATCGGGATCGGGTTGCCCTCGTCATCGGTGAAGTCGAATGGGAATCCGTTGAAGTCGCGCTTCCAAGTGCCGCCGATGACTTCGCCGCCACTGAACACGAACAACGGGCCCTCGCCGATCGTCTGTGCCTCGGGGCTGCGCGCATCCACAGGGCTCGGCTCGTAGTCGGTGACGAGCACGATCACGTTCGTGGCACCGATTTGGCCCGTGACCACGTCGTTGTGCGGGCCGCCCTCTTGTGAGCGCAGGAAACGCCCGGACTCCTCGTCCCACTGCCACTCGACGTCGATCCCGCGCATCTGGAGCTCGAATCCCGACACGGCGCCACCGCCGAACTCGTCCTCGGGGCGGAGGTACTCGAATTGTTGCGGCGGCGGGCCGGGCTGGTCGGGCGGGGTTTGCGCCCACAGGGTGGCGGTGTCGTTGTACAGGTTGTGCGGTGCTGAACCCGGACCTCGGTAGTACCCGTCGGCGCGGCTCGGGCTGAGGTTGATGAGCTGGCTCTCGTTGATCGCCCGCGTCACGCCGGGGTTGCCACCCGACCATGCGAACAGCGGCTCGAGATACGAGGTGAGCAAGTCGACGTCTTGGGTTCGGCCCGAGCGAATCGGCCCGACCGGGTTCGACTCAGCGGTGTGGAACACCGCAGCGAACCGCGTGATGCTGCCTTCGACGATCTCCTCGAAGACGATGTCGGCCACACCGAGACCGGTGTGGTTTCGACGCGCGGCTGGCGCATTGTCGATCTTCACGGCCAGGGCGGCACGCTGCACGATGTCGGCTTCGCTGTCGATCGGCTCGCCGGTCAACGGCTGGCGGATGATCTCGGGCAGCGTCGTCGTGGTCGAGGTGGATGGTGACGTCGTGGTCGTGCGGCGCGTCGTGGTCGTTTCTTCGACCGTGGTCGTCGGGGCCTCGGTCGTGGCCGCGCTGGTGTCGGCGCTGTCGTCACCTCCGCCGCCACAGGCGATGAGGACGAGGGAGGCGGCAGCCAAGGCTGCCGCAGGTCGCAGGGTTCGCATCACAGTTCTCTCAAGAGGGCAATTCGTTCGTCAAGGGGAGGGTGGGTGTCAAAGAGCCGGTTGACGCCGCCGAACTTGCCGTCGTCGCCGACCCCGCTCATTGGTTGTTCGATCCACAAGTGTGCCGTGGCGGTACTGGCTGAATGTGTCACCGTCGTGTCTTCCTGGAGTTTCTCCAGTGCTGAGATGAGCCCCGGCGGGTACCGGGTCAGCTGGACGGCGCTCAGATCGGCGAGCGTTTCGCGCCGCCGGGAGATGGTGGCCTGCATCGCTTTGGCGATGATCGGTGCCAGGATCACCGCGACAAACCCGACGTAGGCCAGCGGGTTCGTGCCATTGGCGTGGTCGCCTCGCCGTGCCACGCGACCACCGTTCCACCAAATCGTGCGCACTGCGATGTCGGCCATCAGGGCGACCGATCCGACCATGGTCACCGCCAGGGTCGACACGAGGATGTCGTAGTTGCGGATGTGTGAGAGTTCGTGGGCAACAACGCCTTCGAGCTCGACCCGGTTCATCTTCTCGAGCAGTCCGGTAGTCACAGCGATGGCCCCGTGCTCGGGATTGCGGCCGGTGGCGAACGCATTCGGCGCCGGGTCATCGATCACGTAGACGCCTGGCTTGGGCAGGCCGCCAGCGATGCACAGCCCTTCGACGAGGTTGTGCAGCCGCTGATACTCCTCGGGCGGAGCCGGTCGGGCACGACTGACGCGCAGGGCGATCACGTCGGCTTTCCAGTACGACGCAAACGCCATGACCGCGCTGACGATGACGGCGACGACGGTGAAGACCGGTCCGTTACCGACGAGGAACCCGATCAACGCGCCGAGCAGCGCGACGATCACGATGAATCCGGCAACGAGCGCGATGCTGCGCCGTTTGTTCGATCGAATGAGTTCGAACACGAGTCAGCGGCGCATCAGAATTCGACGGTCGGCGCAGTGCGCGCCGCCTCGTCCGCCTCGAAGTACTCACGGCGCTCGAAGCGCAGCGCACGGGCGTACACGACCGTGGGGAACTGTTCGAGCTTGTTGTTGTAGCCGAGGACGCTGTCGTTGTAGAACTGCCGGGCGTAGGCGACTCGACCTTCGGTGGCGGTCAGTTCCTCCTGCAGGGCGAGGAAGTTCTGGTTGGCCTTCAGGTCCGGGTACGCCTCGCCGAGGGCAAACACCTGCCGGAGGGCACCGGTGAGCATGTTGTCGGCATTGGCCTGGTCGTGGGGGGTGTCGGGCGCATCGATCGCCGCATTGCGGGCACTGATCACCGCGTCGAGCGTTTCTCGCTCGTGGGCGGCGTAGCCCTTGACGGTTTCGACGAGGTTGGGGATCAGATCGAGCCGCCGCTTGAGCTGCACATCGATCTGCGACCACGCGTTTTCGATCGTGTTGCGCCTCCGAATGAGCCCGTTGTACGCAGCGATCAGATAGATCACGAGCGCCGCCACGACGATGAGTACGATGATGAGAACGGTCACGCGGTCAGTGTACGGCCGCCCTCCCCGCTCCCGGTGGCATCCCCTGCGATGCGAGCATCAGGGGCGGAGCAGACCGCTGTAGATCTCCTCGTAGCGATCGACCAGCGAACGCATCGAGAATTGCTCGGCACGCTCGTCGCCGGCACGACGCAACGCCGCCGCGACCGCCCGATCGCCGGTGACGCGGTCGAGAGCTGCGGCCAACGCCGCCGCATCACCCGGTGCGACGAGCAGCGCATCGACCCCGTCGGTCGCCACGTTCTGGTATCCGTCGAGCGCGCTGGCGACCACGGTCGTACCGGCCGCCATCGCTTCGATCAGCACGACACCGAACGACTCGCCACCGAGCGAGGGCGCGCAGAACACGTCGGCCGACCGCAGTCGTGCGAACTTCTCGCCGTCGGTGACGCGACCCAACCACTCGAAGCGATCGTCATGCCGGGTCCGGTCGCGGAGCACATCGGTCTCCGGGCCGTGTCCGGCGACCCACACTCGAACGTTCCGTTCGGTACCGAGTACGGCATCGATCAACACGGCGAGACCCTTGCGATGCTCGTGCCGACCGCAGAAGAACACGCTCGGCGGACCACCGGCATCGCTATCGGAGTCGACGAAAGCCGGCGTCGACCGAATCCGTTCGAGCTCCACGCCGTTGTAGAGCACGGTGTACTCCCCTCCCAGGTGCGATCGCACGAGGTCGAGCGCATCCTTGCTCACCACGACCCGTCGGTCCAGCCCATTGAGGATCCGCTGCAGCACCGGACGGAGGGCTCGGTAGCTGGCCGACGTGCCAGCGGCGTGGAATGTGCCCACGGTCGGGGCGGGGTGGACGACGACGCTGGTCAGCGTCGGCCCGGGGGCCAGTGGCTCGTGGATGTGCACGACGTCGAAGGACTCGTCATTGAGCGCCCGCAGCGTGCGCAGCACCGCTGGTGGGTCGGGCGCCAGCGGCGCGATCGATCCGTTGGCCGCCGTCGGGAGCGAATTACCGAGCGGCGTGACGTAGGCGAACGGTGGCGGACCGTCGCACGGGCCCAGCACACGCGTTTCGTGCCCGCGGCGGCGCAACTCTCGGGCCATTCCGAAGACCTGCGCCTGCACACCGCCCGGCACGCTCAGGCTGTAGGGACACACCAGCCCGATTCGCATTGCGGCAGCGTAGACACCGGGCGGCCACCGACGACGCACCCGTGCGGCTCCGACTCGGCGGCACAACTGCCAGCGCGACCTAGTCTCGACCCATGTCCCCGAGCAGCCCCGGTCCGGTAGCCATCCTGTCGGCGCTTCCCGAAGAGGTGAACCACCTGGTCACCGACCGATTGGCGGCCGACTTGGAACGCCCCGAGCAGATCTCGCTCGCGACCAAGTCGGCGTGGCGGGGCACGCTCGGCGGCCACGACGTCGTCATCGCGCTGAGCGGGATGGGCAAGGTCGCGGCTGCGCTTGTCGCCACATCGTTGATCGAGATCACACGACCTCGGGTCTTGGTGTTCTCGGGTGTCGCTGGCGGACTCGACCCAGCGCTCGACGTCGGTGACGTCGTGATTGCCGAGCGGGTCGTCCAACATGACACCGGAATCCTCACCGATCGGGGACTGCAGCGCTACCAGCCGAGCCACCTCCCGTTCATCAACCCCACCGACGAATTCGGTTCGGCGTGCGACCCGACACTGGTCGAACTCGGCGTGGCCGCCGCGACCTCCGCTGCCCTCGAGACCCTCCCCGCACCGGCGGGTGGCCGTGGACATGCGCCGCGCGTGACCACCGGCGTCGTCGCCACTGGCGATGTGTTCGTGAACGGCGACGCCATCCGACGCCGGTTGTTCGAGGATCTCGGCGCGCATGCCGTGGAGATGGAGGGCGGCGCCGTCGCTCAAGTCGCCGATGCGCTCGGTGTCCCCCACCTCATCGTGCGTGCCATCGCCGACAAGGCCGACGACGACAGCAACGTCGACTTCAACCAGTTCACCGAACTGACCGCACTCAATTCGGCGCGCATCGTCGAACAGGTCGCCGCAGCTCTGTCGGCGAACAACGCGGCCTGACGGCCAACCGACGTCGATGACTGGTCTTCGCCCCGACGTGCTGCAGAGATGAATGCGTCGTACCGAGTCACCGTCCGTCCCCGGCGAGAGCCTCGGTCGTCTCGGCCCATCGCCGGGACACACCGTTGTGTTCGCGCAGACGTGCGTTTTTCGCACGGAATCCCCGGTTTTTCGGTGGGACGGGTGTCAGTAGCCGGGGTCGCTTGGCCAATTGGGTTGGAACAGGTGCCACTGCGACGGGGCCCGCCGGATCAGATACTCGAACTCACGGGCGAGGTCTTGCGTGATCCGATTGACGTCATCGCGCAGCCGTTTCGCTTTGCGCTCGACCGTGAGCGCAGGGCGTACGTGGCCGAGGTGACCGTCGAAGCGGTTGGTGAAGAACACCGCACTCGGCAATATCGGTGCCCCGGTGCGCAACGCCAGTGTCGCCGGCCCTCCCGGCAGGTGGGTCTGTTCGCCGAAGAACTCGACCATCGGACCCCTTCGCTGGAGGTCGCGATCCGCGAGCAGGCACACCACGTGATTGTCGGCGAGCGCCTTGGTGATCGTGGCCCCGGCATGTTGGTCGAGGGCCACCACGTTCATGCCGAGATCCGAGCGCAAGTCGACGAACCACTCGAACAGCTCGGGCGGGTCGATGTGTTCAACGACGACGGTGATCGGGTGACCCTGATCGGCAATCCACCGACCGGCCCACTCCCATCCGCCCAGGTGCGGCAGGACGACCATCACGCCCGTGCCGTTGTTGCGGGCGTCGACGATCTGTTGATACCCGCGGTGCCCGAATCCGGCATCGACGGTGCGCCGCGACAGCGACGGCAGCCGGAAGCTCTCCATCCAATAGCGGGCATACCAGTCGAACGCGTCCTGCACCGCCTGCCGAAGACGGAACCCCCGCAGTCGCGGATCGACACGATTGAGATGGCGACCGATCATCGTGCGCCGTTCGGTGCTGGCGAAACTGGCGCCAGCACCGAGCGGACCAGCCAGCCCTGAGGCCACCGCACCCGGCATCAGGCGCGCCGCCAGCGCTCCCCCACGATACGCCGCGACCGTTGCGAGCTCGCTGGGGGTCACCGTTGGCAGCCCGCGGTCACAGACGCTTGCGCGGCACCCGGGTGCGCCGCCGTTCCAGACGGGCAACGCGCCGACTCTGGCGACGCGACCGACGCATCTCGATGCGGGCGGCGGTGATCGGAGCAACGTCGGCCTGCCGCCAGACCTTCACGAACCGTTGGATCGCGGTGATCGACGTCAGCACCAACATGATCCACAGAATCGGGATCAGCAGCACGTTGAACAGCAGTCCAACGCAGATCGCCACGATCCGCTCGGCGCGTTCCATCAGCCCGCCCTTGGCCTCGATACCGAGCGACTCGGCCTTGGCCCGCATATAGCTGATCAGCGTCGACACACTGAGGATGGCGAACGGCAAGATCGCCATGTGCGCCGACTCGGTGCTCGCCAGGTACCAGGCAATGCCGCCGAGAAGGAGCGCATCGGTGACGCGGTCGATGGTCGAGTCGAAGAAAGCCCCGCGCGGACTCGACGTGCCACTCGCTTTGGCCACTGCGCCGTCGAGCAGGTCTGGCAGCGCAGCAAGGATCACCAAGAGCAGACCGAGCCGAAGCGCGCCGGCGCCGATCGCGACTGCTGCGCCGATGCCGACCAGCAATCCCATGATCGTCAGATGGTCGGGGGTGATACCGGTCTTCTTGATGCTGTCGCCGACAGGACGCACCACACGATCGACCGGGGCGCGGAACTTGCCGTCGAACATCGCCCGAGACGCTACCGCAGCGCGTCCCCGACGTCGTACCTCCAGTGGGGACATCTGTGGTGTGACCACAGATGTCCGGCATCAGCAGAGGTCACGCCGAGTCGGTGCGTTCCGGATTGTCCTCGACCAGATGCTCTACGACGGCACCGTCGACCGCATCGACGAGCACCAGCCCGCGCCGTGTCGGCGGTTCCTCGCTGCTGTAGCACAGAACACGCCACGTTGGCCGGCTGCGCAGTCCGCGCCACACCTGCTGTGCCGACGCGTGTCCCACTGCGAAGCCGACCGCATGTTGCGCCGCGACGAGTGCCTCGCGCTCGTCGACGCGCATTCGCCAGCTCGAGGTGATCGAGAACACACCGACCGCAGCGAGTACGGCCGCTCCGAGCAGCCATCCGCCGTGGACGATCGGCGAGCCGTCTCCGACGACGTACACCGCGACGCAGATCGCAGCGACCACGAGGTAGATCACCCCGGGCCAGCGTCGACGGCTGTTGTCGGGGAACTGGTACGGCCCGACGAACCCCGACGTGTCGAGGTCGTCGGGCAACTCGTCGCGCAGCTCGTCGGACACGACGTCAGCCTACGGGCCCGCCGACCCTGCACCATCGCTGCGTTGCTTCCACGCGACCCGGATCCGTTCGGCGCTCGACCCGAGGCTCTCCGGCAGGGTCTGCGTGTTGGCCACGGCCGACATGAAGTTCGAGTCACCGGTCCAACGGGGCACGACGTGTACGTGCAGGTGGGTCGGCACCGAACCGCCGGCCGGCCGACCGAGGTTGACCCCGACGTTCATTCCGTCGGGTTCGTAGGCCGCACGCACGACTGCGATCGCCTCGGTGACCGTGTGCCAGAGATCGAGAATCTCGTCGTCGGCGAGGTCGGCGAGATCCGGCACCTCCCGATACGGCACGACGAGGAGATGACCCGACGTGTACGGAAAGGCATTCATCAGGGCAAAACACGTCGCGGCGCGATGAACGATGTGCGTCTCTGCGTCGGGTTCGCCCGACTCGAGCAGCTGGGTGAACACGCTCGTACGGGATGGCCCGTCGGCATCATCGGACGAGCCAGCGCTGACGCCGGCGTCGGCGGCACGGACAGGCGCGCTCTGGACGTAACTCGCCCGCCAACCCGACCAGATGTGCTCGAGCATCCGAAACGGCTACGCCTGCAGCGCAGCGACCTCGGCGTCGGCGACCTCGCGCTGAAAACGTGCGACGAAGTCATCGAGGGGCACATCGCGTTGCACCTCACCACCGTCGGGGTGGTCGCTTCGCGGGTTCACGCCAACCGTGCCCGCAGCAACATCGTCGTCGCCAACGACGAGCACGTACGGCAGCTTCTCCATCTTGGCGGTGCGAATGCGCTTGCCCAGGCCGTCGTCAGCCCCGACGTAGTCGACGCGGGCGCCCTCGGCCACGAGACGTTCGGCGACGCTGCGGGCGTACGCCTCGTGGGGCTCGGCCACCGGCAACACGCGCACCTGCGTGGGCGACAGCCACGTCGGAAAAGCACCTGCGTAGTGCTCGAGCAGCACGCCGAAGAACCGCTCGATCGATCCGAACAGCGCGCGATGCAACATGATCGGCCGATGCCGGTCGTTGTCGGCACCGACGTACGTGAGGTCGAAACGCTCCGGCAGCTGGAAGTCGGCCTGGATCGTCGACAGCTGCCATGACCGACCGATCGCATCGCGTACGTCGATGTCGATCTTGGGACCGTAGAAGGCAGCGTCGCCCTCCTTCACGCCGTACTCCAGCCCGTGCTTGTCGAGCGCCTCGCGCAGCGCTTCGGTGGCCTCGTCCCAGACCTCGTCGGTCCCGACGTACTTGTCAGGATCCTTCGTCGACAGGTTGAAGGTGAAGTCATCGAAGCCAAACGCGCGCAGCACCGAGAGCACGAAGTCGAGCAGGCTGGCCACCTCGTCGGCCAGCTGGTCGCGGGTGCAGAAGATGTGGCTGTCATCCTGCGTGAAGCCACGAATGCGCATCAGGCCGTGCAACGTGCCGGCCCGCTCGTAGCGGTAGACGGTTCCCAGTTCGAACAGCCGCAAGGGAAGCTCGCGATAGCTGCGCTGACGACTGCGAAAGATCAAGCAGTGCATCGGGCAGTTCATCGGCTTCATGTAGTACGTGCCGTTGTCCATCTCCATCGGCGGGTACATGCCGTCGGCGTACCACTCGAGGTGTCCGCTCGTCTGGAACAGCTGCTCTTTGGACAGATGGGGTGTGTAGACGAAGTCGTATCCACCGGCCACGTGGCGCTCGCGGCTGTAGTCCTCCATCAACTTGCGCACGATGGCGCCCCGGGGGTGCCACACCGCGAGACCCCCGCCGAGCTCTGGCGGAAACGACAGCAGATCGAGCTCGACAGCGAGCTTGCGATGGTCGCGTTTGGCCGCCTCTTCGAGCTGGTGCAGATGCGCGGCCAGTGCCTTCTTCGACTCCCATGCCGTGCCGTAGATCCGCTGCAGCATCGGGCCGCCCTCGTTGCCCCGCCAGTACGCGCCGGCCACCTTCTGCAGCTTGAAGTGACCGAGCCGGCCCGTCGACGGCACGTGCGGGCCGACACACATGTCGACGAAGCCTTCGGTGTTGCGGTAGGCGCTGATCGTGTCACCGCCCGCCACCTCGCCGGCGTCGAGATCGTCGCCGCCGGCGCCCTCGACGCGCTCGATGATTTCGAGCTTGTACGGCTGGTCGGCGAACAGTTCTTTGGCGTCTGCCAGCGACATCTCCGAGCGCGTGAACGGCTGGTTGGCCTTGACGATCTCACGCATGCGCGCCTCGACTCGCTCGAGGTCGTCGTCGCTGAACGTTGCCCCGCCGGGAAGGTCGAAGTCGTAGTAGAACCCGTTCTCGATCGCGGGTCCGATCGAGAACTTCGCTCCCGGAAAGAGATCGGTCACGGCCTGGGCCATCACGTGAGCCGTCGAGTGCCGCAACACGTGGCGTCCCTCGTCGGTCGAGTCGGTGATGAGTGCCACCTCGGCGCCGTCGTCGAGCGGCGCGGTCAGGTCGGTCTCGGTCCCATCGACGACCGCCGCGACTGCTGCTTTGCGCAGACCCGAGCCGATGGAGGCGGCGAGGTCGAACGCGGTCGACCCGGTCGGCAGTTCCTTTGCCGAGCCGTCGGGAAGAGAGACCGTGATGTTCGCCATACCCGCAGGATACGGCCCGAAGGTGCAGCCGCAGGGCTGGGTTCAGTTGCCGGCCGCTGCCGCGGCCAGCGCGGGTTCTGGCGCCGCCGCTGTTCCGTTGCGGGTTGCTGCGTCGGGCAGTTCGGTCACACTGCCCACCTTGGCTTCGACCGTCGGTTCGGTTTCGGCCTTTTGCCCGGCGTAACTGTTGACATACTCCTGGCCGGTCATCTCACGGATTTCGAACATCACTTCGTCGATCATCGAACGCCAGGCCAAGTGCTCCGCACCAGAACCCTGGTACCGCTCGGGTTTCACTGGCCGACCGACGGAAATGCGACATGTTCCGAACAGCTTCGGGAACCAGGCATCTGGCGGTTGGATCTCGTCGGTACCGACGACACCCACCGGATAGATCGGACAACCGATCTTCATCGCCAACCTCGCGGCACCGGTGCGGCCCTTGTGGAGCAGGCCGTCGCGGCTGCGGGTGCCCTCGGGGAAGATGCCGAACAGCTCGCCGCGGCGCAGCACGCTTTCGGCCGTATCGAGCGCCGACTGGCTCTTGTCGCCACCCGTCCGGTCGATAGGAATCATGCCCAATGCCGGGAACGCGTACTTCGTTTTCCACGAATCCATGTACTCGGCCTTACCGACAAAGGAGATGTTGCGCGGCAGCGACAACATCAAGAACGCTGAGTCGAGAAAGCTGATGTGATTCGGGCACAAGATCGCGGGTCCGTCGTCGGGAAGGCGGTCAAAGCCCTCGAGTTCGATATTCCACAGACGCCTCGTGAACGGGCGCACCGCACTGCGGAATCGTCGCTGAGCGTCACCGGCGCCGGTGGCCTTGGCCATGTGCGCTAACAGTAGGACATGTTCGTTCGGTCGTGAACCCCGAGCCGCACATCCATTGGAAGGACACCTATGTTCACACCAGCACCACACCGAGGAGGTCGGCGGCCTTCGTCACATCGACCCCGTCGGCAGCCGCAGCATCGATCGCCGCGATCGCTCCAGGGGTGTCGAGGTCATCGTCGAGTCGTGTCCGCACGTGTTCAAGCAGGTCGTCCCCGGACTGTCCACCCACGCTGGCCAGCCATGCGTCGAGCCGCGCCGCATTGCGCGGCATCAGCTCGTCGTCCCATTCCCACTCGGTTCGATAGTGGTGCTCGATGATCGTCAGCCGGATCGCCCGGGGGTCCCACGTCTCACGCAATGCGTCGACGAACACGAGATTGCCGAGACTCTTGGACATCTTCTCGCCGTCTTTGCTGATCAGCGCGGTGTGCATCCAGTGCTTGACGAACGGCTCCCCCGTCGCCGCCTCGGACTGCGCCCGCTCACTCTCGTGGTGCGGAAAGATCAGATCGGCACCGCCGCCGTGGAGATCGATCGTCGTGCCGAGCTCGCGCAGTGCCAACGCCGAACACTCGATGTGCCAGCCCGGCCGACCCGGTCCCCACATGGTGTCCCACGAGGGCTCGTCGTCGGCGGAGGGATGCCACAGCACGAAGTCGAGCGGATGACGTTTGTTCGGGTCATCGACGTTGCCGCCGCGCTCTTTGGCCAGGGCCAGCATCTCGTCGGTCGAGTAGCCGCTCAGCGTGCCGAAGTCGTCGAACTTCGACACGTCGAAGTACACCGAGCCACCCGACTCGTAGGCGAACCCCCGATCGAGGACCATGCCGATGAACCCGCGGATGTCGGGAATGGCGGATGAGGCCCGCGGCGTTGCGGCGACCGGCAAGACGTTGAGCGCAACGAGGTCGCGCTCGAACCGCGCCTCTTCGCCCGCCGCCAGATCGAGGTAGTGCACGCCCAACTCTCGCGCCTTGGCAAACAAGGGGTCGTCGACGTCGGTGACATTGCGCACGCACTTCACCGTGTGTCCCTTGTCGATCAGGCGTCGCTGCAAGATGTCGTATGCGACGAACGTCGCCGCGTGACCGAGATGGGTCGCGTCGTACGGGGTGATACCGCACGTGTACATCAACACGTGCGGGCCCGGCTCGAATGGCACAACCGCCTGACGGGCGGTGTCGTACAACTGCACGTCAGGCGTCAACCGCCCGAGGGTCGCGCTTGATTCCGATGAGTTTCGGCGCAACTCGGGTCTTGTATCGGACATTCAACTGCAACAGCACCGCGGTGAACGCTTCGATCGCTGCCGCACTGGAGAGCTCACCGGCGTCGAGCGGCCGGCAACCAGGGATGTCGGAGACGATCGCCGCCACCTCGCGCACCGCCTCGGGGTCGTCTGCGCAGATCAGTACGTCGGACTCGATCGGCTCTTCGATGTGGCCCAGTTCGGTGGCGGGGAGGTGGTGGAACGCAGCGACGACCCGGGTTCGCGGGACGGCGGCCTGGACGTGTGCGGCGACGCTGCCGCGTGGCGGCATGAGCGGCAGGAACTCCTTGTTCACCCGTACCACGGCGTTGGCCATCGTCACGAGGATCTTGCCGTCGAGCGCCTCCTCGTTCTCCTGGGCGGTTCCGGCGGCGGCGTCCCACGGCGTCGCCAGCACGACGAGATCACAGTCGGCGGCAGCGGCGTTGTCGCCGAATGACAACAGCTCTGCGAGTTGCGGCCACTTGTCGACCAACTCGTCGCGGGCCTCCATTGCGCGGTACTTCGATCGCGATCCGATCACGGCCGGATAGCCGATACTGGCGAGGCGGGCAGCGAGACCACTTCCCGCTGGCCCCGTTCCGCCGAGGATGCCGATGCGCATGGGCGACAGCGTGGCACATCGAACGCGCTCGATCGAAAGGGGCCCGACGGCGGCCAACACCGCGTACGGTCTCTGCCATGGGACTCCTCGAGGGCAAGAAGATCGTGATCACCGGCGTACTGACCGACTCGTCGCTGGCGTACGGAGTAGCCCGGTTGGCCATCGCCGAGGGTGCCGACGTTGCGCTGACCGGAGCCGGCCGTGGCTTGCGCCTCACAGAGCGGACCGCCCGCAAGCTGCCCGCCGACGAGGTTCCGGTATTCGAACTCGATGTGACCGAGCCTGAGCACGGCGTCGCTGTGCGTACTGCGCTCGCCGAGCGGTGGGGCCGGGTCGACGGCGTGCTCCACGCGATCGGCTTCGCGCCCGAGGTGTGCCTCGGCGACGACTTTCTGGCCGCTCAGTGGGACGACGTGGCCACTGCTTTGCACATCTCGACGTACTCGCTCAAGGCGTTGGCCGATGCATTCGTACCGTTGATGTCGTCGGGCGGCGCGTTCGTCGGGCTGGACTTCGACAACCAACAGGCGTGGCCCGCATACAACTGGATGGGCGTCGCCAAGTCGGCCTTGCAGAGCGTGTCGCGCTACCTGGCCAAGGATCTCGGGCCGCAGGGCATCCGTTCCAACCTCGTGGCGGCAGGACCGATCAAAACCGTCGCTGCCCGCTCGATCCCCGGATTTGCCAAGTTCGAAGGCGTCTGGGACGAGCGTGCGCCGCTCGGCTGGGAGGTCACCGAATCCGAACCGGTCGCCCGCGCCTGTGTGGCGTTGCTGTCCGACTGGTTCCCCGCCACGACCGGCGAGATCGTTCACGTCGACGGCGGCTATCACGCCGTCGGCGCCTAACGCTGTCACAGTCGTCTCAGAGACGAGCGTTACAGGTTTCGGGTTGACCACAGGTCGCCCGCAGGCTGCCCAAAGACACCTTCATCGAGACTGGAGTTCCACCAATACTCCACGTCTAGATAGACCGGCGCGCTGTCGCCGGCTGAAGGGATCCATGGGCGCAGCCCACCGAACCAGTACACGCACGCTTACCGGAGCGCTTGCCGCAGCCACCCTCTGCTTCGGACTGATTCCCGTCGTCGCCCACGCGACCGACGACGTCCGGATCCTGAGCTCGGACGACCCCACGCTCGTCTACGACGCACCGGGCGTCGAACGCAAGTACATCCTGACAATGGTCGACGACCCGATGCGCGTCGTCGCCGAGTCTGCGTGGACCACCGAGGAATCGTGGACGGCACCCAACGGTCTCGTCGAACCAGGTGCGCAGTACGACGGCTACGTCCTCGTCGACCCGAACATGAGCGGCGGTGTCGGGCAGTACCCGCGCACCGACGAAGACGGCATGTTCGACGACACTCAGTTGTACCGCGCCCCTGTTGCGCTCGACACGACCGTCGCCGCAGGCCCGACGCGAGTGCAGATTCCCGCCCATGGCGCCGGACTCGCCTCGATCGTCGACCCCGAGTTCGGCGGCGAGATGGCCAGGCAGCAGACGTCGCTCGCGAACAACGGGCTGCGCGCCCGCTTTTGGCCACATTTCGCCAACGATCGACTCGACGACGGCAACGACGAGCACTCACATCTGCTGGGCGACGGCACGATGCCGATGGCCAGCCCGCAGTGGGGCATTGCGCCCACGGTGACCGAAGGCGACCGCAAGTTCTGGATCGTCCGCTCGACTCCCGACGGCTGGGGCCCCGAAGGCCCGCCGGAAGACCCGTTCGACTACGTCGGCGGAATGCTGATGATCGGCTTCGAGGGAATGGGCTGGGCCGTCGTCGAATTCGGTCGCGAACTGGGCTTGACCATCGGCTACGCCGGCTGCGAAGCCGTGAGCTGGATCGGAAACAAGCTGTTCGGCACCAAGAAGATGAACTGCGGCGATGACCTCAATCGCGACCGCGA
This sequence comes from Ilumatobacteraceae bacterium, assembly GCA_013213745.1. Lineage (GTDB taxonomy): Bacteria > Actinomycetota > Acidimicrobiia > Acidimicrobiales > Ilumatobacteraceae > JABSQH01. The sequence goes on along the minus strand of JABSQH010000070.1, from coordinate 54,844 downwards.
ACTCGAGTTCGACGTGATGGTCGACTTCGAGTACCTCGACGACGGCGGCCACGTGCTGGTCAATACCACCGGCACCGCCGTCGAGTCCGCCGGCGAGTATGTCGTCGGCACGGCGACGTCGAGCGGCGACGGCTTCGAGCACGACTGGTCCGAAGAGATGGTCGGAAACTTTCCGTTGCTCAGCGCCTACTCGACCAAGATGCTCGGCTATCTCGAGGTCGACCCCGACCACCCACTCGTGGACGACGACGGCACCATCGAGCTGACATTCGGTGTACAGGGGCCTGCCGGGGCACAGGCATATCTGCATGACGTCGGCGCCAGCGACCTCGACCCCGGCCAGCGGGTCACGCTCGGCGGCGACGACGCAATGGCCGCAGCGCCCCTCGAGGCGTCTGCCTCGGCGGCCACCTGGTCGATCCATCCCAGCGAGTTCGCCCTCCACCCCGGCGAAACCGTGCGCGCCCGCGACGCTCGCCTGTATCGGGCCGGAGTCGGGCAATTCGAGGAACAGATCAATGCGCTCGCCGAAGAGCTCGGCCACCAGATCCTCGACACGCCGACGATGGACGCCCCCGACTTCGGCGATCCGGTGCGCTTCAACGCTGGGGAGCCGTACCCCCTGACGATGCTCGCCTGGGCGGCTTTCAACCCCGGCTCGGTCGGCCTCTACTACCAGACCGACGACGCCGGCGGCTACGCCCCGGTGCCCTTGGAGTGGTTGACCCCCGCCGCTCCCGGGACGCTCGGATTCAACGAGCCGGCGATCGCCGACGAGCAACTCGAGTTGCTCGACGACACGGTCGACTACGCGCTGTCCGCCGACGGCAGCCGGTTCGCCGAGCTCTCCGCGGAGGGCTTGGGCACAGCGCGTGTGCTGCCCAATATGGAGCTCGACCGCGCCGCACCGATCACCGCCGGTGGTGCCCGCCTCGGCACGATCACCTACACCGAACTCGACGCCGACACCCAGTTCCCGAACTACGTCGGTCTCGACAAGCGGGTGGCGGTCGACGGCTCGGGCACCACGGTCGTGGCCACGGCCGACACCCTCGACGGTTCGCTGCACCCTGAAGTCGTCGTGGCATCGATCGCCAACCCCGGCGTGCCGTTCGACGATGAGCACGCCACCGTGACGCTGCTGAGCGAGATCCTCGCCGATACCGGCTCGGCGCCGCTGCGCACCCAGGACGGCACGCTCGCCTCGCGGCACGTGGCAATCACCGCAGATGGCAACCACATCGCGGTGAGCGAGCTGTGGCTGCACGACGCCGACTTCGGCAACATGCGCGCGCTTCCTGCCAACACCGACAGCCGTATCTTGCTGTTCGCCAACGGACCCGACGGCTGGCAGCTCCACAGCGAGCTGCAGCCGACCGGCATGGTCGATCTCGATGACGCGGTTGCGGCGACGACCGTCGATGCGGCCCACCTCTGGGTCGCCGTCGACAACTCGACCGCAATCCTCAAGGTCGACGCATCGACCGGGGCCGTGCTGGCCGTGTTCGATCCGGCGATCGAGACCGCCACGATGGTGACCGACGGTGTCGATCTCGTCGTCGTCGACAACTCGGGCAGCGCGGCGGTACTCGATGTCGACACCGGCACCGTGATCCGCACCCTCGATCTCGATCTGGTGACCAACCCGAGCGACGCCGCCCTGATCGGCGACGAGCTGTTCCTCACCAATGCTGGCGACGGCACGTACGCCGTGCCGCTCCTGGTGATCTTCGATGTCGACTCTGGCGCCGTGCGGCGCGTGGCGGCGCCCAACCACAGCGACCACACCCGCAACGGCAACGCTCCCGACATCGTCGTCGACGACCTGCGCTATGTGTGGGTCTCGAGCCCGGCGCTCAGCACGGTCGTGCGCTACGACCCGGTCGACGGTTCGACCGAGGAAGCGACGTACTCGACCACGATCAGCGGTCTGGCCTTCGATGGCGACAGCCTCCTCGTGGTCAACGACGACGTCGCGTCGTACCCGGTCGACGACCCGGTCGGCGGAGCGGTCGACCAGTGGTACCGCGCCGACCTGGCGTTCGCCATCGATGCCGACACCATGGAACGGACCGACCCCGTGCGGGTTCGCTCGGCAGTGCCGTTCACCTCGATGGAGGCGTTCACCACCGATCCGATCAGCGCAGCCGGCTATGCCGTGATGCGCATCGATGACACTTCGGCCGGGCTCCGTCTCGTCGTGGTCGACACGACCGAGACCCATGGCAGCTTGCGTGACGACAGCCAGTGGTGGGACGTGGAAACCATGCCGCTGATCACCGGCCGGTCCATCGCCTACGAGCTCGATCTCGAGGACGCGACGACTATCGACTCGCTCGACCTCGTCGACGGACAAGTGTGGATCGGTAGCGGGAACGCGCTACGCGCCGAACAACCAATGCCCTGGAGCGTCGACAACGGCCTCGACGGCGTTGGGCTCGTCCCCGACGCGTTCGGTGCATCGATCGACATCGCACCATCGGCAGACGGCGTGCGCATCGCCACGACCACGCAAGGAGGGATCGCTGTGTACGACTTCCGCGGCGACCAGCTGACGAAGACGCTTGCGGTGCGCACGTTCACCACCAGCGTGCTCGGGCACCAGAGCACGCTGGCCTTCACCGACGACGGATCGCTGCTGCTCCACAGCGACCCGGGGGATGTCAGCGGTGGCGCCCGCGGCGGACACAGCCCGGGCCAGCTGTACGGGTACCGCGACATGGGTGGGTACTGGGACGAAGACTTCGGAATCGTTGCGCCGTTCGACGAGTTGGGCCCGCGGGCGCAACCGTTCGGCGGCAAGATCGAGGTGAACGGCCGCTTCCTCACCGTGTCCGGTCGCAACTATGACAGTGACGCCTCCGCCGTGTGGCTGTTCCGGGACCCATACGGTGATTGGCGCTCGCTGCGTACGTGGAACCCGCTGGAGCACCCGAGCGGAGTGGTCGCAGAGCCGGGCACCGGCACCTTGACAAACACCGCTGGGGGCCGATTCTGGTCACAGCCGTTGGCCCTCGCCGGTCATCGCAGCACCACCACCGACGGATGGGGCGGCGTGCTGTACGAACAGGACACCGAGCACCTTGATGCAATCGTCCGCTACACGAGGTTCAGCTGACGATGCATGCCCACCACGAACCCCTCACCGCGTTTCCCACGGATCTTCAGAGACCGCACAAGCTCCGTTCAGATCGAAACGACAACACTGACGATCAGACGACCACGACACACGAGGAGCCCTCATCAACACCATCTCTCGCCCCCACGGGTACGACGCCAGCGCCAACACACGACGCCGCAAAGGGAGGTGGATCACCGCAGGAGCAGCATTGGCCACGACGTCGCTCGTCGCCACCTTGTTCCCCGCACGTGTCGAGGCCGTGGCCCCGGACCTTCCAGCAATCGTCGCTGAACCGTCCGCATGGGGCCTTCCGGCCCTCGCCGGTTCAGGCGGGAGCAATCCGCTGCTCGACCTCGAGCGCGTCGGCGATGTCTGCCAGGTCGGCGCCGACGACATGTGCGTCGTGCGCACGACAACACCGACGTTCGGGCCCGGCGACGTAGAACCGCACCCTGAACTCGGGTGGGAGTACGTGCTCTACGACCTGGGCGCCGAGCACGCGCGCGGCGACGTGTCCGGGCCGACAACCAGCGACAGCTGGAAACCAGCGGCTGGATCGATGGTCGACGGTGCCACCTACGTGGTGGCCGTCAGCCCCGCCGACGACGGCTCCACGCCGCCACCTGAGGTCCCCGTCGACGAAGACGACCCCGCTGACGACGAGGACCCGGTGGAGGACCCGACCCAGGCGATGATCGTGTTCGTCGATCAGACCGGCGACGCGCTCCAAGAGTGGCAACACGCCGGACCGTTTGCGATGGCACCAACGACCGGCGAGTTGATTCTGGACGCGCCCCTCGGCACGTCAGAGGTCTCGGTTCCGCTGTCACTCACCTATCGCACGTCGAACCTGACGACGCCCGCGATCGGACCCTTCCGGGCCCCGCTCGGCGGCGGCTGGGAGCTATCGCTCCCGGCACTACCAACCTGGTTCGAGCTGATCGAATACGGGGCGACCGGCACACTCGAGCTGGTCGGCACGAATGGCCAGCGGCTGCGCTATCTCGACAATGGTGACGGCACGTACGACCTCCCGCAGCTCGTCGATGCAGAGGTCACCGGCGTGCGTGCCATCCTCACCGCCGACGAATCCACGGGCGGCTGGCGGCTCGTCGACACCGATGGCGCGGTCTATGAGTTCAGCTACTGGGGCGACCTCGAGCGCTACACCGCGCCGATATCCGACGACATCGGCGCCGCGACCTACGAAACGACCTGGTTCGACGGCACGTTGACGTCGGTCACCGATCCGGTCACCGGTCGCGCGGTCGAGCTGGGGTACGTCGGCGGACCGACCGGCTGTCCGGCGACGCCTGGCGGCTTCGATGCAGCTCCTCTCGGCGGGCTGTGCTCGATCACCTTCATCGACGACCCCGCCGGCGAGGCCACCACTCGCATCGACGTGGGTTGGCAGGGCGACAACATCTCGGCGTTGTTCCTGCCGGAGGGCCGCCGCCTCGACATGGCCTACGACGACGTCGGTGTGATGACCGCGTTGCGCGATCCCCGAGCCGGCTTGGTCGACGCGGTTGCCGGCGAGTCGGCCGACACCAACTACGAACTGACCTACGACGGCGCGGGACGAATCGACACGATCAACGGCCCGGCCGCCACCCCCGGCAGTAGTGCACGAGAAGCGTTGTCGTTCGGATACGGAGCGGGCACGACCACCGTGACCGCTGTCTTCGCCGGCGGCGCCCCGCAGGTGACCACCATCGCATTCGACCCCGACACGTGGGCGACGCACAGCGTCACCGATCCGCTCGGGGTGACCGCGATGGCACTGTACGACGCCGAGGATCGACCTGTCGGTCTGCGCGAGGGGCAGCTGCAGACGGTGTACGAGCGAGCCGACGACGGCCGCGCCGTAACCATCTGGGGCCCTGCGCCAGTGTCGATGTTCGACGCCGGGACGCACATGCCCCTCGCCGCCCATCGTGACTCGATGCCGATGAGCCAGGAGCTCATCGACAGCACCGTGGACTCACAGGGCTGGGTGGCCACGTGGTGGAACTCGGCCGCACGCAACGCGGCGACCGTGGCCAACACCGTCGTGTCCGGCCCGATCACGGCACCGACAGGAATCTCCGGCGAATGGTCGGCAGAACTCGTGACCACCGTCGATCGCGACACCGCTGCTGGCGGTTATGCCGTCACTGTCGACGGCGCCACCATCGAAGAAGTCACCGTCGACGGCGAAGAGGTCGACAGCACCGGCCTGCCGTTGCTCCCCGACGCCGAGCCCGGCGAGGGCCCCGTCCTGATCAGCGTGCTCGTCAGCGATGAGAACGCACCCGGCGCAAGCAACCCCGTGACGGTTGCGCTGACAGCGGTCGACGCCGCTGGCGCGCCGGTCTACGCGGTGGCCGATGACGAGTTGGTCGCTCCACTCCAGTTGAGCAGTGAGCGGTTCACCCGCGACTGGGCCACGGGCACCGCCGGCCTCGTCCACGAGTTGATCCGCTACGACGATCCGTTGTCGGAGCGACCCACCACGATCACCACGACGTATCCCGACGGCACGAGCGACACCACGACTGCGACCTTCGAAGGTTTCAGTACCGACTTCGGCCAGTTGTGGCGACCGCTGAGCGAGACGTCGCCGGGCGGCACGTCGACGTCATTCGCCCACTGGGGAGCGCGCCAACGGGCAACACCTCCCGGATACGGTGCAGCACAGCTGCAGGGCGGCATGACCCAGACGCAACAGCTGCCCGACGCGGGCGGCGACAGCGGCCGCGAGCAGATGTGGTGGACCAGTCGAGGCCAGTTGGCAGCGACCGAAAACGCCGCAACCGGGACGACGACGACCTACTTCTACGACGGCATCGGCCGGCACATCGAGACCGCCGTCTCCGCCGGCACTGCGCCGGGCACCGGGAGTAACGGATCGCCGATGAGCGAGACCGTCGACTACGCCATGACGGCGAACGGGCTGTTCGTCGAGATACACACGTCGGACACCGCGGCGACGGGGACGACGACGATCACCGTCTATCGCGACCTGCACGATCGGATCGTCCATCTCGTCGACCCACATGGGTTGCGCACCGACACGAACTACAGCGCCGACACCGTTGTCGAGACGACGTACCTGACAACCGGAGTCGCCGCTCAGACGGTGACGACCAGGTACACCGCCGACGGCACTCGACCGACGAGCATCGTCACCGACAGCATCGACGGTCGCACCCACCGCGTCGACCTCGGCTACGCCGATTCCAATCCGTGGCAGATCGCCGCGGTCGTCGACAGCATCGGCTTCACCTCGACCTACGGATACGACGCCTACGAGATGCGCAATCGCCTCGACGTCACCGACACCAGCGGGGCGACCTGGACCGAGTCGGTGGAATACGCCCCCGACGGGCGGATCACCCTGCGGACACAGACCGCCGACGGGGCCGAGCAGGCGACCCAGCACTTCAGCTACCACGCCAACGGCACCGCAGCGGCGTACACGTTCCAGGGTCCCGGCGGGACCACCGAGGTCATCACCGACTTTGATCAACTACCAGCGGAGATCGCCGGGCCGAACCCGACCGCTCCGGCGGACCGAACGCCATCGCGGATCACTACGACCGGCCCGGACGGCACCGTCGACGCCATCACGATCGGTTACGACCAGTGGGCCGCCCCGTCGGTCGTCACCCACAACGGCGAGTCGATCGCACTCGACAACGCGGTTGGCGCAATCACCCGCTACGACCAGACCGAGCTGATCTACGACCAGCGGCTCGACGTGACCGCCGTCGACGACGGGACCAACCGGTACGAGTACCTGCGCAACGCCACAGGCGACGTGTTGACCTCGACCAGCACGATCAACGGCGAGACGTCGACGTATCACCACACGGCGAGCGGAATGGTGCTCGGCCCAGACCAGCAGCCGGTCAGCACTTCGCTCCCCGGTATCGGGGCGATCGCGCACACGATCGCCACCGGCGGCTCGACGTCGCTCGCGATCGTCGGGCTCGACGGCAGCGTGTGGGCCGACCTCGACGCCGAAGTCCCGAGCCTCGGCACGGCGACACCCATGTGGTTCACCCCGTATGGCATGCCGATCGACACCAGCCACGCTGGAAGCACGGTCAGTGTGGCTGGCCACGAGAGTGGCTGGAAGGAGCTCTTGCGGACCGACACGATCAACCCGGTCGTGATCACTCCGTTCCGGGCGATGCTGCCCGAGATCGGCAGCTTCGCTACACCGGATCCGGTCGAAGCCGGCTCGACGCTCTACAACTACACCGACGGCGATCCGTTCAATCAGGAGGACCGCACGGGCTTGTCGCCCTTCGAAGCGAGCCGGATGTTCCGGAACATCGGCGGCATCACGAGCATCATCTTGGCGGTAACGGCGTTCTTTTTTCCCAAGAAGTTCGTTGCCATTGCGCTGCTCGACGTGGCGATCAACGCAGCGATGTGGTCGCTCATGTTCGCCACCGGCGACCTGGACGACGCCGCGCTCATCTGGGCGATCGCCTTCAGCGTCATCAGCCTGGTGCCGCTGATCCCCGCCGGGATGCGGGCCTACCGGAGCACGGCGCGCTCGATGCATGTGCGACCGCCGTCGAACTCGATCTCGTCGTCGACGGCACCGTCTTATAGCCCAGGCGTGAACCGTGGCTCCAGCCCGTCACCGCCGCCGCCGAACGTCACGAGCTCGACAGCTCCGACCGTCGTCCCAACGACCCGCAACGTGCCGTCGACGAGTACGGGCCCGGTGCGCACCAACCCGCCTGTGAGCTATCGCAACGGAACGACGTTGCCGACAATTCTGGAGAACTCGCTGCAGTCGTCGAGCCACATGGTGCAGACGAAGATGGGCCCGATGACGCGGGACCAGGCGAGGGCGTTCTACGCCGAGCAGCACCGTGTGGTGATCAAGGCATTGAAGACCGGCGGGCTGCTCTGAGCGGCTGACGCTGCCCCGGCGTAGCGATGGGTCCGGCGCACTCCCTCGATGGGGTGCGCCGGACCCTCCCGCATTGGCGCCGCTACCCTCGGCGCGGTGAACCGACTCGCCTCGGAGACCTCCCCATACCTCCGGCAGCACAAGGACAACCCGGTCGATTGGTACGCCTGGGGTGACGAGGCCTTCGCCGCCGCTCGCGAGCGCAACGTGCCGATCCACCTGTCGGTCGGCTACTCGGCGTGTCACTGGTGCCACGTGATGGCCCACGAGTGCTTCGAGGACCCCGAGGTGGCGGCGAAGATGAACGAGTTGTTCGTCAACGTCAAGGTCGATCGCGAAGAACGCCCCGACGTCGACGCGCTCTACATGGACGCCGTGCAAGCGTTGACGGGCCGCGGTGGATGGCCGATGACGGTCTTCCTCACGCCCGACGGCAAGCCGTTCTACGGCGGCACCTACTTCCCCAAAGACGCGTTCTTGAAGCTGCTCGATGCGATCGACGACGTGTACCGCAACAAGCCCGACGACGTCGCCCAGAACACCGGGGCGCTCGTGAAGTCCCTCGACGCCACTGCGACGATGCGGCCCGCCGACGAGTTACCCGGTGTCGACGAGCTGAACCACGCCATCCGCACGCTCGGCGGCGCATTCGACGCCGAGTGGGGCGGCTTCGGCACGGCACCGAAGTTCCCGTCGACGTTCAACCTCGAGTTGATGCTGCGGGCATACATGTCGACGGCCCAAGACGCGCCGAAAGAAATCGTCACGAAGAGCCTCGATGCGATGTGTTCGGGCGGGATGTACGACCACCTGGCCGGCGGCTTTGCCCGGTACTCCACGGATCGCGAGTGGTTGGTGCCGCACTTTGAGAAGATGCTGTACGACCAAGCATTGATGGTCAGCACGTATCTGCATGCGGCGGTCGTGCTCGGCAAGCCGGCGTGGCGGCAGGTCGTCGCCGAGACGATCGACTACGTGTTGTCGACGTTGCGCCACCCCGACGGCGGGTTCTACTCGGCCGAAGACGCCGACTCGCTCGACGGACAAGGGAACTCGGTGGAAGGGATCTTCTACACCTGGACACCCCGCGAGATTCGAGCGGTGCTCGCCGCCGCTGCACCACAGACCGAGCGCGAAGTCGCCGATGCCGACGCGGTGATCGAGTGGTTCGGCATCACCGACGTGGGCAACTTCGAGGACTCCGGCCGCTCGATTCCCAACCGAATGCATGCCTCGGGTGAACTTGCCCGCTCACCAGAGATGCAGAACGCGGCGATGATCTTGCACGTCGCTCGGGCCACTCGACCCCGCCCGGGGCTCGACGACAAGGTGCTCACCGAGTGGAACGCACTGTTTCTCTCGGCGCTCGCCCAAGCGGCCGCTGTGTTCGCCCGTTCCGACTGGCTCGAGGCTGCGATTGCCAACGGCGAGTTCCTGCTACGCGAGCTACGTGGCGACGACGGTCGTTGGTTCCGCAGTTGGCAAGCCGATGGCCATCCCCCTGCCCGCCATGCCGCGCTGGCCGCCGACCACGCCGCACTGATCGATGCATTCACCCGTCTCGCTGAGGCCAGCGGTGAGGCGCGCTGGATCGACGCCGCCGTCGCCACCGCCGAAACGATGCTCACGTGGTTCTGGGATCCGGATCACGGCGGCCTGTACACGACGGCCGAGGACGCTGAGGCGCTGGTCGTCCGCCAGAAGGACATCGGCGACAACGCCACTCCGTCGGCAAACTCCCAGGGCGCCATCGCGCTGTACCGGCTGGCGGCGCTGACCGGAGAGCAACGGTATGCACACCAAGCCGACCGCATCTTGCAGCTCCTCGCTCCGCAGATGAAAGAGAAGGTCGGACTGGTCTCAAATGCGCTCCTCGCTGCCGACCTTCGTCGGCGTGGCACCACCGAGGTCGCTGTGGTCGGTGATCGCTCAGATCTGGTACGCCTGGCCCATGCCATCTGGCGCCCCGACATGGTGCTGGCATGGGGCGAGCCGTACCAATCGCCGCTGTGGCAAGACCGCCGGGACGGGTTCGCCTACGTCTGTCGCGAATATGCGTGCCAGGCGCCTCAGGACACCGTCGAGGGATTCGCCGAGGCACTCACCGGCCGCAAGGTCGCCGTGAAGCAGGTCGACGGCGGTATCGCTCTCGTCGCCGACGACGGCTGATCGAAGCCTCCCCCGAGGGCTAGACGCCGCCCGTCTGGTCGATCGTCGCCAGCACGGCGTCGGTCAGCGTCTCGGCGTCGCGCACATACAGGTCGCGCGCCGCGCCGCTGATCGACGGGGCCGCGGTGTCGACATGTACGTTGCGAACCCCGAGACGGCGTTGAAACCAGTTGGCCGAGACCGTCACGCTCTGGGCACGCCGACGCGGCACGAGCGTGCGTGTTCGGTTGAGCGCTCCGTTGACGAAGACGAGATCTCGATCGTCGATCAGCCAACGTTCGTGGCGATATGACAAGACCGCCCGCCCGAACCGCACCGCAACGATCGAGCACAGGACGGCTCCGGCGATCATCCAGGTCGTCGGACCACGCTCGTTGACCTCGACGACGATCACGGCCGCCGCGACGATCACGATCACCGACGCAAGCGACTGCATCGTGGCGGCGATCATCCGCCGCCGCAGCGAGACCGGCGCAACGCGCCGAAGTTCAGCATCGTTCGGGGCAGCAGTCCCGGCGAGGGTCGGCGCCCACCACCGCCAACGGCCAACGGGCGCCACGGCATCGATCAACAGCCGCTCACCACCACTGCCGCCGCTGACGTCGGCGGTGTCGGCCCACACGGCCTCGGTCCCGAGGCGCCGAGCGACCGGCGAGTCACGAACTGTCATCGCCTGCACGCGCACGAGTGGGGCTTCCTGTGACCGTCGACCGAGTATCCCCTGGTGGACCCGCACCCGACGTCCCTGCACTTCGGAGCGGAACCCGATTGCCCGTGATACGAGCCCCGTCAAGGTCGTCACGGCGAGGATCATCGTGGCGACCGTGGCGAGCGAGATCCAGCCGGCCAGCGCAGCGCCGCTGAGTAGATCGAGGACGTTCAGCGCACCGATGGCGAGCCACACGCCGACCACGACAACGACTGCGTCACCGGTCTCGGTCGCCGTCAGCACCACCCGCACGACGTCACTTCCCGATCGCTCTGCGAGCGTCTGTGGCGCAGGCTCGGGGGGTGGTAAGGCATCGACCGACCGCTCAGCTGTGCCCCGCCGTTGGAGCTCCCGACGCAACCGTGCCGCCGCCTCCCGATCGACCAGCCCAACGCTCACTTCACTATCGCCGCCGGCAGAACTGACGACCACGGTTTCCAGTCCGAACGCCCTGCCGATCAGATCGACCCGCGAGTCGATCGACTGGATGCGGCTCCGCGGCACATCGACCGTGTGCCGCCGGAAGAGACCCTCACGCCAGCGCAGCAGTGACGCATCGACGCGATATCTCGCCGTCACGTAACGCACGATCACGGGGGCGATGGCAACCACGCCGATGACGAGCTGGATCGTGTCGATCACCCGGTTGCCGCCGCTGCTGTTGAGGATGAGCAGGAGCCCCACCACCACCTGCGGCAGCCGCCGCACGAGATCGCTGAGGATCGTCGCGGGATGCAGCCGCCGCCACTGGTCGGGCGGGTCCGACTCGGTGTGGCCTCCTTGGGGCGTGCGATCGTCGGGGTCGGCGTCCTGACTCACCCTGACCCCTGCATCGATCCCGGCGCGAGCTCGAGACGCACCTGTTCGGCCGCCTCCTCCTCCACGTCGTTGAGCACGACTGCGGGTGTATGCGCTCCGGCGGTGCGCACTGTCACGGTGGCGAGCCCCCGCCAGCGTTGCAGCGGATTGGTCGCCACCAACACCGACTGCACGCGGTCGCGTGGCACACCGGTCCACTCCCGTGTGTACACACCTGAGCGCATGGCGAAGAGCCGCTCATCGAGCCGCCACCCGGTCGCCCGCCACCCCAACCAGAGAGCGAGTTCCACCACGACCAGCAGCAGGATGCCGATCGCTGCGGGGATCACACCGATCACCACCGGAGGCTCGATCTCTGTGCTGCGACGAATGACGAAGTCGACGGCGACCGCGACTGCGACCACCACGACGACCACCAACAGCCCACCGATCAGCCGGATCTGCAATGCCGCTGCCGGTAATGGCTGGAACTCACGGTCGTCCCACATCGTTGCTCCCAGTGTGCTCACGCCGCCGCCGAGACCGGACAGCAGCCGTCCAACGGGTGCGGGGTTCACCAACCGCCGCGATGGATGATCTCATCGGACGATCGACGGGACCGTGCGGCGCTGCGCCCGGCCTGTTCACCATCGGCCCGGTGCCCGATCGCAACTGCGCCGAGCAGCTCCAACTCCTCAGGGACGCCGAGTGCTGCACGGAGTTCCCCCTCACCGCGAAAGACGCCGAAGAACAGCGCACCAAGACCGTGGTCTTCCGCGGCCAGCAGCAGCGTCATCACCGCCATCGATGCATCGACGGTCCAGTACGGCACCGGCCAAGCGCTGCGTCCGGCGCCCAATCCGCTGCGCTCCTTGTCGGGTTCGGAGTACCGCTCGACGTATGCGTCTGGGTCGCTGAAGGGCAGGGCGATCACCGGGGCGTCGAGCAGTTGTTGCCAACGAAAGGCGGCTCGCCGCTCTGCGGGAAGCGTGACGTCCCAAAATCGGGCCGTCTCAGGGCCCTCGAGCACGACGAGATGCCACCCCTGGGTCTTGCCTGCGCTCGGTGCCCGTGCCGCCAGCTCGACCATGTCGTCGATCAGCGCTGGTTCGACAGGGGTCGGCAGAAATGCCCGGGTCATTCGCCGACGACGGACGACGTCGGCGAATTCGGTCACCGTTTGCCGAGCTTGACGAGGTCTTCGGCCATGGTCCAGCCGTACACAACCATCGCACCGCCCTTGTCGGCGGGCACCTCTGCGAACATCTCCACGACGGCGGCGTCGAGCTTGTGCGGCTTGGTCGACTCGTGATCGAGGTACCCGCTTTGTGCGCCCTTCTTGGAGATGAAGCTGTTGGCGTCGTAGCCGCTGTCGACGCCGAACCGCTTCGCGAGACGACGACCCCACGCCCGTTCCTCGCCGACGGCACGAACACCCGGCGACGGCGTCACCTCACGCAGATCTTTGAACGCCTCGAGCCCGTCGGCGGCGACGAAACGAGCGCCGACGACGACATCTTCGTCCGGGAACGCCATCAGCGCACGGTGGTAGGCCTCGCTGACCAACCCGCGAAGCACCTGGTCACGGCGCGATGAGCGACGCACAGACAACAGACCGATGAGCACACACGGAGTTCCGCCGATGCGTTCCAGGGTGGAGAACGTGTAGCCGTGCAGCTTGTCGCCGAACCGCGCCGTGGTGACCAGCACCCAGTCCTCTTTGGCCTTGGACAAGTGCCCAGCGCTGAATGCCTCCTCCATCGAGGCCAATTCGTCGAGGTCGAAGTCGGTCAGCGCTGCCGCATCGTTCGTCACAACGTCGAGAGCCATTCGTGAAAGTTTAGAGCAATACCGCCTCGTGACCGAAGGCCATGCGTAACTCGCCCACCGAACGGTCGAGATCGACCCGGAACTCGTCGGCCAACTTGAGCACGGTGCCCTGGCCGATATCGACCATGACAATCGAGTCACCTGGGTGTTCGCGCAGGATCCGCTTGAGCCGCTGGATCTTCAACTCGTCGAGAGCAGCGGAGGGCAACCGTAACCGCAATGGCGCCGCTGGGCCGTCCGACAGGCCGGACAACACGTTGATCGTTTGGCCGATCACACCGAACCGGCTTTCGTCGCGCCGATCGAGACGGCCCTTCACGGCAACGATCAGGTCGTCTTCGAGCTTGTGTCCCTGTTCGGCCAGGGTCCGCGGGAAGATCGTGACCTCGATCGACGCGTCGAGATCCTCCAGCACGAACACCGCCATCTGGTCGCCACGTTTGGTGTATTTACGGGCCAGATTGGTGATCACCCCACCAACGAGCACCTGGGCGCCGTCTTCCATGTTGCTCAAATCGAGCACGGCATTGTCGACCTTGCGCTTCAACGCCGACTCGACGCCGAACAAAGGGTGATCCGACACGTACAACCCGAGCATCTCTTTTTCGTTGCGCAGTTGCTCGGTCTTGTCGAACACGAGGTCGGGAATAGGAGTGCGCTCGTCGAAACCCGCTCCGTCGTGGCCGTCAGCGTCCTCGCCACCCCAGTCGCCGAAGAGGTTCATCACGCCCTTCTCACGTTCGCGACGGCGACTCACGGTGGTATCGATGATCTCCTCGAACACGGTGAGCAGGCCGCGGCGCGGGTGCCCGAGGGTGTCGAATGCACCGCCCTTGATCAATGACTCGATGGTGCGCTTGTTGAGCACCGGTTCGGGGACTCGTTCGACGAAATCGTGAAAACTCGAGAACGGACCGTTTTCGTCGCGCTCGTCGAGCAACTGGGCGACGAGGCCGGTGCCCACGTTGCGCACCGCTGACAAGCCGAACGTGATCGCGCCAGGGCTTCCGACGGGCAACGAAACACCCTCTGGAACCTCTGCGGGCTGCAGCGCGCCGAAGTCGGTGCGTGACCGGTTGATGTCGGGCGGCAGCACCTTGATCCCCATCGAACGGCAGTCGGCGAGGTAGATCGCAGCCTTGTCGAGGTTGCTCTTGACGCTCGTCAGCAGACACGCCAAGTACTCGACCGGGTAGTGCGCTTTCAGGTATGCGGTCTGGTACGTGACCAGCCCGTACCCGAACGTGTGGCTCTTGTTGAACGCGTAGTCGGCGAACGCTTCGATGATGTCGAACAGCTGCGGCCCGAGGTCGGCGCCGTATCCGGTGGCTTCGACTCCTTCTTCGAACTTGTCGCGCTCTTTGGCCATCAACTCGCGGATCTTCTTTCCGCAGGCCTTGCGCAGGTTGTCCGCTTCGGCGAGCGAGTAGCCGGCGAACTTCTGCGCAACGCGCATCACGCTCTCCTGATAGATCATCAGGCCGAACGTGTCGGACAGCACCTCCTCGGCGTCGGGGTGGAAGTACTCGACCGGAGCACGTTCGTTCTTGCGGTCGGCGTAGTCGTAGTGCATGTTGACGCTCATCGGCCCAGGGCGATAGAGCGCCAACACAGCGGAAACGTCCTCGAACGAACTCGGCGCCATGGCCTTCAACAGCTGGCGCATCGGCGGCGACTCCAACTGGAAGACGCCGATCGTGTCGCCGCGCGATAGCAGCTCGAACGTCGGCTGATCCTCGAGCGAGATGTCTTCGATCGAGAATGAAGGATCGCGTGCACCGGCGATCATCTCGACCGCATCGGTGATGACGTCGAGGTTGCGCAACCCGAGGAAGTCCATCTTCAACAGGCCGAGCTCTTCGACGCCGTGCATCTCGTACTGCGTGACCACCGGTGCGTCGTCGGGGTCCTGCCCCGACTCTGGCTTGCGTTGAATCGGCAGGTACTCCGTGACCGGGTCCTTGGTGATCACCACCGCGGCGGCGTGGATACCGTCTGAACGTTTTAGCCCTTCCAGCCCCTTGGCCACGTCGACGACGCGCTTGACGTCGGCATCGGCGTCGTACATCGCCCGGAGGTCGGCTGCGGCCTTGTACCCGTCGACGTACTTTGGGTGCTCCTCGAAGCAGTACTTGAGCGGTGTGTCGCGGCCCATCACCAGCGGCGGCATTGCCTTGGCCACCTTGTCGCCGAGGCCGTAGGGGAACCCCAACACGCGCGCGGCGTCGCGCACCGCGTTGCGGGCTTTGATCGTGCCGAAGGTGATGATCTGGGCGACGTGATCGCGGCCGTAACGCTCGGCGGCATACCGGATCATCTCGTCGCGGTAGCGAGAGTCGAAGTCCATGTCGATGTCGGGCATCGACACGCGGCTCGGATTGAGGAACCGCTCGAACAGCAGGTCGTAGCGAATCGGATCGAGGTCGGTGATCCACAAGCAGTATGCAACGGCGCATCCCGCGGCGGACCCGCGACCCGGGCCGACGCGGATACCGGCGTCGCGGGCATGCCGAATGAGGTCCCAGGTGATCAAGAAGTACGACGCAAACCCCATGTCGCAAATCACTTTGAGTTCGTAGGCCAGACGTTCTTGCGCCTCGGGTGACAGCTCGTCGCCCCACCGTTTCTGAGCGCCCTCGTACGTCAGGTGGCGGAGATAGTCGGCATCGTCGGTGAAGCCCTCCGGCAGCGGGAAGTTGGGCAGCTGCGGATTGCCGAACTCGATCTCGACATTCGCCCGCTCGGCGATCCACAACGAGTTGTCGCACGCCGTCGGTACCTCGCGAAACAGGTACCGCATCTCGGCGGCGGACTTGAGGTAGTGCTCGGTGCCCTCGAACTTAAACCGGTTTTGATCGGACAACAGGGCGCCGGTCTGCACGCACAACAGCGCATCGTGCGCTTCGTGATCGTGCTGATCGGTGTAGTGGCTGTCGTTCGTAGCGAGCAGCGGTGCACCGATCTTCTTGGCGATCTCGATCAGTTGGGGGTTTGTCCGCCGCTGCTCGGGAAGGCCGTGGTCCTGCAGCTCGACGAACAGACTGTCGCGCCCGAAGATGTCCTGCAGGCGCGCCGCCTTCTCCAGCGCGCCGCGCTCGTCGTCGTTGAGCAAGGACTGCAGCACGTGTCCGCCGAGGCATCCGGTGGTGGCAATCAGTCCCTCGGAGTACTTCTCGAGGAGCTCCCAATCCATCCGGGGCTTGTAGTAGTACCCCTCCATAAAGGCGAGGCTGGCCAACTGAATCAGATTGCGGTAACCCTGGTCGGTCTCGGCGAGCAAGGTCAGGTGGTAATAGAGCTTCTTGCCGCCCTCGGTGTCGCCACCCGAGTCGTCGATCCGCCCGCGGCGGGCAGGCCGCTCGCTGCGATGATCGTGGGCCATGTAGGCCTCGGTACCGATGATCGGCTTGATGCCCTGCTTGCGACACTCCTTGTAGAACTCGAGCGTCCCATACATGTTGCCGTGATCGGTGATGCCGATCGCCGGCTGTCCATCAGAGACTGCCTTCGCGACGAGTTCGTCGAGGCGCGCTGCGCCATCGAGCATCGAGAATTCGGTATGGACGTGGAGGTGGGTGAACGAGTCGGCCATCGAGCGGTTCGTGCGCCTCGATCAGAGATAGACGCCGGAGCGTTCGCCGCCCGCCGCCGGTGGCTGGCCTTGTTGGGGTAGCTGTCGAATCTGCTCGAGCTGCTGCCGTGCCGCGTACTGCTGGGCCATCAACGTCGCCTGAATGCCGTGGAACAGGCCCTCAAGCCAGCCAACGAGCTGCGCCTGGGCAATGCGGAGCTCGGCTTCAGTTGGTGCCTCATCGCCACCGAACGGCAAGGCCAGACTGAACAATTCGTTCGCCAGATCTGGCGACAACGCCTCGGCGAGTTCGGTCACCGAGCGCTCGTACATCTCGGCGAGCCGCTCACGCGATGCTTCATCGAGGGTCAACGAGCGCACCTCTTCGAGCATCTGCTTGACCATCGAACCGATGCGCATGACCTTGGCCGGTTCGGTAATGGCATTCTCGTCGGCTGCATCCGAGTCGCCACCATCGCCCTCACCGGAAGCAGCGACCGCCGCCGTCGCTGGATCCGGAGGCTCGACGCCATCGGGGCGGAGCGGTGTTGGAGCGTCGGGGGTGTCGGACATCCCCCTTTTCTAGCGCTTGCGCGGCAGCCAGCCGCGCCCGGTCAGCCAGCTTTCGCGAGCAACGGTACGTCGACCTCGGCCGACGTCAACGAGCCGTGCCGGCAGATCAGCTCGAAGGGGCCCGAATCGGCCTTCTCGTAGAAGCTGACGGGGGCTTCGGCCACGAGGGCGACGTCACCAAGTCGAGCAGCGACGGGCGCCGCCATCGCCGGCCCGTACCAGTGCTCCTCGAGCACCTGATCGCGAGTGACCACCCAGGCGACATCGCCGAACTCTTCGCTGGCGGCCTCGGCAAGCGCGTCGACAGCTCCCGGCCGCGCATGGAGCCAACGGAAACGTCCCTCGCCTGACTGCAGCGTGACGTGATCGAGCATCGCTTCACTGGGGTGCAGGACACGCTCGCCGACGTCGACCTGTCCGTGATCGGCGGTCACGAGCAGTGCCGCGCCGGGCGGCAACACCGCGAGGGTTTCGGCAACGATCTGGTCGGCGAAGCGCAGCTCGGCCTCGTAGAAGGGTCCGAACCCCCGTTCGTGGGCGATCTTGTCGATGCCCCCGTAGTAGCAGTACACCAACCGTTCACCACGTCCGAGCTGGTCGGCAGCTTCGACGGCGATCGATGACGGGCTCCGATAGCCCACCGGGATACAGCCACGCTGGTGCGCCTCGCTGAACGCGGACGGATGGAGCTCCGCCGGGCTGACGACCGGTACCGCATGACCGAGAAACGGCGGGAAGGGTTGTACGTCGCGCGGCGGATGCGACCGGCGCACGCCGGTGTCGCCGACCATCCAACGCAGAGCGTTGATCACCTCGGATCCCAAGGCGAATCGGTACCCGAGGATGCCGTGCTCGCTCGGCGGCAAACCGGTGGTGATCGATGTCAGCGCCGTGGCCGTGGTGGTCGGGGTCACCGACTGAATCGACGTGCCGACGAACGATGCCAGCGTCGGCATGTGGGCGCGATGGTCGTTGAACTGATCCCAGCCGAGGCCGTCGAGAACGAGCAGCACCACGGCGTCGCTCTCGGCGGCTGGGGCGGGGATCCACGACGGCAACGGGCCACCGCTGGGCGGTGACAGCAGCGCTGGGATGATGCCTCGCAGGTTGGGCCCGCTGTAGTCGGGGACGATCGGTCCGCCGGTGGTCACGACGAGCAAGTTGATCACGTCTTGACCGGCGGGACAAGACCCTGCGCGACGACGCTGCGTGGAGATCAACTCCGAGCGTCACAATCGGGACACATTGCGGGTGCGTCCGGGCGGAGTCGTTATGTTGGCCGGGTGCGGATCTCGACCCGTGGTGACTACGCCTGTCGGGCGTTGTTGTCACTGGCGTTGCACGCCGACGAGGGCGGGCCGACCTCGGTTCGCGACATCGCCGATCGAACCGCACTCCCCCAGCCGTACCTCGAACAGATTCTCCTGGCCTTGAAAGGTGCCGGGCTGGTGCGTTCCAAGCGCGGCGTCGGAGGTGGATACGTGCTTGCGCGCCTACCAGCGGAGATCAAGCTCAGCGAGATCGTGTCGGCTGTCGATGGACCGATCACGCTCGGCGACTTCGGACAACCACACCAAGACGGCGCCTGCGATCACGAGGGCCAATGCGTGCTCCTTCAGATCTGGGATCTCGCTGGCGAACACATGCGCACATACCTCGACAGCTACACCCTCGATCAGATCGCAGCGATCGCCAACGGCGACGCTCCCTGGCCATCCTGATTGGGCTCGGACGGCCTGGCGGCCTTTCCCTCGCCTCCCGTGCTCGCGCCCACGGCGCTCGCCCACCTGCACCCGCGACAGGCCCTTCCACCGGGCTCGGACGGCCTGGCGGCCTTTCCCTCGCCTCCCGGGCTCACGCCAATCCGCCGCGCCACGTGATTGGGCGGGCGCACTCCGCTCTAGCTGGTGGTGGCGAGCCAGGTGGTCAGGTCGGGGGGAAGAGGGGCGTCGTAGGTCACCCGCTCTCCCGTCGCCGGGTGATCGAACGACAGCTCGCCTGCGTGGAGGAACGGACGCGTCAAGCCGTAACTCTGCCGACCTCGGCTGTAGACGTCGTCGCCGACGATCGGGTGACCGATCGAGGCGACGTGGACACGAATCTGATGTGTGCGTCCAGTCTGCAGGCGGCACGCCAGACGCGAACCGATCAACGGCGCCTCGATGTGGTCGAGGATCTCGTACTCGGTGCGCGCATCACGACCGTTGGCGACGACCGCCATCCGCAATGGGTCCCGCGGGTCGCGTCCGACGGGCGCGTCGATCAGCCCCTTCGCGGCCTCGGGCACTCCCCACACCAACGCGTCGTAGCGCCGGCTCGGGCGATGCGCCGCAAACTGCTCGATCAACGCCAGCCGCGCCCGCTCCGTTCGAGCGACGACAAGCAGCCCCGAGGTCCCTGCGTCGAGTCGATGGACGATGCCCGGGCGTTGCGGTTCGCCGACCTCCGACAACTCCGGGAACAGCGCCAACAAGCCATTGACGAGCGTTTTCTCGGGATTGCCCGCACCCGGATGGACGACCAGTCCCGGCGGCTTGTCGACAATGATCACGTCGGTGTCGACGTGCACGATCGGCACCTCGATCGTTGCGTCGGCAAGCGGCGGCTGCTGCGCTGGAATCGCCGCCGGGTCGATCGCGATCGATGTGCCGCCGTCGACTCGGACCTTGCCGCTCGTGGTCACGACATCATCGACGCTGACGCCGCCGTGCTCGACCAGGCGCGCCGCGTCTGCTCTGCTGACATCGGCGATCAACGCGACGATGCGGTCGAGACGTTGGCCAGCCAGGGCCTCGGGGATCTCCTCGGTGATCATCGGTCAGTGGTCAGGGGTATCGACGTCAGGCGCAGCGACCGGCTCGGCCTCGCCGTTGTCGCCGTTGTCGCCGTTGTCGCCGTTGTCGCCGTTGTCGCCGTCACGATGCCGCGCCTGCAAAATGCTCCCGAGAATCAGCAGACCGGCGCCGATGTTGATCGCCATATCGGCGATGTTGAATATCGGGAACCACTGCAAGTCGATGAAGTCGACAACCGAACCGCGGAACCACGCGTCCCCGCGCAGCAAACGGTCGATCAAGTTGCCCGCTGCACCGCCGATCAACAGCCCCATGCCAATCGAACTCAACCGGCTCGATTCGTTGCGCAAGGTCAACAACAACCACACGATGACCAGCGTGGCGACCACGCCGATCAGCGGGCCGAGGCCCTGCCCACGACCAAACGCCATCCCGCTGTTGAAGGCCAAGTTGAACTGCAGCGTCCACAGGACATGGATCGTGCGGCCGTCAGCCAGCGCGTTGAGCGCCCACTCCTTGGTCAGCTGATCGGCAACGACGACCGCCGCAGCAATCGCCAGCGGTAGCCGCCAGTTGGCAGGGAGCGTCATCGAGACACCGACTGGGGGTTATCGCGGGCCGATGCCGCCGACCTTCTCGGCGGCGAGCACCGTGGTCTCCGGGATTGCCTCGAGCCGCTCGCGCGGAATCGGTTGACCGGACACCTCGGAGTACCCGTACGTACCAGCCTCGATCCGAGCCAACGCTGCGTCGATCTCGCCTACGGTCTGGCGGGACTGGCTGGACAGCACGCGATCGAGGTCGCGCTGGACCACCATGGTGTCGCCCTCGCCGCCTTCGTCGTCGAACTGCACGTCACCCATCTCACCGTCTTCGATCAGACTGGTCGCTTCGTCTTCGAGCCGGGTCGCTCGTGCCAGCTCCGCTGCTCGACGTTCCACCAACTCATTGCGCTGGGCCTTGAGGAACTTGACGTCGAAGTCTTTGGTGTAGGAGATGCCGTCCTTGGTCGTGCCCCGAGGAGCGGGGATCTCGGGTCCACTGGACTTCGCCGGGGCCGGCGTCTTTCGAGCTGATTTGGCGCCGGACTTCGACGTCGATTTCTTCGTTGGCGGCTTCTTCGCCGCCGTTTTTTTGGGTGCGGCAGCCGCCGTCGACGCCGACGTCTTGGCCGACCTTGCGGCCTTCTTCGGCGCCGACTCCTTCGACGTCGACGAGGCTTTCTTACTCGCCGGCGTCCTTTTTTCCGGGGTCTTCTTGGCCGACGTCTTCTTGGCCGACGTCTTCTTTGCCGACGTCTTCTTTGCCGGGGCCTTCTTGGCCGACGTCTTCTTGGCCGACGTCTTCTTTGCCGGGGCCTTCTTGGCCGGGGGCTTCTTGGATGTCGACGCCCGCTTCTGAGCGGCGGTTTTCTTGGCAGGCGATTTCTTCGACGAGCCAGACGTGCGCGATGAACGAGATGACTTCGCTGCGGCCACGAATTGCCTCCTTCTGGCGGGGGTGAGCGCCGGACTCTACCGGACGAACTGCGGTGACACGAGTATCGGCCACCGCAAACCTGTGTGGCTGTGTCGACTATGTGGTGGCGCGCCGCGCGACGACGACCACCGGGTCCGCACCATCGTCGGCTGTCTCATCGACACGGCCTTCGAGCGTCACCGCCAGCGTCTCGCCAGCGATCAGCTGCCGATGAGCGTCGATCGCATCTACCCACGCGGGGCCCCCACGAACGTCGACCGCGATGCGGTCGGACACATCGAGTTGGGCGTCGCGCCGGGCCTGCTGGATGATGCGGACAAGGTCTCGAGCTCGTCCTTCTCGCTCGAGCTCGGGGGTCACCTCGATGTCGAGCGCAATCACCCCGGCACCTCGGCCCAGAGCCGTGCTCGCCACGTCGTCGGCGGCGACCATCTCGAGGCGATACTCACCGGATTGCAGCTCGTGCCCACCGACGATGACCGTGTCTCCCTCGACCTGCCAGTCCCCCGCCTTGTGTGCGGCAACGACCGCCTGCATATCGCGTCCCAGCCGTGGACCGAGTGCCGCCGGCACCAGCTGCAGCGTTTCTCGGGCAACCGCGCCGACATCGCTGGTCAACTGGACGTCGCGCACGTTGACCTCGTCGGCGATCAGGTCGCGGAGTGGCGCCAATCGCCCCGCGTCATCGCTGGCCACGGTGAGCGACGCCAGCGGCAGACGCACCCGGCGCTGGTGGGCCTTGCGCACCGACAGGCTCGCCGAACACACATCACGTGCCAGGTCCATCGACTCAACCAAGTCCGTATCGACAGGGAGTTCGCTCGCTGTCGGCCAGTCGGCGAGATGCACGCTGCCCTCACCATGCAAGCCGAGATAGATCGACTCTGCGACGAGCGGCAGCAGCGGTGCGATTGCTCGCACGAGGACCGACATCGCCGTGTGCAACGTATCGATGGCCTGAGGATCACCGTCCCAGAAACGAGCACGGCTGCGGCGGACATACCAATTGGTCAGCACGTCGAGGTAGTCGCGGACGGTCTGGCAGGCGCCGAACAGGTCGTAGTCGTCGAGCTCGCTGGTGACGTCGACGACGAGTTCGCCGGTCTTGGCCAAGATGTAGCGATCGAGCACATCGTCGGAGTCCGTGCGCTCCTGTGCTTCGTGGCCCGCGGCGTTCGCGTACAGAGACAAGAAGTACCAGGTGTTCCACAGCGGGAGCAGTACCTGGCGAACCGTGTCGCGCATGCCGGTCTCGGTGACCATGCCATCGCCGCCACGCAAGATCGGCGACGACAATAGGTGCCAGCGCATCGCGTCGGCGCCATGAGCATCGAACATCTCACGCGGGTCGGGATAGTTGTCGAGGCTCTTCGACATCTTCTGCCCGTCGTCGCCGAGGACGATGCCATGGCTCACGCAGTTCCTGAATGCAGGTCGATCGAACAACGCCGTCGCTAACACGTGCAGCGTGTAGAACCAGCCACGCGTCTGACCGATGTACTCGACGATGAAATCACCGGGATAGTGGTGTTCGAACCAATCGGTGTTCTCGAACGGATAGTGCACCTGAGCAAATGGCATCGAGCCCGACTCGAACCAGCAATCGAGTACCTCGGGGACGCGACGCATCATGGATCGACCGGTCGGATCGTCGGGATTCGGTCGCACCAGGTCATCGACCATCGGGCGATGCAGATCGGTGATCGGCTGGCTAATGTATTCACCGAAATCCGCTTCCAGTTCGGCGATCGATCCGTAGACGTCGGTGCGCGGGTAGTTCGGATCGTCGGACTGCCAGACCGGGATCGGCGAGCCCCAGAATCGGTTGCGACTGATTGACCAGTCGCGGGCATTCTCCAGCCACTTACCAAAGCTGCCGTCGCGCAGATGCGCCGGCTGCCAATTGATCTCCTGATTGAGCTCGACCATGCGGTCCCGGAACTCGGTGACCTTCACGAACCACGAGGAGATGGCGCGGTACACGAGTGGCCGCTGACACCGCCAACAGTGCGGGTAGGTGTGGTCGTATGTGGCATGCCGCAGGACGACCTCGCGCTCTTTCAGAGTTCTGATCACGTCCGGATTCGCATCGAACACGTGGACGCCGACCCACGGGCTGACCTCGGCGGTGTACTGCCCGTGCTCGTCCATCGGACAGATCGTCGGAATTCCTGCTGCGTTGGCTACCTGCTGGTCATCTTCACCAAAGCCTGACGCGAGGTGCACGATTCCGGTGCCGTCCTCAGTCGAGACGAAGTCGGCCGCCAGCACCTGGAATGCCTCGGCGGTACCGTGCCGCTCGGTGTCGGTGAAGAACTCGAAGAGCGGTCGATACCGACGTCCGACGAGTTCTGCGCCATTCACCGTGCCGACGACGGTTCCCGCGCCGAGCTCGGCTTCGTAGTTCGGTAACAGCGCCTCAGCGATCAGGTACGTGTGACCATCGAGTTCCACACGTGCGTATTCGATCTCGGGGCCGACGGCCAGAGCGATGTTCGCCGGCAGCGTCCACGGGGTGGTCGTCCAGGCGAGGATGCGCTCGCCGGTATCGAGCTCGAACCACACCGTCAGTGCCGGATCTTGGCGGTCGCGATACACATCGTCCATCCGAGTCTCGGTGTTCGACAGTGGCGTTTCGCAACGCCAACAGTACGCGAGCACGCGGTACCCCTCGTAGATCAGACCCTTGTCCCACAGCGCCCGGAAGGCCCACATGACGCTCTCCATGTAGGTCGTGTCGAGCGTCTTGTAGTCGTTGTCGAAGTCAACCCATCGGGCCTGACGCGTGACGTAGTCACGCCACTCGTTCGTGTACTGCAAGACGCTGGTGCGACAGGCCTCGTTGAACCGGTCGATACCGAAGGCCGTGATCTCGGGATGTCCAGAGATCCCAAGCTCCTGTTCGGCTTTGACCTCAGCGGGCAGACCATGACAATCCCAGCCGAATCGCCGCTCGACGCGTCGACCGCGCATGGTCTGGTACCGCGGGATGGCGTCCTTGACGAAACCGGTCAGGAGGTGGCCATAGTGCGGCAGCCCGTTGGCGAACGGCGGTCCGTCATAGAACACGAACTCGTTGGCCCCGTCGGCGCCGGCCTCACGCGCATCGACGGAGGCGCGAAACGTGCCGTCTTTGGCCCAGCGAGCCAAAATGTCCTCTTCCAAGCGAGGGAAGTCGGGACGGGGGTCGACCTCGGGGTAGGGCACGCCAGCATGCTACCGACGCGACTCCCTCGCCTGGCCGGGGTTAGGACTGACCGCGCGACTCGTCGTCGAAGGAAAACGTGAACTCGTCGTCGGAGGACGGCTCGGTCGTATCACCAACGCCGAACACCGGGGTGTGGTCGAGCTGTTGGGTGTCGTCGGCGACATCCTCGCGATGATGCTCCTCCGGAGCGCTCTGAGCTTCCGATTCCACGTCGACTGCTACCGGAGCGTCGTCGGCAGGCTCGTCGTCATCGTCGGCGTGGTCTCGGGCATCATCGTTCAGCGCCCGCGGGTCGAACGCATCACCCGTCGGCGTGTCGTCGTCGGCTGCTGACAACAACGGTGCACGGACGTCACCCAATCCACCCGGCACACGATCGGTGATGGCGATCAGCTCGTTCGCCGCGTCGCGCAGGCGAGCGCGTTGCTCGACGAGGAACTGTTCGAGGTGATTCACATCGGACTCGAGGAAGTCGCGACGGGCCAACAACGAGTCGACCTCACCGGCAGCAGCCGAACGCGCCTGCTCGCTCTCCTTGCGGGCGTCGTCGCGTGCCTCCTCGATCAGCGATGCAGCCATCTCACGCGTGGAATCGATCGTCTTCGCCGACTCGGCTTCGGCATCGGTGCGCAGGCGCGTCGCTTCCCGCTCGGCGTCGGCGATCGTGGCGTCGGCGGTGCGCTGAGCGAGCAGAAGCGTTCGACTGATGGCATCAGCCTGCTCGGCAGTGGGCTCCGCGCTCGATGCCGAGGCGGGCGCAGCCGTCGTCGCCACGGGTTCTGGAGCTGGCTCAGGCGTGTCGGCTCCCGACTCGGTCAGCTCCTGCACGCGCGCCACCGCCGCACGCGCTCGCGCCTCCATCGCCGTCGCCTCGTTCTGCGCTCGTTGCAATTCGTCGGCGATCTCGCCCAGGTACTCACGAACCTGGTCGGGATCGAGTCCTTTGCGGACGGTGCGGAACTCCGCGGTACGAATGCGCTGCGGGCTGATGTCCATCGGTGCTCCGGTCGTGATCGTCGTATCAGTCGTCGTATTCGTCGTAGCGCGGCTGGTGGGCGGCCAACGGTTTCAGGAGGTACACCCCGGTCGCCACTTTCTCCATCGAGCCGTCGAGGGCGTAACAGATGCCACTTGCAAAGTCGATGAGCCGGCGAGCGACCTCGCGCTCGGTGCCTTCGAGGTTCATGATCACCGGCTGACCCTCTTTGAATTTGTCGGCAAGCTCCTGGGCCTGATCGAAACGGCGCGGACGAACGGTTTGTGGTTCCATCGATCCTCCAGAGACACTCCGCAGTTGTGTCGGCCCACCCGGTGCGGGCGCGGGCTCCGCAGGCCGGATGTGTACGCCCGAATCGTCGCGCGACGGTTCAGCTCGCCCATTGGGCCCGTTCGGTGCGGGACGGCGACTCGCCGAGGCATCGAAGTCGCGCGATGGAAAGCTCGGACGACCCGACACAGTGCGCACGGTGGGCTCGCCCTCAGGCTCCCAACCGCGACCGCTGCGCTGATCCGGTTCGCGCGGCGCCCGCCCACGACTGGGGTCGGGTTCCTCGTACGCGTCGTAATCGTCGTATGCGTCGTCGGGACCCAGACCGAGATAGTCCATCGTCCGCTTCCACAAAGACATGCAATCCTCCTGCGTAGTGAGGCTAGTCGACACCCATGGTGCGGCCGCGGACGCGCAGGCGCGCAACTGCCGCCATGTCTACCGCGTCGGCCGCTGACCGAACAGACCGGTGCCGATGCGCACCTCGGTTGCGCCCTCCTCGACGGCAACCTCGAGGTCGGCGCTCATCCCGATCGAGCACCGCTCCAGAGCGAGCTCATCGACAAGCGAACGGGTTCGGGCGAACGCCGGGCGGGCCGCACCCGGACCACCCTCTGTCGGACCGACCGCCATCAAGCCAACGACGCCGAGACCGAGATCCTGCGCGTGCCGCACCAGTGCATGGACCTCGTCGACCGCAGCGCCCGACTTGTGGGCTTCACCGGTGGCGTTGACCTGAATTTGCACCTGCGCTCCCGGAGCACGCTTGGCCACCTCGTCGATCACCGACCGTCGATCGAGACTCGACCAGACATCGACGAGGCCGACGAGCTGGCGCACCTTGTTGCGCTGCAGGCCGCCGATGAACTGCACCTCGACGTTCGCGGCCTGGGCTGCGTCACGCTTGGAGAGGAGCTCCTGGGCATAGTTCTCACCGATCGCCGTGGCACCAGCGGCGCTTGCGGCGGTGATTGCCTCGGGGCCGAATCCCTTGGTGACCGCAACGATCTGGACGGGATGTGACCAGGGGCGCAGGACGCTGTCGATCCGCTGACGGACCTCGGCAAGAGCCGCAGCCACGCGGTCGGGATTCACGACTCCTCCAACCACGCGATCGTCGCATGGCGTTGGCGGTCGCCGCGGCGATGCGAGAAATACCGCAACGAACAGCTGGTGCAGTCACCGATGCCGGCCACCTCGACTTCTCGGCGCGCACAGGCACTCGAGATGGCCTGCGGAACATCGAGCGCCAACTCACCAGCCGTGGTGCGACCGGCGATCGTTGTTGGGTCCGCGCCGACGCCTCCTGCCACGAGATCCAACTCGGCGCGACCGAACTCGTAGCAGCATGGGTGGATCGTCGGTCCCACGATCGCCTGCTCGACCTCGTCGTCGAGAGCGTCGAGGGCAACGTCGAGGACACCGGCGGCCAACCCTCGCCATCCCGCGTGGGCGCCGATGATCCGGCCATCCGCGCCGAGAAAGAACACCGGCGCACAGTCGGCCGCCCAGATAGCAACGGCGACGCCGGGGCGATCGACCATGATGACGTCTCCAACCACGAGGCGGTCACTGCGTTGGGCCGCGTCGGCGTCCACCACCTCGACGCCGTGACGTTGATCGAGCATCGTCCACCGACGTCCGGTGGCGGCAAGTTGGCGGGTTCGCAGATCGGCCGCAGACGTACGCATCGGGTGCACGTCGCCATCAGTGCGTGTGGTGGAGCACACCCGCCAGCGACGGCTGGTGATCGGCGTGACGCCCACCGGTGTTGGGCGCTACTTGAGGAACGACGGAACGTCGAAGTCGTCGTCGCCGTCGTCGGCAAGAGGATCCGGCTCGTCGTCATCGCCGAAGAGCTCGGTGATGCGCGTGGGGCTCGTGCGCGGGCCGGTGGCGTCATCGACCACCGGTACCCGGCCGGTCTCTCCGTCGACCCGATCGAACCCGGCGGCGATGACAGTGATGCGCACCTCGTCGCCCATCTCGTCGTCGACCACGGTGCCGAAGATGATGTTGGCATCGGCATGGGCGACGCCGTGGATGATCTCCGCCGCCGAGTTCATCTCGAACAGACCCATGCTCGACGGACCCGTGATGTTCAACAGCACCCCGCGGGCACCGTCGATCGCCGACTCGAGGAGCGGACTGGAGATCGCTGCTTTCGCCGCCGACACTGCACGCTCGTCACCACTCGCCTGGCCGATACCCATGAGGGCCGACCCGGCGTTGGAGAGCACCATCTTGACGTCGGCGAAGTCGGTGTTGATCAGGCCCGGAGTGGTGATTAACCCGGTGATGCCCGAGACACCCTGCAACAGCACCTCGTCGGCCATCTTGAATGCGTTGAGCACGCTCGTCTTGTCGTTGGCCACAGTGAGCAGGCGATCGTTCGGGATGACGATGAGGGTGTCGACTTTTTCTTTGAGACGCTGAACGCCGTTGTCGGCCTGTACTGCGCGGCGACGGCCCTCGAACTGGAACGGCCGCGTCACGACGCCGATGGTCAGTGCCCCGGCCTCGCGGGCAATCTCGGCGATCACAGGCGCCGCACCGGTTCCGGTGCCCCCGCCCTCGCCGGCGGTGATGAACACCATGTCGGCGCCGCGCACCATCTCTTCGATCTCGTCGTGGTGAGATTCTGCGGCCGATCGTCCGACCTCGGGGTCGGAGCCAGCGCCGAGTCCGCGCGTGAGGTCGCGACCGATGTCGAGCTTGACGTCGGCGTCGCTCATCAGCAGCGCTTGTGCGTCGGTATTGACGGCGATGAACTCGACACCTTTGAGGCCGGCGTCGATCATTCGATTGACCGCGTTCACGCCACCTCCGCCGACGCCGACGACCTTGATCATCGCAAGGTAGTTCTGAGGTGCGCCGGTCATCGCTGGTTGCTCCGCTGCGTGCGCTGATTACTGTGCGTCATTGGTCACTTCATTTCGCCGTGTGGGCCTGTGTCCGGAACCGGGCTGTCCACATCCTGCCAGGTCCGCCCGGACCGATCGGGGACGCTATCCGCTCCCCGCGCGGTCGACGCACACCCCCGGGCACACAACCGCCCGAGGTCACGACACCGTGACCTCGGCGGTCGACACGTCGATGACCGACACATCGACCGTCCCGATGTCGTCGAGCTGGCGTTGCAGGCGCACGAGTTTCTCGATCTGCGCGTTGTCGCCGATCGGCGATCCGAAGCGGACCTCGACCAGATCCGTCACCGTCGTGGGATCCAATGCCGCTGCCACCGGCGGCCGACCGTCTTCCGCTTCGGCGTCGAGGGTGCTCTGCGGCACGAGGAGCAACCGCAGGTCAGCACCGTCGGGCGTGACGAGCATCGAATGCACTCGCGCCCGAATGTCGGGGGTCATCTTCGTCACCAGCGATGCGGCCGACGCGTACCCCAGCGAAGCGAATGAACCAGCGGGAAGGTCGAGCGTGCCGGGACCAGAGATCCAGGCCACCGTGACAGGCTGTCCTTCGATGACATCGAGGACGCGGCCCTCGCGGTCGAGTACCCGGAAGAGACCGTCGTCGCCTTGCATCGACACGACAGGGGTCCGTTCGCGAATTTCAACGTTCACCCGATCGGGGAACGAGGTGGTCACCCGGGCCGATTCGACCCACGGGATCGACTCGAGTTGCTCTTCGGCATCGACCGTGTCGACCAACAGGATCGGCGTTCCTTCGATGTCGTCGATCACGGCCGTTAAGGCGTCGGGATCGGTGTAGATCGCACCGGTCACGTCGACTCGATCGACGCTGAACAGCGACGACCCGACCACTGCGAGAGCTGCCACCAGCACGAGCACGACGCCGACGGCAGCGAGCACCCACCACAGGCGGCGCCGGCCTTGCGCTCGACGAACGCCGATACGGCGCTGCGCAATCCGCGGCTCGATCGACGCCGACGTCGCCGCCTCGACCGAGACGGCGTCGCCAGATGCGTCATCGTCGATGAACACGGTCCCCGACGAATCGTCGCGGGCGAGTTCGTCGTCGAGATAGGCAATGTCGGGTTCGTCATCGTCGGCAGCGATCGTGATCGTCGCCCGGCCAGACTCCTCGAACGCTTCAGACAATTCGTCGAGCACGGCGCCGTCTTCGGTACCGATCGCCGACGAGTCGGCGGGACCGATCACCCGAACGGTCGGCTCCTCGACCGCATCGTCGACGGGCTCATCGCCACGCTTGCGTCCAAACCAACGCATCAGTGCACTTCCACATGGTGCTCGTGGTGGTTGTCGCGATGTTGGTCGTCGTCGCCCACGTGGTCGTGCGTCTCGTCGAAGCCGATCAAGCGGATCTCGCTACGGAGGCGGAACCCCGACTGCTCCTCGACGCGGTTCCGCACGATGCGCATCAGCTCGCGCACGTCCGCGGCGATGCCGTCGGGATCGGCCTGAATGAAGTTGGCATGTTTCTCGGACACGCTCGCGCTGCCGTGGCGCAACCCACGCAAGCCGGCCTGGTCGATCAGCTCCCCTGCGCTCACCTCACCGGGGATCGGGTTGACGAACACCGACCCTGCGTTCTGACCGCCGGGCTGATTGGCCCGCCGCCATGCCACGATCTCGGCGATCTCGGACTCGGCCGCATCCCGGTCACCGGAGCGCAGTTGGAACGTCGCGTCGAGTACAACCGACGACGCCGACAGTCCGCTGCCACGGAAGCGCAGCCCGAGTTCGGCCGCTGGACGTTCGACCACGATGTCGTCGGCGGTGCGATCGAGATCGGCGACCGTGGCGGTGAGCAGGCTGTGGGCGACGTCGGAGCCATGTCCACCCGCGTTCATGCGCACCGCACCACCGACCGACCCGGGCACACCGACCGCCCACTCGAGGCCACGCCGACCGGACGCGGCGGTGCGCCGAGCGAGGACCGGCAGCAACGTTCCAGCGCCTGCGGTCACCCGATCGGATGCCTCGTCGATGTCAATCGCGTTGTGCGCAGCGCCGATGGCCACGGCGATCCCCGGGAATCCCTCGTCGGCGATCAGCAGGTTGGAGCCCCTGCCGATCACGAGCAGCGGGAGCCCCGAATCGGCGTGGGCACGGGCGACACGACGGAGGTCGTCGAGGCTCGATGCCTCGACATAGACGGCAGCAGCGCCTCCGACTCGATACGTGGTGCACGGCGCCAACGGAACGTCGCGCCGGCCCCGCTCGCCGAGAGCGTGGAGCGCCGTTGCGACGGGATCAGCGGGCACGACGGGCATCGATCACCTCCTCGGGAAACGAGGCGATATCGCCGCAACCCATCGAGATGACCACGTCGCCGGCACGTGCCTCTCCGGCGACGAACGACACGAGATCGTTGCGGCGAGGCAGCCACACGAGACGTTGACCGGGGTGCGCCTCGGCGATTGCGTTGACGATCAACTTCCCGGTGACTCCCGGGATCGGTGCCGTCCCCGACGGATAGATGTCGGTGAGCACGACGAGGTCGGCGGTGGCGAACGCGTCGCGGTACTCCGCCCACATCTCAGAGATCCGATTGAAACGGTTGGGCTGGAAGACGGCGATCACTCGCGACCAGTCGTCGCCAGAGTGGCGCGCTGCGTCGAGAACCGCCGCGATTTCGCTCGGCAGATGGGCGTAGTCATCGACGAAGGTGGCTCCTCGATCGACGCCGCGGATGTCGAAGCGTCGAGCGACGCCGCCAAAGCGTGCGAGCGCACCGGCCGCATCATCGACGTCGACCCCGACCTCCAGCGCCATCGCCAACGCCCCGGTGGCGTTGACCACGTTGTGCAGGCCCCGCAGCGGCAACTCGACGGTGCCGATGCGGGTGCCGCTCCGCTCGATGGCGAACGAGAACGCGCCGCCGGTGGCGTGCACATCAACCGCACGGACATCAGCCTCGGGAGCCAGTCCATACAACGTCGCACCGTGGCGGCGACCGAGTTCGGCGGCGATCTCGTCATCAGCGCACACGACCTTGGGGCCGGCGATCTGTCCGAGATACCGATCGAAGCTGGCAATCACCTCATCGAAGGTTCCGAAGTGATCGAGGTGATCGATCTCGACGTTGGTCAAGATCGTGCCGAACAGTGGGAGCTCCAGGTGGGTGCCATCACTCTCATCGGCCTCGACGACCAGCCAGTCGCGGCCCGTCCACTGCGCGCCGGTGCCCAGGTCGGCAACGTCGCCGCCGACGATGAAACTCGGCCGGAGACCGGCAGCTGCCAAGATCAGCATGAGCATCGACGTCGTGGTCGTCTTGCCGTGCGTACCGGCCACGGCCAACGACCGAGCCCTGGCACAGATCGATGCGAGCATGCCCGCACGCGAGAGCACAGCGACGCCGGTGCGCCGCGCTTCGTCGAGCTCGATGTTGGTCGATGGGATGGCGCTCGAACCGGTGACGGCATCGACGCCATGTACGAGCGTGCGATCGTGGCCAACGTGCGTGTCGACACCGGACGCGCGCAAGCGTTCGAGTACCGGATGGTCGCGAAGGTCCGAACCCGACACGTGGTGGCCCATCTCCGCAAGAGCGATCGCTAATGCACTCATGCCTGGACCGCCGACTCCGACGACGTGCAGCCGATGAGGAATCGACAGGTCGAGGGGCGGGTCGGGCGGTGGCGTCGCGACGGGATCTTCGAGAAGGGATGTCACTCGCTGCTCGATGCTATGGCCATGCGCTCGATCAATGTGGGCAAGGCGCCCGACCGATGCACCTCGCCGCGAGCGGCAGCCGCGCTCCCGACGGCCTCGCGGGCCCTGTCGTCGTTGCGCAAACGGTCGATCTCGCTCTCGACAGTGGCCACGTCGGCCTCGGCGACCAGGACTGCGCCTCCGACCTCGGCGAGCCAGGCGACGTTGTCGGTTTGGTGGTCGTCGGCGGCGTCCGCCCACGGCACCAGGACGGCGGGCGTGCCGGTCGCCGCGACTTCATGCACTGTCGAGGCGCCACCCCGACCGACCAGCAGATCGACCGCTGCATACATCGCGGCCATGTCGTTCTCGAACCCGACGACCTGGTGGATGACGTTGCGGGTATCGGTGGCCTCGCCGCCGGCACTGACCTGTTCGGCAAAGCGGGGACCGGCCACATGGCGGACCGCCAGGCGATCGTCGTCGGCACGACGGTCGACGAAGTCACGGATTGCCGCGTTGAGCACACCAGATCCCAACGATCCGCCCATCACCCCGATGACGAAGCGGTCATCGGGGATACCCAGGGCACGTCGCGCCGAATGCCGATCGGCGGCGCGATCGACGTCGAGAATCCGCTGCCGCACCGGTGCTCCGGTGACGGTGGCCCTGGGCAGCGGCGAGCCGTCGAAGGCAACCGCCGAGGCGGCCGCCCACCGGGCGGCGAGCCGGCTGGCGCGGCCAGGGGTCCGGTCGTAGGACACCACGACGACGGGGATCTGCAAGCGCCGAGCAGCAAACACCGGCGGCAGACTCGCATACCCACCGACTGAGACGACCACACTCGGCCGAAGTGTCCGGAGGAGCGCCGTGGCGTCGCGCACGCTGCGCGCCATCTTCGGCCCGAAGGCCAGGTTGCGGCGCAACCCGTCGCCGCGTAGCGATCGCTGGAGCCCGTCGACGTCGAAGAAGGTGTGCGCAAACGGCGTGTCTGGCAACATCTCCGTCTCGACGCCGCGGCGTGCTCCGACGTAGTGGATCTCCCCGGGGGCCCGGCCGTGGGCGACGAGCGCTTCGGCGACGGCGAGAGCGGGCAACACGTGGCCGGCGGTTCCACCCCCGGCAACGACGGCGAACGTCGAGCTCGTCATCGCTCGCTCGTCATGTTCGAGCGATGCGCCGGGTCACGCTGAGCAGCAACCCGACCGCCACCATGCTGACGAACAAGGAGGTGCCGCCTGCCGAGAAGAACGGCAGCGTCAGACCCGTCACGGGCAGCACGCCGGTGACGCCACCGAGGTTGATGATCGTCTGCACCCCGAACCACGCCGCAATCCCCCCGGCCAAGAACATCCCGAACGGATCGCTCGCTGCGAGCGCTGCTTGGACGCCGAACCAGATCAGCATGATGAAGCCGCCGATGACTGCGGCGGTGCCAATCATGCCGAGCTCGTCAGCGATCACGGCGAAGATGAAGTCGCTGTGGGCGTACGGCAGATAACCGAGCTTGCCTCGACTGCCGCCGATCCCGGACCCGCCGAGGCCACCGGCCGCCATACTCAAGAACCCCTGGTATGTCTGGTACGCGAGGTGGTCTCGCTCCTCGGCGACGTTCAAGAACGCCGTGAAGCGGTCGAGGCGACGGGGACTCGAGGCGACGAATAACAACGCGACCGAGATCGCTCCGGCGCTCATGCCAGCAAGCGGAATCAGCGGCACGCCAGCGACCCAGGCCACCGACAACACGATCGCCCCGAGCACCACGGCCGACCCAAGGTCGCCTTGGGCCAGACTCAGCCCGGCCGCAACCGCCGCGATCGACGCCAGTGCGAACAGCGTGCGCCGGTCGCCGAGGCGGTCACGACGGTTCGCCAGGACCGCCGCTGCCAGCACGACGACAGCCAGCTTCAAGAACTCAGACGGCTGCACGCTGAGCGGACCGATGCGCACCCATGACCGCGCGCCGTTGACCGTTGCACCGAGGGCCGGCGCAAACGGTACGACCATCGCCGCCGCAGCGACGACGGCCAGCGGAATCGCCAGGCGGCGCCACCAGTGGTACGGAACGCGCGCGGCGATGAGCAGGCCGACCACGCCCAATCCGGCCCACATCGCCTGCCGGCTGAACACTCGGTAGGGCGAGTTCCCGAGATTGGCTTCGGTCGCCGCCGACGCCGACAGCACCATCACCAGCCCGAGCGTCACGAACACCGACACAACGGCGATGATGCCGTACCAGATCGCCGGCGGCGGGCCCAACGGACGAGCATCGACGGCATCCGCTTCGACATCGCTACCGCTGCGCTTGCTGATCGTGGGCAGGCGCAGGGTGCGTGCGGGCCCGGGACGGGGGCCGCCATGCAGCCGCTCGAGGGTCGCTTGGCGGCGCTCGCGCATCGACTGCGGGCCGGGATCGGCGGTCATCGTCATCGCAGGGCTCCGTTCTGAGATTGTGCATCGGGCGGCAAGGCGGATTGTCGGGTGTCCTGTGTGCTGCGTTCGCCGTCCACGGTTCGATGGGCGTGACGTTCCAGCACGAGCTCGCGGAAGTGGTCGCCGCGCGCCTCGAAGCCGGAGTAGGCGTCGAAACTCGCGCACCCGGGCGACAACAACACCGTCGATCCGGGCGTGGCGGCGCGACCAGCACGGGCCACCGCATCGGGAAGATCGGCCGCTCGCTGGCGGTCGGTCACCGCGGCGAATGCGGTGAGCACCGCATCGGCGGTATCGCCGAGCGCGATCACCGTGTCGACCCGCTCGGCGGCACCCGCCATCGCTGCCAGGTCGACTCCTTTGTCGTAGCCACCGGCGATGAGAACGATCCGCTCGAACGACCCGATCGCCGCCGCCGCGGCGTGCGGCGTCGTCGCCTTCGAGTCGTTGTACCACGCAATGTCCGACCACGTGCCGAGGTGTTCGAGGCGGTGCGCAGGTCCGACGAAGCGACGCGCCGCTGCCGCCACGGCACCGACGTCGGCAAGTCCGGTCTCGAGCACGAGGGCAGCAGCAGCCAACGTGTTGGACAGGTCGTGGGGACGGTTGCGGGCCACTTCACGACTGGAAATCAATGGGCCACTCGGGCCCGTGAGGACGCCTGCCGGATCATCGCGGACGTCCAGGTGGTAGTCGGCATCGCGCTTCGTCACCGAGAACGTGCGGTGGCGTCCCGGAGCCGTGGCGAGTTCGGCCATCACCGTCGCGTCGTCGGCGAAACCGATCGCCACGTCGTCGCTGGTCTGCGCGGCCCACAGCCGGGCCTTCGACGCCCGATACGTCGTCAACGAGGTGTGCCAATCGAGATGGTCGGGCGCGAGGTTGAGCCAAACGCCGGCGGCGGGCCGGAATTGTCTTGTCCACGCCAATCGAAAGCTCGTGCACTCCACGGCGAACACGTCGACATCGAGGTCGAGAGCCTCCACCAGCGGGGTGTCGGTGTTGCCTGCGTCGATCGCCTGGAGACCGGCGGCGCGCAGCATCTCCACGGTGAGGAGCGTCGTCGTGGTCTTTCCGTCGGTCCCGGTGATTGCCAGCATCGGCCGTGGCCCGCCCGGTCGCTGCGCTTCCCAGCGATAGGCCAGTTCGATCTCGGAGACGAGTTCGACGCCGGCGCGTCGGGCCGCGGCGATCAGCCGGTGGTGTTCGGGGATCCCTGGAGCTGGGACCACGAGCTCGCACGTAGCCAGCAGTTCGGCGATCGTGTCGGTGTCGGGTGTATCGAACAACTCGACACCGAGATCGGCGGCCAGCGCACGCCGGCCCTCGTCCACCCGATCGTCTGCGGCGACCACGTCGTAGCCACGTTGGGTCAACGCCCGGGCGACTGCGGCCCCGGCGACCGCCACTCCGTACACCAACACGCGGCTCATACGTTGCCTGCCGCGATGTTGGTGAAGTCGGCGATGAAGATGCCTAACGCGAGCGCCACGCAGATCGCCGAGATCAGCCAGAAGCGGATGATCACGGTGGTCTCGGGCCAACCGATCAACTCGAAGTGGTGGTGGATCGGAGACATGCGGAACAAGCGGCGCGTCCGACCAGACGCCTTGAAAACGCCCATCTGAATGGCCACCGAGCCGGCCTCCATCACATTGATCGCGCAGATCAGGATGAGCAACAGATCGACGTTGAGCGTCAGCGCACAGAAGCCGAGCGCGGTGCCGATGGCCAGTGCGCCCACATCACCCATGAAGATCCGCGCTGGAGCGGCGTTCCACCACAAGAATCCGAGGCACCCACCGGCAAAGGCTGCTGCGAGCACGCCCATATCGAGCGGGTTGACGACGTCTGGGTAGAAGTCGGGGTTGCGAAACGTCCAGTAGGCGATGGCGGTGAACGCGCCGAACCCCATCAGCGCAGAGCCGGCGGCCAGTCCGTCGAGACCGTCGGTGACGTTGACTGCGTTGGTCGTCGCCCACACGATCGCCCCGGCCCACACCACCCATAGGAAGGTCGGGATCTCGATGCCCACCTCGGCGCGGGTGATCGAGATCGTCTCAGAGATACCGGTCGCCGACGAGAGCCACCATGCAAAGCCGAAGCTGGCGAGCATCGTGATGTAGTTCTTCTGCTTCCAGAAAATGCCGCGGTTGTGCCGCTTGCGCACCTTGATGTAGTCGTCGAGAAACCCCATCCCGGCCATGAACAGCACGGCCAGCCACACGATCATCGTCTGATCCGAGAAGGCCAGCCCGCGACGGAGGTGCGCCACCAGCCACCCCACCAGGGCAGCGACGACGATGGCCAGACCGCCCATCGTTGGGGTGCCCTGCTTGGCCATGTGGTGTTCGGGGCCGTGGTCCTCTTTCCCGAGGATCGGTTGACCCTGACCACGAGTGCGGAAGAACACGATCAGCCAGCGGGTGCCCAACAGCGACACGACCATCGCCGTGGCGCCGGCGAGCATGATCGCAATCACTCGGTGACCTCGCCGTCGAGGCTGTCGAGCGCCGCTCTTGCAACCGCGCGATCGTCGAAGGCCACTTGCCGATCGCCGAGGTCCTGCGTGGTCTCGTGACCCTTCCCGGCGATCACGACGACGTCGCCGGGACCAGCCACATCGATGGCGTAAGCGATCGCTGCCCCGCGGTCGACCAGCGTGTCGACGCAGGCGTCGCCATCGTTGACGCCGGCAACGATGGCCTCGACGATCGCGACGGGGTCCTCGCGCCGCGGATTGTCCGAGGTGACGACGACGTGGTCGGCGAGATCGGCCGCGACCGCGCCCATCTCCGGCCGTTTGTCGTGGTCACGTTCACCGCCCGCTCCGACGACTGCAATCACCCGGCTGCCGACGCCTGCGGCATGACGCGCCGCAGAGAGAAGCTCGGACAGGCCGTCGGGAGTGTGGGCGTAGTCGACGACCACGGTGACGCCGCGGGTGTTGTCGTCGCCGTGGGCGACGACATCGAAACGACCTGGAATCGGCGCGGCCCCGGCGAGGCCGGCGATCGCAATGTCGGGATCGACGCCGAGCTCGGTCGCGGTGACGAGAACAGCCAGGCTGTTCGCCACGTTGAAGCGGCCCCCGAGGGGCACCTCGACGAGACGACCACGCCAGCGGTAGCTGTGGCTGTCGATGTCGACGCGCACATCGTCGAGCGTCGATGGTGCGTAGGCGACCACCCGTTCACAACTGGAAGTGTCCGCGATCAGCTGACCGGCGGGATCGTCGATGTTGACCACCGCCAACGGCGCAAACGACGCATCGAACAGCCGCGCCTTCGCCCGGAGGTAGTCCTCTTGGGTGCCATGGAGGTCGAGGTGGTCGCGGCCGAGGTTGGTGAAGACGACGGCGTCGAACGTAGTGCCGTCGACCCGGTGCAGCGCGAGTGCGTGTGAAGACACTTCGATCGCAGCTGCGTCGTTGCCTCGCGCCACGAAGTCAGCAAGCGTGCGCTGCAGTTCGGGCGCTTCCGGGGTGGTGTGGGCGCCTTGCAGTGTTCCGACGATGCCGGGCTCCAGCCCGGCACTGCGCCACACGGCAGCCAGCAGCTGGGTCGTGGTCGTCTTGCCGTTGGTCCCCGTCACGCCGACGGTTCGCAACTGCCGGCTTGGCTCGCCGTACACGGTGGCGGCGAGCGGGCCGAGCCGGCGCCTCGTGTCGTCGACGACAAGCTGCCCGACCGACACCTCGAGCGCATCGAGTTCGTGGTCGGCGAGGACGGCGACGGCACCTGCCGCGACGGCGGCTGGAGCGAAGTCGTGGCCGTCGAAGTCGTTGCCGCGAAGGCAGGCATACAGCGCACCCGGCTCGACGCGTCGTGAATCGTGGCTCACCGAGGTGATCGGCACGTCGACGCGACCAACGGTGCGCCCTGCGACCAAGGGCTCGAGCGTAGCGAGTGTGGCATCGGCCATCGTCGACTCCGCCATGGTCACGTCGCTGGGGGACATCCGTCGCCACCGAGCGGTGGTTGGACGCCGAGTTCGTTGATCAGTGTCGGGGCCAACTCAGCGAACACGGGCGCTGCTGCGGTGCCACCGAATCGATCCTGCGTGCCAGCGGGCGGTTCGTCAACCGACACGAGCACGGTCACCTGCGGGTCATCGGCCGGGAAGAACCCCACGAAGCTGGCGTAGTAGATGCGGTTGCCCTCGTCGTCGAAGTACGTTCCGTTGTCGGCGGCCTTGAAGGCAGTTCCTGTCTTGCCGGCGATGGGCACGCCCTCGACCTGGGCGCGTTTGGCCGTTCCTCGGCAGACGACCTGCTGCATCATCGAGGTGGTCTGGTTGGCCGCATCGGCGGTTACCGCTCGACGTGTTGCGCTCGCTGGTTGCTCAGTCATCGTGCCGTCGGGTTCGACCGTCGACCGCACCAAGCGCGGCTCGACGTAGACGCCATCGTTGGCGATCGTGTTGACGGCGGCAACCAGCTGGAGGGACGTGCTCGCCACACCTTGACCGTAGGCCACGGTGACGCGCTCGCTGCCCCACAGGTCGTCGGCTTCTTTGAGGATGCCTGGTGACTCTCCCGGGAAGTCGAGCGCTGTGCGCTCTCCGAGTCCGAACGCCGCCATGTAGTCGCGATGCACCCAACGGCCGAGCGTTTCCTGCACGAAGATCGTGCCGATGTTGTGTGACGACACGAGGATCTGCTCGATGTTCATCCATTGCGTCGGGTGTTGGAACGAGTTGTGCAAGAGATCGTCGTAGTACTTCTTCCGCCACGGCACCTCGAAGCCGTTCTCCGGCGTGACCGTTCCCTCGCTGAGCGCGCTGGCGATCGTGATCACCTTCGCTACCGAGCCCGGCTCGTAGGAGTCGACCAGGGCGAAGTTGCCGTTGGTCACCTCGTACTCACCGGTGTCGTCATCTTGACGCACCGATGCCATCGAGAAGATCTCGCCAGTGGACGGTTCCATCGCAATCGCGGTGGCGCCGCGCGCTCCGATGCGGCGTACCTGCTCGAGTAGCACCTGCTCGGTCGAGTATTGGATCGAGCGGTCGAGCGTCAACACCAGATCGTGCCCGGGAACCGGGGCCTCGACAATGGTCTCCGAACCAGGAATCGAGCGACCGCCGGGTGCCACCTCGCGGCTCATCGAGCCGCCGGTCCCGGTGAGCACGTCGTCGAACTGCAGCTCGAGGCCGGAGATGCCAACGCCGTCGATGTTCGTGCGACCGATGACGCTGCGACCCGTGTCACCACCAGGCATCTCCCGGCGGCCTTCGCGATCGACGTTCACGCCCGACAATCCGAGCGATGCGATCTGATCACCGATGCCGGCGTCGGCCTGTCGTGCGACGTATACGAATCCGCGCTCTTTGCGTGCGACCTCGTTGAGCAGGTCGACGACTTGTTCGTCGTCGAGATCGAGCAGGTCATCGAGTAGCTGGATCGTGGCGGGGCCGTTCTCGATGAGTTTGGGGTTGATGGAGATCGTCGCTGACGGCACCGACAGAGCCAGTTCGTTGCCGTGACGATCGAAGACCGTCCCACGTTGCGCAGGCAGGTCGATCGATCGAGTCCACTGCGCGCTCCCGGCCGAGCGCAGCGAATCCGCTTCGGAGGTCTGCAACTGGGCGACTCGGGCAACGATCACACCGAGCAGTCCGGCGAGAACGATGAGCGCAGCAATGAGCCGCACCCGTGGTCGCCCACTGCGATGCCGCAGTCCGGGCGGCGGTGCCAATACGGCGCGCCGCGCCGGTCGCGGTGGCGCCGGCGGGCGTCGCTCCATCGGCGCACGGTGCGTTGCCCGCTTGCGGCTGGCGGGCTTCGCGCTGCGGGCGCGACGGGCGCTGTTCGTCGAGCGGCGGCCCTTCTCGGGCCGTACGTTGGCATGGGCACGCTGCCGGCTTTTCGTCGACGATGCCGTTGGCGACCCACTCGAGCGGCGGCGCTTCGCGCCCGCCTGTGGTCCACGTTTGGAATCGCCGTGACGGCGCCGCGCTCGGTTGTTCGTGGCCGTCACGAGTCGACCGCCGTGACCGACTTCACGACGCGGAACTGATCGAGCGGTTCGTCGTGTTCGATGACCCGCACGGTGTCGTCATCGAGCTTGCCGGCGGCGGCGAGCTGCCGAGCCAACTGCTCCGGCGACACCTCGACGAACGTTCCGGTCCCGCCGCGGCTCATCCCCATCGAATCGGCCGCAGCGGCCAAACGTACGGGAGACCGCAACTCGGCTCGTTGGTAGCGCAGCTCGTCGAATCGTTCGCGTTCGGCGGTGACAGCCCGCTCCAGTCGATCGATCTCGAGCTGCCGCTCGGCGAGCTGGGTATGGAAGACCGCAGCTCCGAGCAAGCCGGCGAAGATCAGCATCCACGCCACGGCGGCAACAACAGCCGGCCACCGGCGACGTCGCGGCACCACGGTCAGCGCAGGACGGCTGCGAACGGTCTCGACGCGACGGATCTGGGCGCGGCGGGCCGCAACCGCTGCCGAAGCGGTCACGGGGCGACCTCCATGGCACCGTCTTTGCGCTGAGCTTCGATTCGTTCCACGACACGCAAGCGGGCGGAAGATGAGCGCCTGTTGGTCGACTGTTCAGCGGCGCCGGGACGCTTGGGAATCCGCCGCACGATGCGCACCGTCTGTATCGCCCCGCACACGCACGGCAGGTCGGGCGGGCAGTCACATGCGCCCGCCGCGGCCGCGAACCGCTGTTTGACGATGCGGTCCTCGCCGGAGTGATACGACAGGACTGCGATCCGCCCACCGGGTCGGGTCGCTTCGACTGCTTGATCGAGCGCCTCCGGAAGAGCGTCGAGTTCGCCGTTGACCTCGATGCGAATCGCTTGGAAGGTCCGCTTCGCTGGATGTCCGCCGGTGCGCCTGGCGGCAGCGGGGATCGCGGTGGTGACGATGCTCGCTAATTGCGAAGTGGTCTCGACGGGACGTGCGGCACAGATCGCCCTGGCGACACGGTTGGCGAAGCGCTCGTCGCCGTTGCGTCTGAGCAACGCGGCCAGGCGGTCTTGGTCGTAGCCGTTGACGACGTCGGCGGCCGACCACTCCTGTTCGGTATTCATGCGCATGTCGAGGGGGCCATCCGATCGGTAGGCGAAGCCGCGCTCCGCATGGTCGAGTTGGGGCGAGGAGACACCGAGGTCGAACAGCGCCCCGCTGATGCCATCGAGGTCGTGTTCGGTGAGTGCTTCGCTGAACTCGTCGAATCGGCGATGGCTGGTGCGCAGCCGCGCACCGAATCCATCGAGCCGTTCGCGGGCGGCCGCCAACGCGA
This sequence comes from Ilumatobacteraceae bacterium, assembly GCA_013213745.1. Lineage (GTDB taxonomy): Bacteria > Actinomycetota > Acidimicrobiia > Acidimicrobiales > Ilumatobacteraceae > JABSQH01. The sequence continues at coordinate 12,127 of JABSQH010000070.1, read as the reverse complement.
ACGGGTCGGCATCGATGCCGAGGATGTCGACGTCCGGCCGGGATTCAAGCAGCGCCTCGCTGTGCCCTCCGCCACCGAGGGTGGCGTCGACCACGGTGCCCGCCGGCACCGTGGAGAACACGTCGACGATCTCGTCAAGCATCACGGGGCGGTGCTCGAATCCGCGGCTCATCCTCCGCCTCCTGCGATCTCGAGTTGACCGGCAACGTCGTTGGCGCGATACGCCTCTGGCTCCCAGATCTCGATCTTGTCGAGATCGCCGAGCACCATCACCGTTGCCTGTGGCTCGATGCCGGCATGGTCGCGCAGCCGTTGGTCGACGGTGATCCGGCCTTGTTTGTCGATCGTTGCGTGCACCGCCGATGCCGCGAACGCCCGCCGCCGCGCCCGCGATGCGTCGCCGCGCTTGACCTGCTCGATCAATTCCGCCGCTTCGGCCTGGAACGAGTCTTCGCTGCGCACGCTGACGCAGCCGTCCTCACCGAGAAACAAGTAGCACCGGTCGCCGAGGTCGGACCGAAACGCCGACGGGAGAGCCACCCGTCCACGTTCGTCGAGCTGCCGCTCGTAGACCCCGACAAACACGCGCCGCGCTCCTCTTCCCTGCCGTCTGGGCGACAGAACCTGCCTGCTCCCGCGGCGGACCTGCCGTGCCGGGAGCGCGGGAGCCTCCCCCAGCGATCCCCATGATGGCCCCGCAAACCCCCATCGTCAACCATTTACCCCCATTTCACCCCCACCCGAGCCCCGCGCTCCCCCCGTGTCCACCCAGAACGTCCCGGATCTGTGGCCTCGAACGGCTCCGTCGAGCTCACACGAGCCGCGGCAGCAGCGCTGTCAACACGTCGGCCAGGTCGACGTGGGGCAACGTCGCGTGCGGCGCAAGGGCAACGAGCGGCGGGCGGTGCGCCGGGGCCAACAAGTCGATCAACCGCTCGCGTTCGTCACGCCGATACCACGAACACTGCAAACGGGCGAAGGATCGGGTTCGCCGCTGGCTCATCCCGACGAGCTTGAGACCGCCGAGGGTCAGTTCGCCAGCGCCGAGACCGTCAAAACACAGCAGCTGCGACCACTCCGTGTCGACGACAACGGCCTGCACCTGTGGATCGAGGTGCGGGTCGACGACGCGCAGCGCTTGCGCGAGCCGATCCCCCAGCCACCTCATCGGCCGGTGGATGTCGGTGGCCCACCCGGGCGCTCCGACGGGAACGATCACATCGAACCACGCGGTCGTGTTCGGGTCGACGAGCACTGCGCCGCCGCCGCTGCGACGGCGAACGACGTCGACATCGAGAGCGCGCGCCACCTCGTGGTCGACCACCTCGGCGGACTGACTCGATCCCAGCACCACGGCCGGCCGGGTGGGCTCCATTTGCCACACCGCCGGGACAACCGGCTCGACGGGCACGAGAGCGTGGAGCGCGCCGATCGTGTCAGCGATCCGGCGGACGGCGTAGGGCGACGTGCTCAGGATGCCAGCGGCAGGTATGGCCGCCACGTGTCTGGGATGCCACTCACCGACACCACCACCCAGGCAGTGGCTCGCGGCGCTCGGCAAGGGCGCGCCAGCCGCATTCCCGCTTCGGCGGGAGTCCGGTCGCGCTTGGTCAGATTGCACGGCCGGCACGCGGCGGCGACGTTCTCCCACGTGTGGTCGCCGCCGCGCGAGCGGGGCATCACGTGGTCGATCGAATCGGCGCGGTCGCCGCAGTACTGGCAGCGGTAGTCGTCGCGAGCGAACACGGCTCGCCGGGACAACGCGGTCCGGCGGATGTACGGCACTTTGACCATGTAGCGCAGCCTGATCACCGATGGACGGGGGACCGCCAGCGACTCGGACCGGATGACGCCGCCATCGTCTTCGAGCACATCGGCCTTGTCGGCGAGCACGAGGCAGGTCGCCCGTCGCGCCGACACGACGCTGAGCGGCTCGTAACTGGCGTTGAGAACGAGCGCGCTGTGCATCGGCTGGACCCTAGGAGGTCACCGCACGGGGCGCTGTTCGAGTTCTCGGCACCATCGCAGGTAGTTCAGCACATCGTCGTCGTTGATGCGTGGCTCGTCGCCGTACTGGGTAGCCAGCCTGAACGCCAGATACTCACCGGATGGAACCGGTAGATGCGGGGCCTGCCGCCACCAGCGAGGTGGAGTCAGTCGTACCCACTGCCGCACGGCGGTCGGCCACAGCGATGGATGCCGAACCACCACCGCTCCCGCACGGACGAACGCCCGCGTCATCGGTCGCGAGCGGCGGTCAGAGCCGACCGATCAGTTCGGCCGCCGCCGGGAGCGCCAGCGACCAAGGCTGGCGCTCGGCCGTCCAAGATCGTTGACCTCGCGTATCCGGTCAGGCCGAGCCCGTCAGTTCGGCCGCGGCTCTTTGGGGAGGCCGAGGATCATCTCACCGATGATGTTGCGCTGGATCTGGGACGACCCGGCGTAGATCGTGCCGGCCCGGGCATTCAGGAAAACGGTGTCCCACGATGCCGACGAGTTCGCAGCGCCCGGATCGTCGGTCTGGAACGCCGACGATGGCGGCCGACCCTCGATGACGAGCGCGTCGGCCCCGAGAATGTCGACCGCCAGCTCGGTGACCTTCTTGTGGTACTCACTCCAGAACAGTTTGGAGATCGCGCCGTCTGGGCCGGGGTGGTGGCCGGCGAGGAACTGAGTCAACGTCCGGTACCCGAGGAACTTCATCACCTCGACCTGCGCGTAGCACCACGCCAGACGCTGGCGGATCACCGGGTCGTCGGCGACGCCGCGTTCGTTGGCCAGCTCGAGCAAACGGTCGAGCTCTGCTTTGAAGCGGATCGGGCCGGTCGCCGCCGCCTCGCCGCGTTCGAACCCGAGCAGTGACATCGCCACCGCCCATCCGTTGTTCGTGCCCCCGACGACGTTCTCCTTCGGGCAGCGCGCGTCGGTGTAGAAGACCTCGTTGAACTCGGAGTCACCCGAGATCATCTTGATCGGCCGCACCTCGATACCGGGCTGATCCATCGGCACGAGCAGGAAGCTGATGCCCTTGTGCTTCGGCGCGTCTGGGTCGGTCCGTGCGAGGGTGAAGATGTGATCCGCCAGGTGACCTGCGGACGTCCAGATCTTCTGCCCGTTGAGCACCCATTCGTCGCCGTCGAGTTCGGCCTTCAGGCCGACGTTGCCGAGGTCGGACCCGGCGTCGGGCTCGGAGTAGCCCTGGCACCAGCGATCTTCGCCCGACAGGATGCGCGGGAGGTAGTGCTTCTTTTGCTCTTCGCTCCCCCACAACAACAGCGTGTTGCCGAGCATCTGGATGCCGAACACGTCGTTGGGGCCGCCGGAGGGCACTCCAGCCTTCGCGAATTCTTCGGCGAGGATCACCTGCTCGGTGGCGCTGAGCCCGGCGCCGCCGTACTCCGCGGGCCAGCCCGGAGCGAGATAGTTCGCTTCGTACAGCGTCGACCGCCATTCCTCGACGAACGCCATCGCGTCGTCGGAGTCGAGGGCACCGATTCCTTGCCAGTTCGGGGGCAGTTTCTCGGCGAGGAACGCTTGCACCTTCTCGCGGTAGGCCTCGGCTTCAGAAGAGTACGTCGGCTGCATGGCGACAGCGTAGCCCTTGCGGGTTACTCAGCGGTATCCGCCACCGCGGCGGCGGCCACGATCGACGGCACCGCAGGATCGAAGGGCACCACCTCGGTCCCTGCGGATGGTGCCCGAGCGGCAAGCTCGCGCCGAGCCGCATCGAGGAAGCCCGACCCGAAGGTCGTGGTGACACCGCCGCCGACTGCGACGCGGCCGACGTCGACCATGGCGGCGAGATCGCTGATCGCCCGCCCGAACATGATGCCGGCTCGTTCGATCGTGGCAGGTGTCGCTCGCTGGAGCGGCCGGTTGATCTCTGCTTCGAGCGCAGGTGCCGACACGTAGGGATACAGACACCCGCGCGCTCCGCACGGGCACGCCAAGCCGTCGGGATCGACCGTGACGTGTCCGATGGCTCCGGCGTTGCCGTGGTGGCCGCGCAACCGACGGCCGCCCACGACGGTCGCACCGTCGACACCGGCGTCCAGCAACACCAGCAGCATCCCCGATTCGGCGGCCTGCGCTGCCGCTCCCCGGTCGTTGTCGAGCTGTGCGTTGAGCACCGCACCGGCGCTGGAGTCGATCTGTGTCGGCAACCCGCACAGTTCTTCGAGTCGGGGGCCGAGCGCGAAGCCGTTCCATGCAGGGATGCCCGCCGGCGAGGCCGCACCTGATCGGTAGTCGATCGGCCCGGAGCAACTCACACCGATGCGATCCGGGCGTTGAGCGTTCTCCGGCGTTGCCGCCAGCACCCGCTCGACCAGAGCCGCGAGAGTGCGCCACACCTCGCGCACCGGGGTGGCCACGCGATCGCGCACGACCACACGTCCGTCGTCGACAAGCCCCGCTGAGAGCCGATCGGCCCCCACTACGACGCCGATCGTCGGAGAACTCATCGGAAACGAACGTACCGCCGATCCGACGCCGAGCGAATCGCGGTCTACGCTCGCAGTGGTGACTACCGACCTCGCGCCCGACGGCGCGGCCGCTCCCGCCCGTCGTTTCGGCGACCTGTTCGAAGCGATCACCGCAAATGTGAGCACGGTGGTGCGCGGCAAGCCCGACGCGATCGAGCTCGCGGTCATCTGTTTGCTGGCGGAGGGCCATCTCCTCATCGAGGACGTCCCCGGGGTCGGCAAGACAAGTCTGGCCAAGGCCTTGGCGGCCTCGATCGACTGCACATGGAAGCGCGTGCAGTTCACTCCCGACCTCCTGCCCGCTGACCTCGTCGGGGTGAGCGTGTTCGAACGCTCGTCGGAAACGTTCCGCTTCGAGCCGGGCCCCCTGTTCGCCAACATCGTGCTCGCCGACGAAATCAACCGGGCGTCGCCGAAGACGCAGTCGGCGCTGCTCGAGGCGATGGAGGAACGACAGATCACCGCCGACGGCAAGAGCCGGGAGCTCCCGCCTCCCTTCATGGTGATCGCGACGCAGAACCCGGTCGATCAGGAAGGTACGTATCGACTGCCCGAAAGCCAGCTCGATCGGTTCCTGTTCCGTATCTCGCTGGGGTATCCGGGGCGCGACGCCGAGATACAGATGCTCGACGATCACGGGTCGGCGGCCACCCTCAAGGAGTTGTCCGTCGTGGTCAGCGAGGCGGAGATCGTGTCGATGATTCGGGCGGTCGACCAGGTGTTCCTCGCCGATGCGTTGAAGGCCTACCTGGTCGATCTGGCCGAGGCCAGCCGACGACACCCCGGCATCGAGCTCGGCCTCTCGCCGCGAGCGACGCTGCAGCTCGCCGCGGGCGCGCGCGCTCATGCGGCTGCACGCAGCCGCAACTACGCCACGCCCGACGATGTGAAGGCCGTCGGCGCCGCAGCGCTGGCGCACCGCATCGTGGTGCGCTCGGACCGCGGGGCCACCTTGTCGAACGCCGATGCAATCCGTGAGGTGTTCGACAGCGTTCCCGTGCCGGTGGCCAAGTAGAGCGCCATGCGACGGCGAACGCGATGACGCGGCAAGGGCTCGTCGGTGTGGTGGCCGGCGTGATCGCGGTGCTCGTCGGACGTGTGTTCGGCGTGATCGAGCTGTACGTGATCGGCGCAGCGTTCATTCTGGCGGCCCTGTTCGCCGGACTCTACGTAGTGCTCCGACATCCCCGCCTGCGCGTCACGCGATGGGTGCATCCAAGCCTGTTGGTCGCCGGCGACACAGGCCGCGTCGATGTCCACATCGCCCACGGCGGTGCGTTGCCGACACCGCGAGTCGAGCTCACCGACGCGATTCACCGTTCGAACGCACCCGATCAGCGGGCGCGTCTCGCCGTGGGGCCGATCCGCCGACGGTCTGCCGCCTCTGCGGGATACCAGCTGCCGACGACGACACGCGGAGTCATCACCGTCGGTCCGCTGGTCATCGAGACCCGCGATCCGCTCGGCATGGCTCGCCGGCGTTCGGTGGGCGCCGGTCACGACGACGTCATCGTGGCGCCGCGCTCGTTCGCAGTGTCGATGCCGCGCCTCGGTCACGGTGTGCTCGGTAACCATCTCCTCCAGCGCTCCCAACGCCTCGGACCAGGCGAGTTCCACAGCTTGCGCGAGTACGTCGAGGGCGACGAACCGCGCTCGATCCACTGGAAGGCCAGCGCCCGCTCCGAGAACCTCATCGTCAAGCAGCACACCACCGAGGGGTTGCGGCGCGTCACCGTCGTGCTCGACGCCGACGCCCGTTCGTATCGGGACCGCGCCGGTTTCGAACGGTCGGTGACCGTGGCCGCCAGTCTCGTGAACAGCGCCGACCGGGCTGCGCTGACCACACGTTTCGTCACCGCACCCGACATCGACCTGCGCGGTCCCGATGTGGCGACGCACACCCTGCGGTTGCTGGCGCGCATCGATACGTCCCCCACCGCACTTCGTGCCCTCGACCGCGATCCTGGCGAGGGTCTGGGATTGCTCGTGGTCATCTCGGGTTCCGAGCGCGGTTCCGCATGGCGGTCGGCGCAAGCGGCAATCGATCCGACCCTGACAGCGATCCCCGTTCTCACCGAGGAGCCACCACAGTCACCCCTGGGCGTCGCCGCCCGTACCGACGATGAATTCGTGCGGCGGTGGGAGCGACTTGCCGGCGGTGAGCGCCTCGACGTGCGCGCCGCGATCGCCGACACGGACGCCGCCACGACCATCGGGGCGGGGCGATGACGACGGCGACCAACACGCGGCCTGCTCTGGCCACCGATGTTGGCGCCACCGCGGCGCTGACGCTGTTCTCCCTCGCTGTGGCCGCCGGGTTCGCCCGGGTGTTCTCCGGTTGGGAGTTCTTCGCTCCCCTGGCGTGGATCGCCGTGATCGGACACGGAGCTGGGCTGATACTGCGTCGACGCGAGGTTCCGCCATGGCTGGCAGTGCCACTCACCGCGGTCATCTTGGTGTGGGCTGCGTCGCTGCTGTTCTACCGCGACACCACGACATGGTTGTTGCCGACGAGCGAGACCTGGGACCTGTTCCGTTCGGAAGTCGAGTTGGTGCGCAACCAGTTTCGTGTGGCCGTCGCTCCCGTCCTCTTCGGCGCAGGCTGGGATGCGCTCGCGGCGGTCGGCATGATCGTGGCGGTACTCCTCGCCGATGTGTTCGCCTTCCGCGCCTATGCCCGCGCCGAGGCGCTGGTGCCCGGAGGCGTGCTGTTCGTGTTCGTCGCCGCGCTCGGTGACGATCGACTCCGAATCGCATTGACCGCTGCGCTCGTTGCGAGCGGCGTGGTCACCACGATCGTGCTCCGCGCGTACCACGCGCCGGTGCGCACGCCGCTGCGTCTGGCGACCCCGATCGCCATCGTCGCAGCGACCGCCGTCGCCTTCGGTGCCGGTGTGCTCGGGCCACGGCTGCCCGGCGCCGAGGCCGAAGCGCTCTACGACACACGGACCGGTGGCGGCGGTGTGACGCAGGTGGTCAGCCCCCTCGTCGACATCCGTTCGCGGCTGACCAACCGTCAGAACAACGAGATGTTCCTCGTTCGCACCAACGTCCAGTCGTACTGGCGGTCGTCGGCGCTCCCAGAGTTCGACGGCCAGTTGTGGGGGCTTCCCGAACGTGACCTGCAATCGACCGACAACGACCTCGCCCGCGGGCGACCCGGCTCGATCGAGATGCGCCACCAAGTACAGATTTCCGATCTCGGCGGGCAGCTGGTCCCTGCCGCGCCCGACCCCATCGAGGCGACAGGACCCGGTGATCTCCGCTGGAATCCCGACACGTCGACGATCGTCACCGACGAACTCGTTCGAGGCGATGTGTTCGAGTTCGTCTCGGCGTCACCGCGGTTCGACCCGGCCGTGCTCCAGACAGCGACGTCGGTGGCTCCCCCGGATCCGATCTACGTCGAACTGCCCGACGATCTCCCCGACGTGGTCGAGGAGCGAGCGCGAGAGGTGACCGCCGGGGCGACCTCGTCGTTCGAGGCGGCGCGCCGATTGCAGGACTGGTTCCAGTCGGAGTTCGAGTATTCCCTCGAGGTGCAACCAGGACACGACGGCAACGCCATCGAGAGCTTCCTGCGCGAACGGGTCGGGTATTGCGAGCAATTCGCCGGAACGTACGCAGCGATGATGCGCTCGCTCGGCATCCCGGCGCGAGTCGCAGTGGGCTTCACGCCGGGCCTGTTGCAGCCCGACGGTTCGTACTCGGTGCTCGGCAGGAACGCTCATGCCTGGCCCGAGGTGTGGTTCGACGATCTCGGATGGGTGCCCTTCGAGCCCACACCAGGGCGGGGTGCGCCCGGCGCCGAGAACTACACCGGCCAGCCCATACAACAAGACACGACTCCCCCGCCGCTCACCGGTGGCAACGGCGAACAAGGCAGCGCACCGACGACGACGGCCCCGCTGAACCTGCCCCCCGAAGACTTCACCGAGTTCGACCCGCAACTCAACCTGCCCGACTTCGAGCTGGACCAGGACCTCGGTGTTCCGGTCATCGCCGACGATGGCGACAGCTCTGGCGGACCATCGTGGTGGGTGGTCGCCGTTGTCGTGCTCGCCTTGGTGAGCGTTGCCCCGGCGGTGATCCGGCGGGTCCGCCGACGGGCCGAGGGCACCGACCCTCTCTCGCGCCTCGGCGTGTTGTGGGAGCGATCCCTCGACGCGGTCCGCGACGTGGGCGTCACACCGCCAACGACGGCCACACCCCTCGAGGTCGCTGACGCAACCAGCGTCGCGTTCCCGATCGGGGCCCGACCGTTCCGGGCCCTGGCCGAAGCGGTGACCGAAGCCACGTATGCGGCCTCGGGAGGAACCGGTTTGGACGATGTCGGCGACTACGGCACGAGCGAGCTTCGCCAGTGCGCCACGTGGACCCACCAGGTGGAACGGGCCGTGAACGACACCATCGGGATCCGCGCTCGTCTGCGCCGCTACTTCACCCGCTGGTAGCGCCGCTGGCGTATCGCGCCGATCAGACTCGCTCGATGATGATCGCCGGCGCCATGCCGCCGCCAGCGCACATCGTGATCAGCGCGACCTGCTTGTCCTGGCGTTCGAGTTCGTCGAGCGCCGTTCCGATGAGGATTGCCCCCGTTGCCCCGATCGGATGCCCGAGGGCGATCGCCCCGCCGTTGACGTTGACCTTCGATCGGTCGAGACCGAGATCGCGCTGGAACTTCTCCGATACCACGGCGAAGGCCTCGTTCACCTCGAACAGATCGATGTCGTCGACGGTCATGCCGGCCTTGTCAAGCACCTTGCGGGCTGACGGCACCGGTGCATTGAGCATCAGGGTCGGATCGTCGCCCATGTTCCCTGCGGCCACGACTCGGGCGCGCGGCTGCAGTCCGTGTGAGGTGGCGTAGTCAGCAGACGCCCACAGGATTGCGGCCGCACCATCGACGACACCGGAGCTGCTGCCGGCGTGGTGCACGTGTTCGATCTCCAACTCCGGGTACCGGGCGTTGATCTGCTCGCGAAAGGTCAACGACTCGTCGCTGTATCGATAGTCGGCAACTGCGGGGAAGCTCGGTGGCAGACCGGCGAGCGATTCGGCAGTGGTTCCCGGTCGCGGGAACTGCTCACGGTCGAGTGCAACCGTGCCGTCGAGATTGTGCACGGGGATCACGCTGCGGTCGAAGCGACCTTCCTTGATGGCCACATCGGCGCGCGCTTGGGACTCCGCGGAGAGCTCATCGAGCGCATCGCGACCGATTCCTTCGAGCGTCGCGATCGCGTCGGCACACACACCTTGGTGCGACTGCGGGTGCAGCTCTTGCAAATGTGGGTTGCCGGCCCCCATCGGCAACATGCCGGTCTTCGGAAGCGACATCATCTCGGTGCCGCCCGACACCACGAGGTCTTCCATGCCGGACATCACCGTGGCGGCGGCGAGGTTGGCGCTGGTGATCCCCGATCCGCAGAAACGATCGAGGGTGACGCCGCTGGCCGTGATGTCGTAGCCAGCGTCGAGCGCCGACATCCGCCCGAGGTCACCGCCCTGCTCGTTGACCTGGGCGCTCGTGCCCCAGATGACGTCATCGACATCTGCGGTATCGATGTCGTTGCGGTCGCGCACCGCTTCGAGCACCGTCCGGCCGAGATGGCCCGGGTGCAGATGCGCGAGCGCACCCTTGCCTTGCTTGCCGATCCCCCGCGGGGTGCGACAGGCGTCGATGATGTATGCCTCGGCCATGATCCAACCTCTGTTCGAGTGCGAGCGGTTCAGCGTGCGACGCTAGTGGTCGGACCTGAGTGCGATCGCAGTCGGCCGGCGGCCGGAAACCTGCGCTACCGCCTCCGCGCATTCGGCCCGGAACGGTCCGTCGACGATGCGAGTCAGTCGTCGTCGCTCGACGTGTCGGATGGGCGCCGACCGCTGAGCCAAGCCGAGATCGGCAACTGACCAAGTCGTTCTCGGCCGAGCAGCCGCACCTCTGCTTCGAGCATGACCGCCATCGTCAGCACGAGGACGAACCCGACGAAGGCGACGACGAAGTTGATCGCCAGCCCGCCGATCGTGATCACGAGGCCGACGAGCAGTCCGAGAACGAGCATCGCAGAGCGACGCCTCGACACGCGGTAGCCGCGGTGCGAGAACGCCGGGTCCTGTTCGAGCTCTTGCTCGATCTGCCGCAGGATGCGCTGTTCGTCTTCGGAAAGCGGCACGCCGTCATCATCGCATGGTTTCGGGCGATCCTCAACGCGGTGCTGCCGAAACCCGCCGGCCATAGTCAGAATTCACGTTCGACCGGCTCGAGCGAACTGCCACACTGGCCCGGTGAGCGCCGCACCCCAGGTCGTCATCGGCCCATACGAGGCCGATCGTGACGCCGACGCCGTCGCCCGCATCTGGCGCGAGGTCCGTTGGATCGACGACGAAGAGACCCACCGCGCCGCGCTGCGCACATTTCTCGACGGGGCTCCGGTCGAGGTCGGACGCGTCGACGGTTCCGCAGAGTGCGCTGTCGCCCGCACGATGGGCGAGTACGACCTCGACACCGCCCGCGTGTCGTTGTGTGCGATCACGGGCGTCACGACCAGCCACATCGGTCGCAAGCTCGGCCTCGCATCCACACTCACCTCGCGGGCACTCCGCGCCGGCGCCGAGGACGGCGCCGCCATCTCGGCACTCGGCATGTTCGAACAGGGCTTCTACGACCGGTTCGGGTTCGGGACCGGTGCCTATGCCTACGAGACGGTGTTCGACCCGAGTTCGCTGCGACTCGATCACGTGCCGTATCGCCGTCCCGAACGCCTCGGTGACGACGATCTCGACGAGATGTACAAGGCGACGATCGACCGCCGCCAACATCACGGTGCCGTGCGACTCCACAGCGCCGAGCAGTTTGCGGCCGAATGGGGATTCACCGACGACCGCATCGCGCTCGGGTACCGCGGGCCCAACGGAGCGGTCTCGCATTTCCTCGTCGGTTCGTTGAAAGCGGAGTATGGCCCGTTCCGCGTGCGCTGGTTGATCGCCCACGACGACGCTCAGGTGCTCGATCTGCTCCGCCTGCTCCGTGAGCTCGCAGACCAATTCCATGCGGTCAAGATGGCCGAGCCGGCCGGTGTCCAGCTGCAGGCGCTGCTCGATCAACCAATGCGCCAGCGCAGTCGCACGAAGGACGCGGCGGCGGCCACCTCGACGGACGCGATCGCTTGGTGGCAGGCGCGCATCCTCGATCTCGAAGCGTGTGCCGCCAGCGTGTGCTGGCCGGGTGAGCCGGTCGAGTTCGTTGTCGACATCGACGATCCGGTGGGTCGGTTCCTCGACCCCGCTGACGGATGGGCTGGCGTGAGCGGGCGCTATCGCGTGCGTGTCGCCGACCCATCGTCGATCGAGCGGATCGGCGACGCCGCCGACCGCTCGAGCACGGCAACGATGGAGGCCGGTATTGGCGCCTGGACACGCTTGTGGCTCGGCATCGCCTCGGCGAGCACGCTGGCGCTCGGCAACGAGTTACACGCCTCGCCCGAGTTGCTCCGTGCGCTCGATCGAGCGATCCGGCTTCCCCGCGCCGAACCCGGCATCTATTTCTGACGTCTCGCCTTCTGACCACTCGCATCAGCGTGTCGCGTCGACCGCCCGGCACTACTCGGCACGCGGTATTCGGCCGGCGCTATTCGGCCGGCGCT
>JABSQH010000007.1 GCA_013213745.1 Ilumatobacteraceae bacterium | reverse complement strand
ATGGTGATGCCTGGTGACAATGTGGAGATGACGGTGGAGTTGGGTAAGCCGATCGCGATGGACGAGGGTCTGCGGTTCGCGATTCGTGAGGGTGGCCGCACTGTTGGTGCTGGCCGTGTCACCAAAATCCTCGCCTGAGCCGACTGTTCACTCACGGCGATCACAACGCAGCGACGAAGAAGTAACGAAGGGACGGCCGCGACATGGCCAAGAGCGACAAGCGGGTCAAGGTGACCCTGGAGTGCACGCAGTGCAAGCGGCGCAACTACATCACGATGAAGTCGAAGATCAACGACCGTGAGCGCCTGGAGATGAAGAAGTACTGCGCGCACGAGCGCGAGCACACACTGCACAAAGAGACACGCTGAGGGGTCGACCTGGCCGACGCCGGGCGCTAGAGGGGTGCTTCGGTTGCGCTGGTACCCTCGCAGTGGCGTCTTGGGCGTCAACCCGAGGGCAGTAGCTCAGCTGGTAGAGCATCGGTCTCCAAAACCGACGGTCGGGGGTTCGAGTCCCTCCTGCCCTGCGTCTCACCTACGAATAGATCACTAGCGACAGATCGCAGAGAATCACGTGTCACTCGATGACCTCAACCGCGAGCAGAAGCGGCAGCTTCGCAAGATGGGCGCCCTCGACGACGAGGGGCGCACCACTCGCGCGCCGCGGCAGCAGAAGAAGCAGAGCGACCGCGTCGGACCGATCGAGTATCTCCGCGAAGTTCGCGACGAGATGCGCAAGGTCGCCTGGCCGAAGCGCCCCGAGGTTCGTCGCTACTCGATCATCGTCATCATCACCGTGGTCATCTACACGGCGATGGTCGGCGGCTTCGACTACATCTTCGGCCAGTGGTCGCAGTGGTTCTACTCGTCGTGATCGGAGCGACAACGAATGACTGACGACACCTTCAACAACGATTCCGCCACCACCGATTCTGCCGACAGCGGCAGCACGGCCACCGAGGTGCCAGAGAGCAGCGCTGGCCTGGGCGATCTTCTGCCGGTCGGCGATCACGCCGTCGACGCAAGCGACGAGGCAGACAGCGTCGAGGCAGACGCAGCCGACGCGGGCCTGCCCGTCGGCGACGCAGTCGTCGAGGACGCCGAATCGCCTGGCGACGTCGATCCCGATGTCGAGGCAGACGTTGCCGCCGACGCAGAGACCGATGTTGCCGCCGACACCGACGACACCGAGGGCGAGGCCGAACAGGCGTCTGCCCCCGATCCGATGGACGACCCGTTGTTGCGTCCCGGCCAGTGGTACGTGGTGCACACCCAGTCGGGGTACGAAAAAAAGGTCACCGCCAACCTGCAGGCGCGGATCTCGTCGATGAACATGGAAGACAAGATCTTCGAGGTCGTCATCCCGACCGAAGAGGTCGACGAGTACAAGAACGGCAAGAAGCAGACCGTGCAACGTAAGGTCTTCCCGGGCTACCTGCTCGTGCGCTGCAAGATGGACGACGAGTCCTGGTACTGCGTACGCAACACACCCGGCATCACCGGCTTCGTCGGCCAAAGCCGCCAAGGGCAAAAGCCCACGCCGCTGTCGCGTCGTGAGGTCAAGACGTTCTTGGCGCCCAAGACCGATGGCGCCGAGGCGGCACCGCGTCGCAAGGCCAAGCTCGAGTACGAAGAGGGCGAGAGCGTGCGCGTCAAGGAAGGCCCGTTCGCCGACTTCACCGGCGAGATCGCCGAGATCAACGCCGACCACATGAAGCTCAAAGTCCTCGTCAACATCTTCGGCCGGGAAACCCTGGTCGAGATGGACTTCAGCCAGGTCGCCAAGCTCTGAGCCGCCCCGTCGCGGCTATCACCACGAACACCATCACGAAGCACGCCGTCACGAAGTACGGCTTCACGAAGTAGATCGAGAAAGAACCCCACCCATGGCGCAGAAGAACGTCGTCGCAGTCGTCAAGATCCAAATCGAGGCCGGCAAGGCCAGCCCCGCACCGCCCGTCGGTACCGCCCTCGGCCCACACGGCATCGCAATCATGGACTTCGTCAAGGCGTACAACGCCCAGACCGAGTCGCAGGCCGGCACCGTCGTGCCGACCGAGATCACGATCTATGAAGATCGCTCGTTCGACTTCATCCTGAAGACGCCGCCGACCGCGGTGCTCGTCAGGCAGAAGGCCGGTCTCGACAAGGCGGCCAACAACCCGGGTGCGGAGACCGCCGGTTCGATCACCGAAGCCGACCTCGAAGAGATCGCCCAGATCAAGATGCCCGACCTCAACGCCTACGACATCGAAGCGGCCAAGCTGCAGGTTCGTGGCACCGCCCGCTCGATGGGCATCGAGGTCGTCTGAGCGTTCCCTCGCTCGGCACACACAGTTCGCACGCCAATCACCGCCTGGACCGGGAGCACCTCGCCCGGCCGGCTCAACCACTGAGGGAGACACACCATGTCCGGTAAGAAGTACGCCGACGCACAAAAGAAGTACGACCGCGACCAGTTCTACGGTCCTGCCGAAGCGCTCAACCTGGTGAAGACCATGGCCACGGCAAAGTTCGACGAGAGCATCGACGTATCGGTGCGTCTCGGCGTCGACCCACGCAAGGCCGATCAGATGGTGCGCGGCACCGTCGCGCTGCCCTCGGGCACCGGCAAAGACGTGCGCGTTGCGGTGTTCGCCACCGGTGACGCTGCCGACCAGGCCCGTGAGGCAGGCGCCGACATCGTCGGTGCCGACGAACTGGCCGCCGAAGTCGAGGGCGGAAAGATGGACTTCGACCTGGTCATCGCCGCGCCCGACATGATGCCGCTCGTCGGCCGCCTCGGGCGTGTGCTCGGCCCGCGTGGCCTGATGCCCAACCCGAAGACCGGCACCGTCACGCCCGACGTGGCCAAGGCCGTGGGTGAATTCAAGGGCGGCAAAGTCGAGTACCGCACCGATCGGTACGGCAACGTGCAGGTCCCGGTCGGCAAGGCCAGCTTCGAGCCCGACGCGCTGGAGGCGAACTTCCGCGCTGTGCTCGACGAGCTGCAGCGGGTGAAGCCGGCATCGGCCAAGGGGCGGTACCTGAAGAAGATCACCGTCTCGTCGACGATGGGCCCCGGCGTGCGCGTCGACACGGGCCGCCTCAAGGTCGAGGCCTGACCCGTCGAGATCGAGCCGTACTGATGACGCGGTCCTGATCGCGTTCTGACGGAGCTGGCGGCGACGCCGCTAGCCTCCATCTCACAACCCAACCGGTTGCTTGCCGAAGACCGTTGGTCCCATCGACCCGCAAGGGTCACCGGGGTAATGGACACGCCGTCCGCCAGCCGAGGTGCATCCCGACGTCGAGTGCTTGTCGTCCTCTCCGGACGGCGCACCGCTCCTCGTTGGTGTTCGCATCGCCACGCGAGCACCACGAGTTCCACGAAAGGAGGATGCACCTCAGATGACCACTACGAATCCGCAACCCGACAAGGTTGCCATCGTCGAGGAGATCACTGGCAAGCTCAACGACAGCGTTGCAGTGTTCGTGTCGGAGTACCGCGGGATGACCGTCGGTGAACTGGCCGACCTGCGCACGCCGCTGCGCGACGCCGGCGCTGAGCACAAGGTGTACAAGAACACCTTGGCCCGGCTGGCGGCGAACAACGCCGGCTACGAAAGCCTCGCCGAACACCTGCTCG
Organism: Ilumatobacteraceae bacterium; assembly: GCA_013213745.1. Lineage (GTDB taxonomy): Bacteria > Actinomycetota > Acidimicrobiia > Acidimicrobiales > Ilumatobacteraceae > JABSQH01. The sequence continues at coordinate 14,301 of JABSQH010000007.1, read as the reverse complement.
GTCCGACCGCGCTGACATTCGTCACCGGCGACTCGGTGGCCGCCGCCAAGGCGCTCACCGACAAGGCTAAAGCTAACCCGAACCTCGTCGTCAAGGGTGGCGTGTTGGGCGAGAGCCCGATGTCCGCCGACGACGTCAAGGCGTTGGCCAGTCTGCCGTCGCGCGAGGAGCTGTTGGCCAAGTTCGCCGGCGCTTTGCAGGCGCCGCTGAGCCGTGCCGCCGGTCTGCTCGCAGCGCTGCCACGCAACTTCGCGTACGGCCTGTCGGCCTACATCGATCAGCAGGAACAAGCTGCCTGACCGTGACCTCCGCTGCGGGACGTGTCCGGCAGCGATGACGAATTCTCCAGTACTCCGGTGTCTGCCGATCGGCGACACCATCGCACGAAAGTGAATCACAGAAGATGGCTACCAAAGACGACATCCTCGAATCCATTAGCAATATGACCGTCATCGAGCTCAAGGAGCTCCTCGATGCCTTCGAGGAGAAGTTCGAGGTCACTGCAGCGGCACCGGTCGCCGTGGCGGCCGCGGGCGCTCCCGCAGCTGGCGGCGGCGACGCCGACGGCGGCGGCGACGAGCAGACCGAGTTCGACGTGATTCTGGCCGCCGCCGGCGGCCAGAAGATCCAGGTCGTGAAGACGGTCAAGGACATCCTCGGCGTCGGACTCAAGGACGCCAAGGACCTCGTCGACGGCGCGCCGAAGCCGATCCTCGAAAAGGCCAGCAAGGCCGATGCCGAGGACGCCAAGGCCAAGCTCGAAGAGGTCGGCGCCGAAGTCGAGCTCAAGTGATCACGGGCCTGCCATCGGCAGGCTGAGCCGGCGCCCTCGGCGACCGGTGTGGATCACGTGGAGGACAACTACGAACGATGGCCGGTGGGGTAACCCGCCGGCCATCGCCGCGTGCGGCGGCAGGTCGCTGACTGCGTGCAGCGGGTGTGACCGCAGCGCTCGCTCACGCGGCGCCGTCGGCTCCACCGCGCTGACGAGCAGCGTTGCGATGCGCCGCGCATGCTTGACATCTCGGGTCGACTTCTTTACCTTGTCCGGCAATTCAGTCGCCCAACGGGCTTGAGCGTTCCGCTCGGCGTACCTGCGCCGAAGGCGGTTGGCGAAGCTCGCCCGTGGAGATAGCATCATGCCCTGTCGTGCGTCTGCTGTTCCCCCACCGCGTTTCCGGTGTGGTTCAGCGCGCCCGCACGTCTGTCGACATCCGCCCTCGTCTCATTGGAGTGTGATCCGTGGCGACTCGTCCCGTGTCCCGTGACCGCTACTCGTTCGGCAACCTGAAAGAGCCGCTGGAGCTGCCTGATCTCATCGCCATTCAGCGCGAGAGCTTTCAGTGGTTCCTCGACGAGGGTCTCGCCAACACCTTCCGCGACATCAGCCCGATCAAGGACTTCTCCGAGTCTTTGCAGCTCGAGCTGGAGTTCGACCCCTTCGACGAAGACCTGCGTCCGCCGCCGAAGTTCACGGTGGAGGAGTGCAAAGAAAAGGACATGACCTACTCGGCGCCCGTGTTCGTGCGCGCCCGGTTCATGAACCGCAACACCGGTGAGATCAAAGAACAAACGGTGTTCATGGGCGACTTCCCGATCATGACCGATAAGGGAACGTTCATCGTCAACGGCACCGAGCGCGTCGTCGTGTCACAGCTCGTGCGCAGCCCCGGCGTGATCTTCGAGCCGGGCGAGCGGTTCCGGCTTCGCAACCTCACCAAGCACCAGTTGGTCAAGGGCACGATCCACCCCTACCGCGGCGAATGGATGGAGTTCGACGTCGAGCACAAGCCCGGCAAGGACGTCACCGCCGGCACGCGTGTCGCTCGCAAGCGTCGCCTCGGCATCTTCACGATGCTGCGCGCCCTCGGCTACGACGAGGAGAACGCCCCAGGTTTCCTCGACCGCTTCGTCGCCCACTTCGACTTCCTCGAGGGGCAGTGGGACAAAGAACGCGACATCGCGCCGACCCAGGACGAGGCGCTCATCGAGATCTACAAGCGGGCGCGGCCGGGCGAGCCGCCGACCATCGAGTCGGCGCGCGGCTACTTCCGCAACGCCTTCTTCGAGAGCCGTCGCTACGACCTGTCCCGCGTCGGCCGGTACAAGCTCAACCGCAAGCTCGGTGAAGAGGTCGGACGCCTCGGCGAGCTGTTCGGCCTCGAAGGCGCCGTCGACACCGAGGGCGAGCCGCTGATCGACTACCCCGACGAAGATCAGAACGTGCTCAGCCGTTGCGAGGTGCTGGCGTCGATCACCTACATGCTGCACCTCGTCAAGCAGGAGCCCGGCTACCGCCTCGACGACCAGGACCACTTCGCCAACCGGCGCATCCGCTCGGTCGGCGAGCTGATCCAGAATCAGGTGCGCATCGGCCTGAGCCGCATGGAGCGCGTGGTTCGTGAGCGGATGACCACCCAAGACGTCGAGGCGATCACGCCGCAGACGTTGATCAACATCCGTCCGGTCGTCGCCGCAATCAAGGAGTTCTTCGGAACCTCTCAGCTGAGTCAGTTCATGGACCAGGTGAACCCACTGTCGGGTCTCACCCACCGTCGTCGTCTGTCGGCGCTCGGCCCCGGCGGCCTGTCGCGTGAGCGCGCCGGCTTCGAAGTGCGCGACGTGCACTTCAGTCACTACGGCCGGATGTGCCCAATCGAGACGCCGGAGGGCCCGAACATCGGCCTCATCGGTGGTCTGTCGACGTACGCCAGGGTGAACGAGTTCGGGTTCATCGAGTCGCCGTACCGCGAGGTCATCGACGGCAGGGTCACCGGCAAGATCGTGTACATGGCCGCCGACGAGGAAGAGAACTACGTCGTCGCCCAGGCCAACACGCCGCTCGCCGACGACGGGTCGATCACCGAAGAGCGCGTCCTCGTGCGCCGGTCGCCCCAGGCGGCCAGCCTCGAAGACCTGCGCAAGATGCTCGAAGCCGAGAGCTTCTTCGGTGCCACGACCGACATCGGCTACGTGCCGCCTACCGAGGTGGACTTCATCGACGTGTCGCCGAAGCAGATCGTGTCGGTGGCCACCGCGCTGATCCCGTTCCTCGAGCACGACGACGCCAACCGCGCCCTCATGGGAGCGAACATGCAGCGCCAGGCCGTCCCGTTGTTGCGGGCCGAGGCGCCGTACATCGGTACCGGCATCGAGAACCGTGCCGCCCGCGACGCTGCCGACCTGATCCAGGCCGTCGACGACGGCGAGATCACCGAGGTCTCCGGCGAGTCGATCACGGTGCAGTACAAGAACGAAGGCAAGAAGGTCTACCGCCTCGCCAAGTTCCGCCGCTCGAACCAGGACACCTGCATCAACCAGCGTGCGCTCGTGCGCGAGGGCGACAAGGTCAAGACCGGCACGATCCTGGCCGACGGCCCCTCGACCGACCACGGCGAACTGGCGCTCGGCAAGAACCTGCTGGTCGCGTTCATGCCGTGGGAGGGCTACAACTTCGAGGACGCGATCATCCTGTCCGAGCGTCTCGTCAAGGACGACGTGCTCACATCGATCCACATCAAGGAGCACGAGGTCGACGCCCGCGACACCAAGCTCGGGCCCGAAGAGATCTCCCGAGACATCCCGAACCTGTCCGACGACATTCTCGCTGACCTCGACGACCGCGGCATCATCCGTATCGGCGCCGAAGTCGGTCCCGGCGACGTGCTGGTCGGCAAGGTCACCCCGAAGGGCGAGACCGAGCTGACCCCAGAAGAGCGACTGCTCCGGGCGATCTTCGGCGAGAAGGCCCGCGAGGTTCGCGACACCAGCCTCAAGGTGCCGCACGGTGAGGTCGGCAAGGTCATCGACGTCAAGGTGTTCAACCGTGACGACGGCGACGAGCTGCCCCCCGGCGTGAACCAGTTGGTGCGCGTATACGTCGCCCAGAAGCGCAAGATCTCCGTGGGTGACAAGCTCGCCGGACGGCACGGCAACAAGGGCGTGATCTCCAAGATCCTCCCAGTGGAAGACATGCCGTTCACCGCCGACGGCCAGCCCGTCGACATCATTCTCAACCCGCTGGGTGTGCCGAGCCGGATGAACGTCGGCCAGGTGCTCGAAGCGCACCTCGGTTACTGCGCCCGCTGGGGATGGACCAACCCCGACGGCGACACGGTCGGCGACGAGCCGATCCGCGGCACCGAGACCAAGACCCGCCCCAACACCAAGCCGTCGACGTTCATCGCGACGCCGGTGTTCGATGGTGCCAACTGGGACGAGAAGGAGAAGTCGCTCGACCATCCGACGATCCAGGAGATCCTCGGCGGGCTCAACCCCGAGGCCTCCGACGGTGAGCGTCTGGTCGGTACCAACGGCAAGGTGCAGCTGTTCAACGGCCGTACCGGCGAGGCGTACGACAAGCCGATCACCGTCGGCTACATGTACATCCTGAAGCTGGCCCACCTGGTCGACGACAAGATCCACGCCCGCTCGACCGGTCCGTACTCGATGATCACCCAGCAGCCGCTCGGTGGTAAGGCCCAGTTCGGTGGTCAGCGCTTTGGTGAGATGGAGGTGTGGGCGCTCGAGGCCTACGGCTCGGCGTATTGCCTGCAGGAGCTGTTGACGATCAAGTCCGACGACGTGCTCGGCCGAGTGCGTGTGTACGAGGCGATCGTGAAGGGCGACAACATCCCCGAACCGGGAGTGCCCGAGAGCTTCAAGGTGCTGATGAAAGAGATGCAGGCCCTCTGCATCAACGTCGAAGTGCTCACCGAAGACGGCGTCGAAGTCGAGATGCGTGACCTCGACGACGAGGTGTTCCGTGCCGCCGAAGAACTCGGCATCGACATCTCCCGCCCCGAGCGCGGCACCGACGAAGACGACGCCCGCCGCGAACGCGAGCGCGCCGAGCGCGCCGCACGGTACTAGCGAGCCGACCGCGACATCTCGTGCCAGGCACGAGATGTCGCAGATGTAGACGACTGACACACCCGACCGAACGATCCGAGACGAGAGACAGGAGCCACCTCACATGCTCGATGTCAATATGTTCGACCAGCTCAAGATCCGCCTGGCCACGGCGGACCAGATCCGCACGTGGAGTCACGGCGAGGTCAAGAAGCCAGAGACGATCAACTACCGCACGCTGCGTCCTGAGAAGGACGGTCTGTTCTGCGAGAAGATCTTCGGGCCCACCCGCGACTGGGAGTGCTACTGCGGTAAATACAAGCGCGTCCGGTTCAAGGGCATCATCTGTGAACGCTGTGGCGTCGAGGTCACGCGCTCCAAGGTGCGTCGTGACCGCATGGGCCACATCGAGCTGGCCGCTCCGGCCGTGCACATTTGGTACCTGCGCGGCACCCGCTCGTGGTTGGCCTACTTGCTCGCCGGCATCGAGCCGAAAGAAGAGCTCAAGGCCAAGCAGCTCGAGAAGGTCATCTACTTCGCCGCCCACCTCGTCAGTTGGGTCGACGAAGACGGCCGCCACGAGGCACTCGAGACGCTCGAGAATGAGTACCTCGAAGAGCGCGACGCCATCCAGAAGGAGATGGAGCTGGCCATCGATGCCCGCTTCAAGGAACTGGAAGAGGCAGCTGCGCAGGCCGAGAAGGAAGACGCCAAGGCCGCCGACCTGAAGAAGCTCCAGAAGGAAGCCGACAAAGAGGTCGAAGGCATCCGCGAGCGCTACGAGATCGAGCTCGACCTCATCGCCCGCACGTGGGACGAGTTCAAGGGTCTGCACTCGCGCAAGATCATCGAAGACGAGATGTTGTGGCGCGAGATGCGCGACAAGTACGGCGAGTACTTCGAAGGTGGCACCGGCGCCGAGGCGATCAAGGCGCTCATCGACCGCATCGACTTCGACGAAGAAGAGCAGAAGCTGCGCGAGGCAATCGACCCGGGCGACTCGGGTCGCAAGCCGCTCAGCGCGCAGCGCAAGCAGAAGGCGATCAAGCGCCTCAAGATCGTCGCCTCGTTCAACCGGCGCGACGAGCACGGTCGCCGTACCAACGACCCCAAGGCGATGATCCTCGACGCGGTGCCGGTGATCCCGCCGGAACTGCGTCCGATGGTCCAGCTCGACGGTGGCCGTTTCGCGACGTCTGACCTCAACGACCTGTACCGCCGGGTGATCAACCGCAACAACCGGTTGGAGCGCCTACTCAACCTCGGCGCCCCCGAGATCATCATCAACAACGAGAAGCGGATGCTGCAGGAGGCCGTCGACGCACTGTTCGACAACGGTCGCCGCGGCCGCCCGGTCACCGGTCCCGGTAACCGTCCGCTGAAGTCGCTGTCCGACATGTTGAAGGGCAAGCAGGGCCGCTTCCGTCAGAACCTGCTCGGCAAGCGCGTCGACTACTCGGGTCGCTCGGTGATCGTCGCCGGCCCGACGCTGCGCCTGCACCAGTGCGGTCTGCCCAAGCTGATGGCGCTCGAGCTGTTCAAGCCGTTCGTCATGAAGCGCCTGGTCGACCTCGAGCTGGCGCAGAACATCAAGACCGCCAAGCGCATGGTCGAGCGCCGTCGCCCGCAGGTGTGGGACGTCCTCGAAGACGTCATCAAGGAGCACCCGGTGCTGCTCAACCGGGCGCCGACGCTGCACCGTCTGGGCATCCAGGCGTTCGAGCCCGTGCTCGTGGAGGGCAAGGCGCTACAGATCCACCCGCTGGTGTGCACCGCGTTCAACGCTGACTTCGACGGCGACCAGATGGCCATCCACGTGCCGCTGTCGTCGGAGGCACAGGCCGAGGCGCGCGTGCTGATGCTCAGCGCCAACAACATCTTGTCGCCGGCGTCGGGTCGTCCGATCGTGACGCCCTCGCAGGACATGATCATCGGTGGCTACTACCTCACCGAGCACATCGAGGGCGCCACCGGTGAGGGCCGCCGCTTCCGCCATCTGTGGGAAGTGATGCGGGCCTACGAAGAGGGCACGCTCGACCTGCACGCCGGCATCGAGATGCGTCCTCCGGGCAAGGAGGCGTACCAGACCACCGCCGGACGCGCTTTGTTCGAGAATGCGCTGCCCGACGACTACGCCGAACGCTTCGGACACTTCACCGACACGGTGAAGAAGAAGGAGATGGGCGTGATGGTCGAGCATCTCTCCGACAACTACGACAAGGCCACCGTCGCCGAAGCGCTCGACAACGTGAAGAACGTTTGTTACCGCTATGCGTCGCAGTCGGGTCTCACCGTGTCGATCGACGACGTGCGCACGCCGCAGGCCAAGCGCGATCTGCTCGACGGTTACGAGAGTCAGGCCGACAAGGTCGAGACGCAGTTCCGTCGCGGCATCATCACCGACGGTGAGCGCCGCCAGCAGGAGGTGCGCATCTGGACCGACGCCACCGCTGAAGTCCAGGCCGCAATGGAGGACGAGTTCAAGGCCCAGCAGTTCAACCCGATCGACATGATGGTCGGGTCGGGTGCTCGCGGAAACATGACGCAGATGCGTCAGATCGCGGGCATGCGCGGCCTCGTCGCCAACCCCCGCGGTGACATGATCCCCCGTCCGATCAAGTCGAACTTCCGCGAAGGCCTCGAGACCCTCGAATACTTCATCGCCACGCCCGGCGCCCGCAAGGGTCTGGTCGACACGGCGCTACGAACCGCCGACTCGGGTTACCTGACGCGTCGTCTCGTCGACGTCGCCCAGGAGCTGATCATCCGCGAGGACGACTGCGGCACCAACCTCGGTGTCTGGGTCGAAAACGTTGCTCCCGACACAGCCAATCGTCGCGCCTACCTCGAGACCAAGCTGTACGGCCGGGCGCTGATCAACGACGTCGAGCTGTCGACGCCGATGGTCAAAGACGGCGAAGAGATCACGCTGCTCGAGCGCAACACCATCGTCGGCGACGAAGAGCTGGCGGCGCTGCGCGACGACCCCGAGATCGATCGCGTGCGTGTCCGCTCGGTGCTGACGTGCGACGCCGAACTCGGCGTGTGCGCCATGTGCTACGGCCGTTCGCTGGCCACCGGCAAGCTGATCGAACTCGGCGAAGCGGTCGGCGTGATCGCCGCCCAGTCGATCGGTGAGCCCGGCACCCAGCTGACGATGCGGACCTTCCACACCGGTGGTGTGGCCGGTAAGGACATCGCCGGCGGTCTGCCTCGCGTCGTCGAGCTGTTCGAGGCTCGCACCCCGAAGGGCTCGGCTCGCCTGGCCAAGGCGACCGGCACACTCGTGCTGCGCGAAGACGAGGGCAAGGGCATCCCGGTCGTGGTCACCGACGACGCCGGCGACACCTACGAGACGGTGCTGCCGCTCGGTGCTCGTCCGATCGTGGAAGATGGCCAAGAGATCCGCGCCGGTGAGCCTCTCACCGACGGCCCCTTCGACCCGAAGGAGATCATGGAGATCAAGGGCATCCGCGAGACGCAGCTGTATCTCGTCGAAGAGGTCCAGCGGGTGTACCGCGACCAGGGTGTGTCGATCCACGACAAGCACATCGAGCTGATCGTTCGCCAGATGACGCGCCGCGTCGGCGTGCAGGAGCCCGGCGGTACGGCGTTCCTGCCCGGCGAGCGGGTCGATGCCAAGCGCTTCCGCGACACCAACCGACAGATGGTCGAAGACGGGTCGCGTCCCGCCGAGGGTCGTCCCGAGCTGATGGGTATCACCAAGGCGTCGCTGGCCACGGACTCGTGGCTCTCGGCGGCCTCGTTCCAGGAGACCACCCGAGTGCTCACCGAAGCGGCGATCGACGGTCGCGGCGACGACCTCATCGGCTTGAAGGAGAACATCATCATCGGCAAGCTCATCCCTGCCGGCACCGGCATGATGCGCTATCGCGAGTTCGGGATCGAAGCTCCCGACTATGAGCCGATGACGTTCTACTCGAGCGATGCCGAAGTGGCTGATCCGGCGGCGTTCCTCGCCGACCTGCACGGCAGCTACGACGCCGACGCAGCCGGCGAACAGCCGGCCGAGACGAACGGCGCCACCGCGCCGTCGTCGGAATCCATCGGCTGAGTCACACGCGATCTCGACGGTGCGGTCGTCCGGGCGTGAACACGCCTGGGGGCCGCACCGTTTGCGCAAACAGCGGTGACAACGTCTCAGAGACCAGCGTTACAGCTGGGCCGTTGTGAGCGGGCGTCGGCGTCCGTAGCATTGCAGGGTCCTTTCAGCGGGGAATCCGTACGTCGGCCGCTGTATGGCGGCGTCCATTGGGGGCGCCAACTCACCACATTCCATCACTCGGTTCGCCGAGGCCGTGGACGATCCGGATCGAGGTTCCGAACGTATGCCCACCATTCAGCAGCTCGTCCGCCAGGGGCGTAGCTCGAAAGTCACCAAGAGCAAGACCCCGGCGCTCAAGGGTTCGCCTCAGCGTCGTGGCGTGTGCACCCGCGTGTACACCACCACCCCGAAGAAGCCGAACTCGGCGCTGCGCAAGGTGGCTCGCGTCCGCCTCAACTCCGGTATCGAGGTCACCGCCTACATCCCTGGCGAGGGCCACAACCTGCAGGAGCACTCGATCGTGCTCGTGCGCGGCGGCCGTGTGCGCGACCTTCCCGGTGTGCGCTACAAGATCATCCGCGGTGCGCTCGATGCCGTCGGCGTCAAGAACCGCAAGCAGGCCCGCAGCCGCTATGGCGCCAAGAAGGAGAAGTGACCGATGCCGCGTAAAGGTCCTGCCCCACGGCGCGAGCTCGTCGCCGATCCGATCCACAAGTCGGTCCTCGTCACCCAGCTGATCAACAAGGTGATGCTGCACGGTAAGCGCACGCTTGCCGAACGCATCGTGTACGACGCGATGGACATCATCGACACCAAGTCCGACGCCGACGACGAGGCGATCGACGTCGTCAAGCGCGCCGTCGAGAACGTCAAGCCGCCCCTCGAGGTGCGTAGCCGCCGTGTCGGTGGCGCCACCTACCAGGTGCCGGTCGAGGTGCGTCCCCGCCGGGCGACCACCCTTGCGGTCCGCTGGATCGTCGACTACTCCCGAGATCGTCGCGAAAAGACGATGGCGGAGTGCCTGGCCAACGAGTTGCTCGACGCGTCGCAGGGTCTCGGTGCGGCGATGAAGCGTCGCGACGACATCCAGAAGATGGCCGACTCGAACAAGGCCTTCGCTCACTACCGCTGGTAGTTCTGCCTGCCGGCTCCGGTCGCGGCGCCGCGTGGTGTGCACTAACGTGCCGCCCACTGGCGTTGGCGACGAAAAGGGGATGGTGCCAATGAACGTCCACGCGATCTTGTCCGTGAAAGGCAGCGACGTCGCCACGATCGCACCCGACGCGTCGATCGGCGCAGCGGTCGCTGAGCTCGGCGAGCGCAAGGTCGGCGCGCTGGTGGTCAGTGCGAACACGACCACGATCGACGGGATCATCTCCGAGCGCGACATCGTTCGTCGGCTCGCCGACGACGGTCCGGCCACGCTCGACGAACCTGTGTCCGCAGCAATGTCGGCGAGTGTCGTGACATGTCAGGAGAACGACACGGTCAACGACCTGATGGTGCTGATGACCGGACAGCGGTTTCGCCACCTTCCGGTCGTCGACGACGCAGGAACGCTCGCTGGCATCATCTCGATCGGCGATGTCGTCAAGTTCCGGCTCGACGAGCTGCAAGCCGAGAACGACGACCTCTACGGATACATCCAGGGTCGATAAGCGTCGACCGGTCCCGTAGGGCTGTCACACTGTGGCCATGGGCGAGGTCATCGGCCAGATACTCGGCACCGCTGTTGGTGTGGCGATCAGCCCGGTCCCGGTGATCGCCGTGATCCTGATGTTGTTCAGCCGTAAGGCGGCGAGCAACAGCGTGTCCTTTGCCGTCGGCTGGGTGCTTGGGCTGTCTGTGGTCGGAGCGATCGTGTTGGCACTCGGAATCGCCGACGACAACAGCGGCGAACCGTCGGCGACGAGCGGATGGATCAAGGTGGTCGTCGGGGTGCTGTTCATCGTGCTCGGTGTCCGGCAGTGGAGGTCGCGGCCACGGCAGGGCGAGGAGGCTCCGACGCCGGCGTGGATGGCCTCGATCGACGACTTCACCGCGGTGCGGGCGTTCGGGATCGCAGTGCTGCTGTCTGCGGCCAATCCGAAGAACCTCGGGCTCACGATCGCCGCTGCGTCGACCATCGGCGCCGGCGGGTTGTCGACGGGCAATGAGTACGTTGCACTCGTCGTGTTCGTCGCCATCGCGTCGATCGCGGTGGTCACCCCCGTGGTGATCAATGCCGTCGCGGGTGAGCGGGCACGGCCGGTGCTCGACGAGATGAAACAGTGGCTCATCGACTACAACGCCACCATCATGACTGTGGTGCTGGTGGTGCTCGGCGCCAAGGTGCTCGGCGATGGCATCACCATCCTGAGCTGACGGCAGATCGATACAGTCCCCCTCGTGGCGACGTGACGGTACGGCGACCGACCGCGTCGTCGTGCTGCCGGTGCCGGACGTCCACGACGTGTCCGCCGAACTGCTGAGGGGCCGGTCGACGATGAAATCGTCGGTGTCGCCGCGCGGCTGTTCGCCCGCCATGGCGCCGCAGCGACGACGATGGCCCAGATCGCCGACGCCTCCGGCCTCGCCGTGTCGTCGACTTACTACTTCGCGAACAAGTACGAGTTGCTCGATCGCATCGTCACCGAGGTCAACCAACAACCGCTGGCGATCGCGGGATGCGGCGGCACTGCGGTTCTCGGACGCGCCGCGGCGGTTGCACGTATTCATTCGCAATGACGCGGTGGCGTTGTGTGAGCTGAGCTTCGACATCAACGAAGTGCACCGGCTGGCCGGAGATGATCGCGCCAACCTCAGCCGCTACTGGGAGGACCGCCGCCGACTGGTGTGACGGCACCGCGCCCACCGGCTTCATCGCGGAGTCGATCGCTCAAGACGATGCGGTCGAGATCACTGTTTTCGGGGGCTGGCGGGCCTATCTCGCACGCTGATACCCCACGCCTGGGGTGACGAATCCACCGGTACACTTGAACGCCGTGCGCGCGCGCCGGTGGCGTTGCGCAGACGCTCGAATCCCCCACGCCCCTTGAGAAGAAGTGACGGAAGTGAAGTAATGCCCAAGCGAGAGTTCCCCCTGGAGCGCACCCGCAACATCGGCATCATGGCGCACATCGATGCCGGTAAGACGACGACGACGGAACGCATCCTCTACTACACCGGCAAGAGCTACAAGATCGGTGAGGTCCACGACGGCGCCGCCACCATGGACCACATGGAGCAGGAGCAGGAGCGCGGCATCACGATCACGTCGGCTGCCACCACCTGCGTGTGGGACGACAACCGGATCAACATCATCGACACCCCAGGCCACGTCGACTTCACCATCGAGGTCGAGCGCTCGCTGCGCGTGCTCGACGGCGCCGTCACCGTGTTCGACTCGGTCGCCGGCGTCGAACCGCAGACCGAGACCGTGTGGCGTCAGGCCAACAAGTACAACGTGCCGCGCATGTGTTTCGTCAACAAAATGGACCGCATCGGCGCCGACTTCTACCGCACCGTCGAAATGGTCAAGGATCGCCTCGAGGCGGTGCCCCTCGTCATCCAGATTCCGGTCGGTGCTGGCGGCCCCGAGGCCGTCAAGCCGTTCGAGGGTCTGATCGACATCGTCAAGATGAAGGCGCTGCTGTGGACCGACGTCGACGAGAACGACTTGGGCGCGAAGTACGACGAAGTCGACATCCCCGACGACATGATCGACGAGGCCAACCGCTACCGCGAGGAGATGATGGAGACCATCGCCACGCAGGACGAGGCGTTGTTCGACAAGTACCTCGGTGGCGAAGACGTCACCGAAGAGGAGATCAAGGTCGCGATCCGCAACGGCACGTTGGCGTTCGACTTCGTGCCGATCCTGTGTGGCTCGGCGTTCAAGAACAAGGGTGTCCAGCCGATGCTCGACGCCGTCGTCGACTTCCTGCCGTCGCCGCTCGACATCGAGCCGACCAAGGGCACAAACCTGAAGGGCGACGAAGAGATCACTCGCGGGCCTGACGACTCCGAGTTCGCCGCGCTGGCGTTCAAGATCGTTGCCGACCCGTTCGGGAAGCTGACCTACTTCCGGGTGTACTCCGGAGAGATCAACAAAGGTGACGAGGTCTACAACTCGACCAAGGAAGATCGCGAGCGTCTCGGCCGTATTCTGCTGATGCACGCCAACGAGCGCGAGGACCTCGACATCGCCATGGCCGGCGACATCGTTGCCGGCCTCGGCTTCAAGAACGTCACCACCGGCGACACGCTGTGTGACCGCAGTGCGCCGGTGATTCTCGAGCGCATGGAGTTCCCCGAGCCGGTCATCCACGTGGCGATTGAGCCGAAGACCAAGAGCGACCAGGAGAAGCTGGGCAAGGCGCTGAAGTCGCTGTCCGACGAGGACCCGACCTTCCGCATTCGTACCGACCACGAGACCGGCCAGACCGTGATCTCCGGCATGGGCGAGCTGCACCTTGAGGTGCTCGTCGACCGCATGCAGCGCGAGTTCTCGGTCGAAGCGACCGTCGGTAAGCCCCAGGTGGCCTACCGCGAGACCATCACCAGACCGTCGACCGGCGTCGAGTACCGCCACATCAAGCAGTCCGGTGGTTCGGGCCAGTTCGCCGTGGTCAAGATCGACATGGAGCCGAACCCGGGCGGCGGCTACGAGTTCGAGGACAAGATCACCGGTGGTCGCATCCCGCGTGAGTACATCCAGCCGACCAACCAAGGTCTGCAGGCATCACTCGACAACGGGGTACTCGCTGGCTACCCGACCGTCGACGTCAAGGTCACCCTGGTCGACGGCCAGTACCACGACGTCGACTCCTCGGAGATGGCCTTCAAGATCGCCGGTCAGGCGGCGTTCCGCAAGGCTGCCGAGATGTCCAAGCCCGTGCTCATCGAACCGATCATGGCCGTCGAGGTCGTGACCCCCGAGGAGTACATGGGTGATGTGATGGGCGACCTGTCGAGCCGACGCGGACGCGTCGGCGGCATGGAGGCCCGTGGCAACACCCAGGTGGTCAATGCCCAGGTGCCGTTGTCGGAGATGTTCGGATACAGTACCGACCTCCGTTCCCGCACCCAGGGCCGGGCCACGTACACCATGCAGTTCGCCGAGTACCAGCAGGTACCCGAAGCGATTGCCGAGGAAATCGTGAAGCGAGTTCGTGGCGAGTGATCGCCGCCCTCTGACACGAATCCCCGAAACCGTTCTTTGACAACCCACCAACGAAATCGACGACTGGAGTCGCAGCTGCCATGAGCAAAGAGAAGTTTGAGCGTAATAAGACGCATGTGAATATTGGGACGATGGGTCATATTGACCATGGGAAGACGACGTTGACGGCGGCGATTTCGAAGACGTTGTCTGATCGTGGGTTGGCTGATTTTGCGGCGTT
>JABSQH010000069.1 GCA_013213745.1 Ilumatobacteraceae bacterium | reverse complement strand
CATCTGTCGTCTCAAAGAACTCGTCGTGCCACGAGTAGTTCGTTCGCTCACGATCCAACCTCTGCTCGGACCCGGCGAACAACAAGTATTCCCTGCGCCACTCCCCTGGAAAGAAGTCGGGTCTGTCCGTTTCTTTGTGGGTTGGGCCGTGATGGTGGTCATTGATCGGCTGGTTGCCCGGGGTTGGCGAGGCGGTCGCCGTAGTGGATGGTGAGCGCGTTGAGGACAGTCTTCCAGCCGTGCACGCGGCCGGTCGGGTTCTGGCGTCCTTCCTCACGTGAGCGGCAGGCGAGGTAGAGGATCTTCAACGCTGCTTGTTCGGTCGGGAAGTGCCCCCGCTGACGTGTCGCTCGTCGGAACCGAGCGTTCAACGACTCGATCGCGTTGGTGGTGTAGACGAGCTTGCGCAGCTCGGGCGGGAACGCAAGGAACGGCACGAAGTCATCCCACGATCGCTCCCACGCGCCGATCATCGCTGGATACTGATCTCGCCACGCATCGGTGAACTCGGTCAGGCGGTCCTGGGCGGCATCCACGGTGGGTGCGGTGTAGATCAGCCGCATCTGTTTGGTGATCTTCGACCAGTCCTTCTTGCTGGCGTAGCGCAGCGAGTTCCTCACGAGATGCACGACGCAGGTCTGCACGTCAGCGCGTGGCCAGATCGCCCGGATCGCGTCCGGGAGCCCCGGCAGGCCGTCGCAGCAGACGATGCACGCGTCGAGCACACCGCGGTTGCGGAGATCGGTGAGCATGTTCATCCACTGCTTCGCGCCCTCGCCGCCGGTGGGTCCGACCCACATCCCCAACACGTCACGCTCCCCATCGAGGGTCACGCCCATCGCCACATACACCGGGCGATTGGCGACGGCGCCGTCGCGGATCTTGACCACGATCGCGTCGATCAAGATCACCGGATAGATCGGCTCCAGCGGTCGCTGTTGCCAGTCAGTGAGCTCGTCGACGATCGCGTCGGTGATCTTCGAGATCGTGTCGGCCGAGATCTCGGTTTCGTACACCTCCTCCAGATGGTTGCGGATCTCGCGCACGGTCATGCCCTTCGCATACAGCGACACGACCGACGCGTCGAACCCCTCCAACCGTCGCCGATGCTTCGGAACCGTCTGCGGGTCAAACGTGCCGTCACGATCGCGCGGCACCGCGATCTCCACATCGCCGACCTCGGTCGTCACCGTCTTCGACGACGTCCCGTTCCAGACGTTGCCACCCGAAGCTCGACCTCGATGCTCATGCCCGAGATGATCGGTCAGCTCAGCCTCCAGGCCGGTCTCGAGCACCCGACGAACCAGTCCCGTGAGCACCCCACCGGGCCCGGTCAAGTTGACGCCATCCGCCCTTGCCTGGGCCACGAGTTGCTCAGCGACATCACCCAGATCGGGCAGCACCTCAGGTCTCGTCGCCGGCAACCGACCCGCGCCTACTTTGTCATCTGTGTTGTCCATGGAAGTGATCCCTCCTGGCGCAGCGATCCCGCTGCACCCATCAGATCACGACCAACCCACAAAGTTCCTGACAGGCCCCGCCGTAGCGCTGTTGAGCTGCGTGGGCTGATGTGCCGAGCAGGTCGCCGATGCGCTGCCACGAAACACTCTTGGCGCGGGCGGCGGTGATGGCATCGACGACCTGTTGTTCGCTGCGGGCCCGAGCCAACGCAGCACGTT
>JABSQH010000068.1 GCA_013213745.1 Ilumatobacteraceae bacterium | reverse complement strand
TCGCCATCGTGGTGATCGGCACCGTCGTGGTCGCCGCACTCAATGCGATGTTCACGAGCATCAGCGCCTCGACGACCAGTCGCAATGCGGCCCAGGTCGAGACGGCGATCGTGAATGCGGCAGACCGCGTCAATCGTGCGCCCAAGCGGTGCGACTACACGATCTACGCACAAGCGGCGGTGCAGACCGAGGGCTGGCCGGCGAGCTCCGCATCGGTTGCGCACGAGTACTACATCGCGGCGGCCGATCCGACGCAACAAGGCACCTGGGCGATTGACCCTGGTCTCACGCCGGCGTGTCCGGCGGACGAGCCAGAGACGTTGCTGGTGCAACGGGTCACCATTCAAGTCACAAGTCCCGACGGCTCGGTGAGCCGCAGCATTCAGGTGGTCAAATCCGATGTCTAGGCAGGCCAACACGGGCAATGGGCGGCGTGCCCGCGATCGCGGTCTCACGCTCCCGGAACTCCTGATCACCGTCTCGATTCTCGGCATTGTCGTCACGGTGCTCTCGACGGCGGTCATCGTCAGCTTGCGCCAGCAGGCGAGCACTGATGGGCGGCTCAACGTCGCTCGCGACGAACAGGCGATCGGGTTCGTGATGCCCTCCGATCTGGCGTCGGCAAGCGAAGTCACCACCGATCCTCAAGTCACCCCGTGCGATGGGCCGGTGGTGTGCGACGGCATCGATCTCTCCAACGGTTCCAACGTGGTCATGTTGAGCTGGACAACCGAAACCGGCGGCGTCGAGACGCGCCACAACGTGTCGTACCACTTCGCCCCCAGCGACGACGGCCTCACGTACGAGCTCTCACGCGTCGAATGCGAGTCGGTTGCTGGCGGCGCGTGGTCGTGTCGCAGTCGCGTGGTCATGCGCGACCTGCCTGGTCCGCCCGGCGGTGCGCCGTTCGTGCCCGGCGTGGCCAACGGTGCAGCGTGCGCCGATGGTTCCGTGTCGTGCACGCGTCCCGATTGGGTGATCGTGGTGAGCCAGCCGCTGGCCCCCGACGCAGTCACCGACGACCCCGATGACGAAACAGCCGCTGCGCTCAACGACGAGGAAATCAAAGACGCCAACCGAGTGGTCGTGTCGATCGACGGTGGTGGCGACAGCGATGGCGCTGGTGGTGGCCTCAACCAGGTGAACATCACGGCAGGCGGAACGGTGCGCAAGGAGATCGAAGCGACGAGCCTCGATGGCACGCCAGCGTTCGTGGCGGCGCGAAGCCGTTGTGGCGGGCCGGTCACCTTGTTGGTCGACAAGTCCGGTTCGATCGACCGTCAACACGACAACGGCGACGGTCCGACTCCGATGCAACAGGTGCGCGACGGTGTCAGCTTCTTCGTGGAGAGCCTCGCGGGGACTCCGTCGCAGGTGCAGATCGTGTCGTTCGATCGGACGTCGAGGGCGCGCGGCAGCACGGATTGGCATCGCTACTACGACATGACCGACCCAGCCGAGGTGACGGCGCTGCTGGCGGCGATCAACCCGACCAGCCTCGAGAGCAAGGGAGAAACGAACTGGGAGGACGGGCTCTTCCGAACGTTCTATGAAGAGGACGGTTCGGTCGCCGCACAGTTCCCGGAGACCGTCGTGTTCTTCACCGACGGCATGCCAACGTATAGCCAGCTCGACCACCGGAGCAGCACACTGCCGCTGCCGCCAGACCCACCTGCTCCTCTCGCAGGAACGAACTGGGCAGATGCCAACGGCAAAGACTACAACCAAATCTCGTTCAATCGAGCTGACTACATCGCGAACCGGTTTGCGAGCCGCACCAAGTTGATCGGTGTCGGCGTGGGCGTTGGCATCGACACCGGCGGTGCGCAGCCACCGGCGAGCCCCGTCGAGAACGATCCGTTCTCGACTTGGGTCGAAGATCCAGGCGGGGAGGTCGACATCACGCTCCGCGGTTCGTACAGCCACATCCGTGACACCACCTACTTCGGTCGTTTCCAAGTCTGGGACCCGAAGCCAGGTTGGTACACGGTCGATCTCGACACGTACGAGAACGACACCGGCTCGCGCCGGTTCCGGCGGAGCAACGGTACGTGGAAGGACGTCCGCAACGGTCGCGACAGCAACCACGAGGACTACTCGCTCGGCTGGTTTCGGATCCCTCAGAGCGAGTACGAAGCTGCCGACAAGACTGCGTCGGACGACTACGACGACGGTCTCCGCTTCTCCACCGACGATGTGCCGGTCAGTATCGATGAGTACAACGCCAACTCCAGCGAGGCCAACTACGTGCCGGTCGAGAAGACGTGGAGCGCCGACGGTCCCGATTGGGAAGTCTGGACAGACGAGATCGTTGGTGATCCCGACACTTACGACACGATCCAGGACAACCGGCCACCGAACACGTACGAACTTGCCAACTCGTCGGTGCTGGCTCGCCTCGTAGCGGACACCGACACGGGTATCGAGGGCGATATCGACCCATCGACGGGCGAGTACCTCAACGTCGAGACGGCGAACATGTACGTGCTGCCCGACTGGGAGCAGTTCCCCAGCACGATGAAGCAGATCGCCCTTGGTGAGTGTGGCGGAACACTGACGCTCAAGACGGAACTGGAGGGCAGCGGTCCTGCACCGGATCCCTTCAAGTACCAGACCGGAGAGTTCCTCGATGCCAATGATGAGTCACTCGAATTCGAGCCACGGTTCGTGGAGACGACCCAGCAGTTCATCACGGGCACGTTCGACTTCACCATCCCCGACGGCAACTACCTCACCGTGGAGATCACACCTCAGAACCTCTCGGATCTCACCGGCTACGACCCGAGCGAGTGGAGTTGCCGCGCTGGGGTTCAAGATCGGCAGTTCGACCTGGTCGACATCGATGACAGCCCGTGGAATGGCATCAAGGTACGAGTCGGCGCCAACGAGGCCGTGTCGTGCACACAGACGGTGAAGCAATGATTCCTGAGCCGGCGTCGCAGCCAGTAAGCGCCGATCGCGATCGCGGCGCGGCCCTACCGCTCGTGCTGGTGATGATGGTGATTCTCGCATTGGTCATCATTCCGACCCTCAACTACGCCGTGTCGGTGACGGCTGCCAACAACGTGTTGAGCGACAAGAACGAACGCGTCGAGGCAGTGAAGGCGGGACTACGTATTGCGCTCTCCGATCCGCAGGCCCTGTTCGAGGAATGCAACTCGAGCAACAGCGGCTTTCGTGACGAACATCCGTTGGCGAGCGTCTCGCTGAACGGGTACTCAGTCGACACGCTGTGCTACCTCCAGGACACCGCCAACGCTCTCGCTGGCGACGAGTTGCGCGTCGGTGTTGCGTCCACCCGGCTCGGCACTGCGCCGCCGGTCGAGTTGCGTGGGTCTTCGTACTGGTCGGCAGGCTCAGAAGCCGACTGGCTCGGCATCGCCAGCGCCGAGACAGCGACCGACCAGATTTGGCTGCCACGCCTGCCGGTCACCTCGCTCACGTTGGAGAATCGCGATGGCCGTCAGATGTCGGAAGGCTTCGCAACATGCACCGTGTACTTCCCGGGGACGTACCTCGACGAGGTGGTCCTCGACGGCCCGACGTTCTTCACTTCCGGCGTGTACTACTTCGAGAACGAGGTGCGTGTCGTCGGGGGCGCCGACGTCGTGGTCGGCGGTGGAGCGGTCCAGGGTTGCACGACCGATCTCGACGCGATCTTTTACACCGAGAACCCTCCGGCCTCGGTCAGCATGAGTGGACTCGGATCGACCTTCGTGTTCGGCGATCGTGGTCGTCTGTTAGTCGACAACTCCGACGGCGGAGATCTGTCGTTGGTATTCAACCGTCGGTACGCGCCCGAGGAGGATCCGACCGTTGCGCCGTCCGAGGACGTATCGATCATCTCGGTCAATGGCACGCTCGACGTCGACGACGATCTCGTCGACCTGCTCGTCGCCGGTGATTTGCAGGTGCCCCGTTCGATGGTCGGTGCTGGAGATACTCCTGAAGAGGCCGACACCCAAGGTTTCTTGCCGTCGCGATTTACTCCGCAATTGAAGGAGCCGGAGGCGCCGTCGAACGTCGACGCCGTGGCATACAACCGGAAAGTTGTCGTCAGCTGGGATGCTCCATACGACAACTACGACCCGATCACCGGTTACACCGTGACTGCGTCGCCGAGTGGTGAAACGTGCACCACGGCGGGCGGCACGAGCTGTGTCGTCGAGGGTCTCGACGATGATGATCTGGTGCGGTTCTCGGTCGTTGCCACAAACGCCAGCGGGGACTCGATTGCTTCGGCCGCTTCCGATGGGGTCACGCCTGATGGCTCGTCGCTGCCGGCGCCCGAGCGGCCCGATGAGGCCTCTGTCGAGGCATTCAACGAGGCATTGCGCGTGTCGTGGACTGCACCCACCAGCGATGCGCCCGTCACATCGTACGAAGTGACTGCGCAACCCGGTGATCACACGTGCGTGCTGGATGTGGTCGCCAACCCGCGAGCGCCGCTGACATGCGATGTCCAAGGTCTCGATGCTGCGTATCTGCCCGGCTATGAGGTCACAGTCGTCGCAGAAAGCGCAGGAGGGACGTCGCCTGCGTCGAACCGCACGTCGCCGATCGAGGCGACCGGTGATCCGCTCCCCGCCGCAGAGCCGGATCCTGCGGCGGTCATCACCGGAACACCGCCGGTGGTCGACGTCGATCTGGCCGACGGCGCCTCAGCTGTGGTTGCTATTCCCGGCTACGTCGCAACACCACAAGGTCGATTCCGTGTGAGCAACCCCAATGGGCACGCCGTAACGATCGGCGGCGGGATTCTCGCCGCCGAGCTCGACGTCGTCGACGCCCGGATGACGACCGGCACCGCAGAGTCGGTCAACATCGGGTTCATCAACCAAGAGCTCCAGCGCCGCTATCTCCTGGTGTCGTCGATCAGCGGCGAATACGAGAAGTCGCGTGCCGTCGTGCAGGTCAACGAGAACGGTAGCTACGCCGTCAACTCGTGGGAAGTGCAGTAGCGCACCTCGTCGGCTGATCAGCCGGTAGCAGAGAGCTCGCCGGCGCGCAGCTGGTGGGCATAGCGGCCGCCGGCGACGAGTAGCTCGTCGTGGTTACCGAGCTCGACGACGTGGCCGTTTTCGATGAATGCGATCCGGTCGGCGTCGCGGATCGTCGACAGGCGGTGGGCGATGACGATGGCGGTGCGGTTGCGCATCGCTTCGTCGAGCGCCGCCTGAATAAGTGCTTCGTTCTCGTTGTCGAGATGGCTGGTCGCCTCATCCAGCACCATGATCGCCGGATCCTTCAAGAGGAGCCGGGCGATCGCCAGCCGCTGCTTTTCGCCACCGCTGAGCCGATAGCCGCGCTCGCCGACGATGGTGTCGTAACCGTCGGGCAGCGCTGCGATCGTGTCGTGGATTCGTGCTGCGATGGCCGCCTGCACGAGCTCGGTCGGCGGCGCATCCGGTTTGGCGTACCGCAGGTTGTTGCCGATCGACTCGTGGAACAGGTGTGGGTCCTGGGAGACCACACCGATCGATGTGCGCAGCGAGTCGAGGGTGAGGTCGCGCACGTCGTGGCCGTCGATGCGTACGACGCCGCTGGTCGCGTCGTAGAGCCGAGGGATCAACGAGATCGTCGTCGACTTGCCGGCGCCGGAGGAACCGACGAGTGCGACCGTCTCGCCGGGCTCGATGTGCAAGGTGAGATCGCGCAGCACGTCGACGTCGGGATCGGCGTCGCTCGGTAGCCCGGCGTTCTGCTCGAGCGACTCGATCGCGGTCTCGCTTGCCGGCGGGTAGCGGAAGGTGACGTGATCGAACTCGACCTCACCGCGCGACTCGACGAGGTCGTATGCCCCGGGACGTTCGCGAATGGCTTCGGGTGCGTCGAGCACCTCGAAGACCCGTTCGAAGCTGACCATCGACGTCATCAGCTCGACGCGGGCGTTGGTCAGTCCCGTCAGCGGTTGGTACACGCGTATGACCAGGGCAGCGAGCGCTACCAGCGTGCCGGTCGTGATCGTTCCGTCGACCACCATCACCGCGCCGATGCCGTAGATCGCAGCGGTCCCGAGCGCACCGACGAGACCGAGCGCAACAAAGAAGACGCGGCCGAGCATGGCCGAGCGGATACCGGTGTCGCGCACGCCTGCGGCGTGTGCCTCGAAGGCCGTGGATTCTCGGCGACCTGAACCGAACAGCTTCACGAGCATTGCCCCGGACGCGTTGAATCGTTCGGTCATCTGCGTGTTCATCGCTGCGTTGTGGCCCATCTGTTCGCGCGAGATGCCTTGCAGCCGACGACCGACTCGCCGCGCCGGGACGATGAACAGCGGTAGGACCACCAGTGTCAGCAACGTCAGCCGCCACTCGAGAGCGATCATTGCCCCGACGGTGGTGACGAGCACGATCACGTTGCTGACCACGCTGCCGAGCGTGCTCGTCACGGCGTTCTGCGCACCGATCACGTCGTTGTTGAGGCGACTCGTGATCGAACCCGTGGGTGTGCGGGTGAAGAATGCGATGGGCATGCGCTGCACCTTGGCGAACAGCGACCGTCGGAGATCGAAGATCAGCCCCTCGCCGACGCGTGAGCTGGCCCAGCGTTGGACGATGGCGAGCGCCGCGTCGCCGAGCGCCGCGGCGACCGCGATGCCCGCGAGCACCGCGATCTGGCCTTTGTTGCTGTCGGGAATCGCGGTATCGATGATCGCTCGGAACACGAACGGGGGCACCAGGGCCAACAGAGCAGCCGCGATGATTGACACCAGAAACACGGCGATCCAGCGCTTGTACGGCTGCGCGAACTGCCACACGCGAGCGACCGTGCCCGTTCGCAGGTGGACGTCGCGCATCGCATCGGCGTCGCCGCGCATCATCGACATGGGAGGCATCCGCATACCGACTCACGCTAGAGGTAATGACGTAATCATCCTCACGGTCCGCCGCGCCCTGTGTGACGCCGCACCAGCGTGTGACGACCGTAGGGTGGGGACAGATGGCGGCGATCTCGACCCGACTTGCGCTGCTGCTCGCAGGCCCGTTGGTCGTCGTCGCCTGCTCGTCGGGGTCCGACGATGCCGAGCCGCCGCCGGCAACGAGGGCGATCGCGCCGACCACCAGTGCTGCTCCCGTCACGACCGAACAACCAACGGCAAACGCTGACGAACCAACGACCACCGTGGCAGCACTCGAGTACTCGATCGAGTGGGAGTCGGTCGGTGACGATGTCGAGCGCGGCACCCTCACCGTGCCGCTCGACTACTCCGACCCGGACGGGCCGACGATCGGGCTCGAGGTCGCTCGCCATCGGGCCCCCGACGACAGCCGGGTCGGCTCGATGCTCGTCAATCGTGGAGGCCCTGGCGCGGCCTCGAGCGACATGGCCTACGCTGCGTCGAGTTGGTTTCCCACCGACATCACCGACCGATTCGACATCGTCGCTTGGGATCCGCGTGGGACGGGTCGAAGCGGCGCCGCCGTCGACTGCATCGACGACGCCGACCACGACCGCTTCTTCGCCGATATCGACATCACGCCCGATGATGCCGATGGACGCGCCGAACTCGTTGCGCTCGCCGAAGAGTTCGCCGCTGGGTGCGTTGCGCGTACCGACGGTCTGACCCATATCGGCACCACGAACTCGGCCCGCGACATGGACGCCATCCGGCAAGCGCTCGGGGAGCCGCAGGTGTCGTACTTCGGGTTCAGCTACGGCAGCGCCCTCGGTGCGGTGTGGGCGACGCTGTTTCCCTCCACGGTGCGGGCCGCAGTGCTCGATGGGGCCTCCGACCCCTCAGCCGAACCCCTCGAACGCAGCCGCCAGCAGCTGGCGGCGTTCGAGGCCTCGCTGACGACCTTCCTCGATGAATGCGCCGACGGGAGCACGTGTGCCTTCGCCGGCGACGACGATCCGGGCGTGGCTCTCGAGGCACTGCTCTCCGACCTCGATGCGGCACCGATCCCGACGATCGACGGTCGCGCCGACCTCAACCGTGCGGTGGCCACGACCGGCATCGTGCAAGCCATGTACTCCGACGCCTACTGGCCGACGCTCGAACGGGCGCTGGAAGACGCGGCCGACGGTGACGGCGGCGGGCTCTTGGCGTTGCACGACACGTATCACCAACGCGCCGACGACGGGAGCTACCCCAGCTTGATCGAGTCGTTTCAGGCGATCACGTGCATGGATCGTGACGAGCGATTGAGCGTGGACGAGTCAGATGCCAACGCCGCCGAGTTGCGCTCCGTCGCCCCGCGGCTGTCGCCATCGGACGCCGGCTCGTACTTCTGCACCTTCTTTCCCGAGTCGGCTGAGCCGATGATCGAGGTCACCGGCGTCGGAGCAGGTCCGATCGTCGTGATCGGTACGACGGGCGATCCGGCGAC
>JABSQH010000067.1 GCA_013213745.1 Ilumatobacteraceae bacterium | reverse complement strand
GTACCCGCGCGACACCGCCCAACCAATCCGCGAGGACCAGCTCCTCACTGGCCCTCTCGAGCCAACGAACGAGGCCTACGCCATCGCCAAGATCGCCGGGATCAAGCTCTGTGAGGCGTATCGCAGCCAATACGGCGACAACTTCATCTCGGCGATGCCGACCAACCTGTACGGCCCCAACGACAACTTCGACCCGATCGGCGCGCACCTCGTACCGATGCTCATCCGACGCTTCGATCAAGCCCGTCACGCCGGCGACACCGAGGTGACCGTGTGGGGAACCGGTCGACCTCGACGCGAACTGATGCACGTCGATGACCTCGCATCAGCGTGTGTCCATCTCATGCATCACTACAACAGCGGCCAACTCATCAACGTCGGCACCGGCACTGACACCACAGTCGAAGACATCGCATCGCTGGTGCGCGATGTCGTGCACCCAACCGCCCACATCACCTTCGACACCACCAAACCCGACGGCGCACCACAGAAACTGCTCGACGTGACCCGCATCCACGACACGGGATGGCACCACACCATCGCCCTCAATGACGGGCTGCGCTCCACCTACGACTGGTACCTCACCGCAGAGCACATCCGCAACCGCAAAGCAGCAGCCACCACCGCCTAACCCGCCCATACCTGCGCAACAACAGACAGGCCACGAGTCGCTCGATATCGGCACCGATGCGCTCAGTTTGCAGAGCGGAAACACCGGTTAGATGTCGAATCGTTTGTGGTAGCGAGTCTCTGGAATCGGTGTCTCCAGCCGCGGTACGCCTGGTGCGATCGGGCCCTCCCACAAGGCGGTGACCGTTCCGCTGTGGGTGTCACACGACCATCCGTGGCGCTCGTAGAAACGACGCGCCCGAGGGTTGTCGCTGAGTACCCACAACACGGCGACCCCGCACCGCTCCTGCAGGGTCGCATGGCACTGCTCAATCAGGCGATCCGCAACGCCGGTTCCCCATGCGATCGGGTGCACGTAGAACCCATAGAGCTCGCCAAGTTCCTCACGATCAGCGACCGCGGGAGCACCAGCGGGGTCCTCGGAGTGCACCGCCCCGACGTGACCAAACCCGACGACCCGCTCGTCGAGTACTCCGACGTACAGGCGGTGGTCAGGGTCAAGTCCCTCGGGGCGGACGTCGTCAATGAGGAGCCGGCGCCACGACTGACGTCGCGCTGCGGCGACGGAATCGCTTTCGAGGAACGCCGCTGAGACAAGGTGTTGATAGGCGACACGCCACGCCTCGGAGTGTGCGTCTGCGATGGCGTCGGCATCATGCGGCCGAGCTGCCCGTACGTCGATACCCATCGAGCCAGTATCTGCGAAGCAGCACCGAGACCACGCCCAGAAATCGACGATTGACGCCGCGCGCATCCACGCGCACACCACCGAGAGAGCCCATCCTTGCGAAGCCACGCATGTCCGCGCCTTGAGCGTCGCACTCGACACCGCTCGGGTAGGCACGGCTGCGCTTGGCGGTCCGGACGGAAATCGCGGGCGGAGTCGTGTTCAGTAGACGATGTCGAGCGCGTAGCGCAGGGCTTGATCGAGTTGGGCTCGGGTGATCTCGTCGAGGTGGCCGACCGGTTCGTCGTCGAGGTCGTCGACGGGGACGGTGATGACGTTGTCGCAGTTGATGACGCACGCCTCGGGAAGTCCGTGCTCGGGGCCGAGTTCGATTTCTGAGCGGATGCCCCGAACGGTACGTGTGATCGGTGCGCAGGTGATT
>JABSQH010000066.1 GCA_013213745.1 Ilumatobacteraceae bacterium | reverse complement strand
GGGCCGCCGTAGTGGGAGTAGTAGCTGTAGCACCAGGCGTTGCCCGTGGACGTGTAGAGGCGGTTGATCATGGTCTCGCCGCCGAAGTAGAGGATGAACGCGTAGGTGTCACCCTGGATGTAGGTCCCAGGATTCGAGTGGTTCCAGCTCAGGGTGGCAGTGACACCGTACCCGGGTGGGGGGTCGATGATGTACTGGTCGTTGCATTGCGCGGATGTGTACGAGTACGCGTTGCAAGACGCCGCTGCCCCGTAGTAGACGTTGGTCTCGTTCACCCCGTTCCAGTCGAAGTCCCCCGACAGGTCGATCGCAGTGGCGTAAGTGGTCCCCGCCTCAGTGCCACGACAGGCGTCGTAGCCTTGGCAGGGACTCGGTGGAGAGTCCATCTTATCCTTGGAATCGCGTAACTCGGGCGGTTCCATCTGGGCATCGAGCAGCGGTAGCGCGATAGAGGCAATCATCAGTATTGCTAGACAAACGGAGCGTGGGGCGTTCTCGTTCATAGGTGTCACTAGGTCCCATCAGACTATGTGAATCATATAATCGTGTCGCCAGATGCTCACATCACCCCCTAAAGGGGTGCATTCTGAAAAATGCTTCCTGTTGGGCGGTTTTCCGGGCTCGTGGCCGATAATCGCACGGATGCAGCGGAAATTATCGTCCCATGGGGTGCTGAGCGCTTCCACGCGCCGCTACTGCAGTTCCCAGCTGTCGTCAGGCTGCCGTACCCAGGTCCCGCAGTCCTCGCCGGTGTACTGCATCGGCTCGGTCTGGACGTAGTCGCCGCCATCGGGCAGATCCTCCCAGCTGTCGACTGTGACCGGGCCCTCGGGCTCAGGCGGGGCTAGGCCCTCGAATCCGGGCGGGGGAGGTGGCGGGGGCTTCACGAAATCAGGAGGCGGTGGGGGCGGAGAAGGTGGGGCTGGAGGTGGCGGGGACGCCTCAGGCTGCTCCATCTCGGGCTCTGGCTCCTCTGGCTCTGGCTCCTCTGCCTCCGGCTCCGGCTCTGGGGGCGAGATGGGGCGGGCTGGAGGCGGCGGGGGCGCCTCGTCGTCGGCCCACCGTGACTTCTCCTCCCGGAGGGCGGGCTGCTGGTCGTAGCGCTGGTACTCATCGTCCTTCCAGGCCTCCTCGGCCTGCCCGGCGCGGCGGCCCATCGTGAAGGCGGCGATGCCCGCGAAGACCGCGAGTATGAGGGCGAAGACCACGACCGTGAGCACCGGATTGAGCTTCATCTTGTCCACGAGGGTCAGTGGGTGGCCGTTGTCACCAAGGCCGTCGCCGTTTCGGTCCTCCCACTCGGCCCCGTCGAATGGGAACACGTCGATCTCGTCGAGTACTCCGTCGTTGTCATCGTCTGCGTCGATGGCATCGCAAGTGCCGTCGCCGTCGTTGTCGGCCGGCATCACGGTGGCGATCAGGGAATCGCCCTGGCCGCCGCTGCTGAAGCACAGCACCTCGAGGTTGTCGGGCCAGTCGTCGCCGTCATCGTCGTTGTCGGCGTTGTTGCCGATGCCGTCGTCGTCGGTGTCCTTGGTCTCCGCTGGGTCGAACTGGAATGCATCGTTGATGTCGAGCACCATGTCGTTGTCGTCGTCGTTGTCGACGACGTCGCAGATCCTGTCGCCGTCGAAGTCCGCGGGGAACGAGTTGGCATCCATCGGGTCGGTGCCGCAGTTCGGCTCCTCGAGGTCGGACCAGCCGTCGCCGTCGTCGTCCTCGTCGGTGTTGTCGCCGATGCCATCGAGGTCGAGGTCGGCCCACTCAGTGGCGTCGAACGGGAACATGTCCTCGATGTCGTCAACGCCGTCGCCGTCGTCGTCATCGTCCATCGGGTCGTCGCAGAGGTGGTCGTCATCGAAGTCGTCGGGTGTGCTGAATGCGGAGAAGGGGTCGGACTGGCAGTCGCTCTCGTCGATGTCCGACCAGCCGTCGTTGTCGTCGTCGGGGTCGGCGTTGTTGCCCAGGCCGTCACCGTCGTTGTCCTCCCACTCGGTAGCGTCCAGCGGGAAGGCGTCGCTGTTGTCGGGGTAGCCGTCTCCATCGTCGTCGACGTCGGAGTTGTCTCCGGTGCCGTCGCCGTCGGTGTCCACCCACTCGCCCGCATCGAGCGGGAACGCGTCGGTCACATCGGCGTGGCCGTCGTTGTCGTCGTCGCCGTCGACGGCATTGCAAGAGCCGTCCTGATCGGTGTCGAGAGGCAGTGAATTGGCGTCCAGTGGGTCGGATCCGCAGGTGATTTCGATGGCGTCGCTGAAGCCGTCGCCGTCGTCGTCGATGTCCTCGTTGTCCCCGATCAGATCACCGTCGGTGTCCAGCCACTCCTCGGCGTCGAGCGGGAACGCGTCCTCGGAGTCGAGGTAGCCGTCACCGTCGTCATCGTCGTCCATGGGGTCGCAGATGCCGTCGGTGTCGGTGTCGGTGGGCTGGCTGTTGAACGAGAGTGGGTCGGAGCCGCACTGGTACTCCTCGGTGTCGGTCCAGCCGTCGCCGTCGTCGTCCTCGTCGGCGTTGTTGCCGATGCCGTCGTTGTCGGTGTCCTCCCACTCCGTGTCGTCGAGCGGGAACGAGTCGTTGGCGTCCTCGTAGCCGTCTCCGTCGTCGTCGTAGTCCATGACGTCGCAGATACCGTCACCGTCGGTGTCCTGCGGCACGCTGGAGGCATCATCGGGGTCGGAACCGCAGGTGATCTCGTCCTCGTCGTAGAAGCCGTCGCCGTCGGTGTCGAGGGTGAATATCCAGATGGTCATGTTGTAGTCGCCCTCGCCCGTGTTAGCGTAGATCTCGATCAGGACGGTTTCCCCTCCGACGTAGGTGCCGTTGGAGGTGACCGTCTCAGGGCTGCTGGACGTCTGCGAGAGATCGATGATGTTGCTCGTTGGATTCGGCATCAGGGCCAGTGCTACGTCGAAGTTGGCCTCGCCGGTATCGAAGGAGACGCTGACAGCGATGCCGTAATCGGCGGGGACGTCCACCGAGTACTCGTCGACTATGTCGTCGGAGTTGGAAGCCCAGCCGGTGAAGTCGTTCTGGCCTATGTTGGTGATGATCCCGGTGGGGTTGTTGTAGTCGTCGGAGGCATCGTCGCCTGTTCCCGAGTCGTTTTGATTGTAGACGGGGGAGGAGGAGATGTTGTCGAACTGGAGCGTCAGGGTGTAGTCGTCATCACCAATCCATGCCCTGACCAGCAGAGTTACAGTTGTCCCACCAACCGAAGAATTGCCGCTGGTGACTGTGTTGGGGGAGGTGTTGTTGAAGCCCTGTCCGCCTGGAAGGTAGGCTCCGGTGGAGTCGTACAGATGCAGGTGGAGGGTGGCACTGGAGGTGTTCCAGG
>JABSQH010000065.1 GCA_013213745.1 Ilumatobacteraceae bacterium | reverse complement strand
TACCAGTCATATGCCACAGTTACACCACCCATTTCACGGTACGGTTTGTTATGTGGTTGCTTAATCATGATACATGTATCCACGCCAGCAGCCATACCGTCAGCTAAGTTGTCGTACTTATCATCTACGAAAGCATGTATGTCGTGGGTTTCCATAATCTTGGTCAGGTAATCTACTTTGGTTTGACCGTAGTCTACAAAGTAAATCTTTTCGAATATATGTCCAAATACATGGTACATATTACAGCGACGTAGTGCTTCGACTTTAGGGTCTAGGCCACAAGCAGTGATGCAGTAGATGTCGTATCCTTCCTGAACCAGCTTAGTCAGTACTCGCTTCGCTCCGGCCATTCCATCAAGTGCACCAAACTGCCATGAGTCCATGAAGTCTGCTAGTACTATTCTGTCTTGTCCGTCATCTACATTAAGCCAACGGCACAAATCCCACTCATGGGACTTGCCTTTAACACAGCCATTGTAATGCATGTTATAAAATTCCCGGAGGCGTGAGCCGAAGTCAAGGACGGTATCATCAATGTCGATGACGATTGCTTTACGTTTTTTCATAGTGCCTCCTGCGGCAAAAAATAAGGCCCAAGTTTTACGTCATTGGGCAAGGACGAGGACTGTTTGCTTACTGCCAACTGGTACACATTCAGGTGGGCTGATAAACTCAATTACAGAGTAAGCACTAACTTTGGAGGAACCTAAAAATGGATAATAAAAAGGAACTCTAAGTCACGGGTATCACACCCCATAAACCGATTAATCTTTAAGTGCGACGGCTAGCAC
The DNA here is from genome assembly GCA_013213745.1 of Ilumatobacteraceae bacterium. GTDB lineage: Bacteria > Actinomycetota > Acidimicrobiia > Acidimicrobiales > Ilumatobacteraceae > JABSQH01. The sequence goes on along the minus strand of JABSQH010000065.1, from coordinate 3,842 downwards.
TATTCTCAGGGGAGTGTGAAATCGCCTAAGAGAATTAGTCCACCTTTAATGACAGAAGGTGGCAAAACTGCGACCGAGGTTTATCTGCTCGGCACATTTGCGTTTTCTGTGTGATTGTGTCCACACATAGAGTGGTGCCCCTTTGTTCAAGACTATGGGTATGTCTACTACGTAATTTAGTCTAACTTTTTGTAGAATACACTATTAACGATTCCACGAATTTCATACTCGGTGCCCTTGTATTCAAGGTTGAGATTTTCAAAACATAGACGGGAGAATGCTTCTGCTGCATCCATACCGGAATCTTTAAGACGACCCGCTTCAACGCGGAACGCGACTACACGTAAACCAACTGCTCGGACTTCATCCGCTTCATCTGCTGGTTTAGGTATGATAGCTGCAAGTACTGCTTGTGCTTGTGCTAAGTTCTGAGCTGCTTGCGAGAATTTCATTGCTTCTGCTGCATCAGTTTCTTGTTTGATTGCTAGTCCTGCTAATACTTTAATTTGTACTGATAAGTTCATAGGTTTTATCTCTATGTTAAGGGTTATTGAATTTGGAGCATGGTGGGAGAATCGAACTCCCGTTTAGATGATTTGCAATCAGCTCTCTTTCCACTTGAGTAACCATGCAATTGGGAGCAGGGAAGACGACGCATGACCGCCAACCCTGCAGAATAGGTGCCTACTTTTTTTAAACCAGTGTAGGCAACTGGGTGCTCGGAGGTAGCGAAGCTCCTTATCAGGCGTGATGACTCAGGAGGTTAGTTGTTATCCTGATTTGTGCGTTTAAGACTTCGCAAGTCTATCCCCAGTAACCAAAAGGGCATCTATCATCACGTCACGATTCTTTACTCATTAGCTCAACCATCTTGGCTGCTCTATGAAATATTAATAGTAGTGCAGCTGAGTCTGCATTGCCTTCTGCGGCTTCTATTACTAGCTGGTCATACTTGGCTTGAAAGGTTACTAGTCTTCCTCCGCCGTCACATGCTGAAAATACATCTAACATAGTACGGAATTCTGGTGAGATGTATCGCATACATTTCTCCTATTGATTCGGTTCCCATTTGCGCACCGCCTGAAATGGGAGAAAAGACGGCCATATTTTACATGGTGGACTTATCACGTCCTTCTGTAGCCGGGAGGTAACGGCATTCATTGGTAATGAATTAGGTTTTCTTATTTCTACGCAATCGTAGTCGTCTATTCATATCTCTACGCATAGCTACGATGTTTGCGGCATCTACTGAAAGCTGTAAGTGATTGGGTACATCAGATTCTAGGGTCTCGATTAATACAATAATCTTATCCATTTCTAACGTGCCCAACAGCATTAGTAGGTATTGCCTTAATTCTGCGTCATCCATTATATGTTCAAGTAGATGCCGCGACGAGCGAACAGCATTTGAATTTTCTGACGTCCACGGTATTGAGCATCCATCTTGCTTTCGCGATGCATGCGTTTAACCGATTTTTTCATTTGTGTGAGAGCATTTTTTTCTTTAAGCGCTTCGGACTTGTTAAGAACTTCTTCTTCATTAAAGCCGATTACGTCTAAGATGTTTGCAAATTTACGTCCAAAGAACATTATGTTAATCCCCGGTAAGAGCATGGTCGGCCATGAGGAGGCTTAGATGCTTTGTTAGTTTCAGTACGAGTTACACAGTATTTAATGAAACCGTACTCTTTGTTTAAATCATCACGGTAAGCTTTAGCTTTCTGCTTATCGGTGAATTCAAGCCCTTCTTTGACAGTACGGCCTGACTGCACATTTTTCATTGCGAAATTAATCATAGTTTCCTTAAATCACAGTTAGAATAGGTGAAGGCACATTTAGTTTAAAATTTGTAGCTATTTTAGCCCAACGTTCTTCTTGGCATTCACACCAATCAGAGTCTTCTGTATAAGGGGCATCATGGCTGCGTTGCAGTGCCCGCAATAATTTGCATAGCTCTTTGTCTGTATCAACTTCGTAACCAGATTCAATAAGAGCTAGCCTAACTTTCGGGTCTACTAATGAGGTATTTTCCATATCGGAAGTATAGAACTCATCTTTAATTAGACAGCCTACAGCACAGCAAGTATTGCCTTCACCACGGTAAGCGCAACCTACGCCGAGCTCAGGTGAGTGCATCATAGCTGGTTTGCCTTGTAAACGTAAAAATTGCACTACTTTAGTAAACACTGATTGCATGGACATAATTATTCCTTAGAAGTCTGGTTCGTCTTTGTCATCACGACGTTCACGAAACTTAGGTAAACGGAGCACCCCATTCTTGGATGATTTTTGTAATGCTGCAACATGATAGATTTTGCCAACTGGTGACTCATCATCGTTTGCTACTGCATGTTCGAATAGTTCTTTACGTGCTGGATACTTCCAACCACGTCCGGGTGAACATTTCACAATCTTACCATCTTCATAATTGAACATGAGATTAGAGATGTGTCCCTCGTCTTTGCCACTGCCATCTTCGAAGCCAACGCATAGTAAATCCAAATGGATACCGCGCACTATCTTCATTTGATGCCAATCTTTAGCAGTACATAGCCATTCGACATCTTGCTTGAATACTGCGCCTTCTTGTCCCATTTCAATCATTGCATCAGCGAACTCTATGAGTTGCGTATAGCCATTGATTGTAAAGTAAGGCAATAGGGTTAGTGTATCGTCGTTGAATGATGGTAGCGATTTACAGTGGGCATGGCGCTCACTATATGGGCGTTCTGCTCGGCCTCTTTCGAACTCACCTAATGAGATATGGTCGAAGAAGTCTATGTATAAACATGCAGCAACTGCTACTTGGTTACAGCCATCTTTGTCAGTAGACAATGCAGCTTTACGATTGGGTGATATAGCACCAGATAGCTCCTCTAATGAGCACGGGTGACTAGATAGTATCTCACCAAGGTAAATGCCTGGCCGTAATGTTAATTCGTTGTATGTGGCTAATAGACAGCCTGTATTGGTATTCACTTTACCAGTGCGATTGTATATTGCTATCTCACCGTAAAGAGTAACCACCAACGCTGCGAAGCAGCCATCGCGTTTGACCTGACCGAACATAGGGAATGATACTTTCTTATGAAAGATATCTAAGTCGGCTTTAGGGTTAACGTCATCAAAATGTTTAACCGCCATAAATATTTTCTTACGGTGGTCAGCAGGGAGTCCTACGAACTCGAATATGTTTTTAGCCATTGCAGTATTCCTGTGGTGTAATGCCGCCTTTCAGCACAATACAGAATGTTACACATGGAATTAAGTTTATGCAAAAGCGACGGTTATATGGAGAGTAATGAACTCCAACCCAGAACGATGCTAGTCGAAATATTAAGCTGAATTTCATATTACTCTCCTATTGAATTTGAAGCCTATTGTTACGCTGTATTTAAAGCCCTGCTGAGTTTGGCAAGCACTACCTCTCAGGCCGGTAATGAATACGAGTGCTGACCGTAATTCATAATCACCATACTGTTTTTGAAATGAGTCCTCAGACCATAGTAACCCCTACAACTGCCAAGGATTCCTTGCAGAAGCGGAGCGGAGGACTCATATTTAAAACTACTGATTCCAGTGAACTGTCTCCGGTTTTGTTGACCATCGAACTATCCAAAGCTTTACGCGGCTTAAGCATTCCGCGATAGCGATACTAACCTGCTTAGGGCTTTCTGAACCAATAGTCTTAAATATGTTGTTGGGCACTTTCGCCCGGTCAAGCTTAGGTTTAAGGAGGCTTCTTTGCTCCATCACACTAAATCCTGACTCCAAAGCTAATAAGGGCAGTAGCGAAGTGTGTGTAATAGGGTTATCGTTCCCAAGCTTCTTTCGAACTATTT
>JABSQH010000064.1 GCA_013213745.1 Ilumatobacteraceae bacterium | reverse complement strand
CGATGACGTTCAGCGGTACCGCCGACCAAGTGCGTGAGCGCCTCCCCGAACTCGAAGCGGCTGGCGTCACCGAACTCGCCTACCAACCGGCGGGATCCGATATCCCGGGCGAGCTGGCCCGTATGCGCGCGGCGCTGAGCTGATCCGCGCCGGCCACGGGTTCGACGGCCGCGTCGCTGATCCACTGCCCGTTCGCTTCGGGCCACGGACGAAACCGCGCAGGATCGAACCGGTACCGGTAGATCGTCGTGGTCGTCATCGCCGCAAGCCACGCCCATTCGATCGCGTGCAGTCGAGGCGCAGTGGTGGCGAACACGTCGTCGAAGTACTGCTTGTCGCCGGGCTTCGGCCAGGCAGTCACCCGTGGGCAGTCGCGCGGGAACCAATACAACGGTGCATGGTCGGCGTCGATCGCCCACACCGCCGGCGGATGGTCCGGATTGGTGCGCGGCACATGAGGTGTGAATCGGTCGATGGCGGGGTCTTCGCTGAAGTGGTACAACGCCACCCGGTCATCGTGTCACGGCGTCGACGCCGCGGTCGCGCCAGCTCGATTACTCAATCCCAGTCGATCGTGAGGTACCGCAGCGCCGACGCCAACGAGTCGGCGGCCAATTCGTTGCGCGGCGGAGCGACGTCGGGTGAGTCGTCGATGTCGGAGATCTCGTCGCTTGATGGGAGCGAGCCCTCGCGCATCGACAGCGCTTCGGCGAGACGGTCGTGCGGTTCGTCGACCGGCTCGCCGGCCTCGGGCTCGTCGTCTGGGGCCTCGTCGCCAGGCTCACCGCGCACCAGTTGCAGGTGGCGGCGCCGCACGGAGCCGGTCGCCGACGGCGCATCGTTGCCGGCCGGTTCGTCGCTGTCGTCGGCGACGTCGGGGGCGTGTGGATTGTTGCGCCAGATGTCGAGCAATTGCGGCTCCACCAGGAACTCGTCGGCAAGCACGAACATCGCCGCCACGATGTGTTTGCACACCGAGTCGTAATCGTCGTCGGGACACGAGCACCGGGCGAGCAGGTCGCGGGCCACCGGCATGCCGTCGCCCGGTGTGACCTGCAGCGTGGCCACGTACGGCGTCGAGCGCGAGCCGAGGATTTCGCAGGTGACGATGCCCGGAGCGATGTCGATGTCGGTCACCGCGTCCTGCTTGGCGTAACGCTTGCCCCGACGGAGTCGTTCCGGGTCGGACAACTCGGCCGCCAGGACCTTGATGACCGTCGACGGGAGGCGTCCAGGGTGCGTGGTGCCGTAGGGCTTGCGCGGCGTGCTCATTGCTGATCGTCCAGCACGACGAGCTCGGCGAGTTCGTCGTTGTCGAGTTCGGACACCCACGCTTCCGACGTGCCGACCACAGCGTCGGCGAGTGCCCGCTTCTCGTCGATGATCTGGCCGATTCGTTCCTCGACGGTGCCCTCGCACACGAGCTTGTGCACGTTGACCAGCTTGTCCTGGCCAATGCGCCAGGCGCGGTCGGTGGCCTGGTCTTCCACCGCCGGATTCCACCACCGGTCGTAATGCACCACCTGGCTGGCCGCAGTGAGGTTGAGCCCGGTGCCGCCCGCCTTCAGCGACACGATCAACAGCGGGCTCGCAGTGCGGGCCTGGAACTGATCGACCATCCGGTCGCGCGCCGTGCGGCTGACACCGCCGTGCAGGAACGGCACTGTCAGCTCGTGTTGTTCGGCGAGGTGGCGCACCAAGAGATCGCCCATCTGGCGGAACTGCGTGAACACCAGCGCTTGCTCGTCGGCGTCGAGCAGATCGACGAGGAGCTCGTCGAATCGGTTGAGCTTCCCCGAACGGCCAGCGAGTCGCGACCCGTCGCCGAGCGCGTGGGCGGGATGGTTGCAGATCTGCTTCAAGCGAGTCAGCGCCCGTAGCACCACGCCGCGGCGCTGCATTCCTTCGAGGTCTTGGGCTTCATCGAGCAGCTGATCGACGACCTGTTGGTACATGGTCGCTTGCTCTTTGGTCAGCTTGGCGTAGGCGACCTGTTCGAGCTTGTCGGGCAGATCCGGGAGCAGCCGCTTGTCGGCCTTGGTGCGGCGCAGCACGAACGGGTCGGTGATGCGGCGGAGCCGACCGGCCACGTCGAGGTCGCGGCTGCGCTCGATCGGCCCGGCGTACTTCCGGCGGAACCCGTCGAGCGACCCGAGCATGCCCGGATTGACTGCGTCGAGAATCGCCCACAACTCGCTCAGCCGATTCTCGACCGGGGTCCCGGTGAGCGCCAGCTTCTGACCGGCGCGCAGTTGCCGCACAGCTTTGGCCGCCTTGGTGTGCGGGTTCTTCACCATCTGCGCTTCGTCGAGCACGACGGTCGACCAATCGACAGCTGCGAGGTGCTCGAGGTCGCGGGGGAGCAGACCGTAGGTCGTCACAACGAGTTCGTTGGTCGGGTCGGTCGAGAACAGCTCGTCCTCGCCCGTGCGTCGGCGGTTGCTGCCGTGATGGATGCGCACGTCGAGGCCTGGTGCGAATCGGTCCGCTTCGAGGCTCCAGTTGCGGACCACGCTGAGCGGGCACACCACGAGGTGCGGGCCTGGCCGGTCGGCGAGGTGGGCGAGCGTGGTCGCCGTTTTGCCCAGGCCCATGTCGTCGGCGAGACAGCCGCCCAGGTTGAGCTCGGCCAGCCGGCGCATCCACGTAAGGCCGCGACGCTGATAGTGGCGCAGCTCGCCGCGGAACTGAGGCGGCTCGTCGGCTTCGTCGAGCCGGTCGTCGGGAAGGCCGGCCAGGAGTTCGTCGACCCAGTCGCGCAGGTCGGCGTCGCTGATGCTGTCTGCGCCGTCGACCGTCGCACCCGCGACCACTGCATCGGCGTTGTCGGGGCGGTGCAGGATCATCGCCCGTTCGGCGTCGGCGTCGTCGCCATTGGCCAACGAGAGCAGCTCGATCGGGCCGACCTCGGAGTGGTCGCGGATCAGTTCGAGCTGGCGCTCGCGGTGGCGGCGCAGCTGGTCGGGGTCGATACGTACCCACCGATCGCCGGTGTGCAACAGGCGGGCGCCGGCCTCGGTGGCTCGTTCGAGTTCGGTGTCGGAGATCGGGGTGTTGTCGACGACGACCGACCATTCCACGAGCGCTTCTCGCCCGAGGCCGGCCTTGCGGTCGTCGATCGGCGCCGGGGTCGCCGTGCCGGACACCCGCGGGCGCTCTCGCACCAATCGCTCGGGTCCGAGCAACTCGATCCCCATCCGGTGGAGGACCGTGGGGGCGATGTCGAGGAAGTCCTCGGCTTCGTCCACGTCGAGTTCGACGCCGGTCGGTTCGTGCTCGAGCGCCAGCTCGGCGAGGCCCGGGATCTCGAGAGCGATTGCTGTGACCGCCTCGGTGAGGTGGGTGACGAGCGTGTCGAGGTGCTCGGGACGGCGCGCCAGGTCGAGGGCGGTGGCATTGCGGTCCCACACGTCGTTGGCGGTGCACCAGCGGGTGGAGTCGGATTCGTCGGCCAGCTCCAGGCGCACTTCCCACGGTTCGTTCGGGTCGCCGGGAACGTCGAGGCGGACGCGGGTGACGATCGCGGGCTCGCCGGCCAGGCGGCGGTGGTAACGGTCGAGATCGACGCGCAGCTGGCCGAGGGCCCCGTGGTATTCCTCGGTGCCGGTGCGGATGACGTGATCGGCTCCCGATAACGCATTGAACACGGCCCGAGTGGCTTGGGCATCGGCGCTTCGTTTGCGGCCGAGCTCGGGTCGCCACCCGGTCTGGTGCAGCAGCCCGCGGGCCAGGCCGTCGACCATCTGTGCGTGGATCGTTGATGCGTCGACGGTGTTGGTGAGGACGCACAGCGGCGGCATCGACGCATCGAAACGGGCCAGCAGCTCGGTGGTCGCGGGGTCGATGACCGGCGCCCATCTGGCTGCGGTGAACGGCCCCTCGTCGGTCACTACGGGGCTCAGGCGATGGCGGTCGACCGTGGCCCGAGCCAGCTCGCTCAGTCTGGCGAACCACGCCAACGTGTCGGACAACGCGTCGCCGGGCGGCACGTCGCTCAGCCATATTGCGGCACCGAGTGGCGGCAGCTCGACCGTCGACACCGGAGCGGCGATGCCGTGGTCGGACAGCGTGAGCCGGCCGATCGGGCCGTACGAGAGCGGTGAGTCGTGCCAGCCGATGCGGGTGCCGTCGCCGCTGCGCTGCCGGAAGTCGGAGTAGAACCAGGCGATCGAGGCCGTGTCCATCCCGTTCCATCCCCACACATGGAGCGCGCCGCTGCGCCACGTGCCCTGGGCCACGAATGGCGGTCGATGTCGCGAGCGCGGCGCCACGCCTCGAACCTACCGAGGGGGTGTCACATACGACATCAGGTGCCAGGCACCAACTGTCGCATGCAGCGGCGCCACGACATCTGGTTCCTGGCACCAAATGTCGGGCACCAGATGTCGCCCGTCCGCGGTTATGCGGGGACTGCGGCGCCGGCGAAGTTGCGGATGGCTTCGGCCATCTCGGCGCGCACCCATTCGCCGCTGATCACCATGTCGACGGCACCGATCGAGGTGTGGGTGTGCCCGTCGACCGCGAGGTGCCGCGCCTGCGTGCCGGCGTCGTTGAGTGCTGCGGCATACGCTGCGCCCTCGTCGCGCAACGGATCGAACTGACAGGTCACGATCAGCGCGGGCGGGAGATCGGCGAGGTTGCCTCGAATCGGCGCCATACGCGGATCGACTCGATCGGCAGGGTCGACGTAGTGGTCGAAGAACCAGTCCATCATCGTGCGAGTGAGGATGTATCCGTCGGCGTTCTCCTGATACGAGCTGCGGGTGACATCGGTGTCGACGGCCGGGTTCAGCAGCACCTGACCGGCGATCGCCGGACCGCCCTCGTCTCGGGCCCGCTGCGCGGCCACTGCGGCGACGTTGCCGCCGGCGCTCCATCCGGCGATCACGATCGGCGCGCCGTTGCCACCGAGCTCCTCCTGATGCTCAGCGACCCACTGCACGGCAGCGAAGGCATCGTCGGCGGCCGCCGGGAACTTCGCTTCGGGCGCGTGGCGGTAGTTCACCGACACGATCACGCAGTTGCTGCGCACGCACAGGTCGCGACACAGCGGATCGTCGCTGGTGTGTGAGCCGAGCACCCAACCACCGCCGTGGAAATAGGCGACGACGGGATGTGGGCCCTCGGTGGCAGGGCGGTACAGGCGATACTCCAGTTCGCCAGCCGGCCCGGGCAGCGTGCCGTCGACGATCTCGCCCACGTCGGGTCCGGGCGGGCTGGCCTCGGCTGACGCTTCCATGAAGGCGCGAGCGGCGTCGGGCGGCATCGACTCGATCGGCGGGAGCTCCATCTCGGCCATCGCCTCGAGCACCAGCATCACGTCGGGCTGCAACGGCCGGATGATGCCGTCGTTGTGCACCTGGCGATCGGCACCGGACCGTTGGAAGCCGAGGTAGTCGCGCTCGACGATCTCGTCGCACGTCTCTCGGTACCGCCCCACGCCGCCGAGGTAGGGCAGAAAGACCTGTGGCTTGCCCGGCACGTTGGCGCCCATGTACCACGAGTTGGCGGTCGGCATCAGCGTGAGGTTGGCGAAGTCGTTGACGTGCTGCACCCACGCGTCTTGCGCGCCCGGTGCGGCCTCGATCGTGTCGTAGCCATCGGCGCGCAGGTGCTCGACGGTGTCGCTGATCCAGTCCACGTGCTGCTCGATCGACACCATCATGTTCGACAGCACCGATGGGCTCTGCGGGCCGGTGATCATGAACAAGTTGGGGAACCCGACCGCCATCAGTCCGAGATAGGTGTGTGGTCCGTCGGCCCAGGCGTCTTTCAGCGTCACACCGTTGCGGCCGGTGATGTCGACCGACACGATGGCGCCGGTCATCGCGTCGAAGCCGGTGGCCAACACGATGGCGTCGACGTCGAGGTCGTCGGCACCGTCGAGTTCGATCGCCGACGACGTCACCGTCGAGATCGGCGTCGCCCGCAGGTCGACGAGGTCGACGTTGTCGCGGTTGAACGTGGCGTAGTAGTCGGTGTCGAGGCACGGACGCTTCGTGAGCACGTAGTGATTCTTGGGGCACAAGATGTCGGCCACGGCCGGGTCGTCGACGATCGAGTGGATCTTGTCGTGCAGGAAGTCAACCAATGTCTGGTTGGCGTCCGGATTCGTTTGCAGGTCGGTGAACCCGCCGCCGTAGCCGACGAGCTCGCCGCGCTCCCACGCTTCTTCGTAGGCCGCGTTGCGTTCCTCTGCCGACACGTCGAGCGCGCCGACTGTGCCCGGCTCGTTGGGCACACCGATCTGTGAGTAGCGCGCTTCGTGGCGGTACGCATCGCGGTCGGCCTCGTACTCGGCCATGCGCTCGTCGGAGATCGGCCCGTTGTGGGCGGGGATCGAGAAGTTGGGGGTGCGCTGCAGCACGGTGAGGTGTTCGGCTTGCTCGGCGATCAGCGGGATCGACTGAATCGCGGATGAGCCGGTGCCGATCACCGCCACCTTCTTGCCGGTGAAGTCGACGCCGTCATGGGGCCAGGTGCTGGTGGAGTACACCTCGCCGCCGAAGTTGTCGATGCCGGCCACGTCGGGAGTCTTTGGCACCGACAGGCAGCCGGTGGCCATCACGTAGAACGGTGCGGTGAGCTGGTCGCCGGTTTCGGTGGTGATGTTCCACACGTTGGCGTCGTCGTCCCACGCGGCAGCGGCGACGCGCGTGCTGAAGCGGATGTCGCGCCGCAGGTCGTGCTTGTCGGCGACGAACTGGGCGTAGCGCAGGATCTCGGGTTGGGTGGCGTAGCGCTCCGACCACGTCCACTCGTCTTGCAGCTCAGGATCCCAGCTGTACGAGTAGTCGACGGTGAGGATGTCGCAGCGCGCGCCCGGGTACCGGTTCCAGTACCACGTGCCGCCGACGTCGTCGGCTGCCTCCAACACCACGGCGTTCAGCCCCGCTCGGCGGGCGCGCACCAGTTGGTACATGCCGGCGAACCCGGCACCCACGATGACCATGTCGAACTGCTCGCTCATTGCGACCCCCTCGTCCCCTCGACGCGTTCGCCGCCAGTCTCCCAGGTCGCCACCACCGCAGGCGAGCCCGTCGCCGGCGAGTCGACCGCTGCGGTGAGGGAGATGGCCCACAGGCGGCTCGCTCGCTCACCGGTGTTGGCCGAGCCGTTGATGCCCGGTCGCGTGGCCGGCATGAGCTACAGAGGGTCGCCGTCTGACGAGGGGGTTCTGATGACCGACGACGTCGCTGTTCGGGCGTCCGGGTAGAGCAAGACATACGGAGAGGACGACACCGCCGTGCACGCATTGCGCGACGTGTCGTTCGAGATCCCGCGCGGTGAGTTCGTGGTGCTCCGCGGCACCTCGGGGAGTGGCAAGACGACGCTGCTCAACCAGCTCGGTGCGCTCGAGGCGCCGAGCGCCGGCGACGTCGAGGCCAACGGCTTCAACCTCAACGGTCTCGACGACGGTCGCTCGGATGATCGCAGGCGAGACCGCGATCCTCACCGCGATCGGCATCGTGCCGGGCTGCATCATCGGCGATCTCGCAGCGCGTGGGTTCATCGGGTCGTTCTCCAGCCCCGAGTTCCCGATCACCGCCGAGGTGCGCCCGCTCTCCTATGTGGTCACGGCGATCGTGATGTTCGGCGTCGCCGCGCTGTCGTTGTTGCCTGCGCGGCGCGCCGTGAAGCGCATCAACATCGGCGAGATCGTCCGCGAACGCTCGACCTGCGGTGAGCGAAGCGGCCCACGGGGGGCTCGTTTGCTCACCGCACTCGGACCGCTCGCCGCGAGGGCGAGTCCCCAGGTCATCGTCGGCCGTCGTCTTCCCCTCGATTCCGGCGATCTGCGAGCTGGTCGCGGCCACAGCCGGAGGTACGGTCGCGTGTATGGACGGAGCGGTGGTCGATCCGGTGCCGTATGTGCCGTATCGGGACGGGCCGCGCCTGCGGTCGCCCGACGAGTTCCGATGGCGGCTCGGGCTCCGTCCGCTGGCCGACGACGCCTGGTTCGAGTTCGGACCGGGGGCCGAGGAGTTGATCGCCGCCAAACCGGGCCTGATGGCGCGGCACGGCGACACCGTGTTCGCCACGATCGACGACGGCATCACCGACGAGTCGAACGAGCTGGCGGCGCTGGTCGAGCAGCACCTCGCTCGCCACCACTCGGACCGGGCCGCACTCGTCGACCGCTCGCTCCACCCACTTGACGCCGCCGCCCGGCTGGTGCCGGAGGACCTCGTGCTGCTCGTCGAGCGCGAAGGCCGTCTCATCTTTGGCGGCGGGTCGGTGTGCTTCCCCAACCGTTGGGACCTGCGCTCGAAGCTCGGGCTGACGATGGCCGAAGTACACGCTCCGGTGCCTCGCCTCAACGATCAGCTGGCCGACCCGATCGACCATGCCCTGCGGCGGCTCGACCCGGCGCGCAGCTTCTGGCGTCTGGGGTGGACGCTGATCGACACACCCGACCACTTCACCCCGGTTTCCTCCATCGGGAAGCGGCCCGCCGAGCATGCCGCCCCCAACGAGCTCTACGTGCGCGTCGAGCGTGAGACCTTGCGACGCCTGCCGCACACCGGTGTGATCGTGTTCGCCATCCGCACCTACGTCACTCCCGTTCCGGCGGTGATTGCGGCCGGCGGGCGGGAAGAACTCGCCGCCGCTGTCGCCGCCTGGCCAGGCGATGTCTTGGCCTACAAAGGTCTTGCCTCGGCGGCCGAAGAATTGGTTCGCTACTTGGAGCAAGCCTCAGAGATTGATAACATACGACTCAAGATTATTGATAACGACGCGCACCGCGCCGTGAACCGCCGACAGACCATCATCACGGAGTAGCAGCAGCACATGGCATTCGACCCGAAGAAGTGGACCATCAAGACCCAGGAGGCCTTCGCCGGCGCGATCGACGACGCTAAGGCCAAGTCGAACCCTGAACTGACACCCGACCACGTGCTCGGGGCGATGATGCGCCAGGACGGCACGATCGTCCCGGCCGTGCTGGCCAAGCTCGGCTTGGCACCGCTGATGGTCCGCAACCGCGCCGAAGAAGCGGTCGACAAGCTGCCCAAGGCCTACGGCGGCGACGAGCCGCGGATGAGCAAGGAGCTCACCAACACCGTCGCCAACGCCGAGAAATACCAAAAGGACCTGCGCGACGACTTTCTGTCGGTCGAGCACCTGTTGTTGGCGATGAACAGCCGCCTCGACATCGGTTCTGAAGAGCTGCTGCAGGCGCTGAAGGACGTACGCGGCTCACACCGCGTCACCGACCAGAACCCCGAAGACACCTTCGCCGCGCTCGAGCAGTACGGCCAAGACCTCACCGCCCGCGCCGCCGACGGCAAGATCGACCCGGTCATCGGCCGCGACGAAGAGATCCGCCGCACCATCCAGGTGCTGTCGCGGCGAACCAAGAACAACCCGGTGCTCATCGGCGAGCCCGGTGTCGGCAAGACGGCCATCGTCGAAGGCCTGGCAATCCGCATCGCCGATGGGGACGTCCCAGAGGGATTGAAGAACAAGCGCCTCATCGCGCTCGACATCGGCTCGATGCTGGCGGGCGCAAAGTACCGCGGCGAGTTCGAGGAGCGGTTGAAGGCGGTGCTCAAGGAGATCACCGACGCCGAGGGCGAAGTGATCACCTTCGTCGATGAGCTGCACACCATCGTCGGCGCCGGCGGCGCCGAGGGCGCCATGGACGCCGGCAACATGATCAAGCCGATGCTCGCCCGCGGCGAGCTGCGGATGATCGGTGCGACCACGCTCGACGAGTACCGCAAGTACATCGAGAAGGACCCTGCGCTCGAGCGCCGGTTCCAGCAGGTCTATGTCGGCGAGCCGTCGGTGGAGGACACCGTCGGCATCCTGCGCGGGCTGAAGGAGCGCTACGAGGTGCACCACGGTGTGCGCATCCAAGACTCGGCGCTGCTCAGCGCGGCTGCATTGTCCGACCGCTACATCACCAGCCGCTTCCTGCCCGACAAGGCGATCGACCTCGTCGACGAGGCGGCCTCCAAGTTGCGCATCGAGATCGACTCGTTGCCGACCGAGATCGACGTGGTCGAGCGGCGCATCCTGCAGCTCGAGATCGAGCAGGTCGCGCTGGAGAAGGAGTCCGACGATGCGTCGAAGGAGCGCCTCGAAGCGCTGCACGACGAGCTCGCCGGTCTCAACGCCCAAGTCGTTGGGATGAAGGAGCGGTGGGAGCAGGAGAAGCAGGCAATCGAAGCGATCCGCGCCTTGAAAGAGGAGCTGGAAGAGCTGAAGACCGCGGTCGAGCGCGAGACCGACCTCAACCTTGCGGCGGAGATGCGTTACGGCCGGATCCCTGAGTTGGAGCGGCGCATCGAGGAGGCCACCACCCACCTCGATGAGTTGCAGGAGGAGAACGCCTTCCTCAAAGAAGAGGTCGATGCCGAAGACATCGCCGAGGTCGTCGCCAAGTCGACCGGCATTCCGCTGAGCCGCCTGATGCAGTCCGAGACGCAGAAGCTCGTACACCTCGAAGACCTGTTGCACGAGCGGGTGATCGGACAAGACGACGCAGTCACCGCCGTGGCCAATGCCATCCGGCGCAGCCGCGCCGGTTTGTCGGACCCCAACCGGCCGATCGGGTCGTTCATGTTCCTTGGCCCGACCGGTGTCGGCAAGACCGAGCTGGCCCGGGCCCTCGCAGAATTCTTGTTCGACGACGAGAAGGCGATGGTGCGTATCGACATGGGTGAGTACATGGAGAAGTTCTCTGTGTCGCGCCTCATCGGTGCGCCCCCCGGTTATGTCGGTTACGACGAGGGCGGCCAGCTCACCGAAGCCGTGCGTCGTCGTCCGTATTCGGTGGTGCTCCTCGACGAGATCGAGAAGGCTCACCCGGACGTGTTCAACACGTTGCTGCAGTTGCTCGACGACGGGCGGCTCACCGACGGTCAGGGGCGCACGGTCGACTTCACCAACGTGGTGTTGATCATGACATCGAACCTTCCGGGTGATCCGTTGGAATTCTTCAAGCCGGAGTTCATCAACCGCATCGACGACATCATTCGGTTCCGGTCGCTGTCGGAGGACGACTTGGAGCGGATCGTCGAGGTTCAGCTCGCCCGCCTGCGCGATCGCCTCGCCGACCGACGCATCGGGCTCGATGTCGATGCGGGGGCGATGGCTCAGCTGGCACGCGAGGGGTTCGACCCGGCGTTCGGCGCTCGGCCGCTCAAGCGCGTGATCCAACGCGAGATCGGCGACCAGGCGTCGCTGTTGATCTTAGAGAGCAAGGTGCAAGAGGGCGGGACCATCGTGGTCCGTTCCGGCTCCACCGACGACGAGACCGGCTCCGTCGGCCCCCTCGTCGTCTCAGCCGGCTAACCCCTCACCAGAAAAACCGGGGATTCCGTGCGTATTTCGCACGTCTCCGCGAACAGTTCAGGAGGTGAGCGACGACGGCGTTCGTTCTGTTTGCCATGACGTGCGTATTGCGCCCGAAATCCCCGGAGTTTCGGCGAGCGGTGGCATCGTCAGACGAAATGTGGCCGGCTCGGCGCGCACGAGTTCGAGGCGGCCGCCGTCCGACTCGGCGAGGCGCCGAGCCAAGGCCAAGCCCCGGCCGTGCGCGGCTCGATGGTCGGTTTGGCGATCGAACAACGTCGCCACCTTCTTGGCTGGAATCCCGGCACCCTCGTCCTCGATGGTGACCGCAGTGTCTTGGACCAGCACCGCAACCGTGCCCGACCCGTGGCGGAGGGCGTTGTCAAGCAGGATGCCGAGCACTTGGCCCACCAGGCCCGGCGTGCCGACCACCGTGTCGACATGACCGGTGGTGACCACGAGCTGTCGGCGGGCACGGTCGTAGCGGGGCTGCCAGTCGGCGACGTGGCCGTCGACGATCGCCGTCAAGTCGAGTTCGGCGCGTTCGCCGGTGCTGCCCTGCCTCGCGACGCGCAACAGTTCGTCGAGCGTTTGGTTGAGCTCGTGGGCCTGCGCGAGCACGGCCTCGGCCTCGGCGGACACGACCGGATCAGCGGAACGTTCGAGCAGCTCGAGGCGCATCATGATCGCCGTCAGTCCCGTGCGCAGCTGGTGCGTTGCGTCGGCGGTGAAGCCGCGCTCGGCGTCGAGCATCCGTCCGACCCGACTGGCCGACAGCCGCAGCGATCGCGAGATGTCGTCGATCTCATCGATCCCCGACGCAGGCGGCCCGGACACACTGAAGTCGCCCTCCCCGAGTCGCGACGCGGCGCGCGACAGCCGCTCGAGTGGTCGGGCCAGCTGGCGGGCCTGCACCCAGGCCAGCAGGGCTGCCGCTGCGATTGCAGTCGCCGCGATCACAGCGAGGCGGACGAAGACCTCACCCGGCACGTCGCCGCTTTCGGCATCGCGCACGATGAGCACGACCGGCACGAGCAACACGCCGATGACCACCACCACAACGGTGACGGTCGAGGCGACCAGGCGGCGGCGCACGTCAGTCGTCCCGAGAACTGCGAGCGCGCCTGTTGGTCACGGCTCGAAGCGGAAGCCGACACCGCGCACGGTGACGATCTTCGATGGCGGATCGGTGCGGTCGTTGATCTTGCGGCGCAGTGTGGAGGTGTGCGTGTCGAGCGTGCGCGTCGATCCCCACCAGTTCTCGTCCCACACCGAGCTCATGATTTGCTCGCGCTTCAACGTCACACCGGGCTGGCGCATCAGGAATTCGAGCAGGTCGAACTCCTTGGTGGTCAGCTCTACCTCGACGCGCTCGTCGCCGTCGTCGAGTACGAAGCAGCGACGCGCTTCGGCGTCCAACTCGATGCCTGCTCCGATGAGCGCAGCAGCACCCATCTGGGCGCGGGCCTGGTCGGCCACGCGCAGGCGAGCACGGATGCGGGCCACCAGCTCGGCGAGTCGGAATGGCTTGGCCACGTAGTCGTCGGCGCCGGCGTTGAGGCCGACGATCACATCGGTCTCCTCGGCTCGAGCGGTGAGCATGATGATCGGCAGTTCGGTGTCGGCGGCACGCGCCTTGCGGCACACGTCGAGGCCGTCGATGTCCGGGAGCGTGAGATCGAGCAACACCAGACTCGGCTCGCCGGACTCGATCGCCGCAAGTGCGTCGTGACCGGTTCCGACATGGATCACGTCGAACTCCTCGGCGCGCAGCACGCGCACGAGCGGTTCGCTGATGCGCTCGTCGTCTTCGACGAGCAGCACGCTGGTGGTGCCCTGCGAGGAGGCGGTGGGCGCCGGAATTACGTCGGCAGTCGGAGCAAGCGCGGTGGGTGCCATCACCTGCGTATCGGCCGGGAGCGGCGCCGACTTAAGCGGTTCTTGACACTTCCTTGAGGCTCAGCTGGAGGGCGAACCGAGCAGCTCTCGACGCAACTCGACAAGTTTCTCTGCCGGCTCGCCGTCGGACCACGGGTCGGCGGTGACAACCTGCTCGTACAACTCCCATTCGCTGCGCACGCCCGCCAGATCACCGGTGCGTGCGTAGGCGCGCATCCGGAGCCCGACGAGCTCCTCGTGGCCGGGGAGAACCGCAAGTCCCCTCCCGGTCGCCCAGAACACCAGCTCGGTGTCGCCGAGCGAGAGGGCGTGGCCGGCGAGTTCTGACGCAGCCGTGATCGCCAGCAGGATCAGCTGAGACGAGATGCCCTCGGCTTCTGGCCAGAGATAGTTGGTGCCGGAGAACGGAATCCCGCGGACTCGTTCGACCGCTGGGCGCAGGGTCTCGACGGCCTGGTGCGGTGGCTGCACGCGGGCGTGTCTCAGCCGATGCTCGATGAGCGCTGCGTCGGTGACGACGCGCGTGTCCAGCGGCAGCTCATCGGAGAGCGTGCGCGGAATCCACTCGCTGTCCTTTGGCGGTGCGCTCAGGCGTGCGAGACCACGTCGGGCTTCCGAGACGACGTTTGCGAACGTGGAGTCGCGCACGTCGATTTCCCACAGCGCGGATCGTCCCCCGGATCGTGTGCTGCGTTCGCGATGCGTCGCTAGCCAGGCGATCAGCTCGACGGTCTTCGACCGTTCGAACGTCGCCGGCGTCCCGGTGTCGTCGGTGATGGTCAATGGTCCGAGCAGACCGACGACGATGGCGTGATCGAGCTCGATGTCGGTCGCATCGTCGGTGGGTGTCGCGTCGTGCCACTGCGGTTCGAGATCGTCGAGATCGCTCGGCTCATCGGTCGGTGTCGCGCAGTGGTTGAGCAACGCCGAGACATCGGCAAGATCATTCGCAGTCACGCCGGTCGGAACGACCGAGCGGTGAGAGCCGAACGCACGGAGCTCCCAGCCCCGCTCCGTCTGGCTCAGCTGAGCCGAGGCCGAGCTGATCTCGTCCGGTCGACGCTCGTCGCCCGCTTTGGTCGGCTGTGCGATCACGATGGCGACACCGGGCGGCGGCGTGTCGAGAGCGCATGTGCCGTGATCACCACCGACGACAATGATCGTTGGCTCCCACACCTCGCCACCGGTGCGCCGCGCCCGAAGGCCAAACGTCGAACGACCATCGGGGAGATGCGGAGCCATCGCGGCGGCTCGGTTCACTGCGCTGGGGAGGTCTGCCACGCAGTGTGCGTTGCGATGGTGCAGCAAGGCCGACTCTGGGAGCCCGACTGTAATGAGGTTGGCAACCTCGGCGTACGTGGAGGAGGCCAACCCAACGGCGACGGCGTTCAGGATCGACTCGGTGGCAGCTGCGGGTCCGTCGACCGATAGTTGGCCGCATGCCTCGACATCGAGGAGCAAGTCGGCACCGTCATCTGTCACCCCGATGTGGACCAGAGCGCTACACGGCATATTGGACTGCCGAGCCTGTTGCGCCAGCAGCTCGATCGGGATTGCGGCATCAAGTGTCCACCGAGATCTGTCTCCGACCCACGGGTTGGCGAGCGCTGCGTCGCCGGTCAGTTGTGCTCGGAGATCACCGTCGGCAGAGAGCTCGATCCAACCGATGCGGACGTCGTCGTCCGGTAGGGCTGCGGCAATTGCTCGCACGCCGATGTCGACGCGCATCAGCCGCTCGCCTGGATCACTGACACGAAGCCGCCGTTCGGTTGCTGCGTGCGCCTCGTGCGACTTGGGCATGCGACTGTGCGGCGTGGCCGCTCGCAGTCGGGCGCGCCGGCGGACGCCAACCAGCGCCACGATCCCGGTAGCGAGGATCGCGGCGTGCTCGAGCCGCAATGGAGAAGTCGAGCCCGTCGACGGTGCGTCTGTTGCCGCGCCCGCATCAGCTCCTACATCCACGGTGGCCACACTCGACGTTGTCGTGCTCGCGGCAGGGGTGGGAGTCGCACTCGCACGATCGGATGAGTCCGCTGCCGCACTCGCGGAGACCGCGGGCGTCGGTGTCGTGTCCGGTGTGCGTGGTCCCCGTTGGCTCTCATGACCGGGACTCGACGAGGTGCCGACCTCCTCGGGTTCGACTGGTTGGTCGGGCGGTGGCTCGGCCTGAGGCACACGGTTCGGCGCTTCGTTGATCTCAACTTCCGGCGCCGCCTCGTGACCTGCGCTCGGCGTATCGGTCGGGTCGGCGACCCTGTCGGCGTCGGCTCCCGAGCTGGCATCGGCGTGGGCGGGCGTCGGGTCGAGGCCGACGACTGCCGGATCGGCGGCGGGGCCGGCGGGGCTCGAGGCCGTGCGTGCGGGCAGTTCCAAGATCCAGCCAGCGACAAGAAGATCGGGGTCGTCGAACGTTCGGCCGTCGACCATCGTGTCGCCGCCGTTCATATCCCAGATCGCCGTCCATGCATTGCCATCGCCCAGGTGGCTCGCCGCGATGTCCCACAGGTTGTCGCCCGGGGCGACGACGTAGCGATCGTTGCTCGTCGCCCCGTCGAGCGGAAACGCGTCGGCGCCGTCTTCAGAATCGGCCGTCTGAGAGGACGGAGCGAGTCCGCCGACATCCGCAGGGATCATCAGCTCCCAACCGATGTCGATCAGCGCCGGATTGGTGAAGCGCCGGCCGTCGTTCATTGTGCGTTGGAGATTGGTATCGAGGATCCGCTCGGCAACGTTCAATGTCGCTTCGTTGTCACCGTCCGTGAGTGCTGCGGCGATCGACCACACGCTGTCGCCGCGTTGTACCACGTAGCGCTGTGGCTCGGCCGATGCCTGGCCGGACAGCGGAGCACCGGAGCTACCTATCGACGCCGAGTGCCCGAACGTCTCGACGACGCCATTGTCGAGTGCCGTTGCCGTAACCACCGGGTGGGCGTCGCTCGCGAGGTTCATGACCGCAGGAGTCGCGCTGGCGACGGCCACCTTGGGCGACGCCAGTGGCACCACGACGAGCAGTCCGATGGCGATGTACCGACCAAGCGCCGTCGCCCAGCCCAGACCGGTTGGGCGCGGTCGGTGAAGACCCCCGTCACGAACGAGGTGGACGATCTCCATGATCGTCGTGACGACGATGATCAGTGACGCGGCAAAAACGATGATCACGCTGACGCGGATGAGCGCGTCGACGACCGTGCCGTCTGCGAGCGGGGCACTGAGCGCATCGCCGACGCTCCAGCTCCACGGTGGGTCGACACCCGATAGTGGGTTCGCCGACCCGAAGCGCCGCCGGGCTGTCTCGAGGGCAACGGCGGGAAGGCCGATGCCGATGGCGAGCAGCAGCAGGACCGATGCGCAGAACCGTGACACCCGACGTGGTGCGCCCCGTACCCGTCCGATGGTTGGACTCATGGCGCTCGCTCCGCACGAACCGTGCCGACCCCGGTCACCTGAGTGCCGGCATCGGTCACGCTGACCGTGACCGACACGCGATCGCCCACGATGTCGATCGCTGTCACGGATCCGTCGAGCCCGTAGCTCGACAGCAGCGCCGACACCGTCTCGAGAACAGCGGCGCGCGCCAGGTTCGGATCGACCACGATCGTGGAGCCGGTTCGCAGATCGGCGATCTCGGCCGCCTGGGCGCCGGAGCGAGCCGCTTGAAACGCAATCGAGTGGGCGGCCGACCGATTGGAGATACCTCGGTCGACGTCGCGAGCAAGCCACACCAGACCGAGGAACGTGAACGCGAACAGCAATGCGAGCCCCGCGACCAGCCCGGAACCTCGATCACCGCGCATGGGCTGCTCTTCGGGCTGCGCTCTCATCGTCCCTCGCTGGTCGATCGGAAGGGGTCGATGCGGGCGAATGCGGTCGCCGTCGAGCGGCGACCGCCGCTGGCCGCTACTGGTCCGAGATCACTCGACACTGCAGTACAGGTCACGGTGGCGGAGACGATCCCGCCGGAAGCGAATGCGGAGGTGTCGACTGTGATGTTTGGCTGGGCGCAGCTCTTGGTGTCGGTGAGCATTGCTGAGCCAATTCGCTGTGCGGCCGCCCGTGCGGCCGCTGGTGATCGCTCCTGCGCAGCAGCTTGTGCTGCGGCTTCGGCGGCGGACTGCGTCGTTGCCCGGCTATCGACATTGCGCCCGACGAACACGAGCACCAACGCGAGCGCAACGATGACCGGGGCCATGAGTGCGAGCCCCAGCGCGTCTGCACTGCCGCGGTCGCTCGCTGAACTCGTCGAGCGCGGTGGAGGGCGACGCCTCACGGGGTGAGCTCCTCGACCGGCAACGCTTCGGTCACCCGGACCTCGACCGAAGTACCGCGAAGGATGCCGGGTGCCATCGCGTCGACGGTGACGGCAACCACACCGTTGGAGCGGTCGACTTCGATCGTCACATCGGTCAGATCGCTGTCGGCTTCGAGGATCGTACGTGCCGTGGCCTGAGCATCACCGTCGCCGACCGCAGAACGAGCGATCAGCGCCGCGGTGTCGCGAGCGATCACTCGCGCCTCAGTCCGGGCGTGGCTCCAGAGAGCCGCTTGGACTGCGGCAAACGCGAGGACGATGAACAACGGAGTCAATAACACGACCGCGAGCGAGGTCGCGCCTCGATCTCGACGCTCGCAGGAATCGGTTGTTGCCGCGTCGTCGGCGGACATGCTCGGTCTCGTGACGTCCGTGCCGCGCTAGGGCGCGCTGGGTGACTGCACTGGCGTACTCGCCGTCGAACGAATCTGATTCCAGATGATTGCGGCGACGACGGCCACGCTGACGGCTGCGGCCGCGTACCACAGCACCTGTTCGATGGATACAGCGCCTCGATCTCGGACGTCGGTCGCGGCAGGCGGACGCCATCGTGCGACCACCGCCAACGTGCTGGCCAGGAGCAGTTGTGGATCGTGCATCTCGGTCTCCGTTCAGTTGTTGATGGTGCAGTCGGTCGTGGATCGTTGTCGGCAGGTCAGTTGAGATTGAGCGCGGGATAGATCAACAGCGCCCTGAACAGCAGCGCCATCCCGACGAGGGGTGGGGTGACTTTGTCGGTGCGGATCCGAGCGTCGGCTTCAAGCTCTGCGGCGAGCGTCGATCGGAGCGTTGCGCACTTGGCGGCAAGGGTTCTCGCAACCGGAGCGCCCTCCGACGAAGCCAATGCTGCGGTGGCCGCCACCTGATCGAGTTCGACGATCCCGAGATCGTCGGCGACCAGTGTGAGCGCGTTCCCCATGCTCTGACCGGTTGCGCCGACCTCTCGCATGCGGCGGCGAAGTTCGACGAAGAGGCGTCCATCGCCTGCCCGCGCGGCGCGTTCGAGCGCCCCCTCGTAGCCGGTGTTACCGGCGAGCAGCATGGTGACCATGTCGACGTATGCGCCGAGCTGATACCGCAGATCGATACGTACATCGGCAGCCTTGGCCATTGCATCGGTGTGCACGACAGCGGCACCGATCGACGCGGTCGCAAGTGACAGCGCAGCAGGAAGCGCCCACCCGATCGTCGCTGTCCCGGTTGCCGCGAACGCGGCGGCGATCAGAGTCGGGGTGGCGAAGCCGATGAGACCGCCAGCGATCATCAGCGTGACGTGGCGTTCGAGAGACCGGTCGATCAGTCGAAGTGGAAGCCGACGCGCTTCCACCCAGTGGCGCGCCGGAGCCGGCAGCGACAGCGGTATTGCAGCCAACCCGTTCGGTGCCCCGCCACGGCGGAGCCGGCGAAGCGCCGCGTCGACACGTGGGCGTGGCGTACGCCAACCCACGACGACCAACCAGACGGCGGCGATCACACCGATCGACGAGAGCACCAACAGGCCGGTGGTTCTCATCGAGCGCCGACCTCAGACGATGCTCCGACGGAACCCGCACGTGCAAGGAACCTGCCGGGTCGTGGGTAGCGGGCAAGCCGTTGAACACGCACGAGCAACGCCCCGTAGATGACGAGGACGATCGATACGAAGACTTGACCGGCGGGCTCGTCGTAGGGCGCGAGGTACTCGGCCCGTCCGAACACGAGGAGACCGACGATCAGCGCACTCATCATCAATGTGAGCAACCCGACTTCGCGTCGCACTGGACTGCGTTCCGCTTCGATCAGCCGTCGACGGTCGGCTTCGGACCGTGCTTGCTCGGCGACGGCAGTCAGGACCGCAGTCGTTCGTCCGCCGCGCTCGATCGAGATCGCCAAGCCCGCGGCAATCAGGTCGCCGAGCGGGTCGTCGACTTCATCGGCGAAGGATCGCATCACGGTGTCGGTCGGGCGATGACCGAGCCCGGCCGACAGGCGTCGGACCGCTGGTCTGATCTCGGGCGCCGCCGTCGGCACAGTTGCGGCAATCGCACCGATCGGCTGCTCGCCGGCGAGCAGGACGTCGCGCAGATTCTCGACCCACGATGCAAGTGCATCGGTGATTGCGACGGTGCTGCCTGCGGCGGGTGTCGTTGCCTGAGCACTGAGCCACCAGACTCCGCCGGCGACGACCACCGATGGCAACGCCCACCCCGACGCAGCGAGCACGACGGTGCCGGCCAGAGTTCCCGACAGCGCGGGTAACGGCCGAATGCGCGGCGCACGCACGTTCGTGCGCGCTGTCGGGGGAGTGATGATGAGGTACGCGGCGACTACGCCGAGGCCGGTCGAAGCAATGAGGAGCGCAACGTCGACGCTCACTGCTCGTCCTCGGGTGCGAACAACGTCGCTGGATAGCCGGCCAGGTGCAATCGCCGCAGGTGCGTTTGCGACAGCGGTAGACGCTGTCGCAGGATCTCGTCGTCGGCGATTGACCACGTCTCGGTGCTGGCGACCCCACCCCCCTCACCCAAACCGCCAACTTCGATGATCGACGTGATGCGTCGAACCGGCGCCTCGTCGCTTGTCGCGTTGCGGACAAGATCGATGTGCACGATGAAGTCGATCGTTTGTGAGATCAGGCTCGACACCGCAAACTCCGCCAGTTGTGTGTTCGACTTGGCGACGTAATACGCCAGTCGCTGGAGCACAACGTCGGCGGTGTGGGCATGGATCGTTGCGAGCGAGCCGCGCTTGCACATCGACGCAACGTCGAGCATGTCGAGTGCCTCGTCTTCGACCAGCTCCCCGACGACCACGCGGTCTGGATTGAGGCGACGCGTGAGCTCCACCAGCTGGCGCGTCGTGATCTCGCCCTCGCCCTCGGCGTTTGCTGCCCGCGTGAAGAGCGCAGGTGCGTCAGGATGCCGAGGGTCGTCTTCCAGTTGCAGTTCGAGGAGGTTCTTCTCCACGGTGACGATCCGTTCGAGCGGTGAGATCTCGCCGAGCAGCTCGGTCAGCAGCGTGGTCTTGCCAGCGCCCGGAGGGCCCGAGACGAGGATCGTGAAGCCGCAACGGACGAGTGCGCTGAGGCGCGGGATCACCTCATGTGGCAGCAACCCGCGGTCGGCGAGGCCGGCGAGTCCGACCTGACGGACCAGGAATCGACGAATTGCGATGCGCGGATGTGTCGAGATGCCGTGCTCGTCGTGACCGCCGAGCACCATGACCACACGTGCACCGTCGTTGGTTTGCAGTGTGAGCATCGGTTCGGCGGTGTCGAGTCGTCGCTCACCCGTCGTTGTTGCTCGCAGGGCCAACCGCTTCTGGTAGGCGGTGAGGTCGGCGTCGTTCGCCCACAGCGCGCCCACGTCGACCTTGCGGCCGTCGCCGTAGGTGACCCACACGGAATGCGGGCTGTTGACGTCGATCTCCTCGACACTTGGGTCGTTCAGATATGGCTCGAGCGGACCGGCGCCCGAGAGCTCGGCGACGACTCGTGTTCGAATGCGCTGCTCGGTGAGCTCGTCGAGTGAGCGCTGCCCACGACGAAGACGTTCCGCGTTGGCATCGGCCAGTTCCTCAGCAACCCACGCACCCACCATCAGCTGCCGACGGCGTTCGTCCAGCGAGATCGCTCGCCCTTCGACTTCGTCCTGGTCGAGCGCATCGACGAGACGCTCTGTGACCCGTTCGGTGACGACACCGATGGTGCGGGTTTCGTCGTCGTTGAGTGCTCCGGCATCTGTCGTCCGATGCGAGTGGGCGCCACGACGTGATGTCTCGGTCATGTCGTGCGCTCCGCCTCGACCGGCATGAAGCGACTGCGGCTACCTCCGAGCGTTGATTGCACTGTGGCGCTCAAGCGGTGCGCGGCACGGATCAGTGACAAGCGGGCGAAGCGTCGCGGCGACACCCCGGGACGACCCGCCAGTACTGCCGCGGCCAGGCCGTCGTCGGGAAGTGGCGCGCATGCCACGTGTCGGCCTATCCCGTCGCCGACGAATGCGCAGACCTCCGACGGTTCGAACGGGTTGTCCCCGATCACTGCGACGGTGACGGGGGCATCGGTGGCGCTCGTGATGCGTTCGACGGTTTCGGCGAGTCGTTCGACGCGCACTGCGGCCGCCTGCGTCGTCGCCGGCTGGCGATAGCCGACCACGATGGCATCGGCGGCGACGAGTGAGACAGGCAGCGAATTGCGCAGATCAGGGCGACCGTGGTCGACGAAGAGACTTCGTCCGATTCCGGCGGTCACGGCATCGGCGAGGAGTGGATCGGCCTCGGCAGCTGCGCGCCAGGCTTCAGTTGCCCGGATCGGGGCAACGATCGCATCGATACCCCTCTTGGTCCGATGGACCAGGGGTTCGATCGCATCGTCTGCGCCCGGGGGCGCACCCCGAGACCGCGTGACGAGCGTCGAGATCGATGGCTCGAGCGGTGTGTCGAGCCAGCCGGCGAGGGAACCGCCAGCCGGGTCGAGTTCGACGATCGTGGGGTTCGTCGCAGCCGGCCACGTCGCGCACATCGCAAGCGCAGTCGTCGTTGCGCAATCACCGATGAGGGAGACCGCCCTCATTCGCCGTCTCCGCTCTCGACCACCGCCTGATCGATCGATGGCTCCGCAAGGACGATACGTACGTCATCGGCAGCAGCGATTGACGCTGCATCGTCAGCTGCGACCTCGACCGACACCGACAGCGTGCCGAGCGCATTGCTCGTTTCAGCCGGAAGTCCGACCACCCGTCCTGCGACCACAGATGGTGCACTCGCGTCGCCAACCGCATCTCGTGCTGGCACGACGAGCTCGACCGGGACCCGCTCGCGCAGACCGACCGGGATTGAACCGTCGGTGACTTGGATCGCGACCACGGCCTTCCCCGCCGATATCAATGGCTGTGTTTGTACCGACTGCGGCGTGACCAGGCTTCCCGACACGAGACGCACCCTGGCGTAGGTGCCGATCAAGCCGGCGAGATCTGACCCGGCGACGACGTTGACGGAGCTATCGAGGTCGGCCTCGACGGTACGCAGCATCGAGGCCTCGAGCTGCTCGCCGGCGGGGACATCCTGAACGACCTGGACGACCGATTCGGAGTCGTTCAGGTTTGCGTAGACCAACAGGTTCACCGCAATCGCCAACGCACCCAGCGCGAGTCCGACCGCGATGCGATTCCATCGTCGCGCAGCAGGTCGAAACCGCGGCCCCACAGCTTGGTCGGGGGCGTGTGCTGCACTGCTGCTCGCACGACTCCGCTCGCGGGTGGTGTCGGTCATGAAGAGAGCGCCTCCAACGCAACGTCGTGAACTGCGAGGGTGGCGCCTGCGGATGCGACGAGCGCAGGCCCGAAAGCCATCGTCTTGACCCGCAGGGTGAGCCCGAGCAGCGCAGCACTGCCGGCGGCGAGCATGAGCATGACGATGCTCAAGCGCCAGTCGACGACACCCATTGCCGCGCCGAGCACGACTGATGCCTTGACGTCGCCGAAACCCATGGCGGGCGGCGAGACGAGGTGGATGAACACCAACGGTGAGCTCGCAGCGACGAGTCCGGCGAGAACCGACGCGGTCGGCCACGGTTCACCCCCAGCTGTGGCAAGGGCCAACGCGACGAGGAGGGTCAGCCCGCCCACCGCAACCAAGCGGTCGGGGAGCCGGTGTTCACGGAGGTCGACGGTCGCAGCAGGGAGCAACGCGAGAACGCCGAACGCCGCGGCGGGTGCAGCGCCGGCGACGAGCACCGCATATGCGAGGAGTCCGAGGACGACTGCGGTCAGGACCAGTACCCCGACGGTGCGGTCGAGACGTCGGAGCCCGTCGGCTGGGGTCAGTGGTGGCGCGGCCGATCCACCACGCCACCCTCCTTCCTCGCTCACCGCGATCTGCTCCACCGCTCGTCGCTTCCCAACGCTGGCTTGCTCGTTGGCGGACCGGTACCGCCAGGATTCGCAGAGAGTAGTCGCGCGTTTTGGCCGGGATTCCCGGCCCGCGCGGCGCCATTTCTCGACATCGAAATCGAGTGGGCAACGGTGACTGCCGGGCGGAAACTTGGAGCGGTCGCTCAGGCACTCATCGAGCGGACGGTCCACTCGAGCAGCCACGACAGGAAGTTGTAGAGGTGGTGCTCGGGGGTGTCGGCGTCGTCTGCCTCGTCGGCGTCGTCATCGTCGGAGATGTCGAGCATCGCGCCGAGTACCAGGCGCACGGCGTTGACCGATTGCATGAAGGCCATGGTCTGGCCTTCGTCGAGGTGCTTGGGGCCGTCGGGCCCGAGCGTCTCGATCACCGAGTCGATGGCGGCGACGCGGCTGGTCACCAACTCCTCGCGCATGAGGCGCTGGTACTCGGCTTCCTTCTCGGCGTCGTCGGGATACACGGCCGGGAATAGTCGGGCGAGCAACGGGCTGGCTTCGTCCTCGTCGGCTTCGGTGAGTAACGCCTTCAGCTCGTTCATCAGGCGAATGATCAGATCGCGCTCGTCTTGACCGAGGTTGATCTGCCAGCCCTGGCGGCCTTGCTTGATCGGCGGTGTGAATGGGCGAGCCATCAGCGTCGCCGCTCGCAGGTGGGGGCACCGCTCATTTCTCAGGGTGTTCCATCGTGGCCCACAGGCTGTGCTCGTGCAGCCGGAACACGTGCATCTCGGCTTCCTCGCGCGTGCCCGATGCGACCACGGCGCGACCCTTCTCGTGCACGTCGAGCATCAACTCGGTGGCCTTCTCCAGCGAGTAGCCGAACAGCTTCTGGAACACGAACGTGACGTAGCTCATCAAGTTCACCGGGTCGTTCCATACCAGCACGATCCACGGACGGTCGGTCGCCGATGTCTCGTCGACATCGGGTTCCACCACCTCGGTGGGTTCCAGCGTGGTCGGCACCACTCCATTATTGCCCTCGGCTGCGTGCGACCCCATGGCGCGGCGCGCCTGAAGTGTTCGCTGCCGCATCGGCCGGGCCAGGAGCGGGGTACGGGTATCCGTGTTCGCACAGGGCACAGTCGATCAAGCACTCCCCGACACAGCCTTCGACGTCGTGGCAACCCGTCAACGTGACTCGAGCGAAGGGAGTACGCAGGTGACACTTCAACTCGCGCGCGCTGCTACTGCCCACGATTGGAGCGCGATCCACGCCGAGGTGCGGTCCGCCGACGGAGTGATCGTCGACGGTTTGCTCGACACGTCGGTCGTCGACGAGTTGAACGCCGCCGTCGATCGGTCTCTCGCCGAGCACACCGACGCCGGACGAGCCGAGACCGGGTCTGAGTTGTCCGACCGATTCCTCGGCGCACGAACCATCCGCCTCCATGGGCTGCTCGACAAGATTCCGAGCACCGAGGGCCTGCTCGCCCACCCCGAACTCGTCGCCTGGGCCGAAGCGAGCACGTCGGCGCGGGCGGCGTCGGTGCTGCTGAGCGCAGGCGAACTGATCGAGATACGGAGCGGCGAGCCGGCTCAGCTGCCGCATCGCGATAGCGACTCGTGGCCGGCGATGCCGATCGGCGACACGCCGGTCGTGGTCAATGCGATCGTCGCCCTCGACGAGGTGACCCTCCATAACGGTGCCACCTATGCATGGCGGCGGGATGATCGGCTCTTACGAGAACGGCGACCCTGGCGCGTACCTCACGTCGTCACCGCCCACTGCGCGCTCGCCCGGAATTGTCGCCAGAACGTGCGGATAGCGCATGGAATCCCCGGGATTTCGGTGGAGCGTGCCGGCAGCTAGCGAGATTGTCGCCGGTACGTGCAAATTGCGCATGGAATCCCCGGGATTTCGGTGCGTGCGCGATCACATGTTCACGCGTTGGTGCGGGGATTGCCCGTCTCGTACGATGGTGCCTGTCATGGCCGTCGGCAGTCGACCACTCGTTCCTTCCAGGTTGACGCCCGGTGGAGTCGTTCACGGCTCCAAGCGCGCTGCCACCACCGTGATCGGCAGCTACATCGCGCTCACCAAGCCGCGGATCATCGAGCTGCTGCTGATCACCACGGTGCCGACGATGGTTCTCGCCCAGCGCGGTTGGCCGTCGACGTCGCTCGTTCTGGTGACGCTGCTCGGCGGTGCGCTTGCGGCCGGCGGGGCGAACGCCACGAACATGTACGTCGACCGCGACATCGACGCGTTGATGGAGCGCACTCGGCACCGGCCGCTCGTCACCGGGGCGATCAAGCCGCGCAACGCCCTCGTCTTCGCGGCCGCTCTCGAAGTGGCGGCGTTCTTCGTTCTGTGGTTCGGCGCCAACCTGCTGGCCGCTTCGCTCGCCTTCGGCGCCGCGGCGTTCTACGTCGGCGTGTACACGTTGTGGCTCAAGCGCACCAGCACACAGAACATCGTGATCGGCGGGGCCGCCGGTGCTGTCCCGGTGCTGGTTGGCTGGGCTGCGGTGCAGAACTCGCTGTCGTGGACACCGGTGGTGCTGTTTGCCGCCATGTTCCTGTGGACCCCGCCGCACTTCTGGGCGCTGGCGGTCAAGTACGCCGACGACTACCGCAACGCCGACGTACCGATGCTTCCCGCCGTCGCTCCGTTCGCGCAGGCCGTCCGCCAGATGCTCTGGTACACGATCGCTCTCGTCATCTCGACGCTCGTGCTGATCCCGGTGGCCGACCTCGGCTGGATCTACAGCGTGACCGCGGTTGTCCTCGGCGCAATGTTCATCGGCGGCACGATCTATCTCGGCAAGCGTCCCTCCCCGTCGGTGAGCATGCGCTTGTTCACCTTCTCGATCACGTACGTCACCGTGCTCTTCGGCGCGATGACCCTCGACGTGCTCGTTCGCTACGGCTGGTAGTGCGGTCACTGTCGCAGCAGCGGTTCTGTTCGCGACGACGTGCGTATTTCGCCCGGAGTCCCCGGTATTTCGGAGGAGCAGACGCGAGGAGACCGTTCTGTGCGCCGAAACATGCGCAAAGCGCACGGAATCCCCGGTTTTTCAGCGGGCGGTGGAGACGCGAATTCTCAAGCGCACGAGGTTTCGGCTCCGTGGGGGGTCGGCGGGTAGTGTCTCGGCCGTCGTCGGGCGCCCGTTCGCGTGCCGGCGGGTCTACTGAAGCGAGTTCGCACCACACATGACGACCATCGACACCCGAGCGGAAACGGTCACCGACGACACCGCCGCCGACACGACGAGCGATCAGCCCTATGAAGCGGGCGAGATCTTGCTCTCGTCACCGGTGGCGCACTGGTTGATCTCCGCCGATCACAAGCGCATCGGTCGCACCTACCTCGGTGCGGCCTTCCTCACGGTCCTCGCCACGATCGTGATCAACATTCTGCTGGCGGTCGAGCGCACCGACGGCGACTCCGTCGTGCTCGACGAAGGCGTGCTGGCGCAGTTGCTCGACGGCCAGCGCGTCGGCATGGTGTTCGGCACGCTCCTCCCGTTGGCGATGGCGTTGTGTGTCATCGTCGTGCCGCTGCAACTCGGCGCACGTGCCCTGGCGTTCCCGCGCATGGCCGTCGTCGGGTTCTGGATCTGGTTCGGCGGGGCCATCGCCTTCGCCATTGCGCTTGCCAACAACGGTGGCTCACTCGGTGGCTCCGAAGACATGGTGTCGCTGTTCTTCGCCAGCATCGCCATGATGGCGGTCGGTCTCACCGCCACGGCCGTTGCCATCGCCACCAGCGTGCTCACCACCCGGGCGCCGGGCATCACGTTGCGGCGCACCCCATTCTTCTCGTGGTCGGCGTTGATCTTCTCGCTCGGCGTGATCGTGGTCATGCCGGTGCTCGTCGGCGCCCTGACCTACCTGTTCATCGACCATCGCTATCCGCGCCAGGGCTTCGGTGGGAACGCCGGCTTCTACACGTGGGCCGGATGGATCCTCACCCAGCCGGCCACGTACCTGTTCGCCATCCCCGCGATCGGTGTGTTCGCCGAGCTGCTGCCGGTCGTGTTCGGGAAGCGCACACCGGCGCGTGGCGTCATGATCGCCGGGCTCGGGCTCGTCGGCGTCGCCGCCCTGTCCGCGGTGACCCAGCAGAACATCCAGAACCTGCCCTGGGAAGGTGGCGGCTTCAACACCGACAACCTCGGCGACAAGTTCCAAGACCTTGCGCCGTACGTGATCTTCAACGCCATCCCGCTACTCGGCCTCCTTCTCGTGTTCCTGATGGGCTTGGTGCTGGCCAAGCCCGACGAAGAAGAGGGCTTCGGCTTCTACCTCACGAGCTCGTTCCTGTTTGCGTTCTTCGGCTTCGGCATGATCCTCGTCGGCATGGTCGGCGGCATCGTGTACGCCCTCGACGACCTCGGCGTGCAGGGCACGGTCTTCGAAGAGGGCGTCATCGTGTACGTCGCCTACGGCGGTCTGCTCGGGCTGATGGGCGGCATCGCCCACTGGGTGCCCAAGTGGCGTGGCGGTATCTTCCCCGTCTCGGTCGCGGTGCCGCTTGCCCTCCTCGGCGTGTTGGCGACCATCCTCGCCTCCTTCCCGCACTACGTGGCGGGCCTGCTCGACCAAGAGGGCGGACTCTTCTACAGCAACAGCGACCTGCTCATCTGGAACGTCCTCGTGCTCGTCGGCCACGGGCTGATGCTCGCCGTGGTGCTCATCTTCATCGCTGCACTGGTGATGCTCGTGAAGGCCGATCCGGACGGCAACGACTCGCCCGATCCGTGGAACGCGCAGACGATCGAGTGGTCGACCACCTCGCCCGCACCTGACGAGAACTTCGTCGACATCCCGATGGTCCAGTCCGCCGAGCCGATGTACGACATGAAGGACGAACGACGATCGGCCACAGGCGACGGAGGTGACTCATGACCCTCGCACTCCCCGCCGCACCCGCGCCCGCACCGCGCCGTCAGCTGCTCGTCGGCTCGATTTTCGGGGCGACCACGATGATCATGCTCACCGGCAGCATGCTCGGTATCTGGGCGCTCCAGCG
This sequence comes from Ilumatobacteraceae bacterium, assembly GCA_013213745.1. Taxonomy (GTDB): domain Bacteria; phylum Actinomycetota; class Acidimicrobiia; order Acidimicrobiales; family Ilumatobacteraceae; genus JABSQH01. The sequence goes on along the minus strand of JABSQH010000064.1, from coordinate 61,938 downwards.
CACCCGGTCGCTCGACGCCTTCGACACCTGGGTGCCCGACGGCGTGACCATCCCCGAGGTGCCCTCGAACGTGATGCTCGTCGCCTTCGTCGGCGTCGGTGTGATGGTCCAATGGGCGCACTGGGCAGCGATGCACGGCGACCGGGCACACACCGTGTTGGCCCTCTCTCTCACGGGCCTGTTCGGCATCTTGATCATCAACGCCCAGGCGTTCATCTGGTTTCAGATGGGCATGGGCGTCGCCGACGGCACGTATCAAGCCATGTTCTACGCGATCACCGGCATGTTCGTCGTGCTGCTGATCATCGGCGTGCTGTTCACCATGGTCGCTGCGTTCCGCTTCATCGGCGGACGTGAAGACGACCGAGAACTGCTCGCCGGTCACGCCATCTACTGGTACACCGTTGCCGTCTGTTACGCCGGCATCTGGTTCGTCGTCTACGTCACCAAGTGAGCCGCTGAATGTTCACCACAGGCACCAAATTCCTCGTCGGCGCCACCGTCGTTTCGATCATCGTCACCATCGTCTACGGCGTGACCCAAGACGGAGTGATGGGCACGGTCGGCCTGATCTCGGCCTCGGTCGCGTTGGCCATGGTCACCGGCGTCAACTTGTTTACCCGCGACGCCAACATCTTCGTCGACGACGAAGCGGCCGTGGCCACGTGCCCGGCCTCCCGCCCTGCGCCAGGTCCCAGCCCCTGGCCGTTGCTGTTCGCCATCGGTGCATTCGCCATGGTGCTCGGCCTCGTCACCGTCGAGCCGATGTTCATCATCGGGATCGTCGTGATGTTCGCCGGCGGTGCCGAGTGGACCGCCCAGGCATGGGCCGAGCGGGCGTCGTCGAGCACCGCACACAACAGCGAGGTCCGCAGCCGCATCGCCAACCCGATCGAGTACCCGATCGGGGGCGCGGCGATCATCGGCGTGATCGCCTACTCGTTCAGCCGCATCATGTTGTGGCTGTCGAAGATCAATGTGGTGATCGTGTTCTCGGTGGTCGGCGCGTGCATCCTCGCCGCCGCCTTCTTTTTCGCGTACCGACCCAACGTGAAGCGCAGCGTGATGGTCGGCACCATGTCGGTCGCCGGTGTGGCCCTCGTTGCCGGCGGTGTCGTCACGGGGCTCGACGGCGAACGCGACATTCACGTGCTCGAGACCGCTCAGGGCGAAGCTGCCGCGGGCCTGTGCGAGGACCCCGAGAAGACCGAGGCCGACAGCAAGGCGGCCCAGACCGTGGCCGCCCAGGCCAGCGTCGCGGCCGAGATCACGCTGAACGACGACGGCAAGCTGACCAAGCGTCTCAACGGGCCAGCCGAGTCGTCGGCGCTCACGTTGCCGCGGTCGAACCCAAGCAACGTGCTGTTCCGCAACGAGTCGTCCGAGAAGCGTCGCCTGTCGGTCGACCTCGGCGAGACAGAGATCGGGGCGGACTCGATCGACACCGAGCGCATCCAGGTGTGCACCGCTTTGGTCGAAGAGGGCGGCGTGCAAAACATCACGCTCAACATCGGGCCGCCGAGCAACTCGGTCGAGGGCGGATACTTCTTCTTCGTCCCCGGTGTTGAATCGGCTGTCCTAGAGCTGATCGTTCCGTGAGCGAACACCAATTTCGATCGCAAGCGATGAACAATCGAACAAGTATGTCGGTCCCGAAAGGCGCGAGTACCGTTAGATCAGTGAGCCGTCGCCTCCGCATCGCCGCAGCCGTCGGGCTCGGCGCGCTCGTCGCCGGTTGCGCTCAAGACGCCCCGCAGAACACCTTCGATCCCGCCGGCCCGAACGCCCAGCGAATCCAGAACCTGCAGGTCCCGGTGTTCATCATCGCCGGCATCGTCGGTGTGATCACCCTCTCCGTGATCGCCTTCGTCGTGTGGCGGTATCGCGACCGTGGCCAGGCGATCCCCGAGCAGACCCACGGCAAGCCGGCGCTCGAGATCGGCCTTACGATCCTTCCTGCGCTGATCCTGATCGGCGTGGCCATTCCCACCGTGAGCACGGTGTTTGCCCTCGCCGAAACCGACGACACCGAGTGCGTCATCAACGTCACCGGCCAGCAGTGGTGGTGGGAAGTCGACTACCCGGTGCAGGACGGCTGTGGCGGCATCTCGGCGCCGATCGTCACCTCCGGACAGATGGTCCTTCCGGTCGACACGCCGGTCCTCGTGCGCGGCACGTCGCGCGACGTCATCCACTCGTGGTGGATCCCCCGTCTCAACGGCAAGCGCGACATGGTTCCCGGTCGGGTGCAGACGAACCGGATGCAGGCCGACGAGCCGGGCATCTATGCCGGTCAATGCACCGAGTTCTGCGGACTGTCGCACGCCAACATGCGCATGGAGGTCATCGCCCTCGAAGCCGACGACTTCGAAGTGTGGAAGGCCAATCAGCTGAGCGACTACGAGTCGCCGACCAACGAGTTGGCCCTGGCCGGTGAGTCGACGTTCATCGCCCAGTGTTCACGCTGCCACCAGGTGAACGGGCTGACCGACGGCGACGGCGACCCGATCGTGTCACGCCCCGACCTCAACGTGTACTCCGGCGCGGCGCCGAACCTGTCGTATCTGATGACCCGCACCACCTTTGCCGGCGCGATGTTCGACCTGCTCACCCCAGAGTGTCGAGCCGACGTCTGGGAAGCGCCGCCCGACGAGTTCGGCGAGCGCTACCTCGAAGGTGTCACCCCCGAATGCCTCAACCGGGTGCAGCTGCGCGAGTGGTTGCGTAACTCACCCGCCGAAAAGCCCATGTACACCGACCCGAATGAGCTCGCCGCAACGAACGGCCTGCCGCGCGGCATGCCGTATCTGGCCCTCAGCGAGGGCCAGATCGACGAACTCGTCGCGTACCTGCTGGAACGCAAGTAACCGGAGAACGCACCGATGGCCATCATCGAACGCCCAACCGACACACCGGCGCTGGCCCCCAGCGGCGGCGCGCCGGCGGTCACCCCGACACGGTCCTACGGCTACCTCCGCCGCCCGGTGCAGACCACCGGCTGGCGGTCGTGGGCGTTCACTGTCGACCACAAGAAGATCGGCATCATGTACGGCGTCGCCGCCATGCTGTTCTTCGTCGTCGGTGGTGTCGAGGCGCTGTTCATCCGCCTCCAACTCGCCGGACCCGAAGGCACGGTGCTGTCGGCCGACGCCTACAACCAGATGTTCACGATGCACGCCACCACGATGGTGTTCCTCTTCGTGATACCGATGGCGGCGGCGTTCGCCAACTACATGATCCCGCTGCAGATCGGCGCTCGCGACGTCGCCTTCCCGCGACTCAACGCACTGAGCCTGTGGACGTTCGTGTTCGGTGGCATCTTCCTCAACACCTCGTGGTTTCTCGGCGGCGCCGCCGATGGTGGCTGGTTCATGTACGCCCCCAACAGCGCCGTCCCGTTCTCACCGAGCAACGGCGTCGACTACTGGACGCTGGGCCTGCTGATCACCGGAATCGCGTCGCTGGTCGGTGCGGTCAACCTGATCGTCACCGTGCTCAACATGCGTGCGCCCGGCATGACGATGATGCGGGTCCCGATCTTCACCTGGATGGCTCTCGTCACGCAGTTCCTGCTGCTGTTCGCCATGCCGGTCATCACCGTGGCCCTCGTGTTGCTCTTGTTCCAGCGCAACTACGACGCCACCTTCTTCGAAGTCGCCGAAGGAGCCGACCCACTCCTGTGGCAGCACCTGTTCTGGATCTTCGGCCACCCCGAGGTGTACATCATCGTGCTCCCGGCCTTCGGCATCGTGTCCGAAGTCCTGCCCGTGTTTTCCAAGAAGCCGCTGTTCGGCTACCCATTCGTCGTCTTCTCGGGTGCAGCAATCGGGTTCGTTGGTTGGGGTGTGTGGGCCCACCACATGTTCGCCTCCGGCCTCGGGCCGATCTCGGTGGCGGTGTTCTCCGTGGCGACCATGGCGATCGCCGTTCCCACCGGCGTGAAGATCATCAACTGGACCCTCACCATGTGGGGCGGCAAGTTGCGGTTCACCACAGCGATGCTGTTCGCCACCGGCCTGATCGTGATGTTCACGATCGGCGGGCTGTCGGGTGTCACCCACTCGGTGGCGCCGTCCGACACGCAACAGACCGACACCTACTACATCGTCGCCCACTTCCACTACGTGATCTTCGGTGGCGCTGTGCTCGGCCTGTTCGCCGGCATCTACTACTGGTGGCCCAAGGTGTTCGGCAAGCTGCTCAACGAGTCGTGGGGCAAGGCCAACTTCTGGACGATGATCATCGGCATGAACCTGACCTTCGGCCCGATGCACATCGTCGGCCTGCAGGGCCAGCCACGGCGCATGTACGTCTGGACCGAGAATCGCGCCGGCGACGGTTTCTTCAACATCGGTTTCTGGAACCTCGTGGCGACCATCGGCTCGTTCATCCTCGCCGTCGGCGTGCTGTTCTTCTTCATCAACGTGTGGGTCAGCCGCAAGAACCCGCCGGCCCCCGCCGACCCGTGGGACGCACGCAGCCTCGAGTGGATGGCCGAGAACCCACCGAAGGAATACAACTTCGAGCGCACCCCGACCGTTCACGCGCTCGACGAGATGTTCCACCGCAAGTACGAAGACGTCGGCGAAGGCGATGCGCACGACTACGTCAAGGTGGCCACCGCCGAAGAGATCCAAGCCGTGGAAACGGCCAATCGCGACGACCACGTCCACTTGCCGTCGCCCTCGTACTGGCCGATCGTGTTGTCGTTCTCGTTGCCGGTGATCGCCTACGGCATCATCTACTCGACGCTGCTCGTCATCGTCGGCCTGGCCATCGCCACCGTCGCCATGTTCGGCTGGGCACTCGAACCGCCGACCGCCGACGACTCTGAGTTCGAATCGCCCGAAGGCGGCGACGGCGGCGAACCGAGCAAGGAGCTGGTCGCCAGTGTCTGACGCGACCATCAATCCCGCCGACGCGGCCCCAGTCGGGTCGGACGCACCGGCGGAGCACATGGCGATCCCGGCGGGCTACGACGACGGCCAGGACCACATCGGCCTCGAGCACCACACCTCGACCGGCCTGTCGAACACCAAGCTGGCGATGTGGCTGTTCCTTGGCAGCGAGTGCCTCCTCTTCGGTGGCCTCATCTCCACCTACATGCTCTACCGCAACCGGCGCGCCGACACGCTCGGCCCCGACCAGCTGTGGGACATCCCGTTCACGTCGGCCACCAGCTTCATCTTGCTGATGTCGTCGCTCACGATGGTGCTGGGCGTCCAAGCCGCCAAGCGGCGCGACGATCGCAACACGCGCCTGTGGCTCACCGTCACCGCACTGCTCGGCGGGTTGTTCCTCGCCGGCCAGATCTACGAGTTCACCGTCTTCTACCGAGAAGGTCTCGGGTTCACCACGAACCTGTTCGCTTCGAGTTTCTACACGTTGGTCGGCTTCCACGGCGCCCACGTCTCCGTCGGCATCATCATGTTGATGGCCACGGTCGGCATGCTCCTACGTAACCGGGTCCACGGCAACAAGGCCGAGACCGTCGAGATGATCGGCCTGTATTGGCACTTCGTCGACATCGTGTGGATCGTCATCTTCACCCTCGTGTACCTGATTCCGGCCTGATCATCGAAGGACAGCACCGATGAGCACCGACACCACAACGACTGGCACCGAACACCACTTCGGCGAAGACATCACCGCCATCGAACCCGATGCGATCCCCCACGAGCACAAGGATCTGCGCGACCGCGACTACGTCTTCATCGCCTTCCTGCTGCTGATCCTCACCGCACTCGAAGTCGCCGCGAGCTACATCGAGCTCGGTTCGCTGCTGGTGCCGATCCTGTTGATCATGATGGCGATCAAGTTCGTCACGGTCGCCAGTTTCTTCATGCACCTGCGCGGTGACGCCCGCATCTTTTCGTGGATGTTCTACGCCGGGTTGTTCCTCGCCGTCGGCGTGTACGCCGCGGCATTGACCACGTTCCACTTCTTCGCCCCCTAGCCCCCGGCGCGACCCGGGGAGGATTTCCCCATGCTCCTGGCCCAAGCGATCGACAGCGCAGCGAGTGACTCCAACCCGTGGCGCTACCAGTTCCACCCCGAAGTGTGGGTGCTGGTCGGCTCGTTGACCATTCTGTACGTGTACATGGTCAAGGTGATCGGCCCGCGGGCGGTCCCGAAGGGCCAGCCGGCGGTGACGCGCAAGAACACGTACGCCTTCGTCGGCGCAATGGTGATGTTGTGGGTGGCCAGCGACTGGCCAATGCACGACATCAGCGAGGACTACCTGTACTCGGCGCACATGTTGCAGCACATGATGCTCACGTACTTCCTGCCGCCGCTGGCGCTGTTGGCCACACCGGAATGGCTGCTGCGGGTGCTGATCGGCAACGGCAAGCTGTATCAGGCGTTGTCGTTCATGTGCCGACCGGTGGTTGCCGGCGTGGCGTTCAACGTGGCGGTGATCGTTACCCACATTCCGCTCGCTGTGAACGAGTCGGTCGCCAACGGACCACTGCACTATTCGCTGCACTTCATGGTCGTCATGTTGTCGCTGCTGATGTGGATGCCTGTGTGCGGGCCGTTCCCCGAATACCACCTGACGCCGATCGGCAAGTCGATCTACCTGTTCCTGCAGTCGATCGTGCCGACGCTTCCAGCGGCCTGGCTGACCTTCGCCGAGGGCACGGTGTACGAGGCCTACGACATCCCAACACGTCTGCTCGGCATCGGGATCACCGAAGATCAGCAGCTCGCCGGGGCGATCATGAAGCTCGGCGGCTCGATCTTCTTGTGGACCATCATCGTGTTCATCTACTTCAAGCGGTTCGCCTCGACCTACCGCAACGAGCACAACTACAAGCGGCCGGGATCGATGCCCACTGCCGAGATCATCGGCCACGACGAATTCCCGTTGACGACCGCCGACGTCGAGCGCGAGTTCGCGCGCACTCCGTCGGGAGGCGCCCCGCCCCCGGGCGACGCACCAAACGACGCCGTGCCGCGTTGATCGCGTCGCTAACCTCCGCTCCGTGATCGACCAGCGACTGCTGCGCACCGACCTCGACGGACTGCGCACCGCTCTCACCCGTCGCGCTCGGCCCGCGATCATCGACGAGCTCGAACACGCTGCCCGACTCGACAGCCGACTGCGCGACATCACCGTCGAACGCGACGAATGCCGCGCCCGGGTGAACAGCATCTCCAAAGAGGTCGGCGCCCTCCGCCGCGACGGCAACGTCGAGGCTGCGGAGAAGTTGCAAGCCGAGAGTCGCGAACTCGGTGGCCGGGAGAAGGGTCTCGCCGCCGAACACGACGAGGTGTCGGCCGCGCTGCACGAGTTGTTGCTCGGCATCCCCAACGCACCCCACCCCGATGTTCCCGATGGCGCGAGCGACGCCGATAACCCGACGATCGTCGGGCCGGTAGCCACCCACGCCACTTATCCCGCCCACCAACGTGTGCCCCACTGGGAAACCGCCGAAGCGCTGGGCATCCTCGACAACGAGCGCGCCGTCAAAGTGTCGGGCGCGATGTTCACCATGCAGCGTGGCGCCGGTGCGACCCTGGCGCGGGCCCTGTGCCAATACGGCCTCGACGCCAACGCCGACGCGTTCGAGGAGATCCGCGCGCCGTCGCTCGTCAGCACCGCCACGCTGACCGCAACCGGCCAACTGCCGAAGTTCGCCGACGACGCCTACGCCATCGAACGCGACGACCTCTGGGCCATCCCGACCGCCGAGGTGCCGCTGACCTCGATCTATGGCGACGAGATCCTCGACTACGACGAGTTGCCCATGCGGTTCATGGCCTACAGCCCGGCCTACCGCCGCGAGGCCGGTGCCGCGGGCCGTGACACCCGCGGCATGCTGCGGGCCCACGAGTTCGACAAGGTCGAGATCCTTGCGCTGGCCACACCCGAGCAGGCTCCCGACCTGCTGGTCGAGATGCGCAACCGCGCCGAGCGAGCAATCGCCCGGCTCGAACTGCCCTATCGCGTGATCGAGATCTGCACCGGCGATCTCGGCCAGAGCCATCACCGCAGCTTCGACGTCGAGGTCTACGCCCCCGGTGCCGACGACTGGCTGGAGGTCTCGTCGGTCAGCTGGTTCAGCGACTATCAGGCGCGGCGGGCCAACATCCGCTTCCGCCGTGTCGACGACGACGGCAAACCGCTCAAGGGCACCGATCTGGTGCACACGCTCAACGGCTCGGCGCTCGCCGTGCCTCGAGTGTGGGCGGCCATCATCGAGAACTACCGCAACGCCGACGGCAGCGTCACCGTGCCGGAGCTGCTGCGCCCGTACATGCGCGGGCTGATGCGCATCGAGCCGCGCTCGGGCCCGACGGTCGAGGCATGACCGACTTCAGTAGCGACGACCGGGCCGCTGGGCTGCGCGCCCGTCGGCAGCAGTACGAAACCGCCGGACTCGACGTCGGTGATGTCGACCCGAATCCGGCGGCCCAATGGTGGACCTGGCACGACGAGGTCGCAGCCGCCGGTGTTGCCGAACCGCACGCGATGAGTGTGGCCACAGTTGGGCTCGACGGAATCCCCGACGCCCGCATCGTGTTGGCCCGCGAAGTCGACGACGGCGGCATCGTCTTCTACACCAACTATCGCAGCGCCAAGAGTCGGCAACTCGACGCAGCCGCCGGCGCAGCTGCGCTGTTTGCCTGGCTCGATCTGCATCGTCAGGTGCGCGTCCGCGGTCGGGTCGAGCGAGTGTCGACTGAGCAGAGCGACGCCTACTTTGCATCGCGTCCGCGCGGCAGCCAGATCGGAGCGTGGGCGTCGCCGCAGAGCGAGGTGATCACCGATCGGTCGGTGCTCGAAGAGCGGGTCGCCGCCTACGACGAGCAGTTCGCCGATCACGACGTGCCCCGCCCCGACGGGTGGGGAGGCTGGCAACTCGTGCCGACCGAGTGGGAGTTCTGGCAAGGACGCCCGAGCCGGCTCCACGACCGTCTGCACTACCGCCGCGACGAATCCGGCAAGTGGACGATCGAGCGTCTCGCCCCCTGATGTAACAGTCGTCTCTGAGACGCTGTAACGCTCTGCCGTTACACGGTCTCAGAGACGACTGGTACACAACGAACCGAAAACGGATCGAAGTCGGGGTTGAAGCGCCGACGGAATGGGGCGAGGCTGGGGTCAATGACGTCAACGAAGGTCCTGGTGGTCGACGACGAGCCGACCGTGCGCGAAGTCGTCGTCGGGTACCTACGGCGTGACGGTCACGACGTCGCCGAGGCTGCCGACGGCAACACCGCACTCGAACTCCTCGACGCCGACCCGCCCGACCTCGTCGTGCTCGACATGATGCTGCCTGGAGTCAACGGGCTCGACATCTTGCGACGCATCCGATCGTCGAGCGACATCCCGGTGATCATGCTCACCGCTCGCGCCGAGGAAACCGATCGGGTCTCCGGGCTCGAGCTGGGCGCCGACGATTACGTGGTCAAGCCATTCTCGCCACGCGAACTCGCCGCTCGTGTCAACGGGGTGCTGCGCCGCACCGGTGGGCGCAGCGTGTCATCGCCCCAGCCGCTCGACTTCGGCGATCTGCGCATCGAACCGCTCAGCCGGGAGGTCACGCTCAACGGTGAGGCCGTCGAACTCACTCCCAAGGAGTTCGACGTGCTGGCGTTCCTGGCCGGCTCACCCCGCCAGGTGTTCTCCCGTGCCGAGCTGCTCGAATCGGTGTGGCAGTCGTCGCCCGAGTGGCAAGACCCCGCCACCGTCACCGTGCACGTTCGCCGCATCCGCAACAAGATCGAGAACGACCCCGAGCACCCGCGGTGGATCACCACCGTGTGGGGCGTCGGCTACCGGTTCGAACCATGAGCAAGACCACGATCACCACCACCGACGACACCGCAGCGAGCCCGTGGGACGAACTGCCGGTGCACCGCGCCCACGCGATGAACCGACTCGGACGTCGCTTTCTGGCAGCGCAGCTCGCAGTGCTGGGAATCGCCCTGTTGATGATCGCCGTCGCTGCGCAGACGATGTTCATCTCCGACCACGACGTCACGATGCTGATGTGGGCGCTGATCCCGGCGGTGATGGCTGCCGGCGTCGCGGCGATGCTGCTCGCCCGCCCCGTGGCACGCGATGCCAAGCGCATCTGCGACGCGGCGATGAGAGTCGCCGATGGTGACCTCAGTGCACGTACCGGCGTGATCCGCAATGACGAACTCGGCGAAGCTGCCGAGATGTTCGACCGCATGGTCGACCGCCTCGACGCCATCGAAAGCGAGCGCGCCCTGATGCTGTCGTCGATCAGCCACGATCTGCGCACACCCCTCGCGGCATTGCGGGCGTCGGTCGAAGCGATCCGTGACGGCGTCGCCGCCGATCCCGACCAGTACTTGAAGGGCATGGAACGGCAGGTACGGGCGCTGTCGGCGCTGGTCGACGATCTCCAACTGCACACGCGGTTGGTCAGCGGGACACTCGACCTCCATCGCACCCGCCTCGATCTCACCGAACTGGCCGACGAGGCAATGGAGACGGTCCGTCCACTCGCCGAGAGCCGCAGCATCAAGCTCCTTCTCGACGCCGAACGTCGCGTGGTCGTCGCAGCCGATGGTCCACAGGTCGGACGAGTGGTCCGCAACCTGCTCGACAATGCGATCCGCTACTCACCGGACGACTCGGTGGTGACCGTCACGCTCGAACAGATGGGCAGCGAGGCGCGTCTGCGGGTTGCCGACGAAGGCCCCGGATTCCCGCCGGGCTTTCGCGAACGTGCGTTTGAGCCATTCACACGCGCCGATCCGGCACGAGACACTCGCACCGGTACCGCCGGGCTGGGACTGTCGATCGCCCGCGGCATCGTCGCGGCCCACGGCGGCAGGATCGCAATCGGGCCCGGGCCGGGCGGCGTCGTGGAAGTGCAGCTGCCAGTCGCCGCGTCGTCGCCGCTACGCCCAGCTCGTCAACGCGTCGACGAGCCCGTCGATGAGTCCTTCGGTGTGAGGCGTTAGCCCCGGACCTTCCCAGTCCCACCACATCGGACTCGACCCGCGCACCCGCGGCGGTAACTCCATCTGAACGCCGCGTGCCGGCGGCAGGTTCACCGGGTTGTCCGGATGGATGCCGCGGAGCGCGACCGGGATGCGCTCGAGGTCGGTCACGATGTCGTAGGCCGGCAACGTCCGGCGCAGCGCCGTGCCGACGTGCTCGGCGAACTCTCGATTGCCACCGCCGAGCAGTAGCGACGAGAACATGCCCCGACGTCCGAAGCCATGGACCGTCACCACCACATCGACCGCGTCGACGAATCGGGTGAGTGCGGGCGACTCGGCCGGTCGGACCTTCGTCGAGGCGAGATGGCGGCGGCTGGTCGACGGCTGGACGATGGCGTAGTACGAGGCGCCGGATCGTTCGGCGGCGCGTTCGCCGATCACGTCGGTCATCTCCTCGAGTGATCCACCGTGGTACGCCATCACGCCGAGGCGCCCACGGCTGCCTGAACGGATAACGCACTGTTCGACAACGCCGTCGGTCTCGAGTAACTCGGTGAGCGTCGCAGCTCGTTCGAGTCCATCGGTCGGGGCCATGGTGCACCGATGTTGGCATCTCGGGGCGCGATCGCCGTCACCGTGCACCGCCGCTCTACGATGTCGGGCGTGCTGGTGTGGATGGATCTGGAGATGACCGGGCTCGATCACACCAGCGACGTGATCGTGGAGATCGCCACCATCGTGACCGACGACGACCTACAGATCGTCGAAGAGGGACCCGACCTCGTCATCCACCAGCCCGACGAGGTCTTGGCGGCGATGGACCCCTTCGTGGTCGACATGCACACCCGTTCGGGGCTACTCGATCAGATCCGTGCGTCCACCGTGAGTCTCGATGAAGCGGGCAAGGCGACCCTCGAGTTCATCCAGCGGCACGTGCCTGAACCGATGACTGTCCCGCTGTGCGGTAACTCGATCGGCACCGACCGCCGGTTCCTCGCGGCCTATCTGCCCGACATCGAGAATCATCTGCACTACCGGTCGATCGACGTGTCGAGCATCAAAGAGCTCGTGAAGCGGTGGTACCCGGATCTCGACGGTCGCCGACCACAGGGCAAGGGTGCTCACCGGGCGCTCGACGACATCCGCGCCTCAGTGGCAGAGCTCGAGTTCTACCGGCAGTATGCGTTCGTCGCTGCCGACGCGCTCGAGCTCCCCGAGCCGGCGGCCGACGAGCCGGACTCCACCGCCGCCGATGATCACGCTGCGCCGACCGCGCGCAGCTGAACTCGTCGTCGTCGCAGCGCTCGCGCTGGCGGCCTGTGCCGACACGACGAGCGACGCCGAGCCGACCGCCGGCGGTGATGCTTCCCGACCGACCTCGATCGCCGCGCCGACCTCATCGCCCACTCCGGCGGATGCCGGCGCGGACGATGTCGGCGGACCAGTTGTGGTCGAACGGTACTCTGGCGCGGCACGCCGGTAACGTGCCGCGCATGCGCGCAGTCGTTCTCGACGATCACGGTGGCCCTGAAGTACTGACCATCTGCGAGGTTGCCGACCCCGAACCAGGGGTCGGTGAGATCGCCGTTGCGGTGGAACAGACCGCACTCAATCGCGCCGATGTGCTGCAGCGAATGGGCATGTACCCCGATCCGCGCGGGCGCGAGGTGGAGATCCCCGGCCTCGAGTACGCCGGCACCGTGGCCGCGCTGGGGCCCGAGGTGACCGGATGGAGCGTCGGTGACCGCGTGATGGGCATCGAGGCCGGCGGGTGCTACGCCGAGCGAGTGGTCACCCACGCCCGGCAGGCCCTGCCGGTGCCCAGTGCGGTCGCCGCGGGCGACGCCGTGGCCATCCCCGAGGTGTTCCTCACCGCATGGGACGCACTCGTCGTGCAGGGTGGCTTGACCAGTGGACGGTGGGCACTGGTGCACGCAGGAGCGTCGGGGGTCGGAACCGCCGCGATCCAAATCGCCCGTGCCATCGGCGCGCGCATCGCCGTGACGTGTTCGGCGGGCAAGGCGCAGGCCTGTCGTGACCTTGGCGCCGACGTCGTGCTCGAGCGTTCGCCCGCCGACTGGCTCGCCGCGTGGCGCGACGCCGTGCCCGGCGGCGCCGACGTTGTCCTCGATGTGATCGGCGGCGAGGAGGCCGAGCGCAACCTGCACGCCGCAGCCATCGACGGAACCGTGGTGCAGGTCGGCCTCATGGGCGGCGCCAACGCGTCGGTCAACCTCGGACTGCTCCTCACCAAGCGGGTCACGTGGATCGGCACCACGCTGCGCAGTCGGCCGATCGAGCGCAAGATCGCGCTCGCCCAGCGGTTCATCGCCGAAGTCAACCCGCTGTTCGAGCGCGGTCTGCTCCGACCGGTGATCGATTCGCGTTACCCGTTCGAGCGCATCGGCGAGGCGCACTCGTACATGGAGTCAAACGCCAACGTCGGAAAGATCGTCGTCGACATCGTCGACTGATGCGCCAACAGCCGCCCGTCGGTGGCTGCGCAGGCTGAACCACGCACCGACCGCGAGAATCGCCGCGGCAGCCACACCGAACGCGATCCATGGGACGATGCTGGCGCCGCCTGCGTCGCCGAATGTGAATTGCACGGCGCCGACGAGCAGGTGGCCATCTTCACTGGCGGTGGTGAGGTAGCGCACGATGTAGGTGCCCTCCTCGTCGAGCGGATCGAACTCGACCTTGGCCGCGAAGTCGGAAATGCGCGAGCTGGTCGAATCGAGTTCGGTCTCGTCGGGGTCGAGCACCGCGAGTTCGACGTCGTCGCCGATCGTCGTGTCGAAGGTGAGCGTGACCTCGCTGATCGGCTGATCGATCGTGGATCCCGATGCGGGGCTGGCGTCGACGTTGGCGTCGTGCGCCACAGCAGCACCCCCGGCCAACCCGGCGGCGAGCATCGTGCCCGCAACGAGGGCGATCAGGCAACGTCTCACACCGCCATTCAATCAGCTGGGATTGGCCTCGACCCGCCGCCCCTTCCAGGTCACATCGCGCCGTCGCAGCCGCAACCATGCGCTGCGCAAGAAGATGATCACGAAGGCGAGTACCGCGACCGGGAAAACAATCGCGGTGAGCGGATGGATCGACCCGGCTCGCCGGCCGAGGACCCAGAACTGCACTGCGCTCAGCGGGTACAGCACCGGAAGCGCCAGCCATCCACCGGCGAGCGAGCCGATCCACGCTGCCGTCGCCAGGACCCACCACCACCGGGTCGAGCCGGCCCCGGTCGCCAACGATCGGCTCCATCCGCGCACCGTGTCACCCAACCCTCCCGGATACATGCGAAAGCGGGTGTCGGGCCGACCCGTGTATAGCGACGACCCGCCAACGGCACGTGCCAGCGCGATGTCTTCGGTGTGTTGTGAGCGGACCGTTGGCCCACCGTGGCCGCCAACGGCCGCATACCGTTCGCGGTCGATCGCGATGACCGGCCCGAACGCGACGTCCGCTGCGGCCTGCGGGCCCAGCGGCGTGAATCCACCGCAGCCCATCAACGCAGCGACGTTCACCAGAATGCTCGCTTGCTCGCCGAGTCCGCCGGTCTGGTGCCACGGTTGCACCGAGACCACTTGCGAGCGGTCCTCCTCGACCGCCGCGGCGAGGCGGTCGAGGAGGTCGCCCGCCGGGCGCACGTCGGCATCGAGGAACACGAGCACAGGTGCGGTGGTTGCGGCCGCGCCCGTAGCGCACGCATGCGGCTTGCCCAGCCAACCGGTCGGGAGTGGCGGCGACTCAACGACAACGGCACCGCCGCTCGCCGCAATCGTCGCGGTGGCGTCATCGGAGTGATCGTCGACCACGACGAGTTCGTCTCCCGTGCGCAGTTGCGCGGCCAACGGTGGAATCAAGTGGGGGAGTGCGTCTGCTTCGTTGCGTGCGGGCACGACGACAGCGATCGCGTCGCGGCGCGTCCCATCGAACGGTGGCAGGGGGCGGAGGCGCCACAAGAGACACCAACCGAGTAGCCACCCGCAGGCGAACACGAGGAGGTCGAGCTGCCAGCTCACCGGGCTCATGCTCGCGCCCAATCACACGTTCGCGAGAAACCTCCTTGACCTGCGCCGGTCGGTCGTGGTTTCCTCTATCCCGCTCGCGCCACCACGGCGCGCGCGAAAAACAACGACCGACCAACAGCACGAGCAGGAAGGACGCACCGATGGTGACGATGTCGCACACCGCAACACAGCCGGTCCTCGGCCGCGCCCGCGCGTCTGCCGTTGCGTCCTGGTCTTCGTTCTTCGGCAATCTCGCGAACTCGCGAACCGCATCGACCTTCGAGCACTGCGGCACCGGTGGCTACATGGGCACCGACTCGATCCAGGTCGTGACCAACAAGCCGCACGCTTATCCCGGCGTCTCGCCAGGAGTGCTGACGTAACACCAACGTCAGATCACCTCTCCGAGGCCGCCGGGTTCAAGAACCCGGCGGCCTTTCTGATTTTTCGGCCCGTCACATCCATCCAGATCTGCATCACCAGCACCACAGCAATCCACGAACCAACCACCGACAACGAGGAACCGACATGAATATCGTCATCGAACCCCGCGAACCCGACTGTATCGACGCTCCCGGCGTCGACGCCGGGAGCACGGCACCAGCGGCGCGATGCGCCGACGGGAACGGCACGTTGACCGCGCTGTTCTTCTCCGACGACGTGATCGACATCGCCCGTGCCAAGGCGATGTGTCGCCGGTGCCCACTCCAGGCGTCGTGTCTCGCCGATGCCCTCGAACGCGCCGAACCATGGGGCGTGTGGGGCGGCGAGCTGCTGTCCGGCGGCCGCATCGTGGCCAACAAGCGCCCGTGTGGCCGTCCCCCCAAGCGGCCCCGTCCGGCGTTGATCGTGGACGAACTCGGCCCGGTCAATCCCCGTGATGCCGGCCTCGCCGACGTTGCAGTCGACGTCGCATGATCCCCCCGACGGTCGCAGTGCCCCGGCCCACCCCCATGCCGGTGGCACCGTGACCGTAAGGGAACGTTTCGTGGTCATGAGACGACCTGTTCTCATGTGCTCAGTACCCTGCAACGGGTGAAGATTCGTCCGCGTCTGTTGGTGATCTCCCTGGTGATCGCCCTCGTCGTGAGCGTCGGGGCGGGGTATCTCATCGCCCGCTCCGGTGACGACGAACCCGACGCAGTACTCGACAACCCGCAGACCGTCGAGACCTTTCCCAACAACGGTCTCGGCAACGACGTGGTCGAAGGCGACCTGCTGCCCGTCACCACCCTGTTCGACCGCGACGACAACGAAGTGCTCACCACGTCGCTGCTCGGCCAGCCCACCGTGGTCAACTTCTGGTTCTCCACATGCCCACCGTGCGCCAAAGAACTCCCCGACTTCGCCGAAGTGCACAGCGAGGTCGGCGACGATGTCCGGTTCGTCGGCGTCAACACCATCGACTCGGTCGAGTCGATGGAGCGATTTGCCGGTGAACGCGGCGTGACCTACGAGCAACTGCGCGACCCGTTCGCCGAACTCACCGATGCGATCGGTGCAGTGGCGTTCCCGGTCACCCTGTTCGTCACCTCCGACGGCACGATCATCGAGCAGACCGGCGTCCTCGACGCCGACCAGCTCCGAGACCGCGTCGACGAGCTGCAAGCCGTTGAGGCGCAGATCCAGGAAGCGAGTTAGTTCATGCACAGGATGGAGAGCACATGAGCCTCTCGTTCATTCGCGGCTTGGTGGCGGCGGTGAACCCGTGTGGGTTCATCCTGCTGCCGACCTACTTGATGTACTTCCTCGGGATGCAGGGTCAGCTCCCAGGGTCGCAACGAGCGTCGATTCGGCGGGCGCTCTTGGTGAGCGCTGCGGTGTCCGCAGGCTTCTTGTCGGTGTTCCTCGTCGTCGGGGTCATCTCGTACAACTTCACCAACTGGATCGATCAGAACGCCAAGTACGCCACCGGGATCATTGGCGTGGCGTTGGTCGTGCTCGGTATCGCCATGTTGTTCGGCTACAAGCTGCCGTTCATGACGCCGCAGATCAACACGGGCGGCCAGCCGAAGAACACCACCAAGGCGATGTTCGTGTTCGGCGTGGCCTACGCCGTGGCCTCGATCGGCTGCACGATCGGGCTGTTCATCGCCACCGTGTTCTCCACCACCAGCCGCGACGGCGTCGTGGCCGGCGTCGGCAACGTGTTGGCCTACGGCGCCGGCATGGCGTTGTTGGTGTCGGCGCTCACGGTTGCGCTGGCCTTCGCCAACACCAGCCTGTTGAAGATCTTGCGCAATGGCATGCAGTACGTCGACAAGATCGCCGCTGCGTTCGTGGTGATCTCCGGCGCCTACCTGCTGTGGTACTTCTACTGGGTCGACATCCGCGAAGAGGGTGACCCGATCACCGACTGGGCGCTCGAGCAGCAGGCCGAAGCGACGATCTTCCTCAACGATCACTGGCGCACGGTGGCCATCGTGCTGACCGCCGTGGTTGGTGCCGCGGCAGCGTTCGTGTTCCTTCGCCGTGGCCCGAGCGACGACGCGGCAGCCGCCGAGGTTGACGGCGCGGCCGCCGTCGTCGTCGACGGTGCACCCGACACGAACGGCACTGTGGCCGTCGACCCCTCGGCAACGGATGAGCCGACCGAAGAACCGGCCCAAACGAGCGACGAGGCACCCGCCGACGCCGTGTGAGCAGTATGTGACGGTGGTCACTGCCCGACGTCGCCACATCGGTCACTTGTCCGATGTGCCTGCCTACCTGAGGCCGGCACCATGTGATCCATGACATGCCTCGATGGACTCCACCCCGAGCTGCTGCTCGGCGAGCACCGTCGCCGACTGGCCGACGGCGAACAGCAGGCCTCGATCGTGCAATCGCTGGTCCGCTGGCGTCGCTCGTTGACGCAGTACCGACAGTCGATCGCTTCCACTTCCGGCACGAGTTGGTACGCGAGGCGATCCTCGAATCGCTGCTCGGCGGCGAGAAGCGTCGGATACACAGCCGGGCGCTCGAGGTCATAATCGAGTTTGTGCCCGGCCGGCCATGCGTCGATCGCCCGGCGCGCGATCAAAGCGGCCCGCGATGACGACGTCGAACGCCTCGCCCCGGACGGCATCTGCGACTACCTCGAGTCGGGTTCGCCGTTCCAGGCATAGCTCGTCGCCGAGGAAGCGCTCGATGCTTTTCCCGACCACCCCGAACTGCTCGAGCTCTCCGCTCGCGCGGCGTGGCTGCTCGGCCGCCTCGACGTGGCCCGCGCCCGCCGCTACGCCGACCGCTGGCGTCGTATCGAGGAGCGCAGCGGGTCGCCGTTGCCCAACACCACATGCTGTATTGCGAGACCGAGGAGGCGTTGTGCCTGATCTCGTACGACTCGGAGCCCGACGGCGACCGCCGCGACGCATGGCTCTGGCCAAGCGCTTCGGCGACGGCACGACGGGCAGCGAAGTCGCGCACGCGGTGTTGGCCGACCGCGCCGGCGAACCCGACGCTCGCGCCAAAATCGAAGCGGCGCTGTCCGCAGTGGCGCCGACGACGACGATGGCTCACGTCCCGCAGCTCATTCACGCCGAGCTGTCGATCGCATTGGCTCGCGTGCAGCGTCGTGACGGAGAAGTCGACGCATCGCGCCAGAGCGCACAGCGTGCCCGCGACCTGCTCGAGCACTGGCCGGGGAACGACGCGGACCCAGATCGCCCGCTGGTTCGTCGAGCAGTAAGGCGGGCGACCTCGGCTACATCGAGTCGTCGATGGGCAGGGCGGTGGTCGACTTGAGTTCTTCCATCACGAAGATCGTGCGCACGTCGTACAGATCGATCGCTTCGATCAGCCGCCGGTAGAAGTCGTCATAGGCCGGGATGCTCGAGACCCGCACCTTCAGCGTGTAGTCGATGTCGCCGCTCGTGCGATACGCCTCGAGTACCTCGGGGAGATCGGCGATGGCGGCGCGGAAGCGTCGGATCCACTCGGAGCTGTGATCGTTGGTGCGGATGTTGACCAACGCCAGCACGTCGAGGCCGACGGCGTGCGGGTCGACGATGGCCATCTGGCGGGCGATCGTGCCGTCGTCTTCGAGGGCCCGGATGCGGCGCCAACATGGTGTGGCGGTGAGGCCCACGGCGTCGCCGAGCTCGCGGGCGCTGCGACTGGCGTCGTCCTGGAGAAGGCGCACGATTTCCCGATCTATCGAGTCCACAATCGAAGAATACTGCACATAGATACGACTCAAAGTATGAATAATGCGTAAATCGGCCGATTCAGCGCGAACTTCGCAACACCTTCGATGTGCGGTTTCCGTACGGTGGAGGCATGGATCTGCGGCGCCACTTCATCGAGCATCCGGCATCGGTCGACGAGACCTACGGCGAGCACGCCCGGGCCGCCTTGGGCTTCGCCGCGTCGTTGGCTGCCGCATCGGTCGCTGCTGCTGTCCACGCCGTCGTGCCCGCGCTGTGTGAACGCAGCGCCAGCCGCCGGGTGTGTGCGCTCTACGACAAGATGACCACCGGCAAGCGGGCGGCCAACGCCCCGCAACGCCTGGCCGCCTAGACCACCCTTCCCCGCGCCCGATCAGGGCGGGGTGCAAGCGATGTCGAGCGCCACGTAGTTCGCGTCGTCGGCGCCCGTGTGCGCGGATCTCGACGCCGCCGCCGTCGAGGTTGAATCCCTGGCGCCGGCCCTCTCACGTACACGAGGCGAGCAACGGATCGTACGTCTCGTCGAACGCCCCCACGCAGGTGGCTTCGGAGCCGTCCATGGTGCCGTCGCGCATCGACGCCGCGACGGATGCCGAGCCACTGGGGATCCGCAGCGAGTACGTCTCGCCGGGAGGTGCGGTGATGAGCATCTGGATTGTCATCGCAGTCATCGGCGCAGTGAGTTACCTCTTGCGCGTCAGCATGTTCGTCGTTCTCGCCGGCCGGACCCTGCCGTCATCGTTGGAGCGCCCGATGTCCGTCGTCGGTCCGGCGGCAATCGGCGCGTTGCTGGCCACGATGGTGTTCACGTCAGGCGGTCGTTTCGACCCGCTCCCGACGGCTGAGTTGGCGCCTACGTTGGCCGCGTTTCTCGTCGTCCGTCGCACGGGCGACGTGATGCACGCCTTCACCGTCGGTTTCCCGCTGATGTGGATCGTGGCGGCGCCGACGTAGGGCCGACCGTGTGCCGCCGATCCAGTGCGATCAGGCGTAGTGCAGCTGTGCCGCCGCTCGGCTGAGGTCGTCGCGGTGGTCGGGATGGGCGATGTCGATCAGCGCGCGCGCCCGTTCGCGAATGGACTTGCCACGTAGCTCGGCGACCCCGAACTCGGTGACCACCTTGTCGACTGTGTTCTTCGGCGTGGTCACCACGTCGCCCGCCGCGAGCTGCGGCACGATCCGCGAGGCGCCGCTCGACGTGGTCGCATGGAGGACCACGAAGCCCTGGCCACCGTCTGAGTACATCGCTCCCCGGGCGAAGTCGTTCTGGCCGCCCGACGAAGAGAAGTATTTTCCGCCGATCGTTTCCGACGCACATTGGCCGAGGAAGTCGACGGTCAACGTGGCGTTGATCGACACGAAATCGTGCTCGTTGGCGATCACTCGCGGGTCGTTCACGTACCGCACGGCGTGCAACTCGATCGACGCGTTCTCGTTGAGGAAGTCGTGCAGCCGCTGCGTCCCGAGTGCGAACGTCCCGACGGTCTTGGTCCGGTTGAGGCGCTTACGCACGCCATTCACGACACCGGACTCGATGAGGTCGATCACGCCGTCGGAGAGCAGCTCAGTGTGCACTCCCAGATCCCGGTGGTCGCCGAGCGCCGACATGATCGCATTCGGGATGGCGCCGATGCCGGTTTGGATGGTCGAACCGTCGACGATTCGTTCGGCCACGAGCGCAGCGATTCGATCGTCGATCGGCCCCGGTTGCACCGGCGCGACCTCGATCAGGGGCCGGTCGCTGCGACACCAGCCCTCGACCTGTGACATGTGGATCTGGTTGCGGCCGAACGTGCGCGGCATCGCATCGGTCACCTCGAGGAAGAAGCGGCCACGGCCGATGAAACTCGCCGTGTAGTCAGCTGACACGCCGAGGGAGAAGTAGCCATGCGCGTCGGGCGGTGCGGCCGCGGCGACCACCAGCGGGTCGTCGGTGCGCATGCGCATCAACGAATACACCTCGCTGAAGTGGGCGGGCACCAGCCCCACGCTGTCGTTGGCGAAGTGTGGACGAGTGACGTGCGACAAGAAGTACGAGATGTGCTTCAGATGTGGCAGATACGCGCCGGCGAGATAGGGCCGGTCGTGCAGTGCATGCATCTGGTGGACGCGGACCTCCTCGAAGCGGTTCGGGTCGGTTGCGGCGGCTTCCTCGATGGCGTCGAGCACTGCGGTTGGTTCACCGTTGGCCAGCGGCACGATGACCTGCGCGCCAGGTCCGATGTGGTCCAACACATCGGCGGCCACGTTCGGGGCGGCGTCGGGCATGCGCTCCATGCCGCACACCGTAGGAGTTTCGGCGATCGGATACCGTCCGATCGATGAGCTCGATCCGCACCACCGAAGACGAAGTGCCGATCCGTCCCGCTTCGACGGTGATGCTGGTGCGTGACGCAGCTCGTGGCCCCGAAGTGTTGATGTTGCAGCGGACGGCTGGGGCGGCGTTCGGGGCTGGCATGTACGTGTTCCCCGGGGGGAGGGTCGATCCGGCCGACAGCGGCCGGGACGTCGAGATGTGGTGCCACGGTCACGACGACCGTTCCGCCTCGGACCGGCTCGGTATCGACGCGGGCGGTCTGGCTTATTGGATCGCTGCGGTGCGCGAGTGCTTCGAGGAAGCTGGGGTACTCCTGGCGTCGCGCGCCGACGGTGCTGCGCACCAGCCGCAGCCCGACGACCGGCACGCCATTCACGACGGCCGAGTGTCGATGGCCGAGCTGTGCAGTCGCGACGATCTGCGACTGCGCATCGGTGAGATCCATTACGTCGACCACTGGGTGACCCCGCGCGGAGAGGCCCGTCGATTCGACACGCGGTTCTTCATCGCCGCGGCACCGGTCGAGCAAACGGCTGTGCACGACAATGCCGAGACGGTCGACAGTCGGTGGGTGACGCCTGCTGATGCGCTGGAGATGCAGGAGTCGGGGGAGTTGCTGATGATGCCGCCGACCGTCGCCAACCTGCGGGTACTCGCTGCCCATCAGACGGTCGCGGAGTTGCTCGCCGCTGCCGCCGCTCGCGGGCGCCCGCCGCGCACGGAACCGAAGCTTCGCCGCGCTGCCGACGGGACCGTCGTTGGTGTGGCGATGCCGGGTGACGACGACTACGACGCGCTCGACTGAACCCCGACATCAGGTGCCCGGCACCAACTGTCGCATGTCGCCAACGGCGACCAACTCGCGGCGCTACGACATCTGGTGCCTGGCACCTGATGTCGTACGAACTACGACGCGCCGGATTCGGCGGCGGCCTGTGCGTCGATCTCGGCCAATGCGGCGTTGACCGTGTCGAACAGGCGGGCCGAACATCCGGCCATGTCCACGTCGGGGATCGCCGGCGGAGCGATCTGCTCGACGATCGTCGCCGCGATCGCCCGGAAGGCGTCGGCGGCGGGGCCGGTGCCGTCGAGCACCACCGGCGCTCCGGCGTCGCCGCCGGCGGCAACACTTGGTTCGAGCGGGACCTGGCCGAGCAACGGCGCATCGATGGCGTCGGCCAGTGCGGCGCCGCCACCTTCGCCGAACAGTGCGTACGTCGAGCCGTGCTCGCAGGTGAAGGCGCTCATGTTCTCGATCACGCCGACGACGTCGAGAAAGCTGCGGCGGGCCATGTCGGCGGCGCGCTGGGCCACCTTCTGGGCAGCGAGCGCCGGTGTCGTGACCACGACGAGATCGGTGCTCGGCAGCAGGCGAGCGAGGCCCATCTGGACATCACCCGTGCCGGGGGGCATGTCGATTAGGAGATAGTCGAGCTCGCCCCAGCGAACGTCGCGCAAGAACTGTTCGACCGCCTTGGTGAGCATCAATCCGCGCCACATGAGGGCGGTGTCTTCGTCGACGAGGAATCCGGTCGACACCACCTTGAGCAGGCCGTCGCCGACGGCTCGTTCGTTCGGGATGATCTTCGGCTTGTCGGAGTCGTCGACCGACTCGGCTTCCATTCGATCGTCGATCCCCAGGAGCCGGGGCACGCTGAAGCCCCAGATGTCGGCGTCGAGGACCCCGACCGTGTGACCGTCGGCGGCGATGGCCGCGGCCAGGTTGACCGTGACCGAGCTCTTGCCGACCCCGCCTTTGCCGCTGGCGATCGCCAGCACCTTGCACGACAGCGGAACCTCGGTATCGGGGGCGTTCTCCCGGGCGTTCCACCGCGCTTTGGTCATCACCTCCGAGCGTTCGTCGGCGTCCATCTCGCCCCACCTGATCTTGACCTCGCGCACACCGGGATGGCGCTCGACCCGTGTCTCGACGTCGCGTTTGATCTCGGCGCGCAGCGGGCAGCCACGAATGGTCAGCTTGATACCGACCGTGACGACGCCGTCACTGGACACGTCGACACTCGGGACCATTCCCAACGTGACGATGTCGGCCCCCAGCTCCGGATCGATCACCGTGCGCAGTACATCGGTGATCGCTTCTCCGGTTGGTGGCTCGGCGAGAACGACGTCGGCCATGTGGGCATTTTACCGGCGATTTCCGTGTAATCTCGACCCGGTGGAAAGCGATCGGGCACAACCACCGCCGCTCGATTTGCTGAAGACGTTGGGCGACAACACGCGGTACGCGATCTACCTCGAGCTGGCCCGATCGTCTCGACCACGAACCACGGCCGAGATCGCCGATGCGTTGGCGCTGCACGCCAACACCGTCCGTCCGCACCTGGAACGCATGCGCGACCTGGCGTTGTTGCAGGTCGAAGTCGCCGGTCGTGGCGACGTCGGTCGGCCCCAACACCGGTACTCGATCGCGCCCGATGCCCCCTCGCTCGGGCTGGAGCCGCCCACCATTCCGGTGCTTGCGCGGATGGTGTTGTCGCTCGCCCGCCGGCTCGACGCCAGCGGTGACGACGCCGAAGCGGTCGGTCTCGACGAGGGCGCCCGTCGTGCTGAGCCGTATGACGCCGCACCGTCGGCACTCGAAGCGGTGGTCGATGATCTCGACCGGCTCGGCTTCGATCCCGTCGTCACGGCCGCCGCTGACGACGAGGGCGCCATCGTGGCCTTCGCCAACTGCCCGTTCGCCGATCTCGCGGCCGAGCATCCCGAGGTGGTCTGTGGACTGCACCGTGGGCTCGTCGCCGGGTTCGTCGCCAAGATGGGCGATGCTCAGACTCGCGACTTCTGCACACTCACGAGCCGTACCCCCTGTCGGGTCACCGTGGCGCCGCGATGAGCGGTTCGACGGGTTCGCGACGAGTGGCGCGGCGATAGTCTGTTCGTACCGACTTGGAGGTTCCATGATCACGCTCACCGATTCCGCCGCTGTCAAGGTCCGCCAACTCCTCACCGAGGAAGGCGCCGACGAGCTCGCGTTGCGCGTCGCAGTCCGTCCGGGCGGATGCAGCGGATTCTCCTACGAGATGTTCTTCGACGGTGACATCGCTGCCGACGACACGCAGCAGAGCTACGAAGAAGGTGCCGTCAAGGTCGTCGTCGACCCGGCGTCAGCGCAGCTCCTCGAGGGCGCCACGCTCGACTACAAAGACGGTCTCGACCAGTCGGGCTTCGCCATCACGAACCCCAACGCCACCCGCACGTGCGGGTGCGGCCAGAGCTTTTCCTGACGCCGCGGCGTCAGGCCGTGACTCGATCGAGGGCGTCGACTAATTCGGTCTCGTCCCACACGGCGTCGAGTCGTTCCACGACAATGCCCGTGGCGTCGGTGACGAACAGCGCCGGCTCGTAGAACATCCCGACTGCCTCGACGGCGGGGGCAATCGTGGTCGCCGTGTCGTCGGTGTACACCTCGGCGTGGACGAAGGTGACCGAACCGTCGTACGCGGGCGCGACTTCGACCATTGCGTCGAGCGCTGGCGCGCAGGTACCGGTCGAGCAGAACGCCGGCGTCCCGACGAGGTACGCCACGGACCTACCCGCCGCTAGCGCCTCGGTGAGCGTCAACTCGTGGAACCCACAAGGCTCGGGTTCGCGGGTACAGATCGGATCGACACCACGGTTGTCGGCGAAGGTCGGGGTGTCGAAGCCCGGCAGCATCTGGCCGGGAATCGGGACCGGTACTGTCGACGGTTCGGCGACGTCGAAGTTGGCGCCGCCCTCGGGACCGCCGTCGACCACGAGGGCATAGAACCCGGGCTCGTCGATGGTCGGGCGGAAGTCGTAGTACGGAGCGGGCGCAACGTCACGTCGGCTCGCGGTGATCATCTCGCCGAGCGGGTTGCCGCCGAGATCGGTGACCTGGGCGGTCAGTGTGTCGGGGCCGTCCTGAATGAGCTGGGCGGCACCCGTCGACAGGCTGAGCGGCAATCGGAGCTCGCCGGGCACCTGAACGCCCTGGGGGAACCGCTGCACCAGCGTGAAGCCGTCGGCGCCGGGTTCGTTGAACGGCTCGACGTCGTCGCCGGCCGCATCGGCAGTGTCGTCGGCAGCTTGGTCGCCGTCGCCGTTCCCGCCATCACCGCACGCGGCGAGGACTCCGCCGGCGACAGTTCCGAGGATCAGCGTGCGGCGCGACAGCGGGAGAGCGAGTCGGGTGTTGCGCCGTTGGGGGGAGAGGCGTGGAAAACTCATTGGAGGGTGCGTTGCCTCGACAGTCGCAGCGTGGGATCGTGTGAGCGCCATGACCAGCGAGCGGGTGGTACTGCGACGATACCGGCGGAGGATCATCGGATGGGGCGCAGGCCTTGGCCTCGTCGTGCTGATCGTTGGCGCGGTGATCACCCTGGTGCGCGTCGAGAACGACCTCGAAAGGCGCACCGAGGACCGCCTCACTGCATTGGGGTACGGCGGGCTGGCGGCTTCGTTCGACGGTCAGGACGGGACGATTGCGTGCGCCACTCCGGTAACTCCGGCCGATGCGGAGATCATCCAGGCCGAGGTGTCCGACGTACGCGGCGTCCGGTCGGTCACGATCGAGGAGGCGTGTGTGTCGGCCGAGCCTGTGTCGACTATGGCGCCGCCCACCGAGTCGGCGGCGTCGGCCGATGCGGAGGAGCCGGCCGACGCGATCGCGCCAGGAGAAGACGTCGACGCTGCGCCCGACTCGGCGCCGACGAACATTGCCGAGGCCCCGGGAACGATCGGCGAGCTGATCGCCACCGACCCGCAGTTCTCGGCGCTGCGCAGCGCCGCGGCCCTCGCCGGCCGCGACGAGATCGATGCCCCTGGCTCGTTCACGATCTTCGCCCCGACCAACGACGCCTTCGGCGCGCTCGACCCGTCGGTTGCGGGCGAGCTCAACGCCGATCCGCGGTTGATGGCGACGGTGTTGGCGCATCACGTGATCGACGGTGCGGTCACCGCAGCGGAGTTGCCGAGCGGTCCGGTCGAGATGACCGATGGCACATCGGTCAGCGTCTCGCTGTCTGACACCGGCGTGGTCGAGCTGACCAGCGGCGACGTCGTCGCGCAGGTGACCACCGCCGATCTCACCGGCAGCGACGGCGTACTGCACGTGATCGATCAAGTGCTGTTGCCCGCCGACCTCGACCTCGGCTTCGACGAACCCGACCCGCTGACGGCGGCGATGTACCGCGACGGGCAATTGACCCTCGACGGTGTCGTCGCCGATGACAGCCAGCAAGGTGGATTGGTCGGTGTGTCGACCACCAGACTCGACCCCGACAACGTGATCGATCAGTTGCAGATCGATCCGGCCTCCGCGATCGAGGCCGGGCAGGCGTTCGGTCTGGCGGTGTTGATCGACGTGTTGGTGGTGGAGCTCGCCGAGGGGGTTGCGTCGATCGAGCCCGGCGGCCTGGTGCTGCGCGGCACAGTGGTCGACAATGCCAGTCGTGACGCCATCGCAACAGCCACCGCCGACCTGAGCGGACTCGTGGTTGATGTGGTCGACCGCCCAACGGCGACGCCCGAACAGGCGGCCAACGTCGCCGCCGCGATGAACGACGATCTCGTCACCCAGCCGATCGAGTTCGCGCCCGACAGTGCCCAGCCGCTCGATTCGGCCATCGCCACGTTCGACCTACTCGCGGCCGAGGCCAAGCGGTACGGCGGCGTCGTCGTCACCGTCGAGGGCCACACCGACACCTCCGGCGATGCCGACACCAACGAGGTGCTGTCACAGCTTCGTGCCGAGGCCGTTGTCGCGGCACTCATCGACCGAGGTGTCCCGGCCGACGATCTCGTTGCGCTCGGCCTCGGTGAGACCGATCCGCTCATCGTCGACGGTGAAGAGGATGCGGCCGCGAGCCGCCGAGTAACGGTTGTCGTGGAACTACGCTGAGCGCTGCGTGCCGTACACACTCGCAATTTTCTTCTTCTGGGGCCTGGCGATGGCGCTCATCGGGGTTGGTGTCGGCTGGCTGCTGCGTTCGGTCGGTGTTCGGGCACGCTCAGGCGCCGCCGCTCGCGAGACCGCCGAAGCAGCCGCCGCCGACCGGTGGCGTGAGCAGGAAGCCGAACTGCACGCCGCGCTGCGCGAACGCGATCGTTTGCGTATGGAACTCGTTGATCTGCGCGGCGGCGATGTCACCACCGCCGACGACGATTCCGAACTGCAGCGCTGAAGGGCCCCGCGCCCCCGATGGGCGGGAGGTGCCCGGGTTGGGCGCCGTGTGCCACGATGGCGCGATGACCACCCCGCTCGGTCCGTATCGGCCCATCGTCCGCGCCGGTGACTTCCTCATCGTGTCTGGGCAGGGCGGCATCCGCGACGGCGCCAAGGTCGATGGCGGGGTGCGCGCCGAGACCACCCAGGCCATCGCCAATCTGGCGACGCTGCTGGAGTCGGAGGGCGCGGCGCTCACCGATGTGGTCAAGACCACCTGCTTTCTCACCGACATGGAGAACTTCGCAACGTTCAACGAGGCATACGTCGAGGCCTTCGGTCGCCACCGGCCGGCGCGTTCGACGGTGGCGGCGGCGGGTCTTCCGGCTGGGTTCCTCGTCGAAATCGAGGCGTGGGCCTTCAAGCCGGTCTGAACTGCACCGGGGTCGACCCGATACGATCGGAGTCATGGCTGGAGCGATTGCCATCGTCATCGTGCTGCTGCTCATTCCGGTGCTGGTGTTGATGACCGGCGGCATCGCGTCGGCGGTGCTCGGCGAAGTGCTGTACCGCGACGGCCGGGCGCGCAACGAGGGCAGCGAGCTGCTTGATCTCCCCGACTGAGCGCACCACGGGGGCGCCGTCGGCTCGCGTCGACTTGCTGATCGCCAATGCGCGTCACGTCGCCACACTCGATGCTGATCGTCGCGAAGTCGTCGACGGGTGGGTGGCGATCGATGGCGGCCGCATCGCCGAGGTCGGCAGCGGACCGCCACCGGCGGCGACCGACACGCTCGATGCCAGCGACTGTTTGGTGACCCCGGGACTCGTCAATACCCATCACCACCTGTATCAGAACCTCACCCGGGCCCATCCGGCGATGACCAGCGAGCCGTTGTTCGGGTGGCTGACCTCGCTGTACCCGGTGTGGCGGCAACTCGATGCCGAAGGCGCGTACCTGTCGGCGTGGGTCGGCTTGGCAGAACTCGCGCTGTCGGGATGTACGACGTCGAGCGATCACCTGTACATCCACCCGCGCGGTGCCGGCGACCTCCTTGCCGCATCGATCGATGCGGCGCGCGACGTGGGCATGCGTTTCCACCCGACGCACGGTTCGATGTCGCTGTCGCGCAAAGACGGTGGCCTGCCACCCGACGACGTCGTCCTCGACGACGACGAGGCGTTGGCCGCCGCAGAAGACGCAGTGCTCCGGCACCACGACCCCGAGTTCGGCGCGATGGTGCGGGTGGCGATCGCGCCGTGCTCGCCGTTCAGCGTGACCGAACGGTTGATGGCCGAAGCTGCGACACTGGCCGAGCGCCTCGACGTGCGATTGCACACCCACTTCGCCGAGAACGACGAAGACGACGCATTCAGCCTGGAGACGTTCGGCTGCCGCCCGGTCGACTACCTCGAGCGCACCGGGTGGTGCAGCGATCGCACCTGGGTGGCGCATTGCGTGACCCCGACCAGCGACGAGATCACCCGTCTCGGCGCCGCCGGGGTCGGCGTGGCGCACTGTCCGTCGAGCAATCTGATCCTGTCGTCGGGAGTCGCTGCGCTCAACTCGCTGCGCGCAGCCGGGTGTCCGGTCGGCCTCGGCGTCGACGGATCGTCGTCGGCCGATGCCGCGTCGTTGTGGCTTGAGGCGCGACAGGCGATGTTGTTGTCGAAGCTGCGCGACGGGGCCCATGCCAGCGATGCCCGGTCCGTGCTCGAGGTGGCAACACGCGGGGGTGCGGCATGTCTCGGTCGCAGCGACGAGCTCGGCACCTTGATGCCTGGCGCGGCTGCTGATGTCGCCGTGTGGCCGCAGGTCGGCCCCGTGTACGCCGGCGCGCACGCCGACCCGATCGAGGCGTGGATGCGGTGTGGCCCGGCTGCGGTGCGACACACGGTGGTGGGCGGGCGACCGATCGTACGCGATGGTGCGTTGGTCCATCCGGGTGTGGACGGCGTACTCGCGGCGCACCGCGTCGCCGCCGAAGCGATGCAACGCCACGCCTGATGTGGACCGCCGGTGAGAACCTGGTCGATTGACGTCCGCTTGCGCGGTGTTCCGGCCAGACTGTGAGGCGTGTGGTCCCCCCGACACGTCGTTGCGATCGCCGCTGCTGCTGCCGTGCTCGTTGTCGCCAGTTGTGGCGGCGATGAGAGTGCTGCGTCCGATGAAGGCGTTCCCGCCACGATCGGCCTCGGTTCGAACATCAATGGCACCGTCGGCGGGATCGACGGAGTCGCCGAGAACGCGGCCGATGTCGACACGATCGTGATGATCGGCGACTCGATCACGTTCGGCGCCACACCAGAGATCGAGTCGCGATTCACCGACCTCGGCTTCGACGACGTGACGATCGACGCGATCCCTGGCAAACGCATCGCCCGCGACATCGCCGACAATCCGGCCGGTTCGTCCGTCGCCGCGTTCATCGCGGCCGGCGACGACAGCCCACGCGACGACGAATTGTGGATCGTCGCACTGGGCACCAACGACGTCGGCCAGTACGCCAGCGCCGAGGAGATCGCCGCCGCCGTCAACGAGGTGCTCGACGCAGTACCCGGCGACGTTCCGCTGGTGTGGGTCGATGTCTACTTCCGAGACAAGCCCGATGAGGCCGCGCAGGTCAACGCGATCATCCGCGAGCGGCTCGCCCGCCGAGGCAACGCCGTCGTCGCGCCGTGGACGGAGTTCGCTGAGGCCGATGGCGTCCTCGTCGCCGATGGAGTCCACACGACCGACAACGGTGCCGACATGTTCGCCTTCGTCGTCACCGACTCGACGCGCGCCTTCCTCGGCCGCTGACCAACCCACGCGCTCACGGAAATACCGGGGATTCCGTGCGTTTTTCGCACGTTTCTGCCGGTATTTCGGTGGGGTGTCAGCCTTCCCAGCGCGATTGACCGAAGCGATAGCCGACCGAGCGCACCGTTTGGATCAAGCTGGCGTGCTCTTCGCCGAGCTTGGCTCGCAAGCGACGCACGTGCACGTCGACCGTGCGGGCACCGCCGTAGTACTCGTACCCCCAGACGCGACTGAGCAAGATCTCGCGGGTGAACACCTTGCCCGGGTTCTGGGCCAGAAACTTGAGCAGCTCGTACTCCATGAACGTCATGTCGAGTGGACGTCCGGCGATCGATGCCTGATAGGTCTCGAGGTTCAACGACAGCTCGGCATACTCGACGAGGTCGGCGCGATGCACCTCGACGTGCGCCGTCAACAGATGGCGCAGTCGAGCCTCGAGCTCGGCGGGATGGAATGGCGTGAGGCAGAAGTCGTCGAACAACTGGTCTCGGTGCTCGAGCTCGTTGAGCTGACCGCCACTGACGAGCAAGAGTGCGGGCGTGGGCGGTTCGCTGCGACGCAGTGCCCGCAGAAACGTCCACCCTGACTCGGGGTCGTCACCCAGCTCGATCACCGCGCCGGCCCAGCCCGCCTCGGGAGCGTGTTCGTCGGGCTGCTCGCCTGCAGGGACCGCCTTCCAGGCGTATCCCGCGAGGTCGAGAGTGCGCGCCAACTCCGGAGTTGCCGGGTCGGGAGCGACCACCAGCATCCGGGTCGGGTCGGTCATAGTGCGTTGAGGTAGCGGTCGAGTTCGAATGCGCTGACGTGCGTCTTGTACCCGCGCCATTCGCTGCGCTTGTTGCGGAGGAACCACTCGAAGATGTGCTCACCGAGCGCCTCGTGCACGAGCTCGGATCGTTCCATCGTGGCCAGAGCTTCGGCGAGCGACTGTGGCAACTGGGCGATTCCCAGCTTGGTGAGTACCTCGTCGTCGATCTCGAACAGGTTGGCGTCGGCTTCGTCCGGGAGCTCGTAGCCCTCGCGTACGCCGCGCATGCCCGCAGCCAACATCAGCGAGAAGGCCAGATACGGATTGCATGCCGGATCGGACGAGCGGTACTCGAGACGTGTGGCGAACGGATTGCCACGCTTGGCGATGGGTACTCGGATCAAGCCGCTTCTGTTGTTGCGCGCCCAGCTGACGTGCACCGGCGCCTCGAATCCCGGTACGAGCCGCTTGTAGCTGTTGACGGTTTGGTTCGTGACGGCGGTGATCTCGGCAGCATGACGGAGGAGCCCCGCCATGAATGACTTGGCCAGGTCGGAAAGGTGGTACTCGTCGTCGCCGTCGTAGAACGCGTTGCGATCGTCGGTGAACAGCGACATGTGGACATGCATCCCAGAGCCCTGCACACCCTCGAGGGGCTTGGGCATGAACGTCGCATACACACCTTCGCGGGCCGCCACCTCACGGACGGCGACGCGGAACGTCATGATGCCGTCAGCCATCGTGAGCGCGTCGGTGTGGCGGAGGTCGATCTCCTGCTGGCCGGGTGCGTCCTCGTGGAAGCTGTACTCGACTGGCAAACCCATCGACTCGAGCGTGCGGATCGTCCGCTTGCGCAATTCGCTCGTGACGTCGCTGTTGGTGAGGTCGAAGTAGCCGCCACTGTCGATCGGTGTCGGGGGCTTTCCGGGCTCGG
This sequence comes from Ilumatobacteraceae bacterium, assembly GCA_013213745.1. GTDB lineage: Bacteria > Actinomycetota > Acidimicrobiia > Acidimicrobiales > Ilumatobacteraceae > JABSQH01. The sequence goes on along the minus strand of JABSQH010000064.1, from coordinate 29,901 downwards.
GTGGCTCGAAGTAGAAGAACTCCACATCGGGAGCGATGTAGAACGTGAATCCGGCATCGTGGGCGTCGCGCACGTGGCGACGCAGCACCTGGCGGGGGTCGCCCTCGAACGGGCTGCCGTCGAGGTGATGGATGTCGCAGAAGATGCGCGCATCAGGGGTCTGTGAGCCACCCCACGGCAGCAGTTCGAACGTGTCGGGATCGGGCATCGCCAACACGTCGGCCTCCTGCACGCGTGAGAAGCCGTCGATCGACGACCCGTCGAAGGTCATCCCATCGTCGAGCGCATTCTCGAGTTCGGCCGGTGTGATCGCCAGGCTCTTCAACGTGCCGAGCACGTCGGTGAACCACAGCCGTACGAGCCGCACACCGCGCTCCTCGACGCTGCGCAACACGTAGTCGCGTTGGTGCTCGCGCATCTCCGTCACCTCATGAGTTTGTCGTGGGGGTGCCGCGTTGGGCAACGCGGCGGAAACGAAACAGGGCGGGGAGCCGTAGCCCCCCGCCCCGTGCAGATCGACCGATCGACGATCGGTGCGACGTCGGATCGGTTACTTCATCGCCGAGCAGACGGTGTCGACCATCAGCCGGGTGACCACGTAGGGATCCATGTTGGCGTTCGGGCGGCGGTCCTCGAGATACCCCTTCTTGTCGACGGCCACCTGCCACGGGATGCGGATCGACGCACCGCGGTCGGAGACGCCGTAGCTGAACTGGTCGAAGCGCTGCGTCTCGTGAGCGCCGGTGAGGCGATCCTCGACACCGACGCCGTAGTTCTCGATGTGCACCTGGGCCTTCTTGCCGAGTGCTTTGGCCCCGGCCTCGATGTACTTGTAGCCACCGTCTTCACGCATCTCGATCGTCGAGAAGTTGGTGTGCGCGCCGGCGCCGTTCCAGTCGCCCTTGGCGGGCTTGGCGTCGATGGTCACGGCGACGCCGTAGTCCTCGGCGATGCGGTACAGGAGCCAACGAGAGACCCACAGCTGGTCGGCGACCTCGAGCGGGCCGAGCGGTCCGACCTGGAACTCCCACTGGCCGGGCATCACTTCGGCGTTGATGCCCGAGATACCGATGCCGGCGGCGATGCATGCGTCGAGGTGATCTTCGACGATGGCCCGCCCGTGGATCTCGTCTTCACCGACACCGCAGTAGTAGCCACCCTGCGGCTCGGGGTATCCGGCGGGTGGGAAGCCATAGGGGCGCCCGTCCTTCATGAAGGTGTACTCCTGCTCGATGCCGAACAGCGGCTCGTGCTTCTTGTACTTGCGGGCGGTGCGGGCGGCGGCGGCACGGGTGTTGCTCGGGTGCGGTTTGCCCGACACCAGCATCACCTCGCACATCACGAGCTTGTTGTCGCCCCCACGGATCGGATCCGGGTACGACGCAATTGGCTTGAGCACACAGTCGCTCTTGTCGCCAGTGGCCTGGTTGGTGCTCGAACCATCGAAACCCCAGATCGGGAGTTCGGCGTCATCGGGCAGGATCTTTGTCTTCGAGCGCAACTTCGCAGTCGGCTCGGTGCCGTCGATCCAGATGTACTCAGCCTTGTAGACCACAGGTGTCCTCTCTTGCGGGGATATTTCGGGGGTCGTGACAGGGCGGCGCCTGCGGGTGATGACGCAGCGGCAATATCCGCCCGGTAGCGATGGGGAATCCTCACAATAGGCCGTGACGATGCGGTTGCTCGATTGTGAACGCTGTGTGAAATCAGCGGCTGATCGTGCGTTCCGTGAGATTGGGATCCGAGGCGATCTCCGCGTCGGTGAAGACGATGCGCCGCCAGTTCTTCTCGCTGAAGCGGACCATCTGTTGGTCGTAGAGCGACGACCCGCGGTCGCCGGTCTCGCCGTAGGTCAACAGGGCCCACGCCTCGAGGCCGGCGGCGCCGCCGAACGAGACGGTCATGACGAAACTCGTGCCGAAGTTGATCGGGTACCCCTCGCCACGGATCGGGCTGGTCGGCACGATCGGGTCGCCGCGGACCGGGGTCGGCTCGGTCGACGACAACAACTCGTCGGCGAGGGTGGACCATTCGACGATGTTGGTGACCCCGTCGGCGTCGGTTCCTCCGTGGAGGGGGATGCGCTGCTCGGCGCGTTCGGTGAACTGCGCCGCGCCAAGCGTGGAATCGACGCTGAATCCCGCCGCCTCGACGGTCTGCACAGCGCGGCCGAGGGCGACCAGTACCGGGGTCGAGTCGGGGTTCGGCTGCGACGGTGTCGCCGTGGCGTCGAGGGGGTTGAAAGGCCCGGCGAAGAGGGGTCCGGGTGCGGTCCGTTCGGCGTCGGTGAACTGGGCCATGGTCTCGCGCCACACGATGGCCCCGGCGCGATCGAGGTCGTAGCGACCGTCCCACGCGTCGAGCACATCGCATGCGGCGCTGACGTCGACGAACGCAGCGGGCAAGATCTCGCCGCCGAACCCGTCGAGGAGTTCGGGCACGCCGACGACCGGTGTCGCCCGACACGCTTGCACCGTCGATGCGCGCAACAGCCGGGCGGTCCCAGCGGTGTTATCGAAGGTGGCGTCGCGCAGCTCCACTCCCGTGAAGCGGTCGTCGTCGCCGGCCAGACCGAGGTCGTTGTTGTTGCCGAGCACGGCGGCGCTCTGCCGCGAGCGCATCGACTGTGGGATGTCGCGCTCGCCTTGCAGCACCGACGAAGCGTCGAGCGTGAATTCGGCGCTCGGCACCCAGTAGCTGTCGTTCGAGTTGAACACGTAGTCGGTTCGTTCGACCATCGGGAACCCCGACCACGGAATCAGACCGGGGTCGCGGGCCCCCGGCGTCGTCACCCAGTCGTTGGTCGAGACCGAGCCGTCGAGGAGCACCATTCCGCGGTCGAAGGCAGCCCCGACGGACGGGTTCTGCTCGCGTTGTGTGATCCACTCGGTTTGCGCAGCAGCTGACAGGTTCGGAGTCGCCGACGTGTCGGCGTACCACACGGTGCCGTCGGCGCCGGTGGCGACCACGTTGAACATCGGGTTGCCCTGGAACTCTTCATGGACGCCGATGAGTTCGTCGAGACTCTCGACCGACAACAGCGCCTGGTACTGCTCGATGAACTCGTTGTTGTCGAGATTGGCGTCGCGGTAGCTCACCGCGACCGTGTCGTTCCAGCCGATGCCTGGGAGATCGAGGAGCGGGCCGTACTCGCTACGCCAGAGTGTGCGCACCTCTGTGTCGACCGTGCCGTCGGGCCGCAGGATCTCGATTTCGTGGTCGATCGAGGTCATCGGTGTCGAGACACCATCGACGAGGTACGCCGTCGGGTCGGCGGGATCGAGGGTGAGCGAGTAGGCCGTGAATCGATGCCCAGCCGACACGGTGTGGGTCCACGCCACCCCGGTGGTGAACCCGATGCCGATGCCGGGTACGCCAACGAGGTTGGCCCCATAGACGTCGTACGTGCCGGGCACGCTGAGCTGTACTTCGTGCATCCGTAGCTCACCCTCCCATGGGAGGTGTGGGTTGGCGACGAGCAGCCCGTCGGCATCGGCGGTGCGATCGCGGCCAACCGCCCATCCGTTGCTCCCGAGATCGAAGCGGCCGAACTCCGGGAGCCGTTCGGCAATTTCGGCCCGGTCGAACAGCGGCGGTTCAGCAGTCGGCTCCTCGGCGAGGTCGGGCGACGGCGGTTGGGCGTTGGCCAGGTACGGCGCGAGTTGACCACTCGACATCAAGAGCGCCACCGAGCGCGAGTAGGCGTAGATCTCGACGGGCTCGAGCGGCCGCACCCAGTCGGTGTCACCGCACCATCCGACGAGTCCGCGACGGCCCGTCGCGGTGAGATGATCGTTCCACCCGGCAGCGAACGCCGTGAATGCGTCGACGAGGGTCGCCGGCGCCTCGGCGAAGTCGGCCTCGGCGATCTCGGCGATACCAATCGCCCTCCATGCGAAGTCGCTCTCGATGTTCTCACCTTCAGGGCCGGGTCCGAGGTTCGCCGACCGTTCGCCGTACACCTTGAGCACCTGGTCGATCAGGGTGCAGCCGTGATCTTCGGCGCTCACCCAGCCCTGGCCGTACATCGCACCGTCGCGATCGGCCGCACGGATGTGCGCGATACCGTCGGTCGTGCGCTGAATCGTCGCCTCGTAGGTCGGGGGCACGATCGTCGTGGTCGTCGTGGTGGTCGACGTCGTCGTCGTCGAACTCGTCGTGGTCGTGTCCGGCGACGTCGGCAGGGGAATCGATTCGGGACCTTTGCCCGGAGTGCAGGCGGCAGCGATCACCGCGAACACCGTCGCAACGGTGATCGTGATCATCACCGTTCGCGTCCGTCGCACCTGGTCATAGTGCCAGATCGGTCGAGGCCGACCGCATCGGATCGTGCGGTGTCGCTCGAAGCGTCACTAGCCTGACGTCATGGCGATCGTGCGCGTTGCTCTCGCCCAGATCAACCCGACCGTCGGTGACCTGACGGGCAACGTCGAACAGATCGTCGACGCGTACGACCGCGCCGAGGACGCGGGCTGCGACATCGTCGCCTTCCCCGAGTTGGCTGTCACCGGCTACCCGCCAGAAGACCTCGTGCTCAAGCCCGGATTCGTCGAGGACAACCTCGACGCGTTGGCCAAGATCGCCGCTCACACGCGTCGGTGCGCAGCAGTGATCGGCTTTGTCGATCGCGGTCGCGATCTGTACAACGCCGCAGCTGTCTGCACCGGCGGCGACGTTGTCGGTCGCTACCACAAACGGCTGCTGCCCAACTCGACGGTGTTCGACGAGGCCCGCTACTTCGTTCCTGGCGACGGTTCAGACCCGCTCAAGCTCTACATCGTTGCTGGGGTGCCGGTCGGCATCTCGATCTGTGAAGACGTATGGAGTCCGACCGGCGCCGTCGCGCAACAGGCAGCGGCCGGCGCGGAGCTCAACATCAACATCAACGCCTCTCCGTTCAGCATCGGCAAGCAGCGCCGACGCGAGTCGATGTTGTCGACGCGGGCCACCGACGCGCACTGTGCGATCGCCTACGTCAACCAGGTCGGTGGGCAGGACGAGCTCGTCTTCGACGGCGGCTCGGTCGTGGTCGACCACGATGGTCGCCTGTTGGCGCGATCTCCCTCGTTCGTCGACGATCTCTCGATCGTCGACGTTCCCGTCCCTCCCGTGTACCGCAAACGGCTCCTCGACCCGCGTGGACGGCTCACCGACCCGTTGCTGCCGACGGTGCACGTGTCGACAGTGTCGACGGCGAGCGCTCACGACCCGGCGGCCGCACGGATCGTCGAACCACTCGACGCAGACCGCGAGCTGTACGACGCGCTCGTGTTGGGAACCCGCGACTATTGCTCGAAGAACGGCTTCGACGACGTGGTCATCGGGCTGTCGGGCGGCATCGACTCGACGTTGGTGGCGTGCATCGCTGCGGACGCGCTCGGTCCAGAACACGTGCACGGAGTATCGATGCCATCTCGGTATTCGAGCGACCACTCCAAGACCGATGCCGCGCTGTTGGCCACCAATCTCGGCATCGACTACCGCACGATCTCGATCGAGCCGGCGTTCAGTGCGTTCCTCGACATGCTCGCCCCGTCGTTTGCCGGCCGCGAGCCGGGGCTGACCCTCGAGAACGTGCAGAGCCGTTGTCGCGGTCAGATCCTCATGGCGTTGTCGAACGAGTTCGGGTGGATGGTGCTCACCACCGGCAACAAGAGCGAGATGGCCGTCGGCTACTTCACCATCTACGGCGACTCGGTTGGTGGCTACGGCGTGATCAAAGACGTGCTCAAGCTGCGGGTGTACGACCTGTGTCGCTACGTCAACGCCGAGGCCGCGCGGCGCGGAGCGACGCCGCCGATCCCCGACGACGTCATCACCAAACCTCCCTCTGCGGAGTTGCGCCCCGACCAGCGTGACGACGAGAGCTTGCCCCCGTACGACGTGCTCGATCCGATCCTCGAGCGCTACGTCGAAGATGACCGCACCGCTGCCGAAATCGTCGACATGGGGTACGACGAGGCGCTGGTCGAGCGGATCACGCGGCTAGTCGATGTCGCCGAATACAAGCGCCGTCAATCGCCACCCGGCGTGCGTGTGAGTCGCAAGGCGTTCGGGAAGGACCGGCGGCTCCCGATCACCAACGGCTACCGCTCGCTGTAGGCCGCTGCGGTCGGTGTCGACCGATTGACGCCAACGCTCGACGCGAGCGCACCACACTCGTGGGATGGGTCACGACCACAGTCACGGTGCCATCGACGCGGCGACCCATGGCGAGATCGAGGACGCTGTCGATCCGGTCGTGCGGCGGGCCTTGTGGTGGACAGTGGGAGCCTGTGCCGTCGTTGTCGTACTCGGTCTGATCGTGTTGTGGCCCGGTGGCGATGATGGCCGGATCGATCCGCTCGGGCTCGACGGCGACCCGATCCCCGCAACCGTCACGGCGGTCGAAGAAGTGCCCTGCGACTTCGACCCGTTGCTGGCGTGCAAGCTCATCGAGATACGCATCGAGGGCGGTGATCTCGAGAGTGAGACACGCACGATCGAGCAGCCCTTGTCGAGCACGATCGCCGACGGTGACGGCATCCTCATCGACGTCGAAGCCTTGCCCGACGGCACCGAGCTGATCACGTTCTTCGACTTCCAGCGGTCGACCCCGATGTTGTTGTTGCTGGTGTTGTTCGTGGCCGCGATTCTCGTGCTCGGTCGTTGGCGCGGGCTCGGTGCGCTCGCAGGACTGGCCATGAGCCTCATGGTGATCGTCGTGTTCGCACTGCCCGCGTTGCTCGACGGTCGGAATCCTGTGGCGATCGCGCTGGTCGCTGCTGGGGCGATCGCCTTTGTTGCACTCTTTCTCGCCCATGGCATCACGCTGGCCACCGTGGTGGCCCTGTTGGCGACGTTCGCCAGCTTGGCGATCACCGGCGCGTTGGCGTGGATCTTCCTCACCGCATCGAAGTTCACGGGCCTGTCCGACGACTCGGTTGGTTTCTTGACCGCGCTCGGCAGCGACATCGACCCGCGCGGACTGTTGCTCGCAGGCGTCGTGATCGGCGCGCTCGGCGTGCTCGACGACGTGACGGTCACCCAAGTGTCGGCGGTGTGGGAGTTGAAGCGGGCGACGCCCGATGCCGGCTTCCGAGATCTCGTCCAGCCGGCGCTGCGCATCGGCCGCGATCACATCTCCTCGACGGTGAACACGTTGTTCCTGGCGTATGCGGGTGCAGCTCTGCCGCTGTTGTTGTTGTTCAGCGAAGCCGATCAGTCGATCGGCTCGGTGGCCACACGGGAGATCGTGGCCGTCGAGATCGTGCGGGCCCTCGTCGGGTCGATCGGATTGGTCGCCTCGGTGCCGATCGCCACTGCGTTGGCTGCGAAGGTGGTGTCATCGACGATCCAACCGAACACCGAAACACCACCGCCCACGACCGGCGGAACGATCCCGCCGCCGCCACAACCGCCGGGGCCATCCCGCCGCCGGTCGAGCTGACCCCAGAGCTGCGGGTGCGGATCGTCCGCAACCTCGCTGCACACCGGCGTCGAGAGGTGGCCCTCGACGGGCGCCGCCATGCTGCGGTGGCGATCGTGCTCGTCGACTCGACCTCCGGAGACGATCTCCATGACCCCCACGGCGTGACCGCGCAGAACATGGAGGTCGTGCCCTCCGACACCTCCGACCTCGACGGTCAAATGGCAGGCGTGGCGGGTGGCGCTGCCTTCGTTCTGTGTCGGCGGAGCGCCGGGCTGAACACCCATGCATCGCAATGGGCGTTGCCTGGCGGCCGCCTCGACCACGGCGAGACACCGATCACGGCGGCGCTGCGGGAGACCCATGAGGAGGTCGGTCTCGAACTCGATGAGAGTCGCGTCCTCGGGTTGCTCGACGACTATCCGACGCGCTCTGGCTACGTGATCACGCCGGTTGTCGTGTGGGGCGGGGCCGATGCCGTACTGCGTCCTGCTCCCGACGAGGTGCTGGCGGCGTATCGCATCGGCGTGCACCACCTCCAACGAGCCGATTCGCCGCGTTTCGTCTCGATCCCTGAGAGCGACCGTCCGGTGGTCCAAGTGCCCCTCGGCGGCGACCTGATTCACGCACCGACCGGAGCGCTACTCGTGCAGTTCCGCTGGGTCGGCCTCGATGGCCGCATCGACGAACGCGTCGAGCACTTCGAGCAGCCCGTGTTCGCCTGGGGGTAGTCGGACCCGAATGCCACCGCACTCAGTTGACACGATCCCGCCCCAAACGTGCGCGGACTTCGCTTTGGGGCGATCGTGTCTCGGTCACCGGCACGCACACGCCCCATACCGCGGCGGCGAAGGGAACGTGACTGTGTGCCTTCGAGGGGTTCGCCGCGGCTTCAGCGACCGGAGTGGCCGAAGCCGCCGCCGCGGTCGGCGCCGTCGAGCTCATCGGTGACCTGCCAGCCGATGCGTTCGACCGGCATGATCACGAGCTGTGCGACCCGGTCACCGCGTGCGATCTCGTAGTCGTCGTCGGGATCGGTGTTGATCAGCGCCACCTTCACCTCGCCTCGATATCCGCTGTCGATGAGGCCCGGCGCGTTGACGATGCTGATGCCGTGCTTGGCGGCCATTCCCGATCGGGGAAGCACGAACCCGCCGTGGCCCGCCGGCACGGCGATCGAGATGCCGGTGGCCACGAGGGCGCGTCCACCCCCCGCTGGCAAGTTCGCCGGCTCGCGGGCGACGAGGTCGATGCCGGCATCGCCGTCACGGGCGTACTCGGGCAGCGGCAGGTCGGGGTCGAGACGGACGATGGGAACCGAGATGGACACGCCCAGGATCGTACGACCAAGCGCGTCTGGTACTTCGTAGGCGGATGGGACCGGCGATGAGATCGGCGCCGACCTGGCGCCCGTTCCGCTTTCCATTGACCTACGACGAGTGTCGCGCGAGGTTTCGCATCGACGGCGCTGCTCGTGTTCTCCGGCGTCCACGGCGACGAGCGCTTCTCCAGCTCGGCGATCCAGTGCGCGGCGCTCGACCGTTGGTCAGCCGAGCCGCTCGGCGACGTGCGAATCGTCTTCGTCCACGCAGTGAACCCGTGGAGGATGGCCAACTGGCGACGGCAGACCGAGTCGAACGTCGACCTCAACCGCAACTGGAACCGCGACGGTCGCAGTCCAGCGCCCAACGCCGGCTACGCCGAGCTTCATCCAGTGCTGTGCCCAGACGGTCAGGAGCCGCCCGAACCAGAGGGGGACCGTGTCTGACACCCGCATGATCCTCAACGAGCGCGCCGAGCATTGGGTGTGGCGACACGGAGACCCAACCGATGCGCAACACGCGCGCATCCTCTGGGAGCACTGCTGCGGATCGACGCCCGATGACGAGCACTGGGAGCGCACAGCGCTCGAACACGGGGCGCGCACGCTCGACGATGCGCTCGCCGCCCTCGGTGGTGTGCGCCACCGGCGATGAGTGCCGTACGATCGCCCTACCCGGTCGACTCCGCGACCGCCGTGAGAAGGGAATCCCCAGTGAGCATGTTCGACAAGGCCAAGAATCTCGCTTCGTCCAACAAGGACAAGATCAAAGGTGGAATCGACAAGGGCAAGGGCATGATCAAGGACAAGGTTGGCGGTCACGACGACAAGGTCGACCAGGGCGCCGAGATGGCCAAGGACGCAATCGACAAGCTCGACGACGGCGAGTCGTCCAACGACTGATCGGCGACCCAGTTCGAGACGTGACGCCGAGGGCGAGCAGATGACCGCGCCCCGCACGCGGCCACCCTCGGTGAACGCGCTGGCGCAACGACTCGCTGGTCGCGGCATTCCTCATCCGATCCTCGTCGACCTTGCTCGCCAGGCGATCGCCGACGATGCCGTCGACGAGTACGAACAGCGCGCCGCCAACTTCTCGCGCACGCTGCTCACGCCGGTGATCAACGCCACCGGCGTGCTCCTGCACACGAACCTCGGGCGAGCACCGAACTCGTTCGATCCGCCTTACGAAGCGATCACCGTGGAGTTCGATTTGGTAACCGGCGAACGTGGCTCGCGGCAGCACGCCGTCGGCTCACTGTTCGCCCGCCTCTGCCAGACCGAGGCGGCGATGGTGGTCAACAACAACGCCGCTGCGGTCTTGCTCGTCCTCGCCGCGTTGGCCGAGGGCCGCGACGTACCGGTGAGCCGCGGCGAGAGCGTGGAGATCGGTGGCTCGTTCCGCGTCCCCGATGTGATGGAACGCAGCGGCGCCCGACTGGTGGACGTTGGCACCACTAACCGCACCCGGCTCGACGACTACCGCCGGGCGGTCGAGCGCGATGACGTCGATGCCGCGCTCGTGCTCAAGGTACATCCGAGCAACTACCGCATCGACGGCTTCGTCGAAGACACATCGGTGGCCGACCTGGCCACCCTCGACGTGCCGGTCGTCGCTGATATCGGCAGTGGGCTGATCGATGCCGATTGCCCGTGGTTGGCCGGTCCGCCGCCCGCGTGGCTGGCCGATGAACCCGCCGCGGTCCAGACCCTGCGCGACGGTGCAGCGCTCGTCACCTTCAGCGGCGACAAGCTTTTGGGTGGCCCTCAGGCCGGCATCATCGCCGGGCAGCGCGATCTCGTCGAGCGGTGCATGCGTCACCCGTTGGCGCGTGCCCTGCGCCCCGGCGGCCTGGTGTTGCATGCCCTGCAATCACTCGCGCTGGCATACCTCGACCGCGATGTCGTCACGCAGGTGCCCTTCTGGACCATGGCCGCCGCGCCGATCGACGAGCTGGAACGCCGCGCAACAGCGATCGTGGAGACGGTCGCCTCGGCGGCGCCAGGGTCACGGGCGATCCCCACTCAGGCTCTGCCCGGAGCCGGGTCGGCGCCCGGTGTGACGATGCCTTCGTGGGGAGTCGAACTCGACATCGACGTCGTCGATGCCCTGCGCGCCCGCGAGCACGCAATCATCGCCCGTCGGGTCGACGACCGGACCTTGCTCGATCTCCGATCGGTGCAGCCTGTCGACGACGCCGCCATCGCCCAGGCGATCATCGACGTGGCGTCGTGAGCGTCATCGCCACCGCTGGTCACGTCGACCACGGAAAGTCGACGCTCGTCCAGGCACTCACCGGCACCGATCCCGACCGGCTGGAAGAGGAGCAGCGACGTGGACTGACGATCGACCTCGGATTCGCCCACACCGAGTTGCCGTCGGGACGGGCGTTGAGCATCGTCGACGTTCCCGGGCACGTGCGGTTCTTGGGCAACATGCTCGCCGGCGTCGGCGGCGTCAGTGCCACGCTGTTCGTGGTGTCGGCGGTTGAGGGGTGGAAGCCGCAGTCCGAGGAGCACCTGCGCATTCTCGAGCTCCTCGGAACCGACGCGGGTGTGGTGGCGCTGACGATGACCGATCTGGTCGACGACGATCTGCTCGAGCTCGCCCATCTCGACGTGGCCGAGCACCTCGCCGGCACGATGCTCGCCGACGCGCCGGTCGTGGCGGTCGCCGCACCGACGGGTCAGGGCATCGATGAACTCCGTGCCGCCATCGACACCGTGCTCGCAGATACCTCGCCCACCGCCGATCGTGGCCATCCTCGACTGTGGATCGACCGCGCCTTTGCCGCCACGGGCAGCGGAACCGTTGTCACCGGCACCCTCGCCGGCGGCTCACTCCGTAGCGATGACTCGCTCATCGTCACCCCCGACGATCGGCCGGTGCGGGTCCGCGCCCTCCAGAGCGCCGGTCGTCAGCTCGACGAGATCGGTCCAGGCGAACGCGTCGCGGTCAATCTCACCGGCGTCGGGGTCGATGATGTCAGCCGCGGCGACGCCTTGGTCGAGGCGAACCGGTGGCTGCCCACCAATCGCTTCGATGCCTCGTTGGCGGTGCTTGCATCGCTCGATCACGAGGTGTCACGCCGGGGGTCGTACGTTGCGTTCGTGGGCAGCGGCTCGTTCCCGGCGAAGGTGCGAGTACTCGGTGGTGAGTCGTTGCCCCCAGGGTCGCAGGGCGCAGTGCGGGTCTTTCTCGACACGCCGGTGCCGGTCCTGCCCGGAGATCGCTACGTGCTGCGCGAGTCAGGTCGATCCGAGACCGTCGGCGGTGGTGAGATCCTCGACATCGCACCGGTGACTCGCGCTGGCGACGCTGCGCCCGACCGCTCGCTCGAGCGTGTTGTACGCGAGCGCGGGTGGGTCGATGTCGATGAGCTCGAGTTGCTGACCGGCGAGCGTGTCGAGCCGACCCTGGGTCAGTGGGTGACGACCGCAGCCGAACTCGAACGGGTGCACCGCGAGCTGGAAGCGATGGTTGACGCAGCCGATGGGCTCGGTGTCGACGTCGCCGCGCTCGACGAGCGCCAGCGCGCCGCCGCCGAGGTCAGCGACGAACTCGAACTCGACGGGGGGCGAGTGCGCCACGCCGGTGCCGTCGACCCATTCGCCGACCACCCCGTGTTGGCCGTTCTCGAAGCCGGTGGTCTGCAACCCGTCACTCCCGAGGGAACGTCACGCGATGAGCTGCGCGAGCTGGTGCGCCGCGGATCGCTGATCGAACGCGATGGTGTGGTTTTTCACGCCAGCGCGATCGAACTCGCCGCCGGGATCGCCCGCCAGTTGCTCGATGAGCATCCCGCCGGCTTCACCGTCGCGCAGTTCCGCGATGCCTCGGGCACGAGCCGAAAGTACGCGCTGCCGATCCTCGGTCAGCTCGATGCCGACGGGCGGACGCGCCGCCGCGACGACCTCCGAATCGCCGGTCCGCGTCTGGGTTGAGCGTGCGCGACGTGCGCGGTCACGCCGAGCGCAGGTGCTGGCGTTCCACGTCGGTGAGGCCGCCCCAGACCCCGTGCCGCTCGCCGCTGCGGACCGCATGGTCGAGACAGTCGGTACGCACGGGGCAACCCTCGCAGACGGCCTTGGCTCGCTGCTCGCGGGCGGACTTTGCTGACTTCTTCTCGGTGCGCAACGGGGGATAGAAGAGCGAACCGAACTCGCCCTGACACGCGGCCTGCGTGCGCCAGTTCTCGCCGTCGATCTGTTCGACACTGCTCATGGCCAACCTCCCAGCGTCGGCGAACGTAGAGACGCCGTGCGGAGGGGTCAAGCGGTCGCGGCGCTGTTCTTCTCCTGTTCATCCGCCGTTCTCATGAGCGGCGACAACGTTTCAGGTGGTGACGTCCACCGCGTGGACGTTTCAGTATTCGCGGAACCCGCGCTTGGTCTTCCGGCCGAGGTGGCCTGCGGCGACCATTCTGCGCAATGCGGGCTCGGCGGTGTAGTTCGGATCGCGAAACTCGTCGTACAGCGCGTCGAGGATCGCCAACGAGGTGTCGAGGCCGACGAGATCGAGGAGCTCAAACGGGCCCATCGGGAAGTTGCAGCCGCCCTTCATCGCCGTATCGATGTCGTCCATCGACGCGGTTCCCGCTTCCCACATGCGGATCGCGTTGTTGAGGTACGGAAAGAGCAGTGCGTTCACCACGAACCCGGCACGGTCTTCGACCAGCACGGCGTCCTTGCCGCAGTGCTCGGCAAAGGCGACAGCGACATTGATCGTGTCGTCCGACGCAGTGATCGGCCGGATCACCTCGACCAGCGACATCATCGGTGCGGGGTTGAAGAAGTGCACGCCGCACACTTGCTCGGGACGTTCGGTGACCATCGCCAACTCGACAACGGGCAGTGTGGAGGTGTTCGTCGCCAAGATCGCCTCGGGTTTGGCGATGCGGTCAAGTCGCTCGAACAGCTCCTTCTTCACGTCGAGATCCTCGACCACGCTCTCGATCACCAGGTCGCAGTCGTCGAGGGCGTGGAGGTCGTCGGTGACCGTGATGCGCTGCAAGATCTCGGTCTTTTCGTCTTCGGTCATGCGTTCTTTAGCGACGTGGCGCGACAGCCCTTTGTCGATGCCGACCAGCACCGCGTCGGCGCCGTGCTGGGTACGCGAGCGCACGATTGCCTCTGCTCCTGCGCGCGCCACCACCTCGGCCAGTCCCGACCCCATGATCCCTGAACCCAACACACCGACACGCCGAATCGTCGTCATGGGCACGACCCTAACTACCGGCCGGTAACCCGGCCAAAGGTCGGCGAATCCCGGGAGACGGTCCACCGCGCCTAGATTCGTCGCTGCGCCGGCGCCCGACGGGCACGGTCTCTGGAATCAATGTTCGTCCTGCTCGCGCTCCATCTCGTTGTCGGTGTGTCGATCATCGCGTCGGGTCGCATCCTCGGGCGTCGGGCGTTCCTCGTGGCCGCCATTCCGGCGCTGGCGATGTGTGCGTACGCGCTGACCCGGGCCGGCGGCGTGCTCGACGGCGACCCGGTGACCGAGTCGTACACCTGGATCTCGGGTCTCGACTTGGCGATCGACCTGCGCCTCGATGCGTTCGCGCTGGCGATGGTTGCGCTCGTCTCGGGCGTCGGGCTGCTCATCTGTCTGTACTCGCTCGGTTACTTCGCCGACGATCACGACGGTCACGACGATCACGACGGTGACGACGATCAGTCGATCGCCGACGGCGGGAGTCCCGAACCGCCACCCGCCGTGGGTCGCCTCGCCGGCGTGATGGTGTTGTTCGCCGGTTCGATGCTCGGCGTCGTTCTCACCGACCATCTCATCGCGCTGTTCATCTTCTGGGAGCTCACGTCGGTCACGTCGTTCTTGCTCATCGGCAACGACGATCGACAGCCACGGGCGCGGGTCGCGGCCAATCAGGCGATTTTCATCACCGGTGGTGGCGGACTGGTGTTGCTCGCCGGGTTGATCTTGATCGGCCAGAGCGGAGGCACGTACCTACTCTCGGAGCTCGCCGCCGATCCGCCGAGCGGCGGGATGGTCAATGCCGGACTGGTTTGTGTGTTGATCGGGGCGTTCACCAAGTCTGCGCAGGCGCCGTTCAGTAGCTGGCTCCCGATGGCGATGGTGGCACCGACCCCGATCAGCGCGTACCTGCACTCGGCAACGATGGTGAAGGCCGGCGTCTATCTCGTCGCCAGGCTGGCGCCGATCTTCGCCGTCGACGGTGTATGGCGGCCCCTCGTGCTCGTCGTCGGTGCGGTCACGATGCTCATCGGCGGTCTGCGATCGCTGCGCCAGCACGACCTCAAGCTGCTGCTCGCCTACGGCACCGTCAGCCAGCTCGGGTTCATGATGTTGTTGTTCGGGGCGGGTGACTTCCACATCGCCGAGGCGGGGATCGTGCTGCTGTTGGCCCACGCCGCGTTCAAGGCCGCGTTGTTCATGGTGGTGGGCATCGTCGACCACACGTTGGGCACGAGAGATGTTCGCCACATCGGCCGGTTGGGCCGGGGCTGGCGTCCGGTGCTGATCGTCGGCGTCGTCAGCGCGGCATCGATGGCCGGACTCCCACCGTTGCTCGGTTTCATTTCCAAAGAGAAGGCGCTCGATGGATATCTCGAGCATGCCGACTTCGGCGGTGGTACCGCCGTGCTCATCGTGATCGTGATCGCATCGGTGTTCACGTTTGCCTACTCGGCCCGCTTCGTACTCGGCCTGTTCGGCATGTTTCGCGATCCGGCCACAGCGCCCCATGCGGCCGACGACGTGCCCGCAGGCCACGCACCATCGGTTGCGTTCTGGCTCCCCGCCGCCGTTCTTGCCGTCTTCACCGTCGTAGCCGGCGTCGCGCCGGTGATCATCGACCGCCTGGTCGAGGCTGCAACCGTTGCGTTGTATCCCTCGTCGGAGCCCAAACCGGTCGAGCTCTGGGCTGGTTTCACCGTGGCGCTTGCGTTGTCACTGCTGATCATCGGCGTCGGCGTCGCATTGACCCTGGCGCGTTCGCCAGTGGAGGAGTGGCAACGCCGCAGCTCGAAGCTGCTGGCGCCACTCCCATCGGGTGAGGACGGTTTCGTCGCGGTGCTCACCGGCATCACCGTTGTGGCTCGACGGCTCACAGCCACGCTCCAAAACGGATCGTTGCCCATCTATGTCGCCGTGATCGTGCTGGTCGCCATACTCGCCCCGCTGACCGGCTTCATCACCGAGTTCGACTCGCTCCCCGATTGGTTCGACACACCAGCGCATGTCGCGATCGTCGCAGTGATCACTGCAGCAGCGCTCGGCGCATCGATCGTGCACCACCGGATCGCCGCGGCCCTCATGCTCGGTGCGGTCGGGTACGCCATGGCCGGGTTGTACGTCGCGCAGGGCGCGCCCGATCTCGCGCTGACGCAGTTCTCGATCGAGACGTTGAGCACCGTGTTGTTCGTATTGGTGTTGCGGTTCCTGCCGCGCACGTGGCGTGTGCGTGCGCCTGCGCTGACCACACCGTTGCGACTACTCGTGTGTGCGACGGTCGGTGTGGGCGTGTTCGTCTTCGCGATCGTGTCGAGCACATCACGTAGCGACGTCGACGCACCGTCGATGTCCGAGGAGATGATCGAGGCTGCCGAGCCCGAGGGCAAGGGACACAACGTCGTCAACATCATCCTCGTCGACTTTCGCGGATGGGACACGATGGGGGAGATCACCGTCTTGGTCGTCGCCGCCGTCGGCGCCGTGAGCCTGGCTCGCCCGGGTCGTCGGCGCGACGACGACGAAGCGCCCGTGTTCGAAGAGGAACTCGACGCACTCGACGAGCCGATCGACGACGGCGCAGAGGCCGAAGAGGTGTGGGGATGACCGACTCGCCGCGTCGCCGGGAGACCGGTCATCACGTGTCGGATCGAATGGTGATCCTCGACACTGCGTCGAAGGTGCTGTACCACTCGATTCTTGTTCTTGCGCTGTACTTCGTACTCGCTGGGCACAACCGTCCCGGTGGTGGATTCGTCAGCGGACTGACCGTCGGCGCCGCGGTTGCCCTGCGATACGTGTCGGGCGGTGCTGCCGCCGTGCGCACGACGTTCCGTGTCCCGGCCCATGTGATTCTCGGCGCCGGACTGTTGTTGGCCGCCGGCACGGCGTTCGTTCCGTTGCTGTTGGGCGAGTCGATCCTCGAGCACGCGAGCGCAACCGTGCACCTACCGCTGTTCGACAGCGTCAAGTTGAACACCGTGATCCTGTTCGACGTCGGTGTCGACCTGGTGGTGATCGGCTTGGTGATGATGGCCTTTGCGGCCTTCGGCGACGACGATGCCCAGCCTCCATCGGCCGAGCGCCCACCGCGTGAACACCCGGCCACGGAACACCCGGCCCCCGAACATACGGCCCCCGACGACAGCAGGACGGTCGAGCGATGACGGTCCTGTTCGCGTTCGCTGCTGCGCTGCTGTTCGCCACCGGGACGTGGATGTTGCTCCAGCGCCGGCTGTCGCGCATCCTGATCGGCGTCGGCCTCGTCGGGCACGGGTCGAACCTGCTGCTGCTCACCTCGGGTGGTCCCGGCGGATCGGCCCCGATCATCGGGACCGGCGATCCGGCCGATTTCTCGGACCCGCTGCCGCAAGCGTTGGCGCTCACCTCGATCGTCATCACCTTCGGCGTCACCGCGTTCCTCCTCGCCCTGGGCTATCGCAGCTGGCGAATGACGCGCGACGACATGGTCGAGAACGACGTCGAAGACCGACTGATCGCCCGGCAGCGCGATCGTGACGAACTCGTCGAGGAGACCCGCCTCGCCGAGCGCGAGCAGCGAGACGACGAGGGGTTGGAGTGAACGACTTCATCCCCCTCGTGGTCATCGTGCCGCTGCTGGGTGCTGCCCTGTGCGTCGTCGCCGCCCGCAGCCGCCGCGTCCAGCGGGTGGTCTCTCTCGTTGCGCTGTCGTCGAACGTCATCACCGCGATCTTGCTGCTCGTCGAGGTCGACGACGAGGGCATCCTCGTCTCTCAGGCCGGCGGGTGGCGAGTGCCGATCGGGATCACCTTGACGGTCGACCGGCTGTCGGCGGTGATGCTCGTGGTGTCGTCGCTGATGCTGATTTCGGTGATGGTCTACGCGATCGGCCTCGGCGACGAGGAGCAGCGATTCTCCGCTTTCCACCCGATCTATCTCGCGCTCGCAGCGGGAGTCTCGGCCAGCTTCGTCACCGGCGATCTGTTCAACCTGTTCGTTGCGTTCGAGATGATGCTGGTCGCCAGCTACGTGCTGCTCACGCTGGGGGGCCGACGAGCGCAAGTGCGTTCCGGCATGACGTATGTGATCATCAGCCTGATCGCGTCGACCTTCTTCGTGACCGCGCTCGCGCTGTTGTATGCCAGCACCGGGACCGTCAACATGGCCGAGCTCGCAGACCGGATCCCCGATCTGCCCGACGGTGTGCGTCTGGGATTCTCGCTGCTCTTGGTGGTCGTGTTCGGCATCAAGGCGGGCGTGTTCCCGCTCTACTTCTGGTTGCCCGACAGCTATCCCACCGCGCCGGGCGCGATTACCGCGGTCTTCGCCGGCCTGCTGACCAAGGTCGGGGTGTACGCGATCATTCGCAGTCAGACGCTGTTGTTCCCGCCAGACGATCGGCAGGGATCGCTACTGTTGGTGATCGCCGCCCTCACGATGGTCGTCGGTGTGCTCGGGGCGCTCGCTCAGGACGACATGCGGCGGATTCTGTCGTTCCACGTGATCAGCCAGATCGGCTACATGATCTTCGGGCTGGCGTTGTTCTCCCTCGCCGGAATCGCCGGTGCGGTGTTCTACGTCGTGCATCACATCGCCGTGAAGACGTCGCTGTTCCTCGTTGCCGGACTCGTCGAGTTCCGCACCGGATCGGGCCGTCTCTCCAACGTCGGTGGGCTCGTTCGCTCGGCTCCAGCGGTAGCACTGCTGTTTGCGTTCCCCGCGCTGAGCCTCGCGGGACTACCGCCCTTCTCCGGCTTCATCGCCAAGTTCGCATTGGTCGATGCCGGGATCGACGATGGGGCGTACCTCGTCGTCGTCGCCTCGCTCGTCGCCAGCTTGTTGACCGTGATGTCGATGACCAAGATCTGGCTCGCCGTCTTCTGGGGCGACGCCGAAGCGGCCAGTGTCGATCGGCGCCTGCGGGCCTCGCGGTCGCCGCTCCTCATGAGCATCGCCACCGGATTCGTGGTCGCGATCAGCTTGGCACTCATCGTGTACGCCGACCCGGTGTACGACTACGCCGAGCGAGCCGCGACCGAACTGCTCGAGCCGGCGCAGTACGTCGAGGCCGTGCTCGGAGGTGACGATCGATGAACGCGCTCCGGCTGCCGATGCTGGTGATCTGGCTGATCGTGTTGTGGGCGTTGCTGTGGGGCGACTTCGGTATCGACAACCTCGTCGCAGGCCTGGTGATCGCGCTGATCGTCACCGTGATCGCCCGACCGACCGGGGTCAGCGGGTACGAGGCAGCCCCGTTCCGGCCCTGGTGGGTGCTCGTGCTCTGCGGGTACTTCCTCTACCTCCTCGTCGTGTCGAACCTGTCTGTGGCCCGCGAGATTCTCCGCCCGCGACCGCAGCTGCAGCGGGCGATCATCGCCGTGCCGCTGCACGCCGGAACCGACGGTGTGGTCACTGTCGTCGCGAACGCGATCACGCTGACTCCGGGCACCCTGACGGTCGACGTCCGATCCGGCGACGAGACCACGGGGCGGCAACCGGTGTTGTACGTCCACGTGCTGCAGCTCGACCGGGAGGCGACGCTCGACTCGATCTATCGCATCGAGCGGCTCGCCGTGCGTGCGTTCGGCACGAGCGAACAGCTGGCAGCCGTCGACGCCGCACTCCGCGAGCGCGCAGTCGGAGGTGTGCAGTAGTGCTCGTCGCGGCTGCGTTCGTGTTGTTGTCGATCGGTGTCGTCGGATTCGTATTCCGGCTCCTGCGGGGTCCGACGCTGGCCGATCGAGTTGTTGGTCTCGATGGCGTGTTGTCGATTGTCGTCATCGCGATCGTCGTGACTGCGGCCGAGCGGGTCAGCGGCATCACCATCGAAACCGTGCTGGTCGCAGTGCTCGTCGGGTTCGTGGGCACCGCCGCACTCGGTCGATTCATCGAGCGGAGGGGCGGCTGATGAGCGATGCCATCAGTGCCACGCTGATCGTGCTCGGGTGTGGGTTCGCGGCGATCGGAGGGATCGGCACCTGGCGATTCCCCGACGTGTTGTCGAGAATGCATGCCGCCGCAAAGGCGCCGACGCTCGGGCTCGTGCTCGTGTCGATCGGCGCCGCGATCCGGATCGACACACTGCTGGCGACGACCACCTTGCTGCTGGTGGTGATCCTTCAGTTGCTGACGTCGCCGCTCGGTGCCCATGCGCTGAGCCGGGCCACGCGTCGGCATCTCGACGCAGAGGTCGATGACGACGTCGATGAACTGCTGGCGGACGAGCAATCGCTCGACGACGATTCTGCGTAGTGCAGTCGGCGCGGTGGCCGCGAGTTGGCGTCGTCTACGGCTCGACGATCGTGACCGAATCGATGCGCACCTCTGAGGCAGGAATGCCCTCGAGGGTGCCGGCCGCTTCCATCTCGACGACGGTGTCGTCGAAGCCGGAACCGACCTGTCCGAACAGCGAGTACAGCGGTGGGAGCGCAGCCCCGTCGTCGCCGGTGATGATGAAGAACTGGCTGCCGTTCGTGTCGGGCCCGCTGTTGGCCATGGCGATCGAACCGACCTGATACTCGCCGGCCGCCGGGAGCTCGTCGGCGAAGCGGTACCCCGGGTCGCCCGTTCCCGTTGCCGTCGGGTCGCCGCACTGCACGACGAACCCAGGAATGATGCGATGACAGACCGTGTCGTCGAAGTACCGATTGCGTGCGAGGAACACGAAGTTGTTGGTGGTCTCGGGTGCCGCCTGCGGGTCGAGGTCGATCGTGAACTCGCCGAGGTTGGTGCCGACGATCGCTTGATATGTCGCGTCGACATCGATGCACATCGGCGGCGCACTGTCGAATTGGCGCACCGGATCGGTCACGCCATCAATCGGCGGGCAGCCGTCGGCGGTCGTCTCCGCGCCTGTGTCTGCCTCCGATGTCGCAGCTGTGGTGGCCGTCGCCGAACCGTCGTCGGTGGACGCGTCCTGAGCGGCGGTCTGTGGAGTCGCGTCGTCGTCGTCGCTGCACGCGACGAGCGCCACCAGGGCGAGTGCGATGGCCCCGGCGGCGGTCCGCCGACGGGTGCGCGGTGTCATTCGCCATCCTCGCTGGAGGGCGTCGTCACCGTGACGGGCGTCGTGGACGGCGTCGTCACCGTGACCGGCGTAGTCGAGTCGGGTGTCGTCACCGTGACGGGCGTCGTGGTGACGACCGACGGATCGTCGCTGTCATCGCCGACGATCTGGCTGGCGATCCACACCAGCGCGAATACGCCGATGATCGCTGCGGCGGCGATCAAAGCGATGCGGACGTAGCGCTGACGGTTCTCGGTGTTCACCTGGTCGATCTGGGCCTGCGCCCGGTTGGCCTTTTGGCGTTCGCGTTTCGGGGTTCCCACGAGGTCCGGAGATTAGCGGGCGGTCGCCCGACCCGGCGGTCGCGATGGTGCTCGGGGGACTCCTGGCTGGATCGGCCGACGCTGTGCTCAAGTCGGGCGCGTCATGTGCCGATACCAACAGGTACGCAGAAGCCGTCTCGAGGTGCCATCGGGCACCGATCACCACCGATGCTGCACACCGTTCACCTGGAAGAGTCCCACGACACCGCACAGTCGTCCGCCGTGCACTGGCGACCAATGCGGCTCATCGGCCGGGTGCTCAGCGTGTGTGCCTTGCTCGCATGGGTGGTCTGGTTGGGGTGGCGACTGGCGACGATGAGTACCGCCGTCGGCGCCTTCGTGTTCGTTGCGGAACTCATTGCGGTCGCTGCGGCGATCGCGATGACGGTCGGTCTGTGGCACGGTTCGGCGAATTCATCCGGACGTCGACGCGGCGCCGCACCGCGCATGCGGAGATGGCTCGATGAACCGGGAGATGAACGGGTGTCGGCGCGACACGCATGTGCCGAAGTGGCCGCTGCGGTTCGGCGACACCCGGATGAACCATGCGCGTCGATAACGGGACACGATCTCGTGCGCGTCGTGGTCGCTACCGATGGGCTCCGGAGGGCCCTCTTCGTCGGCGCCGTCGTCGTTGTGCTGCTGTCGGGGCGCGTGCCGTTCGAACTGCCCCCGGTGTGGGCTGCCAGCACGCTGGGCGCGGCGGTGGTCCTATTCGCCCTCGGCCACGCGTGTCTGTCGGGCTGGGCGATCCGCCCAGGCGACCGGTTCGTGTGGTCGCTAGCGACGATCGGTGCGGGGCTCGGTCGCCGTGCCTCGACCGGCGTGATGCCGGTCCGGTGGACAGCAGTCATGGCCACGGTGGTGGTCCTCAATCTGGCGGTGGCGTTGCGAGGAGTCAGCGACCGCTGGACTCATGGGCTCGAGACCATGCCGCGCGATGTACGCGTTGCGGCGATGGCGGTCGCCCTGACGGTGGCGGCTGCCGCGTTCACCTCGCTGCGGACGTTGCCCCGTCCCAACCTCGGCGAGTTTGGCGCCACGGGTCGCCTCGATGAGGTGTCGACTCGTCGATGGGCACTTGGAGCGACGGCCGCAGTTGCGCTCCTCGGCCTGGTTCTCGGCGCGTTGCCGTCGAGTGTTGTCGGTTAGGCCGACGACCCGGCGGGTCCGAGCCGTTCTGATGTCGCCCGGCTGTCTCTCAGCTAGGGAGCAGACGAGGCTCGTTCGAGTGCACGGGTGAATCGACGTCGGCTTGCGGCCGTCATGGTGAGGAGCAGAACGGCAAAGTGATGAATCGTCGGGCACTGGGATGCGATCCAGCCGATCGATCTCGTCGCACGGTTGTACACGCTCTTCACCGACGGTCGGATCCGCAACAGCTACGGCACCTACTGACGGCGACGGCCTTCTCGAAGACGAACCTGCTCGAACCACTAGCTGGTGCCCGTCCTCGGTCCAGCGTGTGGGTGTGCCGGCGCTTGTACATTGGGGACGTGCCCACACTGCGTCTGTTTGCGGCGGCTCGCGAAGCCGCTGGCGTCGGCGCCGACACGATCGAGGGGTCGACGGTCGGCGAGGTGCTCGACGCCGCGCGGGCTCGCTACGGCGAGCGGTTCGATGCCGTACTGCCGACGTGTCGCGTCTGGGTCAATGGCGCTGCTGCCGAAGAAGCGACCGCGGTCGACACTGCCGACGAGGTGGCGTTGCTCCCACCGGTCTCAGGAGGATGTTCATGACCACCACCGAGCAGACCGATCCGCACGAGCTGTCGCTCGACGAGCTACGCGCGCTGCGATCACAACTGCAGCTGGAAGACGACGCTGTGTCGTACGCCCGGCGCGTTGCGCAAGCTCGGCTCGATCTCATCACGGCCGAGGTCGGTCGGCGCGGCGGCGCCGTCGACGAGGAGCTGCGCTCGGTGCTGTCGTCGCATCTCACCGGTGGCCCAGCCCGTCCGCCGCGTCCCACCGAGGATCTGAGCGATCACCCGCTCGCCGTAGAGCTCGACGAGATCTGTGCTGGACACGGTCTCGGCCGGTTGTCGTCGCTCGATGCCGCCGAACTCGAAGCGCTCCGCGCTGCGGTCACGGGATTCGAACAACGTGTGTCGTCGGATCGACGGGCACGGTTCGAGCGACTCGATGCGCTGAGCGCCGAGCTCGTCCGCCGGTATCGCGATGGCGAAGCCGACATCGACGGTGTCGGCGCCACCGACCAAGCCGACTCCTGACGCAACACGGTCCGTTCCGCCCAGACCGCTGATCTTGACCCGCACGGTCGAGATTGTCCGCCGACACGCCGTTATCGTGTCGCCGTCGTGCAACGCGCTGCGATCATCTCGCTCCACACGTCGCCGCTGCTTCAGCCGGGCTCGGGTGACAGTGGCGGAATGAACGTATACGTGCGCGAGCTGACGTCGGCGTTGGCGCAGGCTGGCGTCGATTGCACGACATTCACCCGCGCCGATCGACCGGGCCTGCCGGAGATGATCGACGTCGAGCCCGGCCATCGAGTCGTGCACATCGAAGCCGGACCTCACGACCTGCCGAAAGAGAAACTCCCCGCCACCACCGATGCGTTCGCCGACGGTGTCCGCAGCTGGCTCGACGTCCACGGACGTCCCGATGTCCTCCACGGGAACTACTGGTTGAGCGGGGTCGTCGGTCACCGACTGAAACACGAACTCGACGTGCCGTTCGTCACCACGTTCCACACGCTGGCACGGGTCAAGGCCGAGGGCGGCGATCCCGAGCCCGGATGGCGCGACCGGGCGGAAGCCGAGATCGTCCAGTGCGCCGACGCGATCTGTGTCTCCTGCGAGCCGGAAGCTGATCAGTTCCGCCGCCTCTACGGGGAACCGCAGGGTCGCTTGGAGATCGTCGCTCCCGGCGTCGAGCACGCGTTCTTCGCGCCGGGCGATCAACGCGGTGCACGACACGCGATCGATGTCGATCCGGATCGGCCCGTCGTGCTGTTCGTCGGGCGTATTCAGGCGCTGAAGGGTCCCGATGTGGCGATTGGTGCCCTCGCCGAACTCGCTGCGACCGATGCGCAACTGCTCGTCGTCGGCGGCGCGAGTGGGTCGTCCGGCACGGCGGAGCTGGCAGATGCGCAGCGACTCGCCGACGATCTCGGGCTCGCCGATCGCGTTCGTTTCGTGGCGCCCCAGCCGCACCACATCCTGTCGTCCTACTACCGCGCCGCCGACGTCGTTGTCGTCCCGAGTCGTAGCGAAAGTTTCGGCCTGGTCGCGCTCGAAGCTGCAGCCTGTGGCATTCCGGTCGTCGCGAGCGCGGTCGGTGGTCTCCTCAGTCTGATCGACGACGGTCGGACGGGCACACTCGTTTCCGAGCGCACACCGAAGGCGTTCGCTGCCGCCATCGACGAGTTGCTCAGCGACCCGCTGCGGCGTGCCGAGATGGGTGCAGCCGCCGTCCAACGGGCGCGCCGGTACACCTGGAGTTTTGCCGCCGCCCGATTGCGTCGCGTGTACACCGATGTGTCCGTCCGCGAGCGCGTGTCGTGTGACTGAGCGGCGATCCAGCGATGAGCGACGCCTACACCGCCACTGACCTGGCCATCCTCGAGCGTCAGATCGACGAGTGGCTCGGGATGTTGCGCGCTGGGAACGACCACATCGTGGCGATCGATCGCGCCGTTGACGACGTCATCCGGTGGTACGTGCGGATGCGCGGCGACGACAAGGAGTTCACCACCGTCTGGCTCACGCTCGGCCAGCGGACGTTGCGCTACGAGACCTACGTGATGCCCGCACCCGAAGAGCAACACGCCGTGCTCTACGAGCATGTGCTGCGGCGCAACGACACGCTGGTCGGAGCGCACTTCTCGATCGGTGCCGAGGATGCGCTGTACTTGCGTGGCGAACTGCCGGCATCGGCGGTGACGTTCGACGAGCTCGATCGCGTGCTGGGCACGTTGTATGCCCAGGTCGAGCAGTGCTTCCTCGCCCTGCTGCGCATCGGTTACGCCAGCCGTTTCTCGTCGTGAACCCGTCGGGTTCCGCCGGTCGCCGTTGTCCGCCCATATCGGGGTGACTGGGCGGGCCGATCGGAGGAGTCGGTCATCTTCGTGGCCCGCCCGGTCGGTAACGTCCCCGCGATGAACAGCACATCGTCCGAGCCGTTCGATCTGGTGCTGATCGGTGGCGGCAACATGGGCGAGGCGCTGCTCGGCGGTCTGCTCGGCGGTGGCGCCCACCACGCCGACGACGTTGCCGTCGTCGAGATCGACCCCGGTCGGCGGACGACGCTCTCGGCTGCGTACCCCGGCGTGACCGTGCTCGAGCAGTGCCCTCCTTGCCGCGCCGCGGTCGTGGCGGTGAAGCCCCTAGACGCCGGTGCCGCTGCGGCGACTGCGGCGACCGCCGGCGCCACGCGCGTGCTGTCGATCGCTGCTGGGGTCACGACCACGGCGCTCGAATCGGCGATCGGCGAAGTCGGCGGTGGGGTGCGCGTCGCCGTCGTGCGAGCGATGCCCAACACGCCAGCGTTGGTCGGGAGTGGCGCATCCGCGATCAGCGGCGGACGGGCAGCCGAGGCCGACGATCTTGCCTGGGCGGCGTCGATTCTCGGCGCCGTCGGCATCGTGGAGGAACTCCCCGAGCCGCACCTCGATGCGTTTACTGCGACGGTCGGGTCTGGGCCCGCCTACGTGTTCCTCGTCGCCGAAGCGTTGATCGAAGCCGCGGTCGCCGAGGGCCTTGATCCCGAGGTCGCATCGCGGTCGGTCGTCCAGTTGCTGGTCGGGTCGTCAGCGCTGCTAGCAGCCGAGGGCGATCCGTCCGAGTTGCGCCGCAAGGTGACGTCGCCGGGCGGCACGACCGAGGCCGGACTGGGTGAACTCGACCGGGCGAACCTGCGAGCGTCGTTTGCAACCGCGGTGCGCGCAGCGGCGCAACGCAGCCGAGAGCTCGGCTGAGTGCGACTTCGTGAACACGAGAAATATCCACGTGCCCCTTTTCACATCGGCGCGCGATCGCCTATGGTGATCCTCGTGGAGACGCGTCCACCGGAAACGGTGGACGGCGCCGACAGGGCTGGTGCCATCGGGGGGTTGGCACCGGCCCTTGTCGCGTGCTGGGCCGCCTGTTCGCCGCTGCGGCAACGGATTGCGGACGCCCGCCGGACGACGTGTTGCCGCAGCTGAACGGCCAGTAGGTTGCCGCCGATGGCTCGTCGGTACGACACGATCAGCGTCCTCTCCGATTACGGCACCGACGACGAGTTCGCCGGCGTGCTTCGTGCCGTGTTGCGCGACCTCGCGCCCGATGCGACGGTGATCGACCTGACCCACGGCATTGCGCCGTATGACGTGCGGGGCGGCTCGTTGGCGCTGGCACGATCGATCGCGTACGTCCCCGTCGGCATCGTCATGGCGATCGTCGATCCTGGCGTGGCCACCGAACGACGAGCGATCGCGGTCGAAGTCGCGGGCGGCGACGGTGTGCTGATCGGGCCGGACAACGGATTGCTGGCGCCGGCGGTCGCGCTCGCGGGCGGTGCCGAGCGGGCGGTCGAGTTGACCAATGCCGACTTCCAACTCGCCGCGCCTGGGGCGACCTTCGCCGGGCGCGACATCTTCGCCCCGGCGGCGGCGCACCTGTGCAACGGCATCGAGCTCACCGAACTCGGCCCGCTCCTCGACGTCGAGCTGTTGATGCCCGGCGTGGTCCCACTCGTGCAGGCCGATGACGAGCGGGTGATTGCCCAGGTGTTATGGGTCGACCGCTTCGGCAATGCCCAGTTGAACGTTGCGCCCGACGATCTCGCCGAGACCTTCGGCGAGCAGATCGAAGTGCGCGTCGAACATCCCACCGCAGGCACCGTCACTCGCAGCGCACGTCGCGTCCGTGCCTTTGCCGAACTCGGCGGTGGTGAGGTCGGACTCGTGCTCGACTCGACTGGACTGTTGGCGCTCGTTTTGGACCAGCGCTCAGCGGCCGAGGAACTCGAACTGGCCCCGGGGGATCAAGTCACCCTCACGCCAGGCGCAGACGACGACGGCCCTGGGCTGACCCAACCCGTCGGCACCCCGACCCGACGCTGACTCCCCGACGCGCTCCGGTGAGTGAAGCGGCCCCCTGTGAGCCCTCTCGCTCACCGGTATCGTGGCGAGTGTTATGCGCCCTGCCACCACCTTGACGCTCGGGTTGCTGCTTGCGGCCATCTTGGTGGCCGGCACGATTTCATTGCTGCAGCTCTGAGCCGACGGACACCGTCGGGCTCCCTCCGGCTCGGCCGTGTTCCGGCGTCGCTGTTGTTCTCGATGCCACACCGATCTACGCTCAGCCGTGCCGTGTTGGGGGATCGGCGTGCGTTCACGCACACATCGGATGGATCGAGGGAGCACCGTGAATCTGGCGAGCATCATCGACGCTCACGACAGCGACAACGTCGCGCTGATCGGCCGGCGTCGCAGCACCACCTACGGTGAGCTGCGCGCTCAGGTCGCTGCTTGCCGCGGTGGCCTGGCCGAACTGGGTATCGGCGACGGTGACCGCGTGGCGTTGCTCCTCGGTAACTCCCGCCGATTCGTCGTGTCGTATCTGGCGATCCTCGGTCGTGGTGCTATTGCTGTGCCGCTCAACCCGACGAGCCCGGCGCCCGAGGTACGCGATCAGATCAACGCCGTGGGCGCGAAGGCCGTCGTGCTCGATCAGGTCAGCTCACCGATGTGGAGCAATCTCGAACGAGCAGCGGTGCCCACGATCGAAGTCGAGATCAAAACCGATGGCACCGATGGTGGACCGGGGAGCCCGATGGCCTTCGATGACCTCATCAGTGCCGACCCCGTCGACATCGTCGACGTCGACCCCGATCATCTCGCTGCGCTGCTGTTCACCAGCGGCACCGCCGGGTCGCCGAAAGCGGCGATGTTGACCCACGACAACCTCTTGTCGAACATCGACCAGGCGTCCGGCAGCTCGGCGCAGGTCAACGAAACCGACGTCATCTTCGGGCTCCTCCCTGCGTTCCACATCATGGGCCTCAATGTTGTGCTCGGAATGGGGCTGTTGCGCGGCGCAACCATCGTCTTGGTCCAGCGGTTCGATCCGGCCACAGCGGTGCAGACGATCGTCGACCGTCAAGTCACCGTGCTTCCCGGAGCGCCCGGCGTGTGGAAGGCCTTCGCCCACTTCGACGAGCTCGACCCCGACACGTTCGCCAGCGTGCGGGTGGCACTGTCGGGCGCGGCGCGACTGCCGGTCACCGTCGCGGAAACGATGCGCGACCGATTCGGTGTGATCATCCGCGAGGGCTACGGCCTCACCGAAGCCAGCCCGATCGTCACGACCATGGTCGGCAGTGAGGTGCGCTTCGGATCGGTCGGACGTGCGCTCGGCGGGGTCGAGGTCCGGCTGGTCAACGCCGACGGTGATGCGCTCGTCGGCGATGTCGGAGAGATCTGGGTGCGCGGTCGCAACGTGTTCGCCGGGTACTGGCAGGATCCCGACGCAACCGCCGATGTGATCAATGACGACGGCTGGCTGATGACCGGCGACATGGCCACCACCGACGACGACGGCTACCTCTATCTCGTCGATCGCAGCAAGGACCTCATCATCGTGTCGGGGTTCAACGTGTACCCGGCTGAAGTCGAAGAGATCTTGATGACCCACCCCGACGTGCTGGAGGCCGGCGTGGTGGGTGTCGCCCATCCCAATACGGGCGAAGCGGTCAAGGCGTTTGTGGTGACGACCGCCGACTCCGATCTCGATGAAGACGCGCTGGTCGACTACAGCCACGACCGTCTGGCTCGGTACAAGTGCCCCTCGAAGATCATCTTCGTCGACGAGTTGCCGCGCAACACGCACGGCAAGCTGGTGCGCCGAAACCTCGACGAGTCGCTGCGCGTCGGCGCCTGATCAACCTCCACTGGTCGACGCCGGCGATCGCCTTCCCGAACGGCACCCCTGCGAGCCTTCTCGCGCACAGCTTTGTGAAAGTGTGCACAAGGCTCTAGCTTCAAGGTGATGGCTGGCCAGCGAACGCGCCGACGAATTCCCGAAGCGACCGTCGCCCGTCTGCCGGTGTACCTGCGAATCCTCACCGAACAGTTCGACGACGGCGTCACCAACATCTCCTCCGAGGAGTTGGCCGAACTTGCCGGTGTGAACGCAGCGAAGGTGCGCAAGGACCTGAGTTACCTCGGTAGCTACGGCACCCGTGGCGTCGGCTACGACGTTGAGTTCCTCGTGTACCAGGTCCAACGCGAGCTCGGCCTGACTCACGACTGGCCGGTGGTCATCATCGGTGCGGGCAATCTCGGCCAAGCGCTCGCCGGATACGGCGGCTTCGGCGAACGTGGGTTCCCCGTCGGTGGTGTGGTCGACGTGTCGCCCTCGAAGATCGGCACGGTGGTCGGAGGAGTGCGTGTCCGGCACGTCGACGAACTCGTCCAGATCGTCGGATCGAAGAACATTTCGATTGGTGTCATTGCGACCCCCGGATCCGCGGCCCAAGACGCCGCCGACGCACTCGTCGCCGCTGGCGTCACCAGCGTCTTGAACTTCGCGCCAACCGTGATCGCCGTGCCCTCCGGGATCTCGGTCCGCAAGGTCGATCTCGCCGTCGAACTCCAGATTCTGAGCTACTACGAACAGCGCCGAGCCGGCAGCCAACAGGG
>JABSQH010000063.1 GCA_013213745.1 Ilumatobacteraceae bacterium | reverse complement strand
ATGGTGAGTACGTGGTCGAGACCCCTCAGCGCATCCTCAGCCAAACAGGCTGATGATGCGGCGCACCTCGCTCACCAGGGTTGATGGAGACCGGGACCACCGAGATTTCTGCCCTCGTGCCTCAACGCTGAGGCACGCAGCCCCTCCCGATTTCGGCAATCATGTTCCCAATACCGCTTGTGACCAGGACTTTCGCGTGGAGCGGACGACGGGAATCGAACCCGCATCATCAGCTTGGAAGGCTGAGGTTCTAGCCGTTGAACTACATCCGCGAATGGCTCGCCGGATCCTATCGGCGTCGTCGCGTCGGTTGGTGGGTCGGCTCAGCGCTGTCCGCGTGCAGCGGCATTGCACAGCAGTACGTCGAGCGCAGTCGACCGCGATCGCCGGATCTGTTCGTCGCGGTAGACCCGTCGTGCCAGGTCCCACGCGTCGAAGCTGGTCAGCGTCATCATCGCATCGGCGATCGCCGTTTGTGTCGGACGGTCGGCGTCGGTGAGTTCTGGTCCGAAGTAGTCGAGTAACTCGGCTCGCAGCACGATTGCCAGCGTTGTCATCTCGTCGTTGATTCGGGGGTAGCGCGCCGCGTGGTGGCGGGCAACGCGGGTCGCATTCTCGACCTTGCGATACGACACCAAGCGGCTGTCGACCAGAGCGCCGATGCGCGCTGCCATTGCCCGTTTTGCGGCATCGGGAACGCCGGCGAGCTGGGCCGCCGCGGCGAACTCGCGGCGCGCCGCAGTCTCCGCGAGATCGGTCGTGTCGTCGAAGGAGCGAAAGATCGAACGGTGGGACACACCGGCGCGCTCGGCGATCTGTTTCGCCCCTGGCTCGAGGTCGCCTTCCTGGATCAACTCCACGAGCGCATCGATCACCGCTTCCCGGTTGCGCTCGCGCCGTAGCGATCGAGCGTCGGCATCTTGCGCCGTCGCCGGCCTCGAGTGGTGGCCCGGTTGGGTCCGCCACGGGTCGTACGCTAGCCAATGGCGCACAGCGCGTCGGCGCAGGGAACCGCTGCCGCCGCGAATCCGCCCACTCCCAGAATGACGATCGACTCGCAACGCCCGACCGCCGACCCGCTCATCGAACGCGTCCGCAAGCTGCTCGACAAGGCAGAGGGAACGACCAACCCTCACGAAGCCGAGCTCTTCGCCCGCAAGGCCGCCGAACTCGTAGCCGCGAACCGCATCGATCCGCAGCGCATCGAGCGTGCAGATACCACGAGCGAGCTCGGTGTCCGGCGGTTGGCGATGGGTCGCGGTGCGTACGTCCGGGCCCGGCTGTCCCTACTGACCAACGTGGCCGACGCCCACGACGTACGCGTGGCGTATCAGACGGGACCCGATGGGATGATCGCCTACGCGGCCGGCTTCGAGTCGGATCTCCAAGTCGTCGAGGCGATGTATGCGTCGCTGCACCAACAGGCCGCGCAGCAGATGAACGACATTCGCCGCTCGACCCCCGCCGCTACCCAGCGATGGCGCCGTTCGTTTCTGTTCGGCTTCGCCGCGCGCATCGGTGACGTGCTCGCCGATGCCCGCGCCCAGGTGGAGGAGGCTCCAGCCGCAGCGACTGCGCTTCCAGCTCTGCGCGCCCGCTGCGAGCGCATCGACGAGCACGCGGCCGAGGCCTTTGGGCCGGTGCGTTCAGCCCGTCCCGCACGTGCCGCGCACG
The DNA here is from genome assembly GCA_013213745.1 of Ilumatobacteraceae bacterium. Taxonomy (GTDB): domain Bacteria; phylum Actinomycetota; class Acidimicrobiia; order Acidimicrobiales; family Ilumatobacteraceae; genus JABSQH01. The sequence goes on along the minus strand of JABSQH010000063.1, from coordinate 1,386 downwards.
CAACGGCGTGGAAAGCGGGTGTTGCCGCAGCCAACGGAGCCGACGTCGGCCGGGCGCGCCTCGCCGGACGACAAGCGATCGGTCGCGGATGACCATCGATCACCAGCGGCAGGCGACGTATGCCGCAGAGGACGACGCGTTCGAGGGGACCGACCTGACCGATCGAGCACGGCTCGCCGATCTCGCCGATCTCGCGGCTCGAGTCGTCGCCGAGCCGTGGTGGCCGGGTCCGGCGGTGGTCGTGCGCGCGGCGCGTGCCGACTCGTCGACGTCGTCGGCGCGCTGTGGAATCGATGCCCACGACGACGTCGAGATCCGGCTCGCGCCCTGCGGCTGCACCGTCGCAACGCTGGTCCACGAACTCGCCCATGCTCTCGTGGGCCCGGCTTGTGGCCATGACGCCTTTTTCCGCCGGGCCGCGCTCGACGTGCTCGCCGTGGCCACCAATCTCGATGCTCCGAGTCGCCGCGGCGAGCGTCATGTTGCCGGGCTACGCGATGCGTTTGCCGCCCATGGCCTGACGGTTGCGGAGCGGGAATGGCCGGACCCCGCCGGCTTCGGGAGTCGGCCGGGCGCTGGCGGCGCCCCGATCGCTTTGTGAGCCTCGTCACCGGCCACGCTGCGATTGCGCACTCATCAGGCCGGACGACTGAGATGTCGCGGGAGCATCGTCCGAACCAGCGACGACGTCAGTAGCCTCGTCGGCTCCGGGGTGTAGCGCAGCTTGGTTAGCGCGCCTGCTTTGGGAGCAGGAGGCCGGGAGTTCGAATCTCCCCACCCCGACCACATAAACCCTGCTAGAGACGCATTTCTCCAACGTAGAGCGATGCGCCTCCTCGACGTGATGGGGGAGTGGGGCGGCGAGTTGAGAGAACAGCAGTTCAACGCAGCGGTGTGCACGGCACCGACCAACGTTTGACACGTGTCTGAAGCTCATACCAACGGATGAACGAAGCGACTATCGACCGATACCGAGCTGCGAACCAAAGTTGCCGAGGCTCCGGCCGACACCCACCGGTCGATCCTCAGTGAGGCGGGAGATGCTCATCACGAGCAACTCGACGACGAACAGCTGGCCGCCGTAATCGGCGGCATCATCGGGTTGAAGTCCGGGCCGGTATCGCTCCACCCGCTCGCCGAAAGTCCCGATCCCGGCCCGCTGTAGGCGTCGCCGACGCCTCAATTCAGCCAACGCGGCCCCAGCTGCTCAGGACGCCACCGGCAGTGTCTGCGACGCTCCGACCTTCAGCGTCGCATCGGGCAAGAGCGAGCTAGTGGGCAGATGTCCGCGGGCGGGCGGTCCGGTTGTTCGTCGACCGGGCGTATCGCGCCGACAAGACGTTCTCGCTGACCGAAGCCAACGACGCAACGGTGGTCTCGCTGTGT
>JABSQH010000062.1 GCA_013213745.1 Ilumatobacteraceae bacterium | reverse complement strand
TAGTAAACCTTAAGAAAGAAGAAGATTTGGCCGACGCTGAACTGTTATTGAAAGCTCAACAGCTTGTCAACTTATCAGCTCAGAATACATTGGTTATCTCACAGACAGCTAAGATGAATGCCGACAAACTAATATCTGATAAACAGTTATTGGTTATGGATTCAAGCCTTACTAAAGACACTGCTGAGATTGCATTAGTTAATCAACAAACAGCTAATGAATTATCTAAGAACTTAATCATTGTTAAGCAGGGTGTCAAAATGGACGCTGAGACTTCTCTACTTACTCAGAAGAAATTTACTGAGGAAGCACAAGTGAAAGACTTAGTTAATGCCTCTACAGTAACTGGTGTTATTGGTAAACAGAAATCTCTGTATTCCGCACAAGAAGCAGGCTTTGCTCGTGATGCTGAACAGAAACTTCTTAAGTTCATGACAGACAACTGGGGCTTACGTCTCAACTCTGACCCGCTCACCGTATTACCGGGTGGCTTCTCCAATGTCGAAATAGACAAGGTGCTCACCAAAGCTAAACTAGGTGTTGGCATTACATAATACTAACTAATAAGGAGGGGAGGGCATTTGCTCTCCTTTTTTCATATGGGACTATTCAATAGAAAGAAAATTACAACGGTTGCCAGTGTAGCTATTAATACAGTTACTGACACACCTAACACAGGTAAAGACAGCGTGCTGTTATCGGTACTTGCTGGTACGGATATTAGTACCGACCTCATTGCTAACTATGCCAATGGACTTGGTTTAAAGATGAGAGGCTACCAAATATGGGCTGACAATAACTATACCTATGGATTGCCTAGTGGTGAGGTATCGACTACCCGTGCTATTGATGTACGAGTGCGAGACATCATAGCTGCCGAGGTTGGTACAGATGTGACAGTCATTAGTAATATGAACGGTACTGTCGATTCAGACGGCCTAGCCTATGAGCATATGCAGACGCAGCGTGGATGGGAGTTCGCAGATAATATAGCAGAGAGCCCTCCATTTGCAGCTACTGGCGTAACTTTTTATAAGACCTCATATATAAAGGCAGGCAATATACTAGTTATTGTTTATACCGACGACACAGGCGACCATGAGCAAGAGTTATCTTATACCCTGCTTACTGCTGCCTCTATTTGGTATCATGTCTCATACATACGTGAGGGCAGTGCTATTATTGAGTATTGGAATTACGAAGTGTCTACTAACGTTTACCCAGTTCTTAATTCTACTCACAATACATTACAAGCAGACAACCCATACTTTCCTATTGTACCGTTCCGTGTTAACGACGTGAACCAAGCAGATGATGTCAACTCAGACTTCTACAGGACAGCTACTCAATTACTAAATCGTATTGGTATGGACTTTGCTGAGATGGCTGAGAACATTAATGCTAACCCTGACATTGGTGACGTGGACCATGCTTTCCTTTATATAGCCGTGCCTCTAATGAGCACCGAAGATAATACAATCGAGTATCTGTATCATCACTTTAGGGACTTGGAAAAGATATCTGTATACAAGAAGAATAACTATGATGTATGGCAGGCAAGTAGTAACAATACTGCTCCGCCTCCTGTTAATACCATCCACATCAATGACAGTACTTTTAACCTGGACTTTAGCTACACTTATATAGATACAGTAGTGTTGACCCAGGATAAATACGCAGTTGGTGAAAGTGCCCGTACAGTCAATGTTCAGACTCCGGGTGAAATCACAGAAGAATATACCAGTGGCCGTAACGACACAACAAATACCAGAGTGCTATTCTCATATGAGCGCAGTACTGTGACTTTTGAACATCAAACCGCAATGGGCGTACTTCATGTGACTACCATCCATGGCTTATATATTGAGAACCACATATACAATGGTCACTCTGTTGAGACAGGTCTTGAAGGTGCTGTGGCAGACAAGTCTACTTTCCTTGTACCGGTCAATGTAAACATAGCTAATAAGATGGGCATTATTAAGAATGACCGTTTGTACTATGATGCTATGTGGTTAGTATTTAATTCATATGAAGTCACTAAACTTGAGTGGTATCAGACTAGCCTATTCAAAGCAATCATAATGATAATTGCCATCATTATAACGGTATACTCTTTAGGTAGTGCCGCTGAATCATTAGCTGCTGCCGCTGCCATTGGTGCTAGTGAAGTTGCCAAACAACTAATCATACAAATATTAGTAAGCTATGCAGTTACAGCAATCATTGACTTTGCCGTGGAAACAATCGGTATAGAAGCTGCCATAGTTCTAGCAGCCGCAGCGGCCATTTATGGCGTAGCTGGTGGCGGTACATTCGGCGCATCAAACACTCTACTACCATTTGCCGACAAGATACTTCTACTGGTTCAAGTACTGGTTAAAGAGATTATGAAAGATGTTCAGGAAGCTGTATCCGATGTTCAAGACGAGCTTAATGAATTTTTGAGTACTCAGAATGACATGGAAAAAGAGTTCGAAAAGCTTGAGAAAGAATTAAGAGGTGACAGCGCTGATATAAATTATCTTGATGTAATACGCCTTAGACCGAATATAGATTTGACAGAATCCCCTTCGGAGTTTTATCATAGGGCAATCCATTCAGGTAACATCGGCATAGCCTCGTTAGACGTAGCACACAGTTTTGTCGAAACTATGTTAGAATTACCTGAGAATAAATTAATCATATAGGAGAACACATCATGGCTTTACATGGCTTTGAAAATTTTAACGCTGCACCGCAGCAATCAGGTGGCGCATTCCAATTGCCGCAACTGGGTAGCTTCAATGCTACACCAAGCAATTTTGGAACAGGTGCTAACTTCCAACCCGCTAACCCACTGCAAGGTCTGAACTTAGACTTTAAAGTAGACCCTGCTCAATTAGGTGGAGAAACCGACTACATGAAACTGCTGTTCGGTGGTATGAATGCCGATGGTAGCTCACAACTAGGTGCCGTTACTGGTGGCCTTGGCGCTATTGCAGGTATCGGCCAAGCGGTGCTAGGCTATAAACAGTACGGCCTTGCTAAGAAAGAACTAGCGTTCCAACAAGAGCAAGCTGGTATTAACAACCGTAACCAGATGACTACGCTTAATAACTTAATGCGTGGACAAGCTGATAACCGTGCTATTGCTACTGGTGGTCAATCACTAGGCGGCGATGAGTACATTAAACAATTTGGAATTAAAGTATAAGGAGGCACCATGCCTATTACATGGAGAAATGTTGACGCTCCCACTGCTACAGGTGCATCCCGTATCCTTGATAGTGCAGGACGTTCATTCGATAAAGGTATAGGAAGTTTATCAAACCTTGCTAACCAGATTACTAATATCCGTACTAGTAATCAACGTAATGATAACCGTATTAACACAGAGAATGCCTTGAGTGGTATTGCTGGTTTAGATACGTTTGCTGGCCTTGACCAAGCACGTCAGAGTGGTCAGTTCGAGAACCTACCACAAGGTACAGATTTAAAAGCTGTCCGTCAGGCTCTTGCTAATCGCGGTAACGTAATCGACGATACTCTTAATAAAGAGTTTCAGTTCGACCAACGTGTAACCAAGCGTGATGAGTTCGGTCGTCGTCAAGAACTAGAAGGTCTTATCGCACAGGGTGACTTTGCTGGTGCAGAAGCTGTCAATGCTACTTTGGGAAACCAAGCTACAGGTGCTAATGCAATTGCAGGCGCTCAACGCAGTAACCTATTGCAACAACGTGCTGACACCAAGTATCGTGAAGACCGTCAGTTCCAACAAGGTACAGAGCAACGTCAAGCTAATGCTCTACAAGCTCAGTTCGATAATGACAAAGCTCTTATTGACCACCAAAATCGTTTGATTAATGCTCCTAAAGAAACTACAGGTGCTAAAGGTTCTACTCAGACTCTTGGTCACTTAGACCGTTTAGAGACTGCTGTTCCTAATGAAACAGTGTTTGGTAACATCCTACCATTCGGTGATGCGGGCAGTGATTCAGGTGGTGCTCCAGGTCGAGCATTAGTAGCTAAAGGTATCAGAGCTCTTGAGAAAGAATTTGGTCGCCAAGTCCCTGCTGAGTTTACTGGTATAGCTGTTGATAATGTTCTTGGTAGCCTAACAGGCGAAGATGACACAATCGGTGCTACTGATAACTCTTATAGTCCTGATGATGTTATTGCAGAGATTCGTTCTTACATGGAGCAGAATACTAAGGCTGATGCCAGTATCCGTAATCGTGCTTCTGAACTAGAAAAGAATCGCCAACAACTCAATACTAACCTTGACCGTATCAATAAGAATAGGGCAACTCGCTTCCCTTCTTTGTAAAGTAGGTCTATACTAACAAACAACGTAAACTTCAAAGGTAGCTAAGTAACGCTACCTTTTTTATTGAGGATAAAAAATATGGCCTTTATGGACGGTTTATCTGACCTACTACCTAAACAGGGTATATCAGAAACCAAAGCTAATAAGTTAGCAAACACTGCGGTAACTAAAAAAGAAAAGTTAGCGCCAACTCTCCTTCCCAATTCACTAGCTGAGTACGCCCAAGGCGAACAACTTACGCTAGGTCAAATTGCATACTACGATAAAACATATGCAGAACAACAATCCCAAATACAAGCCGAACAAGATAACTTCATCGTACAAGATACAACTTCCACTATGGGCAACTTAGCCAACATAGGTGTGCAATTTGGTGCGGGTGCAGTTCGTACAGGCGCTCAAATATTAGCAGCCCCATTAGAGGTAGCGGCACAGATTGCCCAAGCTAATATAACCCAGACTAAGGCTCAACAGAAACAAGAGAAACTAAGCGGTGTCCCTACTAACGGTATCCTGGGTGGTAAATTCTCTTCTGATGATGGTGAAGTACAACTCGGTCAGGATGTAACTACGGAAGGTAAAGAAGGGTTCATATCAAACGTTAAAGAAAATGTAACTAAACCTAAGAATAAAGTAATAGATAGTGCTCGCTCGTTAGTGAACACTACCAAAGAAGATAAATTAATTTCAGACCTTGGAGATACATATGATGACGCAACAAACGATTTCGCAAATGGAGATTACGCTACGGGAGCGGTTAAGATGCTTGCAGGCGGAGTGGGTTCCATTCTTAGTAATCCTTCTGCTACCATTGGTTTCTTAGCAGAGTCCCTACCACAGATGCTAGCAACTAGTATTCGTACTCCTGCTAACATTGCATACGGTATTAGTACCGCTGCAGATGGTATCGAGAAGTTCGAAGCTGAGAAAGGCCGTGAAGCAACTCGTGAAGAAATATTGAAGATTATGGCTGTAGCTGGTTCAGCTGCATTTGCAGAGAACTTTTCAGCGGCTAGACTACTTCCTAAGAAAGCTAAGAAAGAGGTGGCTAAAGGTGTTAAAGAATCAATTAAGAAAGTGGCATCAGGAGCTGCGGGCGAAGCTGCTACAGAAGGTTATCAAACTGCTGCGGAACAGGTTGCAGGAACTCTTGACATCAGTAAGATTGATGGTAAGGAAGTGTTCACAGCAGCGGCCATCGGCGGCGGTATTGGTGGAGGCATATCTTCTAAAAGCTCAGTTGCAGAGGTACTGGCATTCGGACAGAAGAATGTAGAAGCTCTTAAAGGCAAAGCCGGTAAAGCTTATTTAGAAGCACAAGCTAAAGCCAAAGAGTCTTCTCCTGTTAAGGTCCAGACTGCTGTTAACAAAGGTGACGTAAGCGGTGAAGGCTTATCTACTGCTGAACATGTCGAAGTATTACTCGACCCTACTACCATCCCTGATGACACTGAGGCGCGTCAACAACGTGTTGCAGATATCAATACTAAACTTGCTTCTATAGAAGAAGAAATTCGTAGTGATACCACTATGACTGAATCTCAAATGAATGCTAGATTTGAAGAAATGGATGCCCTTGAAGAACAGGCAGAAATGTTAGCGTCTACTGCGGTAGGCAAACCTAGCGAAATCATGAATGATATCGAATCTATTGAGGATGCACCTAAAGGCGATGTTGATGCTAAAGCAAATCTTGACCGGGTATTCAACTCAATGAATACTAAGCCGGGTAGTGTCACTGCAGAGCAAGCACGTACTGCTGCAGATAGTGCAGTCGTTACTCCTAAACAGAAAGTACAGTTGACCCAATATGCAGAACTAGAAGAAGCTATTGAGGCAGTAACTGCAACCGACGTAAACAATGACATCATTAAAGGTGGTCACGGTAACTTAGGCATCAAACAATATCGTACAGCGTTCAATGCTGCACAAACACTAGGTGATACTAAGGCAGCTGCTAAAGCTCTTGAAGGTATAACCAAATTCGCCAACCGTCATACTGCTAAGGTAGTTGCGGTGACTGCTGCATTCAATGCGGTAGTATCTGGCTCAAAAGAAGCACCCGCACTTGTTGAACAAGTACAGGCTTCATATAAATTAGGCATAAGTAAAGGCAGTAACTCCGGTGAGATTCCTCTCATTAGTGTTATGGCAGCTGAAATGCTAGCACTAAATAAAGCCGTTACTCAAATGTCAGGCAAAGAGTTTGTTCCAACTCCCACAGAAACAATTACAGCCCAACCTGCTAAGGAAGCCAAGACTGCTCCTGTAGCTAAAGCCGCCACTAAACCAGAGGTCGCTAAAGATGTTAATTCTGGCATTGAACGTATTAATCAACTTACTCAAGCATTGGTTTCAGCCAGAGCAAAAGTCACAAGTTCTCTCAGCAAGAAAATTGCTGTGCTTGACCCTGCGACAAGTAGCCTTGCAGAAGTCCAATCAGTCCTAGACATTACGTCTAAAATCGCCGCCTTCAATGGCGTACAGGTTGCACCAGAAGAGGATACCCAAGTAGACGACTTTATCAAAGCAGATAAAGAACGTGCTATTCAGACTAAAGAAGCAGAGCGTGAGTTATCGTTAGACGAAAAACTAGATGCTGCACAGCAAGAGGAATTTATAGATGACACAGCACAAATTGAAGAAACGATTCCAACCACAGACTCAACCGCTGGACTACGTGAAGATACCGAAGGAACAAGAGACGTCGAAACCTCAACAGAGCCTAACGTTGAAATCGCTACTAATGAGTTACGCAGTCGTAAGCTTGGTATTAGGAATCCTGTTCATACTCTTACAGATGTAATCAAACGTGGTGTACGAGGAGTGCTAGCTAAGAACTTTAAAGCTAAAGTCAACAAAGCAAACTCTTTACACCAAATAGAAAACTTCTTTGATGAGTTCAATGCAGATGAACGTATAGTTCATGACTTAACTGCAGGTCAGAAAGATGGCATGAGAATGTTGGTTCAATTAGACCAAGGCGTACGCACAAGCATACGTAAACTGTTCATCCCTATCAAAGGCAAGCACACTACTAAGAGTGGCGCTAACAAAGGTAAAGTAACTCCATTGATTGACTTCAATGAAGACATGTTCCAGTACCTTGCAGGTATCGACGGTAAACTAGACAATAACGTTCTAGGTTTTATCAGTGTCGGCATTGCAGACTTCTTAGCAAGTGATGCACAGAAGAATGTATATAATGATGCAGATGCTATCAACACAATCTTAGGCCGTAAGAAAAGTGAAGTAGTT
>JABSQH010000061.1 GCA_013213745.1 Ilumatobacteraceae bacterium | reverse complement strand
AGCAGTTGCTGAAGTAGTTGGTAGGATACAAAACCCTGCAGATCCAACAGTTAATAAAGTTGTAAACAATTCCAGTGGTCAACTAAATATAGCTTTTAACGGTACAGCAGGAGTTGATTTTATGTGGTTTGCTACACCAGAAGCTGCTACAACAAAAACAAAATGGTTTGAAACAGCTTTAAATAATGGGGATATTGGTGGAACTGATTTTGCAGATCCTAATAGAAATTTATTTTCTTCTCCAGATATAAACGCTATTACAACAACTTTATGGGGACCAGTAAACTATAAAATATATGTAGCATTAAAATCTTCTACAACTACAACATTACAAATAAAGAATAATTAATTATGGCAATAACGTTAAGTGATAACCTCAATGTCGCAACAAATGCACCTGTAGATGTGAAGTATGGACCGTACTCAAATACATCTATACTTTTAGCGTTAGCAGATGCTATAGCAGCTGTACCAGCTGGTATAAGGTATCAAGGATTAACTGTAGGCTTAGTTGATACATCAGCAGGAACCGAAGTGGTAGAATATTGGTTTAAAGACGGTATAGCAGATATAGACTTAGTAGAAAAAGAAACAGGTGGAAGTTATGAATTATTAGTAGTACCAGGAGTAGGATCGGCAAAACTAAGATTAACCGATGGTAGTTATAATTCTGATATTTTTTTTACTAATGGTACTTTTATAGATATAGATGCTTCAGTGTCACCTGATGAACTTTTATTCGACTTAAGCGCCACGGGACTCGGCTCTCCAACAGAACAATATTTTTTAAGAGGTGACAATACTTGGGCGCAAATACCAGATGCTCCTGTTTATGAACTACTTGTAAGAGCTCCCGATACATTGAGACTAACTGATGGCGCTAGTTTTTCTGATGTAAAATTTGTTAGTGGTACTTTTATTGATATAGAAGGTGCAGAATCACCTGATCAATTTACGTTTGATCTAAGTGCTACTGGGTTAGGTTCTTCACCAGAACAATATTTTTTAAGAGGCGATAACACCTGGGCTAAAGCAGTTCCTTCTTGGGTTGAAGATCCAGGTATTAACATGAGCTTTAATGTATGTCAACCAATATCTACTAGTACTAATTGGCCTGACAATAGCCCAGGTATAAACTGGTATTTTCAAGCTGGTGGTCCATTAGCACAAAAGTGGACACCTACAGCTAACAACCCTAGAGTAAGAAGAAAAGATTTTTTAGGTACAGAAAACTCTGTAGATATAACTACACACTTAACAGCAATGTCTGATAATTTTAATAACATACAATGGGTATTAAAGTTAGTAGATCCAACAAACCCACTTAGTTTCACCGACCTTGCTGGTTCGTTATTACCTAGTTCACCGGCTGCACCTATTATAACTATAGGTGGTTCTTATGGATCATTTGGACCGGGTTGGACTGAAAACACCGTATTTGGCTTTGATATAGGATTAGACTTTTTTGATCTATACGGAGATGAAGGACAATTAGAATTACATATATATAATAATGGTACAAACGGTAGTATTATAACTGGATGTACTGTTCAATTTTCAACACCATAAGTAAAAAAGACTATAAATAAGTAATAGTAAAAAAAACAATAACAACCAAAATAAAACAAAAAACCATGACATTTTATTATGCCCGCACTAATTCGTGGACTAGTGCACCACAACCAAATGAAGAAACCATTAAACTATGGGAACATATCACCACTAAATCAAACTGGCGCATTGTTCAATTACCTAATGGATTTTATCAAACCGAATACAAAGATATCGATAGCGACAACTGGATCGATGTAACAAGAAGGGAAACCATGGATGGAGCTGAAGCCGCTATAGATGGTTCAATAGAACACTATAGCAAAAAGCTAGAATTTACCAAAGGACCAAAAGTTGTAAAAACCTTTAAGTAATATTATCAATTTAATTTAATTTAATACAATGAGTGAAACAATAGTAAAGCATTTAAACTTTGGTTTAGAGGCTAAAAGTAAAATATTTGAAGGAATAGAAAAACTCACAAAAGCTGTTAGCTCCACATTAGGAGCTAGCGGCCAATGTGTAATAATGGAAGATTCTAGCGGTAATCCTCAAATAACAAAAGATGGTGTAACTGTTGCTAATAGTATAATATTATTAGACCCAGTAGAAAATATGGGATCTAAACTATTAAAAGAAGCAGCGCGCAAAACAGTTACTGAAGCAGGCGATGGAACGACTACCGCTACGGTACTAGCACATGCTATATTACGCAGTGCATATAAGGAATTAGAAAATAGCACTCCAAGACAAATT
>JABSQH010000060.1 GCA_013213745.1 Ilumatobacteraceae bacterium | reverse complement strand
TTCTAGATCAGGTACCCAATATCTCTCCCCCTTAATGATATTATACTACGTATAATATCTAGATAGGAGTAAGGTATTATATAATAGATTATCTATATTACAGACAAAAAAGTAAATTTACCTATTTTTGTGTAAGTATATAACTATACGAAATAAATAAAAAAAAATATGGCAATAATTTCAACATACCCAACAGCAATTGCAAAAAACGAAGATTTTATAATCGGTACGCAATCAGGTGTTAATGGGTCACAAGTAAACCCTACAAAAAATTTTACAATTGATTCAATAAGAGACTTAGTTGGAAGATATATAGTTACTGGAACAATATTAAACGTAGGTTCCAACCCTATATCTCCTTATAACGAGTATATGCAGTGGGGCGCACCGATACCACCTGGAGCTCCACCATCCTCTGCCGATGAATTAGTACCCACACTTAAACTACCAACTGCTGTAGAATTAAAATCAGTTGGATGGAGTTGGGTAAGTGATACTCCTTTAACCGTAGATCCGATTTCAGTATATGTTATTGACATAGGTATAATACCAAATGGTGTAGCTCCTATTTTTTCTAACTTTACGCAGGACACTTTTTTATTTAGACTAAAAGCAAATAATGATGGTTACGCTAATGGTATAGTGGCAGAAGCAGGATCACCTGTCCCACCATTTACACCAAATCCACTTTTACCAATAAAATTTGATGCTGGAGATCAAATAGCAGTAATCGGTAGTGCAACTTCAAATGGTAGTATTACTCCACAAACCGGTGCATTAAATCTTTCATTCTTATTTAAATCAATATAGCATGGCAATAGTATTTTCATATCCTTCACTTAATAGCAGCGATGTTCAACCATCAGATAGATTATTACTAAGTCAAATGACAGTTGAAGGTAATCCTACAAAATCTTTAACCATAAGTAACTTAAGACAATATCTTGGTGCAGTTGTACCAGCAAATCCAGTAACAGGTGGTGGTACAACTAATAAAATAACTAAATGGACTAATGGACCTGGTCGTGTAATAGGAGATTCTAGTATTGAAGATACGGGTTCTGAAATAAATGTACCTTATAGATTAAATATAAATAATGCAACTACACCAAATGATGGTATATCGTTTATTAATCCATCTGGTTTACCTTCAGGTATAGTTAGAATGTATTACAATGGTGCTGTTCAAGGTTCAAGATTTTTAATATCAAGAGGAGCGTCCGGTGGTGCTGAAATAGAATTAGAAGCTAGTGGTGATGTAAATATAAATAGAACAGGTCTTGGAAACTTTCTTGCTGGTGGTGAAGTTACGCTTGATGATTATGGATCAGGTGTTATAACTGGTATACCTACATTTAACTTAGAAGTTGATGCTACTGGTAAAATAATAGAAACAGCTGGTGGTGCAGGTGGTATTGGTGGTACAGGAACTATCAATGCTATTCCTAAATTTACAGCTGCAAATACTATTGGTGATTCAAGTATATCAGACGATGGAGCTCTTATAGAAATTAATAA
>JABSQH010000006.1 GCA_013213745.1 Ilumatobacteraceae bacterium | reverse complement strand
TTCGGTGGTGGCATCATTGCGTCGCGGCCGGGCGCAGCACACGCCGGGATCGTCGGGAACGTCTGGGGCCTCGCCCTTCGGCTTCATCGAGGTGCGCTGATCTCGTGGCTGATCGCGCTCGCCGTCCTCGGACTCATCTTCGGGAGTCTGTCGACCTCGATCGACGACATCGCCGCCAACAACCCGGCGATGGCCGACTTCGTCTCCTCCGGCGGCACCGACGAGGCCGGTCTCACACTCGCCTTCTTGACGACCATTCTGCAGATGATCGGCATCTTGGCCGCCGTGTTGGGCGTGCAGGTGACCTTGCGGATCCGCACCGAGGAGTTCGAGTACCGGGTGGAACCATTGCTGGCCGGTTCGCTCCGACGACCGGTCTATTTCGCCACCAACGTCGCCGTTGCACTGGTCGGATCCGCACTTGCACTCGTGGTCTCGGGTACATGCCTGGGGTTGGTCGCGGCGAGGCTCGACGACACGGTGTCGGTCGGTGACGTGTTCCGGCAGGCGATCGCCACGATTCCCGCAGCGTGGACCCTCGTTGCACTCGCGCTCGCGGCGGTCGGGGCGGTTCCGAAGCTGCGGCTCGTCTCCTGGGCCGGAATCTTCGCCACCTTCGGTATCACCATCTTGGGCCCGACCCTCAAGTTCCCCGGCTGGGCCCTGGGCATCAGCCCGCTGTACCACGTCCCGAGCGTTGCGGCATCCGACCCGAACTGGACCGGCCTCTGCGTCGTCGCTTCCATCGGTGTCGTCCTGGTCGTGATCGGCTTCGTCGGGTTCAGTCGACGCGACATCCACCGAATCTGACGCCTCGTCGACGGGTGACGGAGGCGCTGAGGACGTCAGCTGCCCATGAACGCGAACGGTTCGGCAGGCTCGAACTGGGTCGAGATCTCCCCGGAGAGGCCGGGTCGCAGCACGTCGAGGGTCATGACCTGCGCACCCACGGCGAGATCGACTTCGTCGAGGTCCACCCAGTACACCGATGGTCGGATGGTCGACTCGAAGAAGTACCGCCTGGCGTCGTGGTCGGCGATGGTCCGCCACAGGGTGGGCGAAATGTTCGGGTGGTCAGGATCTTCCATCCCCAGGGGAACGCCCATCGCCCGAATTTGGGAGAACACCGCAGCGACCGCCATCTCGCGGTCCTCGAATTTCGGTGACCTCTCGAGGTTGTAGCTCAGCCGAACGAAGCGATCCGCCGCGCGGATCGTGCCGGGCAACATGTTGTTGCCGCCGATGAGTTCCCAATAGGCGTTCAGTGCCAGCTGCTGGTCGTAGACCGGCGAGTTCGTCATCACTCGATGGTCGGCACCGTGGTGGATCACGGGCTGGCCGTCGAGGTACTCGATGACGGCACAATCACCCGAGGCGTCGGCCAGTGCCATGTGGACGCTCGCCTCCTGTCCGTTCGGGAGCGTCGGCGCCACGATCGAGAACGGGTCGCGCCGCGTCTCCTCCACCGCGTCTGCGACCGATGCGAAGGTGTCCAGGTAGTACTGCGCCCACGCACCGATCGACAGCGTCGGCTTGTCGGGCTCGTCGGGTCCATAGCTGGCCTCGGCCAGGTACAGCACGTTGCTGACGAGCCCGTGCTCGTTGATTCCGTCGGCCGATGCCGAGCCGTAGAACGACGCAACCACCGACCCGTAGGCCGATGTCCACTCGACCGGGTCGTTCCCTGCGCCCCCCGTTCGCCGCATACCTGCCGGAAACACCCACAGCGCCGTCGCCGCAGTCGTGTCGTTCCAGTCCATTCCGCGCCCGGAAATGAACGTCCCGGTCCCGGTCTCGTAGGTGATCCGTGAGCACACGGCGCGCCCTCCCTTCGTCGCCGGCCGACCCGGACGGCTCGACGTTCGGCACTGTAGTTCTGGCCCGCTGTCGGTCCTCACGCCGAAGCGTGGGATCACGAGTGGCCCGATGAGACCCCGCCCGGCGGTCGTCGGAGCCCGCCCCCGTTGGCGCGAGGGCGCCACGTGGTGTCCGATCCCGACATGACCGGCCTGGGTGTGTGAACGTGTATGACAGTTTGAACGCGTGCAATGGCGTTTTGTCCGCATGGAAGTGTTGGAACGCTGTGGTCTCGAACTGGATGCGGAGCTCGCAGCCCTCGACAGTGCACCAGTCGACGTCGCTTCGAGATCGCCGAGGCGTCGCTGCCGCCGATTCCGAACCGAGCAACCGAGGCGTTCACATGGCAATCACCGCGAGCACCCTCACCAGGAAGCCGGCAGCCGATCCTCGTGTCCTCGATCGATGAGTCCGTCCATCCGGAACTGAACAGGAACCACACATACAGTCACTCCGCACCCCCGACGAACGATTCCACGACCTCGACGGTTATCCGTTCGCGCCGAACTATGTCGACATCGACGACACCGAGGGTGGAACGCTGCGCGTCCACTACCTCGACGAAGGTCCCGTTGATGGACCGGTCGTGCTCGCGTTGCACGGTGAACCGAGTTGGAGTTACCCGTACCTCAAGATGATCCCCCCCGTTGGTCTCGGCTGGTTGTCGGGTGATCGCTCCGGACCTCGTCGGGTTCGGAAAGTCGGACAAGCCGACCGAAAAGTCCGACCACACCGACGCGTCACCATCGAGAGTGCGCACCACTTCTTTCAAGAGGATGCGCCCGAGCGGCTCGCGCAGATCGTCGCGTCTGCCGTCGCGAACGACTGAGGCGATGGAGGCGTTCGGGACCCGTCTATGACGACTGCTGAACGCACCGGTGCGACCGAGGAACGGGTCGGCGACGTGCGGGGTGCTGGCCGATTTCGGCCCGACCGCGTCGTCGGCACCGAAAATCGATCATCGCTGTCTCCCGGCCGAGTGCGCAGACTGCGTCGGTACGTGCGCAGCATCGCTGTGTCGGCCGACCGCGTCCGAACCATCGAGGCACGACGCGCGTCGGTGCGCACCAATCGTCGGGGCCCGGCGCGGATGCGTGACACGACCCGACCACCAGGCGTTTTCTTCGCATCGCCAACACCTCGATACGGTTCAACGGGCTGGTAGGAGGATCATGAAGAACAAGCTGACGGCTGCAATCGCCGCACTCGCAATCTTCGCCGCGGCCTGTGGCGGCAGTGGTGGCGACGAGGACACGGCGGTCGATTCGACTGCGACCGACCCGTCGGCCACCGTCACCGAGACGACCACCACACCGACGACGACGAGCGAGGTCGCCGCCAGCACAACCGACGCGCCGACGAGCACGAGCGAAGCAACGACGAGCACCACGGTGTCCCCGGCGTCGCTGCCATGGCGGCAAGTCATCGCCGAGGACTGCGAGTGCTCCGACGGGTCCGAGTACAGCTATTGGGTACGCGAAGGCGACCCGGAAAAAGTCATGCTGTTCTTCGACGGTGGTGGAGCGTGCTTCACGGCAGAAACGTGTGATCCGAACGGGGCGCCGACCTACTCAGTCGAGGCCGACGATGATCCCAACAGCGCCGATGCCGGCGTTTTCGACCTCGACAACCCGGACAACCCGGTGAGGGACTGGACGATGGTGTTCATGCCGTACTGCACCGGCGACGTGCACATCGGCACTCGCGCCGGAGTCGACTACGGCGACGGTGTCGTGATCAACCACACCGGCTACCTCAACGCCACGAAGGGGTTCGAGGAAGTCGTCAACAACTACGGCTCTGCCGAGCAGGTGCTCGTGACCGGATCGAGTGCCGGCGGCGTGCCGGTCCCGCTCTTCGCCGGGCTCGTGGCGGACGCAATGCCGGAGGCAGACGTCATGGGCCTCCCCGACGCTTCCGGTGGCTACCCGAGCACGCCGTTCTTGAACGCTTCGATCGGCGGTCTCTGGGGCACGGACGGAGCGGTTCCCGCGTGGTCGACGACCGAGGGGGTCACCGCAGCTGAGTTCGGGATCCCCGACTTCTACCGCTACGCCGGCAACGAGTTCCCCCAGATCCGCTGGGCCCGCTTCGATCACGCATACGACGGCGTGCAGGCCTCGTTCAGCGCCCTCGCCGGACTCGAGGACTCGTCGGTGAAGGCAGTGTTGGACATCAACGAGGACCTCACCGAGGACGCCGGCATCGACCTCCCCGTGTACGTGGCTCCCGGCACGGACCACACGATCATGGGTGCCGGATACTTCTACGACACCGAGGTCGAAGGGGTCCGCTTCGTCGATTGGCTGACCGATTTCATCGCCGGCGAGCCGATCGACGACGTGGTCTGCACCGACTGCCAGCCGCCGTCCTAGACGCCGTGCAGGCGCGGATGGCGCTCGACGACACGCAGATCGCGATCAGCGACACCGTCGGTGCGGCGCTCACCGGCCGAGCCGGAACGGCCGACATCGAGATATTCCTCGTCGTGGCCAACTGAGCGGTGCGTCCGGTGTGGACCGGGTGTGGTCCCCAAGTGAGTGCGCGCACGGCCGGTGCGTCGCCACGAACCTGGTTGTCCGAGGCGGGCCTCTCATTTCCGAACGAGTGGCCGAGTCGGTCACCAGCGCTCGAGCGATCCGGTGCCCGCGACATCACCAGCCGCTACACGCGGCCTCGGCCGACGTCTGCCAGTCGGCGAACGTCGAGATCAACGAGCCGATGTCGGTCGACGGCGACCAACTCCTTGCGACACGCAGACCCTGCGTCGGGCAAGCCTCGACGCAGGACTCGACGAAAGGAGGCCGTGTCCAACATCACCCCCGTCAACCACCACGATGAACTCACACCGACCGTCGGAGCAAGCCCGGCAACCCTGGCAGCTGCCGACCGGCGCACGAGCCAGGCGCTCGCAGCGGTGCAGCGCAACACCATCATCCAGATGGCCTCCGTGCAGGCACATGCGATGGTCCAGGACGAAAAGACCCACGAGATCGACCGACTCACCCGCGAGTCGTCGCTGCCGTTCGATGGCTGTTTCGTGACGACCACCCCCTCAACGACCCTCGAGTTCGACACGTCGACCTAGTCTTCGTCCGTGGCCGACGATTCAGCGTTTCCAGACTTCGTCTGGTCGATCGGAGAAGAAGGATCCGACCCGATCGTGATGCGACGCGGCGAGCGATACCGCCAAGACCAGTTCGCCGCGTCCGGGCACGACCGCCATGTGGAAGATGACCTGGCTGCGATCGCCGACCTCGGCGTGAAGGTCGTGCGGTACGGGTCGCCGTGGCGGCTCGCCGAACCGGAACCTGGGGTCTATGACTGGTCGGGATGGGACCGAGCGCTGGCCGCCTGTGAGGACGCAGGGCTCGAGCCGATCCTGGAGTTCCTGCACTTCGGGCTACCCGACCACTACGCCGGCTTCGTCGAGTGCAACTGGGTCGATGGGTTCACCCAGTACGTCGCTGCATTCCTCGAGCGGTACCGCTCTCCAAGATGGTTCACGCCGGTCAACGAGCCCGGCATCACCGCACGACTGTCGGCTCGCTTCGGGGTGTGGAACGACATGGTCGCCTCGGCCGAGGACCACGCCCAAGCGCTGGCCAACGTGGTGCAGGCAAACCTCGAAGCCATCGCCCTCATTCGCGCCGACCGCAACGGATGGTGGATCGGTTCGGAAGGATTCGACGTGCCCGTCGCCATCGAGAACTCACCAACGGTGAGAGCGGAGGTGCAACGTCAGCGGGCATTGGGGTGGCTCGTCTGGGATCTCCACTTCGGTCTCGAACCAGGCGTGCCGGGCTACTTCGACCGCGTCGAGCCCGCGCAGCTGGCGCGCATCCGCGCGCTTGCGCCCACAGATCGACTCGTCGCCGGCCTCGACATCTACCCGATCTCTGTCACCCCAGTCGGTGGCGAACGTCCCGACTGGACACCATCGGAGCTGATCAGCCTGGCCACCGCCGAGATCGAGCGTTGGAACGACCGGTACGACCAGCCGTTCTGGATCGCCGAGACGTCGAACTTGTCGCTGCCGATCGACCAACAGATTCTGTGGCTCGACGAGTTCGCGCAGGCACTGGGCCGACTGCGGCTCGACGGGCGACCGGCTCGCGGCTTGTGCTGGTACAGCCGGGGCGACCAGTTCGACTGGCAAACAGCTCTGATCGAACCGACCGGAGCAGTCACCGAAGTCGGACTGTTCGACACCGACCGACGAGCCCGCCCTGTCTCGGCCCGGTTCCGCGAACTCGCCCGCAACGGCCCACCTCGAACGTAAGGAAGCCTGGGGCAGTGACCTGCCCAAACAGAGCCCCTGAATCAGCGGCCGCGGGAACAACAACGGTCAGCCAACCTCAGCTCAGCGACCGGCCCGCAGCAGTGTTGCGGAGTCGAGGAGGTGTTCAACGTACCCGGCGTCGAGTGCGAAGCGGGAGAGGCCGAGCGCAACGACGGATCGAACAACTGCTCCGAGAACGGAAGAAGATGCTTCAGGCGCACTACGCCGACGCGATCAGCGTGGACCAGCTCCGAGAAGAGCAGGACCGCATCACGAGGGAGCGAGCGAACGCTCGAAAGCAACTGAGCGCACCCGAGGTGACGAAGGAGCAAATCGAAGCAAACGTCACCGCAGCACTCGATCGCGTCGAGGCTCGGGTTCAACGAGAGGTGCGCTATATCGAAGAAACGATGCGAGCTGCGGCGCTCCTCGGAAACGAACGAACCTTGGCCTTTGCAGGAGTCGACTACTTGGTGGGCGCAGAGGGACTCGAACCCCCGACATCTTCCTTGTAAGGGAAGCGCTCTAGCCAACTGAGCTATGCGCCCGAACGGACCGCTCGATGCTACCGGGCGGCCCCCATCGCTCATCGCTGTCCTGCATCGACGACAGGCGCTCGACAATCACCGCCTGTTGTCGGCTATTCCTGGAGGCATGACCGCCATCGAGATGATCATCGACCCGCGTACGGCGCAGGTCGGGAGCGGCACCGTGCAACGGGTCCTACCGTTCCGACAGCGGCAAATGGTCGGCCCGTTCATCTTCGCCGACCTCATCGGACCCGAGACGATGCGTGCGGGAACGGGTACGGACGTCGACGCCCATCCGCACATCGGGCTGTCAACGCTGAGTTACCTCCTCGCCGGCCGGATGGTGCATCGCGACTCGACCGGAGCTGTGTCGACAATCGAACCCGGCGCCGTCAACTGGATGACTGCGGGCGCCGGAGTCACCCACACCGAACGCAGCCCGGACGAGGACCGCAGCCGCGATCGCGAGATGTTCGGGCTACAGACCTGGGTCGCGTTGCCCAACGATGCCGAGGACACCACAGCGACGTTCGAACACACTCCGGCTGACGCGATCGAGCCGCTGTTCGAGGGTCGCGTCCGTGTGGTCGCCGGGTCGTCATGGGGAAACACCTCACCCGTGACCGCGTCATCCCCGCTCGTCCTCGCCGAGCTACGGGTGGAACCCGAGCATCCGCTGACGATCGACGCAGAACACCCCGAGCGCGCCGTGCTCGCGCTCGAGGGCGATCTCACACTCGGCGGGACTGCGCTGTCGCCCGGTCAACTCGCTGTACTAGAAGCGGGCGCCACCCCCCAGCTCGCCGGCCGTGGACGAGCGATGCTGCTCGGGGGCGAGCCTGTGGGCAAACGGTTTATCTGGTGGAACTTCGTGCACAGCGACCGCGACCGCATCGAACACGCGAAGCTCGACTGGACCGACCAGCGGTTCCCCACCGTGCCCGGCGACCACGACCCGTGGGTGCCACTTCCCGGGTGACCGCCGCAGCGGTGACCTAGAGACCGCCGGCGACGATGAGCGTCTGGCCGGTCATCCAGCTCCCGGCGTCGCTGGCCAGATACACCGCTGTCGACCCCATGTCGTTCGGCGTCCCGAGGCGGCGGAGTGGGATCCGCTTCTGGGCCATCTTCTCCAGCGCCTCCTCGTCGGTGCTGAGCGCGGTCATCATCACCTCTGTCGGCACGAACCCGGGCGAGATGCCGTTGACCCGGATCGCCGGCGCCAACTCGAGCGACAACGTCTTGGTCAGCGAGTTGACCCCGGCCTTCGCCGCGGCGTAGTGCCCACTTCCGGGCACTCCACGGTCGCCTGCGGGCGACGAGATGTTGATGATCACGCTCCCATCGGTCATGCGCTCGGCGGCGATCATCGACGCCTTCCACACTGCGGTGAGGTTGAGGGCGAGGCATGTATCCCAGTCGTCGTCGGAAAGATCGGCGAGGGGCGACTGCACCGGCGAGCCGCCAGCATTGTTGACCCACACATGGAGATCACCGAACTCCTTCGTCGCCGCATCGGCGAGCGCGACCAACGCCGCCCGATCGGTCACGTCGGTCGGCACGGCGATCGCCTGCCCACCCGACGCGACGATCTCACGCGCCACCCGCTCGATCCGGTCGACGCTGCGCGCTCCGACGACCACTGCCGCACCGGCCTCGGCAAAGTTCTTGGCGATCCCCTCACCGATCCCCTGGCCGCCACCGGTGACCACGGCGACCCGTCCCGTCAAGTCGAACGCTTCCATCATGTTCACTCCCTGTCGAGTTGTTGCTCAGCGACCGTCAGACGGCCGAGCCGATGGCCTGCTCGGCGAAGGCGTCGAGCCGATCGAGCCCGCCCGGACCGGCGAAGAAGAACGCCGGCACCATCGCCCGCCCGACGCCCAACTCTCGCAATTTCTCCACACCCGCTTGCGGGTCGGCGATGTGATTGCTGAACATCGCATTGATCTCGATGCTGTCGGGATCCCGGCCAGCGTCTTCTGCCGCCGTTCGCAGCCTTCCGAGCAACGTTGCGAGCTGTTCGGCGTCGCCCTCGCCTGGGAAGTAGCCGTCGGCCAGTCGCACCGCCCGATTGATCGCTGCCTCGCTGTCGCCCCCGACCAGGATCGGGATGCGCTCCTGGATCGGGCGCGGGCTACAGGTGACGGGGTCGAAGTCGACGAAGTCGCCATGGAACTCGGCGTGCGGCCCGGCCCACAGGGTGCGCATCGCCTCGATGTATTCGTCGTTGCGCTTGCCTCGCCGTTCCCACGGCACGCCGAGAGCATCGAACTCCTCACGGAGCCAGCCGACACCGAGCCCCAGCTCCACGCGGCCACCCGAAAGGCGATCGAGCGTGGCCAACTCCTTGGCCAACACCAATGGGTTGCGCTGCGGCACGATCAGGATGCACGTGCCGAGCCGCATCGTCGGAGCGGCAGCTGCGGCAAACGCCAGCCAGATGAGCGGATCAGGGATCGACGTGTCGGGTTCGGCGGGGATCTTGCCGTCGGCGGTGTACGGGTACTTCGACTCGATGGTCGACGGCAAGATCACGTGCTCGCCGCCCCACAACGACTCGAATCCCGCTGCTTCCGCACGGCGACAGATCTCCAACGCGTCGTCGTGTTCGGTGGCGATACTGCTCGCAAAGGCAAGTCCGAATCTCATGGGCCCCTCCAGCCATGCCGTCGGTCACTACGTGCGACCGGCACGGCGGGATCGTAGGTGAACGAGCATTAAGAAAGCCACACGCGGCGCGACTACGATGGCCTCCGTCGGCGAATGCACAGTTCGTCGCACCGCACCACACGTCAAGGGGGACGAGATGGCGGTACTCACAAAGGGGTTCGCAGCCGAGCGCGGCGACGAGATAGCGCTGGTCGACGACGAGAAGTCCGAGACGTGGGCCGAACTCGACGAACGCGTCAACCGACTGATCAACGCGTTTCGCGCCGCAGGCATCGGCGCCGGTGACACGATCTCGATCGTCAGCGGCAACCGCAACGAATGGTTCGAGACCGCCTTGGCGTGCTCCAACGCGGGCATCACCTTTGTACCGGTCAACTGGCATCTTGTCGGACCCGAGATCGCCCACATCCTCGCCGACTCCGGGTCGAAAGCCGTCGTCGTCGACCATCGGTTCATCGACGAGGTCGCCCGCGCGCTCGACGACGAGCGCACAGGAGACGTCCAGCTCGCCGTGGTGGCCGGTGCACCTGCGGACGACCGGTTTCGCAACTACGAGGAGTTCCTGGCGTCGGGCGGTGCCGACGAGCCGGATGATCAGTCGTTCGGCGGGCCGATGTTCTACACCTCGGGCACGACCGGGAATCCGAAAGGCGTACGCAGCTCGTTGTCGTCGATGGAGGCCGGCACCACACCTGAGGTGTGGCACCTGATCGGCGCCGGTTTCTCCCAGATGATGACCGTGCCCGGCGTGACTGCGCTGTGCGGGCCGGTGTACCACTCGGCGCAATGGGCGTTCTCGTTCCTGCCGATGATGGCGGGCTCGGCCACCGTGATGCAGCACAAGTACGACAGCGCCGGCCTCCTCGAACTGATCGACACCCACAAGGCCACCAACGTGCACCTCGTTCCGACTCAGATGAAGCGGCTGATCGACCTGCCGGACGACAAGAAGGCGGAGTTCGACGGATCGTCGCTCGAACTCGTGCTGCACGGCGCGGCGCCGTGTCCGCCGGTGGTCAAACGTTCGCTGATCGAGTGGTGGGGCCCGAAGGTCACCGAGTACTACGGGTCGACCGAGGGTTCGGTGATCACCATCATCGATTCCGACCAGTGGTTGGCGAAGGGTGGCAGCGTCGGGCCGCCGATGGACAACGTCGAGGTGATGGTCGTCGACGACCAGGGCAACCAACTCGGCCCCAACGAGGAAGGCACCCTCTACTTCCGCAACAAGATGGGCATGGACTTCGAGTACCACAACGCCCCCGAGAAGACCGCCGAGGCGCACCTCGAGCCCGGCGTGTTCACCACCGGCGACATCGGCTATCTCGACGAAGACGGCTACCTGTGGCTCAGCGACCGCAAGATCGACATGATCATCTCCGGCGGTGTCAACATCTACCCGGCCGAGATCGAGAGCGTACTCGGCGGTCATCCCGACGTTGCCGACGTGGCCGCGATCGGCGTGCCCAACGAAGAGTTCGGTGAAGAGGTGAAAGCGGTGGTGGTGGCCAACGACGGCGTGACCCCCGACGACGACCTCCGGGGAACGTTGGCGGCGTTTTGCCGACAGGAACTCGCCGGCTACAAGTGCCCGCGTTCGTTCGATTTCGTCGATGCATTGCCGCGAACCGGAACAGGCAAGATCCAAAAACGCAAACTGCGCGCCCTGTACTGGGAAGACAGCGATCGCAAGATCTGACTGCGAGACCGCTGTGCACCCACACGCCAACGCCCGCCAACAGAGCGTCGTTCACCACAGGTCCTCTCGCCGACTACGACGAGTCGAGGAACACACCGATGCCGCTGCTGGAAACCCGTGATCTCACGGTCACCTTCGGTGGCCTCAACGCCAACAACCACATCAACATCCAAGTCGAGCGCGGCTCGTTCGTCGGGCTGATCGGACCCAACGGAGCCGGGAAGACCACCTTCATCGACGCGCTGACCGGCTTCGTGCCGACCTCGACCGGCGTCGCCTTGTTCGAAGGCAAGGACCTGCTCGAGATGCGGCCACACAAACGCGCCCGCGCCGGCCTGTCGCGCACCTTTCAGTCGCTCGAGCTGTTCGACGACCTCACGGTCGAAGACAACCTGCTGGTCGCCGCCCACCGCCCCGAGTGGTACAGCTTCCTCTACGACTTCGTTGCGCCGAGCCGCGCCACCGGCGTCGACGATCAGGTGGCGTGGGCGTTGGATGTGCTCGATCTCACGGAATTCCGAACGGCACATCCCAGCGATCTCTCCCACGGCCAGCGCAAGCTGGTCGGCGTCGCTCGTGCGCTCGCTGCGCAACCGCAGCTGGTGTTGCTCGACGAGCCGGCGGCGGGACTCGACACGACCGAAAGCCATGTGCTCGGCGGCCGCCTGCGGTCGTTCCTCGACCACGACATCACCGTGTTCTTGATCGACCACGACATGGGTCTCGTACTCAACGTGTGCGACTACATCTATGTCCTCGACTTCGGCAAGATCATCGCTGCGGGAACACCCGACGAGATTCGAGTCCACCCGGCCGTCATTCAGGCCTACCTCGGCGAGCAGGCGACCGAACTCCAAGAGACCGGCGCCAAGGAGGCGCACGGCGCTGACGAGGCGAACCGATGACTGCGGCGCACACATCTGTCGATGGCGTCACCGCCGCCACCGACGGGATCAGCGTCGACGGATTGTCGGCGGGGTATGGCGGCGTCGCAGTGGTGCGCGAGCTCGATCTGCATGTGCTCCCAGGTGAGGTCGTGGCCCTCCTCGGCCCGAACGGCGCCGGCAAGACCACCACCCTGCTGTCGATTTCCGGGATGCTCAAACCACTCGGCGGCACGGTCTGGCTGCTCGGCGCCGATGTCGACACGCGCTCGCCATACGAGAACGCCCGGCGCGGTTTGGCCCACGTCGCCGAGGACCGCTCGCTGTTCTTTCAATTGACCGTCGAAGAGAACCTCAAGCTCGGCCTGCGCAGCAACGGTGGCAACCAGAAGGCCGCCCTCGACGATGCCCTCGACCTCCTCCCTGCGCTCAAGCCGCTCCTCGGCCGGCGCGCCGGACTGCTGTCGGGTGGCGAACAACAGATGTTGGCGATGGCGCGAGCACTCGCCTCGCGACCAAAGATGCTCCTCGTCGACGAGATGAGCCTCGGGCTGGCGCCGATCATCGTCGAACGATTGCTGCCCATCGTGCGCGACATCGCCGCCACGACCGGCGCCGGCGTGCTGCTCGTCGAGCAACACGTACACATGGCGCTGGAGGTCGCCGACCGGGCCTATGTGATGAACCGAGGACAGCTCGTCATGCAGGGCAGCGCCGCTGAGCTCAAGCAGAACAAAGAGCTGCTGCTCGCCAGCTACATGGGTAGCGACGAACTCGACGACTCGCTGTAACGCTCGTTACAAGATCAGCGGGGGACGTCTTTCCAGGGGCCGGCGTCTGTGCGCGGCTCTTTGGGGAGCCCGAGGACGCGCTCGCCGATGATGTTGCGCTGCACCTCGTCGGACCCACCCGCAATCCGGTATCCGGGAGCACCCAACACGTGCTCGCCCCACTCGAAGGTGCCCCACTCCCCCGTGTCGGCGATCAGCTTCGGACCGAGCACGCTCGACACCACGTCGGACATGGCGCGCATGTTCTCGGTCCACATGATCTTGCCGAGCGAACCCTCCGGACCTGGTGTGCCGGAACGGGCCAGGTCGGCGGCGCGCCGATTGGTCAGCGACTCGACGCGATGGCGGATGTACATCTCGGTGAGACGGTCGCGGACGAGCGGGTCGGCGGTGACACCGGCGTGCACCGCAGTGCCGAGCAACTGCTTGAACGACCCACCCGAACCACCGCCACCGTCGGCGCCCGAGTCGGAGTGGTCGCGCTCGAAGCCGAGCGTGGTGAGCGCCACCTTCCAGCCCTCACCCACCGGGCCGAGGCGCAGCTCGTCGGATACCCGCACGTCACTGAAGAACACCTCGCAGAACGATGACCCGCCACTCATCTGACGAATGGGGCGCACCTCGACGCCGTCGGCATCCATCGGGAGCATGAACGCAGTCAGACCTTTGTGCTTCACCTCGTCGGCATCGGTCCGCGCGATCAACTCACCGAACTGACTGAACTGTGCGCCGGAGCTCCACACCTTCTGCCCGTTGATCACCCACTCGTCGCCGTCACGCACGGCGCGACACGCCAGACCGGCCAGGTCGGAACCAGCACCCGGCTCACTGAACAGCTGACAGGCGAGCAGATCGCCGCGCAGCAGCGGGCCGATGAACTGCGTCTGCTGCTCGTCGGTGCCGAACACGCGCACCGTGTTGGAGATCAGATTGGTGGTCACACCGATCAGCTCGTGGCGGCCGTGCGACTCGTATTGCCGTTCGAGGCGACCGTAGGCCCGGGCGTGGCGCCTGCTCAGTCCGAGTCCACCGTGCTCGACCGGCCACGACACAGCGTGGTATCCCCGCTCGGCTTTGGCCTGCAGCCAACCGACGATGTCGGCGAGCATGACGCGCTCGGCATCGAACGACAGGTCGTGGAACACCGCAACGTCGAAGTCGCCCTCCCCCCACTGCTGCTCGACGACGCGGTCGGGACGACGGACTGCATGGTCATCGAGCCACGTTTCGGCGTCGGCGAGGAAGTCGTCGACACTGATGTCGGGGTCGACCTGCGGCGGGCCGGCGGTGGTCGTGACGGCGGGCGGCGGCATGAGCCGACGTTACTGAACGATGTTTCGGAATATCAACGCGTACCCCGAGCAGCTACGCCACCAGCACCCTGCGGTTGCCATCGGTCCACATCACGGTCAACGTGCGCTCGGCGATGCGCCATCCTTCGGGGGTGCGCACGAGACGGTCGTCGTAGCGCCCTCCGACCACATAGTTCTTGCCCTCACGTAGGCCCCGCCGATGGTGTTGGGCGTGTATGTAGCACCGGTGCGTGGCCACGTCTCCGTCGATGGCGACCTGGTGCGTCGAGACCATGTGCTGGCTGGCGTCGAGCGGCTCGAGCGCTTCGCGGCACCGTGCCGCAATGGCGTCGATGCCGACGAGATCACGAGCCTCGCCGAGCGTCGCGGTGGCATCGTCGACGAACACGGTGTGCAGCTCGCCCCAGTTGCGGGTATCGAGGGCCCAGCAATAGCGAATGGCGACGTCGATGATCGCCTGCTCATCGACGATCCGCTGGAGGTCTGCGTCCGACGACATCAGGTGACGCGACCGGCCTCGTGGATCTGGCGGTTCTCGCCGACGTGCATCGGACTGAGCGACATGCCCGAGCTCGTCTGGCCGGCGTCGACCACCAGCGTGTGTCCCGACACATAACGACCGTCGTCGCTCGCCAGATACACCGCAGCGGCGGCGATGTCGGCGGGGAATCCCGCGTAGCCCAGAGGCGACATGCGGGCGATGCCCTTCGCCGTCGCCTCCACGTCGAGGTCGCTGGAGAACACCGATGCCGTCATGGCAGTCGCCGTGTTGCCGGGAGCGATCGCGTTCACGCGTATGCCGTGCGGCGCAAGCTCGTTGGCCACCGACTTGGTCAACCCGATCACCCCATGTTTGGCCGCTGTGTACGCATGCGGACCGAGACCGCCGACGACACCGGCCGTGCTGGCGGTCGAGATGATCACTCCGGAGCCGTGCGGCACCATCACGCGTGCGGCGTGTTTGGTACCGAGGAACACACCGCGCAGCAAGATCGCCACCGTGTGGTCCCACGCCTCGGCGGTGGTCTCGGCGATCGGTCCGACGACGCCGACGACACCGGCGTTGTTGAACATCACGTCGAGCCGGCCAAACTCCTCGACCGCAGCGTCGACCGCAGCTGCGACGTCGTCTTCGCTGGTCACGTCAGTACGCACGAACAAGGCGACGTCGCCGAGCTCGTCGGCGAGGGCGATGCCCGGCTCTTCTTGCAGATCGGCGACGACCACGCGTGCGCCTTCTTCGACGAATCGGCGCGCGGTGCCCTCGCCGATACCGCTCGCCGCGCCGGTGACAACGGCCACCGCGCCGTCGAGCCGGCCGCTCATCGGTGCTCACTCCACACAGTCGATGTCCCCTTCGATCCCCTCATGGCGGCGAACCTAGTACCGCTCACGGCAGCGACCCGAGAGCCAGCAGCCGGTCGATCGTGTCGTGCAAGAAGCGGATCTGCCGCTCCTGGTCGGGCATGCAGTCGCCGCAGCAGCCGCGCGACGTCAGCCCCTGTTGTTGGCTGGTCCAGATCGCAACGTCTCGGTCGATGCCCGGACCGCACGACACCTCGCCGACGACGCCTACCTCGTGTTCCACCTCATGGTCGCGCGACACCCGGTCGCCCATCGAGTTCGACCAGTACTCGTTGTCGCCCTCCGGGAACATCGTGAGATACCACATGTCGAACACGCTCTTGGTCGGATCGGTGGGGTGCGGAGTAGCACGCAGGCCGACGAGATCGTTGCGGTAGGGCTCGGGATCGACACCCCAGAACTCGAGGTCGGCGCGCAACGCACCGCGGGGCGCTCCGGACGCCCTGCGTAGTGCGGGCCCGGGCCCCGCCGGGCATCAGCATCCAGGCGTGGCCCAACGGATACATGTCGAATTGGCATCCGGAGTGATGCTCGTTCATCGCCGACAGCGTTTGCGGGTGGACGAAGGGCAGGTGATAGCTCTCGCAGCGGCCGTACATCCGGATCCATGTTGAACCAGATGAAGCCGCCCCACGTGTCCGACGCAATCTCGACCAGGTTGCGTACACCGCACGGGCTGCCTTGCGAGAAGTCGACTTCGTCGTACACCCAGTCGAGACACCCAACGTCGATGTGTCGCCAGCCGTGGTACGCACATTGGAACGTGCCACCCGCGAGCGAGCCCGACTCGTCGTGCAGCAGGCGATTCCCGCGGTATTGGCACACGTTGTCGAACACGCGCCCCTCGGCGTCGGAGCTGCGCACGGCAACCACCGAATCGCGACCGATCGCCGAGGTCACGTAGTCGCCCGGTCGGGGTACCTGGTCGATACGGCCGGCCACCTGCCACACCTGCGGCCACAACGCGTCGGACTCACGCTTCGTTCCTGCTTGAGCCATCCCAACGCGTAACCTAATGGACGTTCAGCAAGTCGGGGGCTTGGAGATGTTCGGCAACACCACCATCGTGATCGAGTCGTCGTGACGCGCCCGCCGATCGAGGATCTCGTCCACCGCTACGCCGATGCCGTGGTGCACCGCGATGAAGCCGCATGGGCCGATACCTGGGCATCGGAGGCATCATGGGATCTCGGGGGCACCGAGGTCACAGGCCGGGCAGCGATCGTCGACATGTGGAACGCCGCGATGGATGGGTTTGCGGCCGTCGTGCAGAACGTGATGAACGGCACGTACCAACTCGATGATCACACCGGCAGCGGCAGGTGGTACGTGATCGAGCATTGGGCACGCGCCGACGACGGGCGCGGCATGCTCCTCGCCCACTACGACGACCGCTACGTCCACGCCGACGGCCGATGGCGGTTCGCAGCCCGCCGCCTCGTAATGCACTACGCCGGACCGCCCGACCTGTCTTCGCCGTTTCTCAATGCGTGGGGCAACTCCTCTGACAGCCCGTCCTGATCCGCCAACAGCCAGCCAACGAAGGGACCTACACATGACCGCGTATCTGGTTGCCAACTACGACATCACCGACGCCGACGCGTACCTCGACTACCAGGGCAAGGCGGCGCCGCTGCTCGCCGGCGGCGCCAAGCTCTTGGCCCTCGATCCGAACTCGACGGCAGCGGAAGGTGAGCCCGGCCACCAGACCGTCGTGATCGAATACCCGACCCGCGAAGCCGCCGAAGCCGCGTACAACTCCGCTGAGTACCAGGCAGTGGTCGGCATCCGCCATGGTGCGACGACGAACGGCCGGGCCGTGATCATCGACGGCTTCGAGATGCCCAGCTGACCCGACAGTTGGTGTCCGACAGCTACCAACTGTCCATTTCTGAATGACTGTTCACCAATAGGTCTCAGCTGGACTACGTTGCCGGCAATGGAGACGCACTTCGCCACTATCTGGGAGTCGATCGCCGACGCGGTCCCCGACCACGATGCGGTTGTCCACGGCGACCGCCACGTGTCGTGGCGGGACTACGAAGATCGGTCGGCGCGGCTCGCCCAGTCGTTCCTCGACGCAGGTCTCGGTCCCGATTCGAAGGTCGGGATGTTCATGTACAACTGCCCCGAGTACGCCGAGACGCAGTTCGCGGCGTTGAAGATCCGGGCGGTTCCCGTCAACGTCAACTACCGCTACCTCGACGAGGAGTTGTTGTACCTGCTGGACAACGCCGACGCCGAGGCGATCGTGTTCCACGCCAGCCTCAGCGACCGCATCGAGCGCGTTCGCGACCGGCTCCCGAAGCTGAAGCTGGCAATTCAAGTACTCGACGACGAGCGCCGCGACGGATTCCCCGAGTACGAAGAGGTGGTTGCCGCGCACGAGCCGGCGCCGCGCATCGAACGCGACCCGACCGACACCTACATGCTCTATACCGGTGGCACCACCGGCATGCCCAAGGGGGTGATGTACGAGATCGGCAACTTCTGCGAGCAGTTCCTCTTGTCGATGCCGATGCTGCTCGGCCTCGAAGCCATCGAAGATCCCGCCGACATTCCGGCAGCAGCAACAGCCCTGGTCGAAGAGGGCAACCCGATGGTGTCGATGTCTGGTCCGCCACTGATGCACGGCACCGGCGTATGGCTCGGCCTGATGGCACCACACCTGTACGGGGCGACCGCCGTGTTGTCGACCAGCCGAAGCTTCGACCCCGACGACGTATTGAAGACGATTGAACGCAACGGCGTCCGCCTGTTGATCATCGTCGGCGACGCGTTCGGGCGACCGATGCTGCGGCGCCTGGAAGAGTTGGCCGAGACCGACGACGTGCCCGACCTCAGTTCGCTCGGGTTGATCATGTCGTCGGGGGCGATGTTCTCCACCGAGATCAAGGAAGGGCTCCTCGAGTTCATGCCGTCAGCCGTGATCCTCGATGCCTTGGGATCGACCGAGGGCGCGATGGGTACGACGATGACGATGAAAGGCGTCCCCGCGCAGACCGCCAAGTTCTCCGCGCAGCCGACCACCAAGGTATTCGACGAGAACGACGTCGAGGTCGTTCCGGGCTCCGGCGACATCGGCATGGTGGCCAATGGCGGCACCGTGCCGGTCGGCTACTACAAGGATCCGGAGAAGTCGGCGCGCACGTTCCGCACCATCGATGGCCAGCGCTACTCCTTTCCCGGCGACCTGGCGACCGTCGACGCCGACGGCACGATCAACCTGCTCGGCCGCAGCAGCCAATGCATCAACACCGGCGGCGAGAAGGTGTATCCCGAAGAGGTCGAGGAGATTCTGAAGGAGCATCCGGCAGTGTTCGACTGCCTCGTGTTCGGCGTCGACGACGAACGATTTGGCCAGCGCGTCGCAGCAGTCGCGTCACTCGAAGACGGTGCCAGCGCATCGGGCGAAGACCTCGTCACCGCCAGCAAGGGACGGTTGGCCTCCTACAAACTTCCGAAGTCGATCACCATCGTCGCGCAGGTCCCGCGCACGATGACCGGCAAAGCCGACTATCCCTCGGCGCGCAAGCTCTACACCGGCTGAGCGCACCAATCGAGACCGCGAACCGAACGGAGCGATCGATGACCGACGAGCAGGTCGACTACGAAGACCTCACCGGCATGCAACTCACCGACGACGAGCTCTCGGAGTTGGTCGGTGGTGGCGGGGAGTGCATCTTCAACTGGACGACCAAGGATGGTTACCCGGTCGGCGTCGTCGTGGCGTACGTGTTCCACGAGGGCAAGTTCTTCACGACGTGCGCCGAACGCCGCAAGCGGGTGCCCGCATTGCGGGCTCGGCCGCAGTCGGCGATCGTCATCAACCGTGGTGGGAAGACCGCCACCTACAAGGGCGACTCCACCATCCACGCCAACGGCGACGAGGGTTGGGACGACCTCAAGCAGTGGTTCTATTCGATCCTGTCGGGAACTGACGCTCGGCCCGACGACACCTATCGGCAGGCCTTCTGCAAGTTTCTCGATTCGCCGCACCGGGTGATCATCGAGACCGACGCCCGGCTCGTCGTCGGCTTCGACGCCCACAAGTTCCAGCAGTTCACCAACGAGGCAATCGCCGCCGGCCACGCCGACTGACGTACCGCGAACGGGAGCAGTCGTGCCGATCAAGGTCGTCCAGTGGGGCATCGGCAACGTCGGCCGGATGGCGATCCGCAACATCGTCGCCCGCCCTGAGTTCGAGCTGGCCGGCGTGATGGTGACCAATCCCGACACGCATCTCGCTCGACCACGGATGGAACAGCAATGTGCTCGGATCGACCGGTGCACACGCGATCAACGCAATCCCGTACCTGCTCGACGCCGAACCCGGCGTGCAGACGTTCCTCGACCTCCCTCTCATCGCCGGCCGCGGCGCCCACTTCTCCCGCTCGGCGCGCTGACGCCGATCACGCTGCCCGCCTCGCTTTGGGGCGGCTCCCCGATGACCGTGATCAGTCCCGGTAGGCCACGCGCCGTCTCGACCGCCAGTGTGATGAACTCGTCGGTCGGGTGCGATGCCGTGGTGATCGACGTGAGATCCGGCAGCGCCACCCGGTGACCAGCTGCGGCAGCCTCGTGAGCGAGACGCGTCATCATCGACGGCCCGACGGCGCCGAGCGCACTACCGCAATCGGCGTGGGTACGGAGCGGGCCGGCGGTCGTACTCGTCGACGATGCCGAACTCTTCAGCGAGGTCCTCGACCCATTGGATCGTCCCGGAGCGTTCCATCGGATCGATCGCTGCGGCGAGCGCAGCGATCGTGCGTCCGACGGCGAGCGGTGTCTGCGCCTCGGCCATCTCGGTGGCGGGCGTGCCGAGGGCATCGATGATGAACTCGGTCGACACGGTGCCCGGATACAGCGCGACCGCTGCGACGCCCTTCTCCCTCAGCTCCACCGCCATGTCGGCGGTCAACCGATCCAGCCCAGCTTTGCCAGCGCCGTACGACGAGCTGAAGTGGTAACTCTGCCCACCCGGCGACGACACGTTGCAAATGAACGCATCGGCATCTGACGCAAAGAGCAGTGGAGCCGCATGCCAGGAGGCCACGTAGTGACTGCGCAATCCGATGCCCACCTGGTCGTCCCAGATCGAGATCGGGTGCTCCCAGAACCCGCCGCCCCAGGCCGGCGGGTCGGGGATCTTGTAGACGTTGTTCACCAGCAGGTCGAGTCGACCGTGGTCGGTTCGCACACGATCGAACAACGCGGCAATTTGTTCGTCGTCGCCGTGGTCGGTCTGCACTGCGATACCGACGCCACCGGCCTCGTCGACGAGCCGAGCCGTGGCGTCGATCGTCAGCTCGCCGGCGCCTGTCGTGCGTCCGGTGACGTACACCGTCGCTCCTTGCTCGCCCAGGGCAATAGCGGTGCCCCGCCCGATGCCTCGAGACGCTCCGGTGACGACTGCGATCCGTCCGTCGAGTGTTCCCACGTCAGGCTCCGGACGCAGCGACGAAGTCGACGTCGAGGCTCGTCAGTCCCCGCAGAATGAAGCTCGGGTAGTAGTTGTAGTCATTGGTGTCGGGCAGCGTGAACGACTCGATCCGGCGCGACAGTTCTTCCATGGCCACCTTGCTCTCGAGCCGCGAGAGGTTCGCCCCGAGACAGAAGTGGATGCCCTTGCCGAACGCGAGGTGGTGGCGCAGATTCTCGCGATCGGGGCAGAACCCATCGCTGTCCTCGTACAGCAGGGCGTCGCGATTGGCCGAGGCGAACACGATCACGAGGCGCGCGCCCTTCGGGATCTGAACTCCCCCGAGCTCGTGTTCCTCGGTGGAAATCCGGAACATGCCTTGTGTCGGCGTCGACAGCCGCAGCCCCTCTTCGACCACCGCCGGCGCGCGGCCCGGATCGGCGCGGAGCTTGCTCCACTCCTCGGGGTTCTCGGCCAGCAACCGCATCAGCTCGGTGAGCAACTTCGTCGTCGTCTCGTTGCCTGCGACGAGCAGTTGCTGGACGATGCTCAACATCTCGGGCATGTCGAGCGGCCGCTTGTCGTCGACGTCGGCGTCGTCCTCGTCGATGCGGGCGTTCACCAGACCCGTCAGGAGATCGTCCTGCGGGTCGGTCTTGCGGCGCTCGAGCTGGTCGGCGAAGTAGTGCTGGAACTCATTGACCCCGCGCTCGGCTTTGATCCGGTCGTCGAGGGAGATCTGGGTGCCGATCCCCGCGATCGAGTCGTCGGACCACCGCTTGAAGTCAGCAAGCCGCGAGTCGGGCACGTTGAGCGCCTTGGCGATCACCTCGACGGGCAGCGGCACTCCGAACTCAGTGACGAACTCGATGTGCCCTTTGTCGATCCACGAGTCGATCAGCCGCGTGGTGATCGATCGAATCTCGGGCTCCAGCGCCGCCACGACCTTCGGCGTGAATGCCTTCGACACGAGTCGGCGGAACCGGGTGTGCTCGGGCATGTCGGCGGTGAGCATCGTCGACACCCGCGGGTACCCCTCGGCGAAGACGGCCGAGATCGCCTCGCGCTCCTCGCGGGGCATCGGCATGCCGGTGCCGCCGAACTGCGACGAGTACCGCTCGGGACTGCGCAAGATGCCGATAACGAGATCATGGCGGGTCACCAGGTACACGTTGAGCGACTCGATGAACATCACCGGGCGCTCGTCGCGCATCTGCTCGTAGTGCGGGAACGGGCACTGCAGCGTGTTGGGGTCGAATGGATTGAAGGTGTCGAGATCGGCAGCCATCGGCATGGTCCTTTCTAGAACGTCGAACGACCTGGTGGTGTGAGGTCCAGGCGCGGCGGCGCACTGGTGCGAGCTGTCGTCATGAGCCGGCCAGCCGCTCCACGATCGGTGCGACGGCATCGAGCGATGGCGCACCGAAGGTGACGTAGTTGATCCCGTACCGCTCACGACGTGCGATCAGCTCGTCGCAGATCGAGTCGACCGTGCCGACGAGGGCGTGTGGGTGCTCGCCGAACTGTTCGGCGTCGAGCCCGAACATCGGGGCCATCTTCGCCAACATGTCGTCGCGATCATCGGTGACGATCGTGAAGTACGCGCCGATCTCGAGGTCGAGGTTGTCGAAGCGGTCGCCGGCGCCCTCGCGGATCCAGTCGATCTTCGCGTCGGTCAGTTCGGCCGTACTCGAACACATGCCCTCGGCCCCGATCACGCCGGACCGGTTGTCGAAGTTGAGGCTGACGATGTCGGCCTCCCGACCGGCGAGTCGCAACACCCGCGGCGAGCCTCCCCCGATCATCACCGGCGGCACACCATCGGGCGCCTTGGGTACCCCTTCGAATCCGACCGCGTGGACGTGGTCGCCGTCGATCGCGATCTCGCCTTCGCCCATATGCGCCCGAATGAGTGCGATGGTCTCCTCCAGGCGATCGATCCGTATTCCCGCCGACTCGAATGGCACGCCCATGGCGTCGTACTCCCCGGCCAGCCACCCAGCGCCGAGGCCGATCTCGAGGCGGCCGCCCGAGAAGAACGCGAGGGTGGCCAGTTCCTTGGCGAACATCACGGGTTGGCGGTAATCGCAGCAGAACACTCGCGAGCCGATGCGAATCGAGCTGGTGGCTTCGGCGGCGACCGCCATCGCGGGGATGGCAGCGACGTCTTGCACGGGATGGTTCGTGGCGGCCAGCGCCGGCCCCGGGCCGATCACGTGATCGGCGACGCTGAACGTCGAGAACCCGTGTGACTCGGCGCGTCGCGCCTGTCCACGCCAATCGTCGGGTGAAGAAGCGTTGTAGCTCTGCAGCCCGAACCGAAACGGACGGATCGTCATCGTGCTCGGGCCCGGTCGGAAGCCATTGACTTAGTTTATGCTCATACGGAAAGTCCCGGACGCATCGAACCAGGAGGCAGGGATGATGGCCACCGCCGCGCCGCACGCGACAGATCGAGATGCTCCTGCGCCGCGCACCGACACCACCTTCTGTCGCGTGTGCCATGCGAGCTGTCCCATGGAGGTCGACATCGTTGGTACCCGGGTCGTCGCCGTGCGCGGTATCGACGACGACCCGCTGTTCGAGGGGTACACGTGCATCAAGGGTCGCCAGCTCCCCGACCAAATGGCCGATCCGAATCGACTGCGTACGGCCCTTCGACGACGCGCCGACGGCACGTTCGAGGAGGCCGCCAGCGTCGCTGCGCTCGACGAGATCGGAAACGAGCTCCGGCGGATCATCGAGGCGTACGGGCCGCGCGCCGTCGCGAGCTACACCGGCACCGGTGGCTACCAGAACTCGGTTGCGGTGCCGGCCGCACGCGCCTTTCACAAGGCGATCAAGTCGCGCTCGTTCTACACGTCGGTCACCATTGATCAGCCCGCCAAGGTCACGGCTCCACTGCGGCTCGGCACGTGGGAAGCCGGATTCGACAACTTCCGCGACGCCGACGTGCTCTTGGCGATCGGCTACAACCCGATGGTCTCCAGCTTCGGTCCCGCCGGCGGGCTCCAGGGCACCAACCCATTCACCGTGTTGCGCCGCCGCAAGGCCGACGGAATGAAGCTCGTGGTCGTCGACCCGCGTCGGACCGAGTTGGCCACGCAGGCCGACATCCACCTCCAGATCCGACCGGGCGAGGACCCGACCCTGCTGGCCGGAATGATCCGCGTGATGCTCGCCGAAGAGCTCATCGACACTGAATTCTGCGATCGTTGGGTCGATCAACTCGACCTGCTGGCCGCCGCCGTCGAACCGTTCACGCTCGACCTCGTCGCCGACCGCTGCGAGCTCGACGCAGACGACATCGTTGCGGCCACACGCATGTTCGCAGCCGGTCCACGCGGGTCGGCTGGCACCGGCACCGGGCCGAACATGGCTCCGAAGCCGAGCCTGACCGAACACCTCGCTGGAGTGCTCAACGTGTTGTGCGGACGCGTGCTCCGGGAAGGTGAGCAGATCGAGAGCGGCTGGCTGTTGTACCCGGAAATGCCGCGCCGCGCCCAGGTGGTGGCCGCCCGCGAGCCAGCCACGGGCGCACCGGCGCGCATCCGCGACCTCCGCGGCTATGGCGGCGAGATGCCGACCAATGCACTTCCCGACGAGATCCTCACCCCCGGCGAGGGTCGCGTCCGCGCCTTGATCGTCAGCGGAGGAAACCCCGCAGTGGCGTTCCCCGACCAGCACCGCACGCTCGAAGCACTCGACGACCTCGAACTTCTGGTGGTGGTCGATCACCGGATGACCGCCACCGCCGAGTTCGCCGACTACGTGCTCGCTCCCACCCTGTCGCTCGAGCGAGCCGACGTCCCCCACCTGATGGATCGCTGGTTCCGCGAGCCCTACAGCAACTACACCGCGGCGGTCGTGGAGCGCGACGGAGACGTGCTCAACGAGTGGGAGGTGTTCTGGGAGCTGGCGAAGCGCCTCGGTGTCGAGCTGCCGTTACCCGGCGGCTCCCCGGACATGACCGAGCGACCGACCGACGACGAGATCATCGATCTGGCCTATGCCGGATCACGCATGCCGCTCGACGAGGTACGCACCCAGCGTCGCCAGCTGCAACCCGAACATGCAGTGACCGTTGCTCCGGCCGACGACGACGCCCGGGCCCGGTTCACGCCGGCCCCCGGCGACCTGATGGCCGAGTTGGCCGATGTGCTCGCCGACGATGCTGACGGGTCGGACGCCTATCCCTTCCGCTTGGTCAGCAGGCGCCTCAAGCACGTGCTCAACTCGCTCGGAACCGAACTCCCGGGTCTGGCACGCAAGGGCACCACGAACCACGCCTACATGCACCCCGACGATCTCGTTGCGCTCGACATCGAGCCGGGCGACATCGTCGAGATCGCATCCGCACGAGCTGTGCTCCTCGCTGTGGTCGAGGCCGCCGACGACATCAAACGGGGTGTGATTTCGATGGCCCACTCGTGGGGTGGCTCGTCGACCACCGACGAGAAAGTGCGCGACATCGGCTCACCGACGAACCGGCTGGTATCGGTCGATGGCGAGTTCGATCCTGTCACCGGCATGCTCGTGCAGAGCGCAATCCCCGTCGCCGTCACCGCCGCCCCCCACCAGCGGTGAGCGAAACGGCCTCCTGTGGGCCGTTTGCCTCACCGCTCGATGGGGCGAGCGGGCCACCACGCGGCGATCACCGCGGCGTAGCGGTCGGTGTGGCTGCGGACGAGGTCGTCGGCGTCAGGCGGCGCCGACTGCATCGCGGTCGGCGGGAGGTCGCTCGCGCCCTCGACCGGATCGAGCCACTCGAGCCGAATGTGCTCGACCACGTCGCCGAGCTGGTGCACGGCCGACTCGTGATGATCGCTGGCCTGATGGGAGATGAACGACCGGTGATCGGGATAGGACACGAGCGTGTAGTAGGTCCGCGAGTCACTCCCCCGCCAGTACTCGTAGTGCCGCACCGCCGGCTCATCGGCATGGGTGCGTTCCCACAGCTCACGGGCGATCTCTTCGAAACGCGCCTCGGCCCCCGGACGCACGGTGACGTGGGCGAGCAGTGTGGCCATCGACGCTCAACTCCCGGGATTCGGGTCGACGAGCACCTTGATCTCTGCGCTCTGCCCGGTCGCGAGGTCGGCGATCGCCGTCTCGAAGTCGTCGAGTCCGACGGTCGCGGTGTGCAACGGGTCGACCACCACCCGACCGTCGGCCATCATCCCCATCGCCATTTCGAACTCCTCGTGGAAGTAGGCCAGTGCGGCGGTGAGACGGATCTCTTTGACCAACCACGTCGCCGGCGTGATCGACGCGTCGGTGTCGGACAACCCGATCAGACACACCGCGCCGCCACGGCGGGCGAGATCGACCGCGCTCTGAATGGCGAACGGACGACCGACGCACTCGAACACGATGTCGGCACCGAGACCATGGGTGTGCTGGCGAACGATGGCGTCGGCCTCGGCCCCTGGGGCCACCGCCACGTGCGCTCCCAGTTGGGCGGCGAGGTCACGCCGCGCCTCGCTCGGTTCGATCACGATCACCTCGCCGGCACCGGCAGCCCGCACCCACTGCAACGTCCCCAAGCCGATCGGGCCGGCACCCTGAATCACGGCGATGTCGCCGAGGCGCAGCTCGCTGGTGCGCACCGCATGGAAGGCCACAGTGGTCGGCTCGACCTGTGCGGCCTGCACGTCGGTGAGCGCAGGATGTGTTCGCACCACCCGCGTCTCGGCGACGGCGATGCGCGGCGCAAATCCGCCATGGGGAGGAGTCAGCGCATCGACGCCGATCGCCGACTTGAACGCGGTCCGACAGCGGTCGGCCTGCCCGGCCCGGCACGCCGCACACCGTCCGCACGCCGGCGCGGCAGCAACCACGACGCGGTCGCCCTCGGCAACCGCCGACACGTCGTTGCCGATGGCCGAGACGGTGCCCGCCCACTCGTGGCCACAGATCGCCGGGTTGTACGGGGCACCCGATTGGTAGGCATGCACATCGGTACCGCAGATGCCACAGAACGAGATGTCGACCACCACGCCTGCGGGCGCGGGCGTCGGATCGGGGAACTCCCGGAGCTCGACGGTCTCCTTGCCGGTGATCAGTGCAGCGTGCATGCTTGCCATACTTACTGTATGCGCGTTCACAAAGATGAGCGGACCCGATGAGCCTGGTCGTCGTCGAGGCCAAGATCGTGGTCAACGAGTCCAAGCGCGACGAGATGGTCGCATCGTCGACCGCCACCCAGCAGGCGACGCGCGACGACGAAGCGGGATGTCTCGTCTACTGCTTCGCCGCCGATCCGGTGCACGCCGACACCATCCAGGTGTACGAACTGTGGGAGTCGGAGGAAGCGCTCCACGCCCACTTCGATCATCCCAACTACTTCGCCATGCGCGACCTCCTCGCCGTCGGCGGGCTGGTCTCGGCAGAGAGCCGCAAACATCGGGTCGACGCAACGGCCTCGGTGTACGACGCCAACTTCACGCCATCAGGACACTTTGACTGACGGGACACTTCGACTGACATGACCACGACCGATCCGACCGACCAGGCGAGCGCCGCGGGAGCCGCCCGCTCCCCCGGCCTGAGCTTCCAGGACCTTCTCGACGCCGACACGCATCCGGTGCCCGACGTGTTGCGGTTGCAGTCGCCGCGATATCTCGGCTCCGACGACATCTCCACCGAGCGGTACACGTCGCGCGAGTGGCACGAGCTCGAACGCGAGCGACTGTGGAAGCGCGTGTGGCAGTTCGCCTGCCGCGAGGAGCACATACCCAAGCCCGGCGATCACATCGTCTACGAGATCGCCGGCCTGTCGTATCTCGTGATGCGCACCACCGACGGCTCGATCAAGGCGTTTCCGAATGCGTGCCTGCATCGGGGCCGACAGCTGAAGGACCACGAGGGGCATTGCTCGGAGATCCGCTGCGCCTTTCACGGATTCGCATGGACGTTGGAGGGCGAGCTCGCCGACGTCCCCGCTGCATGGGACTTCCCTCATGTCGACCAACGCCCCGAGGACTTCCGGCTCCCGGAGTGTGCCGTCGATACGTGGGCCGGGTTCGTGTTCATCAACCCCGACCCCGACTGCGGTTCGCTGCAGGACCACCTCGGCGAGCTGATCGATCACTTCGAGGTGTGGAACCTCGAGGACCGCTACGTCGAGGCGCACGTGTCGCGACGCATCGAGGCGAACTGGAAGGTCGCCCAAGAGGCGTTCTCAGAGGCATTCCACGTCAACGCCACGCATCCGCAGATCCTCACCTACCTCGGCGACACCAACTCGCAGGTCGACGTGTGGGATCGCTGCGCCCGCGTGATCACGGCGACGGCAACACCGAGCCCGCTCCTGCCGCACATGCCGACCGAACAAGACATGTTCCGGGCGACGCTCGATGTGCGCGTCGACCAAGACGCGCCCTACGACGTGCCGGAAGGCAGCACAGCTCGAGCCACGCTCGCTGCGCTCACCCGCGAACGCTGGCGCGGTGCGGCGGGCGACCGCGTCGACACGATGAGCGACGCGGAAATGGTCGATTCGATCGACTACACGGTGTTCCCGAACCTTCACCCGTGGGGCGCGTTCAACCGCATCGTGTATCGCTTCCGGCCCAACGGCGACGACCACCGCAGCTGCATCATGGAGTGCTTCTTCCTCGCCCCGTTCAGTGGCGAGCGACCACCACCGGCGACCGAACACAAGCTCGGCGTCGACGATCCGTGGACCGATGCACCCGAACTCGGAATGCTGGCCAAGGTGTTCGAGCAGGACGTGTTCAACATGGCCAAGGTGCAGACGGGTCTCGACGCGACCCGTAAACCGGGCATCACGCTCAGCAACTACCAGGAAGCAAAGATCCGCTGGCTGCACGACCTGTTCACCAAATGGGTCGAGGAGGACAATCCGTCGTGAAGGGCATCGTGCACCCGTTCTCGGGAGCCCTCTACGAACAGGACGGTGAGGGCAACGTGCTCGTCACCGACGGTGAGCGCACGGGCACATTCACCACCAGGGGCCGCTGGCTCTCGGGCGAGATTCGCGAGTGCGACCCTCAGTTGTGCGGCTGGGTCGGCGGTCCGCAGATCGGCAGCTATCGCACGAGTCAGCCGGAGTAGCCGTGGCCGCTGGCGGCACCCTCGATGTACTCGTGGTCACCGGCGGACACCCGTTCGAATCCGAGCCGTTCTTCGCCATCTTCGACGAGCTAGCCGACACCGCTGTCGACATGGCGTGGACCGCCGCCAAGGAGCCCGAGCGAGGCCACGACGTCGTTGTGTTCTACGACATGCCGGGCCTCCGGTTCACCGGAGGCGATCCTCCGCTGGAATACGTCGAGCCATCACCGGGACAACGGCTGGTGTTCTCGGACCTGTGCCGCGACGGAACTGGTCTGGTATTCCTGCACCACGCGGTCGCCAGCTGGCCAGCGTGGGATGGCTTCGCCGAACTCGTCGGCGCCCGGTTCCACTACCGCGCCGGCACGCTCGGCGGCGTCAACTACCCCGACTCTGGGTACCTGTTCGACGTGACCCACACCGTCGAGATTCTCGACCAGACACACCCGGTGTGCGCCGACCTCGGGACGTCGTTCCGCATCACCGACGAGCTGTACTGCTTTCCGGTACTCACCGAGCAGGTCACGCCGTTGATGCGCACCA
>JABSQH010000059.1 GCA_013213745.1 Ilumatobacteraceae bacterium | reverse complement strand
ATGGGATCTAAACTATTAAAAGAAGCAGCGCGCAAAACAGTTACTGAAGCAGGCGATGGAACGACTACCGCTACGGTACTAGCACATGCTATATTACGCAGTGCATATAAGGAATTAGAAAATAGCACTCCAAGACAAATTAAAGATGGAATAAATTCGGCTGTTGGAAAAGTAGTGCAATATCTTGATGATATTTCTTTAGATGTAAAAGGAAATAAAATAAAACAAGTAGCTACTATATCAGCCAATAATGATGAACAATTGGGTGACTTAATAAGCAAAGCTTTTATTGCTGTTGATGAAACAGGTGTAGTAATGATGGAAACAAATGATCAACCAACTACAGAAATAGAAGTAATTGAAGGTTTACAATATGAAGAAGGTTTTGAGAATCAACATTTTGTAACTGATAAAACAAAACACATAGCAGAACTTGATGATCCAGTAGTTTTAATTATAGAAAACAAAGTGGATAACATTAGAAAAATACAAGGTGTTTTGGAAAACGTTATTAAAAACAACAAGCAATTATTAATAGTTGCAGACTTGGATCCACAAGTAGTAACAGCATTAGCTTTAAATAAAGTAAAAGGTAATATAAAAGTTAACGTTATTAAAGCACCTATACATGGCGTCAATAGAAAAGAAATATTAGATGATTTAGCATTAGTAACAGGAGCTACAGTTATTAATGAAAATCTTGGAGATGACATGGATGTTATAGATGTAAATCTTTTAGGTACATGTAAAAAAGCTACTAGTAACGCTGTTGAAACTATTATACAAGTAGAAGAAAAAAGTAAAGAAGTAACTAAGCTAATAAAAGAATTAAAAAAATTAATTGATAAAACTTCAAACAACAACTTAAAACTTAGGTATGAAAAAAGATTATCTAAATTAGCTGGTAAAGTAGCTATTGTTAAAGTTGGTGCTGATTCAGAAGTTGAATTAAAAGAAAAAAAAGATAGAGTTGAAGATGCTATATGTGCTACTAAAGCCGCGATAAAAGAAGGCATAGTGCCAGGTGGTGGAATAGCTTTGTTAAATGCTTCGCAACAAATAAAATCAAGCTCAGTTGGCGAGCGTGTTTTGTTAGACGCGATAAAAGCACCATGCAAAATTATTTTAAATAATGCTGGTATAGACAACTATGAAACCCCAACTGAACAAGGTAAAGGACTAAACGTGGTTACAGGAAGTTATGTAGATATGGTAAAGTCTGGAATAATTGACCCTTTGCTTGTTACTAAAAGTGCTTTAAAAAACGCGGCTTCTGTAGCTACTACAATAATATCAACTGATTGTGTAATTAATAATGTAAGAGCATGAAAGCAATAGGAAGTTATATTATTATTATACCTGAAAAAGAAGTTGCTAAAAAAACTAAAGGTGGACTGTTATTAAATCATCAAAGTAGAGAAGATTTAAGATATAAAAAAGCTATTATAGAAAATATAGGAGACGAGGTAAAAGGAGTAGAACAAGGAGATGCTGTATACTACGACGTAGCCGCTAGTAACTATATAGATATTGAAGGAAGTTTATACACTGTAATAAAAGAACAAGACATTATAATTGTGTTATGAGACTGCATGCAGATGACCTGCGAGAACTTAAATTATTTAAACATTATCGCATTATACGTAAATGGGCGTGCAAAACATGTAATATTAAAGAGGCAGACCTTGAGCTATTGATGTATTTAGAAGCTATAGATTTATTTACAAAAAATGATTTTAAAAAAGGTGTATACTCATATAGTTGGGACAATAGAAGATGGAATCGGTTATTAAAAGAAGGTTGGATAGTTGTTTGGAGAAAACGTAATCGAACTACACAAAAATACAATATATACAAAGTCTCACAAAAATTCAAACATCTACTTAGTAGAATGTATAGAATAATATTAGGCGAAGAAGATATGCCTTTAAATAAATTTGATAACAATAGTCGATACATTTATAAAGTAACAAAAAAGGCTATTGATTATGTTAACAAAGATAAAACTAGATAATTATGCCAATGTACGAAAAGCCAATGAAACAATTTTTTGCTGGAACATCAAGCGTT
>JABSQH010000058.1 GCA_013213745.1 Ilumatobacteraceae bacterium | reverse complement strand
CGAGGCATGGATGGGAGTATCGACCATGAGCGGGAGCCCGCCCAATGGCTACGTGTCTGGGCAGGTTGCCGAGCACTTGACGTTTGGGCTTGATGGAGCGAACAACCGAGCCGTCGCCGCCTCGCAAGACTCCGCGGTTGGACCGTTGCAGCAGAACTACGTCTTGCAGGACGGCTCGCACTCTCAGGGACCGAGTAACCGCTATGACTCTGTCTCGGCTCCGGCCGTCGGAGGGGCTGGGTAGTGCAGCATGCGTTCTGTAAATCACCCGCGTGCGCCTGAACACCGACGACGGTGACTTCGAGTGCGATCGCTGCATCCGGATGCAGAGGTCGCACTCGAAGTCATCGTCGGGC
The DNA here is from genome assembly GCA_013213745.1 of Ilumatobacteraceae bacterium. Taxonomy (GTDB): domain Bacteria; phylum Actinomycetota; class Acidimicrobiia; order Acidimicrobiales; family Ilumatobacteraceae; genus JABSQH01. The sequence continues at coordinate 1,322 of JABSQH010000058.1, read as the reverse complement.
CGGATGGCGCTTCAAGTCGGCGAGCCACTTCGCTCAGCTTTTGTTAACGACAACGAAAGCAAAACAGAAGTGACCCACCAACCGCACAGTAGCACTCTCGGATCCGCCTTGGAACTCATCAGCGAACAAGGTCTGCCAGGCATGGCCGACGCCATTCGGGTGCTGGTCAACGAGGCGATGAAGATTCAACGCGCTGACTTCCTCGAGGCCCAGCCTCACGAGCGCGCGGAATCTCGTCGCGGCTACGCAAACGGCTACAAGCCGAAGACTGTTTCGACCCGCGTTGGCGAGATCGAGTTCGCAGTGCCACAAGTGCGCGACCGGATCGACGGCGAACGCTTCTATCCAAGCGCGCTGGAGAAGGGCATCCGCTCCGAACGGGCGCTCAAGCTCGCGGTCGCCGAGATGTACGTGCAGGGCGTTTCGACCCGCAAGGTCGCCGCGATCACCGAAGAACTCTGTGGCGTGTCGATCTCGTCGACGCAAGTCTCACGAGCAGCTGCATTGCTCGACGAAGAACTCGATCGCTGGCGCAACCGCGAGCTCGGGAAGTGCCGCTACCTCATCCTCGACGCGCGTTACGAGAAGGTCCGCCACGGCGGATCCGTGGTCAGTGCCGCCGTGCTGATTGCGATCGGTGTCGACGAACACGGTCGCAGATCCATCCTCGGCGTCAGCGTGTCACGGTCCGAGGCCGAAGTGCATTGGCGCGACTTCCTCGACAGTCTTCGCACGCGTGGACTCCACGGGCTTCGAATGATCGTCAGCGATGATCACGCCGGGCTACGCCAGGCGCTCTCGGCCGCCTTCACCGGCGTCGCGTGGCAGCGGTGCCAATTCCATCTTCAAAGGAATGCTGCCCCTCGAGTGCCCAAGATCGCGATGCGCGCCGACGTAGCGCGGCAACTCCGAGCAATCTTCAATGCACCGGATCAATCCGAGGCGGAGCGACTACTCGACAAGCTCCTGGCAACCTACGAATCCACCGCGCCGGAGCTGGCCGGCTGGGCCCGCGACAACGTGCCGCATGGCTTCGCCGTCTTCGAGCTGCCGCCAAGTCATCGCCGCTGCCTGCGGACGACCAACATGCTTGAGCGCATCAACAAGGAGCTGCTGCGGCGCACTCGCGTCGCGACCCTCTTTCCCAACGACGCTTCTCTTCTTCGACTCGTCACTGCCGTACTCATGGAAGTGACCGAGGACTGGGAAACTGGCCGCCGCTATCTCTCTATGGACGCTGAGTAATTATGTGACTCGTTCGACTACGCGTGCGATTTACAGAACGGCCGTTGCTTTACCAGCGCCTACTTGCGGGTCGCCGG
>JABSQH010000057.1 GCA_013213745.1 Ilumatobacteraceae bacterium | reverse complement strand
GTGGTGATGATGATGCTGCTGTTTTTCAAAGTGAGACCTCCCACATCGCAGTCAATTGCGGCGCTCGAGGAGACGAACGCCACACTCGAGAGTGAATTGCTGCTGCTGCTGCTGTTGCTGCCGCTGCTGCTGCTGGTACTGCTGCTGCTGCTGCTGCTGCTGTTGCTGCTGTTGCTGCTGCTGCTGCTGCTGCTGCTGCTGCTGCTGGTGCTGCTGCTGTTGGTGGAGGAGGCGACGTCGGCGGGCTCTCTTGCTGCTGCCTGCGGCTGCTGCTGCTGCTGCTGCTGCTGCTGCGGCTGTGGTGTCTGCGCCCATCTGCTGGCTGCGGCTACGGTGGTGGCGGTGGTGGGGTAGACCTCTCCTTCTCCTCTTACGACACCACACACGGATGTGGTGGCCAAGACAGCAGGAGACAATGCCCACCAGCAGAGCCACTAAACTGTACAGAAGGGCCTGTAAAAAAAATTTAAAAAAAGAGTGTAAAGATTAGACACTGCAGAAGTATTTTTAGTTATGTTTTGAAACATAAAAGTACATTGTTTTTTAATTTAAAAAACGCTTTTTTTTAAAAAACTATGTTATATTCAAAATATAAATCACCTGAAGGTGGACATTGTTGGTGAGGAGTCCCACTACAGTCCTGAGAAAGGCCCCTGACTCATTGGGGTCAAACTCCCAGGCTGGGATGTTCGGACCCGGCTGCAGGGGAGACTTGGAGGTGGCGACAATGGTGCTGTTTGGGGAGTCACTGGTCTGCTGATCACCCACTGTTGTCACGTTTTCGGCCTGATCTACGTCCTCCTCCTCCTCCCTCTCTATGGGTATGGGTATGGGAAAGGGCACTGGAGTGAGAAGTGTTGGCGTCCAGCTTTCAGTAGGAGGGGTCCCTTGACAAGTAACGCCTGTCATTTTATGAAAAAAAGCATAAAATAAAATAAAATAAAATAAAATAAAATAAAATAAATATATATATATCTAAAAAAGTTAAAAAATACAATTTTTTGTGGTCTGAGACTTTTTTTTGCTATAAAATGTAAGTAATTAAAAATAGAGAGGAAAAAAACGAGCCCAACTTACCTAGCACTTTCACTCGCACAGGGAGAGGGGAGGATAGCTCAACACAGCCAATGTCTTGCTGATCCCGCAGATCCAGGGTTAGCAGGGCAGGGAGCGTGTCTGCTACACGAGCACCGTCGAGGTGGGCTATTTGGTTTCTCTGTAGCCCCAAAGTCTCAATCTTGCGTGCAGAGAGTCTTCCAAATGGTGGCACAGCGACGAGACCCTGGTTGCTGCAGATCACCACACTGCCGTCATCGGCACACTTGCAGCTTCGATAGCAGGTGTCCCACCTGTATCCCACTACCGGCACAAAACACAGCACAAACACAAACACTGTCACTCGATACGAACTCATCTTGGTGAGAGAGAGAAAGAAAGTGAAAAATGAAAAAAATCTGTCAAAACATCCTAGTTCACAATCACTGTCACACAACATGATCTCCTCTTGGTGAGAGAGAGAGAGAGAGAGAGAGAATGAAAAATGAAAAAAAACTGTCAAAATATTCTACTACACTGTCAAATATCCTACTCCACTGTCAAAAATATCCTGAGCTGTCAAAAATACGCAGTTTTTTTCCCCTACTGGTGAGGGAGCGCTGGGGGGTTGGAGTGTGGTCTAACCACCCTTGAGGCACGAGACGCCAAGCTGATCATGCCCACCCCTTCCACATAGAAGTGGTGTTCTACAAACACCTCCACGGTGTATAACCCAGGGCGATCAGGGCGTGGTGTGATGTAGGTTCTCATGTGGTTGGTGATGTGCTGCAGTCTCGGCACCCCGCCTGTCAATGCACCTCCCGCGGGAACAGGCTCAATCACAATTGGTGGTGGAGGTGGAGGTGGAGGTATCACAGCCACATTGGCATAGTCAGGCATAGAAACTCCTGCAAGCTGCACGGGGGGAAGAGGGCTTGTCGCACCCGTAAGCCCCGGAGTGGGGAGCGCGTAGCTTTGCATCTCTGGTGTTGGAGGTGGAGGGGGAGGGGGTGGT
>JABSQH010000056.1 GCA_013213745.1 Ilumatobacteraceae bacterium | reverse complement strand
TGTGTTATCCTCCAGTTTTTCTTTTCTGAAAGATGTTTCCAAAGTTTAATTTGGTCTTCGGATATTTGTGGTTGACTATTCCACGATCTAGTCTGGTAATAAAACGTCATAGTTTTTGGTTTTAAGTTTATATTTGGTTTACGCTCTTAACCGAGCAGGTATAATGTTATTATTACTTGTTTTTCTTAATTTTTACTTATTGTTTGATCATTACGATACCAGCAACGTTTAAAGGAGCTGCTCCTGAACCATCAGTTTGATATAATCTACTACTAGCAATTCCGCCTAAACCAGCAGCTGCATCATCTGCAAAACTAGGTAAACCGTTTATAAATACTCTTCCATCATTAGCATCAATTTGGTTTGTTATTTCTATACCAGTTTGTGTTACAGATAAAGATCCTGCACTAAAAGCTGCTGCAGTTACAGTAACGTCATCATTAAATATAGATTCTCCCATGACTTCAAAAGCATCATCAACTAGTAGCGACTGTTCTATCTCTACTTCAAAAACTCCATTTTGTTTTATAATTGAATCTCCTATAACTCCATTTGGTCCATTGGTAAATATTGGTATATAATCAGTAGTACCTGATCCTTTATCAACCCACTGTACGCCATTACCTGTACCTAATGAAGATAATAGATTTCCAGCATTACCTACATTACCTGATATGTCTATTATGTCTGCTTCAAACTCAAAGTCTGCGTTTGATATATTTTTAATAGTAGCATCTGTTAATATTTCAAACTGAGGATATAAAGTAGTTGAACCAATTTTAAAACCTTTTCCAGCCCAATTGTATAAAAATCCAAAACCACCACCATCATCGTCCCAACCAAAAGAAGTTTTTGCTACACCATTTTGTGTAATCGCATATTCTGGATCTCCAAGTGTTGTTGCAGCATCTCTATCTACTACAAACCTATATCCATCACTTAATACAAATTGTTTTAAACCAGCGCCACCGTCAAAAGTAAAAGCTGGTGAATCTTCTAAAATACCATTTACACCATCAGCCCACTGTGTTACATAACTATTAGTTCCTGTTCCACCATTATTAGTTGAGTTTAAATAACTAGCTAGTGTACTTAATGTAATTGAATTAGTAACTAATCTTGTATCGTCAAGATATTTACTAACTACTAACAAGTCATCACCAACTAATGCTTTAGTTTCAGGATATGTATATATTATAGCCATGTTATGTTACTCTTATTTTTAAATCATTACCATTGCGATACAAACCATTTATTGGTACACCTGCGGCTGCTGCAGCTCCATCAGAACCATAGTTGCCTAATCCACCAATTAAAACACCGCCGTTACCAGTTCTGTTTAAATTAATGTCGCCATCTGATTCTAATTCTATTTCAGCACCACCTGTTGCAGCTCTTGATATAACAAATCGTGAACCTACCGCTACACCATTATAATACATGTTTACTACACCTGATGCTCCACCGGCTGGATGCGTAAATCTAAGTCCTTGATTTTGGTTAGTTGCGTTTACTAATGCTAATCTATTCTGAAACCCAGCAATACCATCAATATTTAAACTACCACCTACATCAAGTTGAGCAGTAGCTGGACTTTTAGCGATTGCTATTTGTTGAAAAGCATCGATATATAAACCTGTTTGCAAGGTACCTGCGTCATCTGCTGTTTGAAAGAAAAGATCTTGACCGCTAGGGTTTATAACACTATCAGTTGTAAATATTTTAGCAGCATCTAATTCAGCTCCTAAATCATCAATACCTCTAAATACTATACTTTTACTACCCACGCTTGGTCCTACACCATTTGGTGCTATATATAAATCTCCTGTTAATGGCACGGTTGATCCTGCTGTTAAAGGTAAGAAAGGACCACCAATAGAAGGAACTACAAAAGGAACCACAAATGTTGCTAAATCTTCTAGTCTAACACTTTTAGTTGGTCTACCTGTTTGATCCATTTTACTTAATAATAATAAATCATTAGCTACTAAATCGGCACCGGCTATTTGAGGAAATGTATATACTATTGCCATGTTAACTATATATTCTTATTTCAAATGATCCTGCTTCAAATACATCATCAGCTGGATTACCAGCATTGTCATATGTACTTACTTTAATTTGTGTGTTAGAACCTACTTCCCATCTAAAATAATCTTCTTTGCTTTTTCCACCTATATTTCCAAATACTAAAGTTGTCGCAGCATTAAATACAGCTGCGCTTGCTGTTATTGTATATGTGCCTTGTGCAGATCTCGCCCATGTGTATGTTA
>JABSQH010000055.1 GCA_013213745.1 Ilumatobacteraceae bacterium | reverse complement strand
TTTTTTTTTTTTTTTATGATTTTCTAACTTAAAATTTAAAACAAAAATCAGAAAAAAGAAATTTCCGGAAATATGATCTCTTGGGATTTGATAAATAGTTACTCCCTCCCTCACATTATAAGAGACGGTTTTCGAGAAAATCTTTTTGTCCGATTTTTGTTTTAAATTTTAAGTTAGAAAATCCTACAAAGAAAAACATTTTCAGATGTCTCGTAACTTAATTCCTTTGGATTTGGACACTAACATACGCACATAAGCACATACGTACACCAAAAAGTAGCCGCCCAAGAAATCATATTTCCGTAAATTCTTTTTTCTGATTTTTGTTTTAAATTTTAAGTTAGAAAATCCTACAAAAAAAAACATCCTCAGATGTCTCGTAACTCAATTCCTTGACATTTTGACTTTTCAAATACGGGACCCCAAAAAGTAGCCACATAAAACATGTATACTGGTGTGATCCCAGACCCTAGTTTTGCACATACTTTGCACATACTTTGCACATATTTGTCCAGGCTATTTCAACAATTTTATTTCTATGTTTTTTGATATTTCGAAATTTAATTTCCCACTGTTAAATCGAAAGAAGATGACCTGTGAATTATTATCGTGTGTCTTAGTACATGAATGAACACGAAGTTTTAAGTATGAATGGCATGTTGCTTAGGACTGATAAGCAAAGGGTAGAATTATTTTTTTGTTCCCGGTACCACATGTTTTTGTCACGAAATGTCTGTCAGCGAATGCTGTTTTTACATAACAAGTCAAAACCAAGACATTTGACGATAAATAAGCCTTGTATTGAATATCATCTTGAATTTCATGATATGATACAAAATAATCTACCGAATTCAATTACAAAATTTCAAATTCAGTATTGCGCCAAAAACTCCCAAATCGTTTCGACCAATTGTTCCGAGCGATCCAATGCAGGTGGGATTTAGGTCCTCTCTTGACTGCCTCAAATCTATGAGGAACATGAATTATACATTTTTCATGTTTCCAACCAACGGGAATTGGAAATTCCTCGTCGATGATCCAGCGTATTGTATGTTGTTGCATCGTATACGAATTAAAATATTAAATATACTAACACAATTCATATTTATATCTACTATACTCTACGACCACCACCCCCCTTCTACTATAAAGAATTGTATAGAGCGGTCCTCATTTTTAGGGTACCCACCAGGGACAATTCTTTAAGAAATGCTTTTTTCTGGAAAAGAAATGAAAAATGTAATTAGCTCTAAATTTTATCTATACAAAATCTTTAGATGATTCTTTCTCGAATATGCTCCTTATAGCGAGTTATTCCAATGAAAATTCGATGTTCGATTTCTGTTGAGAACTGGTGGAGAACTTCACAGTTCCCTAAAAGGTTGTGTTTCTGGAGGTTCGAAAAATGATTTTTTAAAAGCGAAAAAATGCATTCTTGATGATTTCGTTGGTTGACTTTTTTTTTATGTTGGAAAATAGTCAACAATTAGACTACTCGATCAAATATGATTTTCATACTCAGAAAGAAGAATATAGTGAAAGCGAAAAATGCGAAAATCGTACCGAAATATATTTTAGCGGTCGAACTTATATCAATCTTTGAAAAGATTCCCAAAGTGGAACGCTCTACCTTTTTAGGCAACCCAAAATGGGGGCAAAGTTTTCTGATATTTAAAAAAGAAAAAAAAAAGTGAATAAAGTTTTAATGTGAAGAAAACATTTCCCTTTAATTTTTTCTTTTCAAATCTTTTCCATAACTTTACAAATATGATGAAGATACTAATTCGATTGTCATAATATTGCTCTCATGCGGTTTCCGTATTTTCCTATATATCAAATCAGGTACTTGCGAACTTTCTGTTTAAATTTCAAAGATATGTGAATTCTCAGCATACGGGTGAAAAAGAAATATTTCCATGAAAAATTCTCATTCTTTGTTTTTTACAAACTCTTAGTTATGAGTGTTTCATATTTGGTTTTTGTTTTTCAAAAATCTAGAAGATTTTCAAAAAAAGTAAATAATAAAAAAAGAAATCAACTTTTTCTTTTTGTATTTCAAAATAGATTCTTTTTCTCTTTGACAACTATCGAGAAAACATATTTAGATAGCGAAAATTACATCTTTTTTGATTTTCCAAAATTTGGGACAAAAATACAGTTGAGAACTTAAGGGAAAATATCTTTTTTCGACGTCGACATTTGGTGTTTTTCTTTTTGACTTTTTTAAAAAATAGCAGAAACTTTTGTCCTATTTTGGGTTGCCTAAAAACGTGGAACCTCAATGCCTAAAATCGAAGATTCTTCTTAAAAACATATCCTTTTCGACCTCTCTAAAATGCGACGCCTGTAGGAGGGTTGACAATCTGAAAGCCGATAACTTTATTTTTACAACAAAATCTCCGACGAAACTTGCACAGAAATCAAGCTTTTGTGCTGAATTTACATTATCTGCAATGTTTCGATGTTTACTTTTGGATTTTATGAGGCACATCTGTCCTGCACCGATGCAGAATGACGAAAAGACGTGATTTTCATAACTTTTCAAAAATAATGGAATGGGTGGCAAAAGAAAATCGAATTCTTTTTAATTTCTTTGTTTTCACCAAAAGTCGACAAATTATATCAAAAACCCATTTAAAATACGTTTCCAAATTCATTTCAGATATCTTTTTTCTTTTTTATTTTCTTTTTAGGATTATCTTGAAATCTTTAAGCATTTTATTTCTTTCTTTTTTAGCATCACCATTTTTTTGGAACATAAGATTTTCCCCTAGCAAACTGCGCGCCGCAGGCGCGATTCATTTTTTTGTGAAAAATGAGAAAAACACGTAAGATTTCAGTAAATTATAAATAAGCGAATAAAATGTTTAAAAT
>JABSQH010000054.1 GCA_013213745.1 Ilumatobacteraceae bacterium | reverse complement strand
GGTGACGGTTGCAACCCATCCACGTACTACGGCGCAAACACAGCAGCAGGTGGTGCGTGCTTCGTACAGGCCAGCTACACGTACATATCGGGCACGGTCGTGCCTTCGACCACCACGTACGGCACCTCGGTCGACCTCGATGACGACGGTGACGGCTACTCCGACCTGGATGAGGGCGACGCTTACGACACTGCGACAACCGCGCTCTGCGACGATGGCAGCGTATACGCCTCCTCCAGCGATTCGTTGGACGCGTCAAGCACACCTGCCGACATGGACGGCGACCTGACCTGCGACGCTCTGGACACAGACCGCGACGGTGACGGCTACGCCAACTCCGTGGACGACTTCCCAGATGATGTCAACGAGTGGGTCGACACCGATTCCGACGGCACCGGTGACAACACCGACACCGACGACGACGCTGACGGCACCCCCGACGTGACGGATCCGTTCCCGCTGGACGAATGCGCTGACACCGACACCGACGGCGACGGCAGGCCCGACACCATAACCGCCGGCTGCACGAGCACTCTGATGCTGGACGGCGATGACGACGGCGACGGCGCAGACGACCACGTCGACGCCTTCCCGCTCGACGATGCCGAGTGGGACGACACCGACGGTGATGGAACCGGCAACAACGCCGACGACGATGACGACAACGACGGCACGCCCGACGCGAACGATCCGTTCCCGCTGAACGACTGCGCGAGCGCTGACTTCGACGGCGACGGCATGCCGGACGACTTCCTATCTGCTGGCTGCGGGAGCACCGTGGCCTCTGCTTCGTTCGAGGCGGCCTCCACTGGCACCAGCTACACCGACACCGGCAACGCCAGCGTCGACCACGCTCTGGCCAACAACGCCGGCGAGTCCGACGTCAACTACGACGCGTCCACGGTGCCTTGCACGACCGGTGGCACCATCTCGGCTGCCTTCACTTGCAGCTTCACCCTCAACGAGGGCGAGACCCTGATGCCATGGACGATGACCTCGTACACGTACTCGTACAACGCGGCGTCACTGACAGGTCCGTCCGGACACCTCCTGATTGATATCCCGACCAGCTTGTCTTACCTCAGTTGGTCTACGCAGTACGGCTACACCGGATGGAACGATTGGACAGAGCCTGGTACCTACACATGGTCCCAGGACGCGAACCCGTACGGGCTGAACATGATGGGCTTCACCGCCTACGTGACCGGCTCTGACCTAGGCTACGATGCTTCCTACATCACCACCGGCGGCGTCGGTATGACTGACGGCGACTACTTCGGAGTCACCAGCTACTCGAGCACTGTCGGTTCCTACACCGACGGCTCACAGGGCTACCAGATGTCCGATGTCGACGGCATCGCGCAACTGGCCTTCGAGTCCGTCTCCGATGCAGACAGCGTATCGCTCGACATCTTCGTCCAGAGCACCGGCTGGGAGTCGGCCGACTACATCACCATCAGCTACGTAGGCGCCAGTTCGACCACAGTCCTACTGGACACCAACGGCTACGACATCGACATCGACTTCGCAGCGATGGAAGGCGCTTGGACGACTGTTTCGGCAGACGTCTCGGGCGCGGGCTACCTGATGGTCGAGTTCGCATCGAACGCCGGCACTGAGGCGATCTACATCGACAACGTGGTGGTGACCTCCGACGGCCTTGACCTCGATCTGGATGACGACAACGACGGATGGGACGACCTCGTGGACGACTGTCCGTACGATGACAACGAGCACACCGACACCGACGGCGACGGCTACTGCGACGTGCAGGACACCGACGACGACAACGACGGCACCTACGACTACAACGACGAGTTCCCGCTGGATCCGGACGAGCAGGTCGACAACGACCAGGACGGAATCGGCGACAACGCCGACGACGACGACGACAACGACGGAGTCCTCGACGCCAACGACGCCTTCCCGAACGACCCGACCGAGTCGTCTGACTTCGACGGCGACGGCGTCGGCGACAACGCCGATACCGACGACGACGGTGACAACGTCCCAGACGACGAGGATCCGTTCCCATACGACGGAAGCGCCTGGATCGACACCGACGGCGACGGCATAGCGGACTACACCGGACCACCGCCCTTCAGCGGCGACTTCGAGTCCGGCTCGCTCGGTGGCGGATGGACGTCCAGCGGCAACGTGGCGGACTGGTTCGTCCAGAGTAATACCGTAATCAGCGGTGTCTACTCCGCCGAAACGGGAGACATCAGTGAGGGCCAGAGCTCCAAGCTGGAGATCATCGTCAACGGGATCAACGGCACCGGCGAGTTCGCGTACCAGACGAGTTCCGAGGCCAACTGGGACTTCCTGGTCTTCTGCATCGACAACTCGGCCGGCTGCCTGAGGACCTCCGGGTTCACCATGCGCTGGTCCGGCATCACAACTGGGACCTACCAGTTCCCGGTGACCTCCGGGTTCCACACCTACACGTGGGTGTACTGGAAGGACGCCAGCATCAGCAGCAACCAGGACACTGTCTGGATCGACGACGTCGACATCCCTGTTCCGAGCGGCATCACCAACCTCGACCCCGATGACGACAACGACGGGACCCTTGACCAGGACGACCTGGATCCACTGGACCCATGCATAGGCCTCGACACTGATGGTGACGGATTGTCCGACAACCTCGGTTCGACCATGCTCAACGGCTCTGCCTGCGACCCGTCCGCGTACACCATCGACGACGATGACGACGACGACACATGGTCGGACGACGACGAGGCCACCTGCGGAAGTGACTCCCTGGATGCCAACTCCACGCCCGCTGACTGGGACGGTGACCATATCTGCGACATCTCAGACGCCGATGACGACAACGACGGCTACGACGATGTCAATGACGCGTTCCCGAACGACCCGAGCGAGGTCAACGACAACGACGGCGACGGCATCGGCGACAACGCCGACAGTGATGACGACAACGACGGAATCACCGACGGCCTCGACGCCTTCCCGAACGACGCGACCGAGACGGCCGACAACGACGGTGACGGCACCGGCGACAACGCCGATGCCGACGACGACAACGACGGAGTCGACGACGGCGATGACGCCTTCCCGTTCAACCCGAGCGAGTGGGACGACACCGATGGCGACGGACTGGGCAACAACGTTGACCCGGATGACGACGGCGACGGTGTCGCTGACGTAGCAGATCCGTTCCCACTGGATTCGTCCGAGTGGGCCGACGACGACGGCGACGGAATCGGCAACAACGCCGATGACGATGATGACGGCGACGGAGTCGACGACGACGACGACGCCTTCCCGGAGGACCCGAGCGAGTGGGACGACATGGACGGCGACGGCCAGGGCGACAACTCTGACGCCGACGACGACGGCGATGGAGTCAACGACGGTATCGACGTCTTCCCAGCGGACTCATCCGAGTGGGTCGACAGCGATGGTGACGGAATCGGCGACAACAGCGACACTGACGACGACGGCGACGGCACCGCTGACGGCGACGACGCCTTCCCGCTGAACCCGTCCGAGGACCACGATCTCGATGGCGACGGAATCGGCGACAACGCTGACTCCGACGACGACGGCGACGGCACAGCTGACGGCGACGACGCCTTCCCGACTGACCCATCCGAGTGGGACGACACCGATGGCGACGGCACGGGCGACAACGAGGACGACGACGATGACGGCGACGGTGAGTCCGACGCTCGTGAGGACGCGTGCGGCTCCGACAGCCTGGACCCCGATGCAGTGCCTTCCGACTACGACGGCGACGGAATCTGCGATTCCATCGACACAGACAACACCGATGGCCCAGGATACGTGCCTGAAGAGGACACAAACCTCGGATGGAGCAACGTCGTGCCCGGATTCCCATCGCTGTTCGCTGCAATCGCACTGATCGGCGCGGCCTTCCTAGGTCGCCGCAAGGACGACTGAGTAAGCTCAGTCGGACATAACCCCGGGCCGGGGACTCCGGTCTCCGGTCCGGGACCCCCTCATCAGGTAGGCTGAGCCTTGTCTCGGGAATGCTGATAAGGCAGCGCGCGAGACTTGCGCGCGAGACCTATGCCCGGAACGACGAGAGTGGAGATACGCACACTGAAAGTGGGCCGCTACGTCGCACTTGAGGACAGTGCTTACAAGATTCTCAGCATGTCCAAATCAAAGCCAGGCAAGCATGGATCGGCTAAAGCCCGCTTGGAATTGCAGGACATCTTCAATGGCCAAAAGAGGAGTCACGTAGGTACCGTGACGGACACCATCTACGTCCCGGTAATCGAGAAGGGTTCGGCAATAATCACCCATATCCAGGGCGATGAGGTCAATGCTATGGACAACAAGACCTTCGAGAACATGATTCTGCCTCTGTCTTCGGAGTTCACTCTGGAACCAGGCGGCGAGATCCAGTGGATGGAAGCCATGGGTCGCTTCAGGATCACGCGCGACCACTAAGCCTCGTTCTATGCCCCTCTGACCCTCATCAGGGCGCGAGAAGTATAAGCGACTCATCACGACCCTCGGGCAGGAGGGCGTAGC
>JABSQH010000053.1 GCA_013213745.1 Ilumatobacteraceae bacterium | reverse complement strand
GATGCCCGACGGAGTGAAGATCGGCCCTGACGCCGACGTCGATTGGTTCGTGATGCCTCCGGTGAACGCCGACACCGTGGCTCCGATCGTCGTGGGGGGCGACCAGATCGTCCAGTTCACCTCGAGCGACGAGATCGACGGACTGATGACCTACCTCGCTGGCCCGGATGCCGGCTCGAGCTGGGCTGCTGCTGGCGGGTTCATCAGTCCGAAGTCGACCATCTCGAGCGCCACGTATGCGGACGCCACCGACGCCGAAATCACCGCCCTAATCCAGCAGGACCCGCCCCTGGTCTTCGATGCGTCGGATCAGATGCCCGTCGCAGTTGGTTCCGGCCTGTTGAGGTCCGAGATCACGAGTTGGGTGAGTACCACGACCGACTACGAGGTGTTTGCTGCAACGGTCGACGCAGCACTCGCAGATGCGCTCGACGTTCCGTGACCGGGCACGCGTTCGGGCTGCGAACTCGGTACATTTCGCCGTCGATGGTGTCCGCTGGAGCAGCACAGCGAGCCATTGGTTCTCGGCGAGAGCGCCGATAGCGTGATGCGCCGGCCTGCCCGCAGGTCGGTAGTCAGCACGCCCCGAGCAATCTGCTCACCAGTCGAACGGCCACCGGTCGCCAGCCTGGTCCGATACGAGGAGAAGCCCCTGCCCAAGCCGAAGGAAGATGCCATCGTTCTCGAAGGAACGATCCGCGAGTCGTTGCCCAATGCGATGTTCAAGGTGGAACTCGACAACGGCCACGAAGTGCTCGCGCACATCTCCGGAAAGATGCGTATGCACTACATCCGCATCCTTCCTGGCGACAAGGTCCAGGTCGAGCTGACCCCCTACGACCTCACCCGAGGTCGTATCACCTACCGCTACAAGTAAATCCACGAACTCGCAGAGACGAACGATGAAAGTACGACCCAGCGTCAAGCCGATGTGCGACAACTGCAAGGTGATCCGCCGGCACCGCCGGATCATGGTCCTCTGCACCAACCCCCGCCACAAGCAGCGGCAGGGCTGACCGGAACGACCTGAAAGAGTAACGATGGCACGTATCGCCGGCGTCGACATCCCCCGCGACAAGCGGCTCGAGGTGTCGCTCACCTATATCTACGGAATCGGCCGCCCGACGGCCCAGAACATGGCCGTCGCGCTCGACCTCAGCCCCGACACCAAGGTCTCCGACCTGACCGAGGATGAGGTCAACCGGATTCGCGCGTACATCGATCAGAACCTGAAGATCGAAGGTGACCTCCGGCGCGACGTGCAGGCCGACATCAAGCGCAAGATCGAGATCGGTTCGCTGCAAGGTGTCCGCCACCGCCGCGGCCTGCCCGTGCGCGGTCAACGCACCCACACCAATGCCCGCACCCGCAAGGGCCCCAAGCGCACCGTTGCCAACAAGAAGAAGGCGGTCAGGAAGTAATGGCGAAGCCAACCGCAGGTCGCCGGCCGCGCAAGCGCGACCGCAAGAACGTGAGCACCGGCGTGGTGCACATCAAGAGCTCGTTCAACAACACGATCGTGTCGATCACCGACACCGAGGGCAACGTCATCTCGTGGGCGTCCTCGGGTGGTGTCGGCTTCAAGGGCAGCCGCAAGAGCACGCCCTATGCCGCCCAGCAGGCGGCCGAGAAGGCCGCCCGTGCGGCCATCGAGCACGGTCTGCGCCGTGCCGAGGTACAGGTCAAGGGTCCCGGCTCGGGCCGCGACACCGCCGTGCGTTCGATCCAGAACACCGGCATCGAAGTCACCTCGATCAAAGACGTCACCCCGGTGCCCCACAACGGGTGCCGCCAGCCGAAGCGACGGAGGGGCTGATGGCCCGCTACACCGGCCCGAAGGTGCGTGTCTCGCGCCGTCTGGGCACCAATATCTTCGAGAACGAAAAGGGCCGCAAGGCCATGGAGCGCCGGCCGTTCCCGCCTGGCGCGCACGGCCGTACCCGGCGCCGGAACTCCGGCAGCGAGTACCTCGCCCAGATGCAGGAGAAGCAGAAGGCGAAGTACATCTACGGCGTCCTCGAGCGTCAGTTCCGCAAGACCTACGACGAGGCCATCCGTCTGCAGGGTCCGACCGGTGAGATCCTCCTGCAGCTGCTCGAGCAGCGCCTCGACAACGTCGTGTACCGCGCCGGTTGGGCGTCGAGCCGTCCGCAGGCTCGGCAGTTCGTCAATCACGGGCTGATCCAGGTCAACGGCAAGCGCGTCGACATCCCGAGCTATCGCTGCCAGCAGGGCGACGTCGTGTCGCTCGGCCCCAAGGCCCAGAAGATGATCGTCATCCAGCACAACATCGACGTCCTCGACCGGTCGCTCGTCGGTTGGCTCGAGCAGGGCGACGGCGGCAAGGCCGTCACCGTGCGCAGCCTGCCCCAGCGGGAGCACATCGACGTGCCGGTCAAAGAATCGCTCATCGTCGAGCTGTACTCGAAGTAACCCCCGTAGCTGTCCGCACTCCGTACGAAAGGTCGGCCCCATGCTCGTCATGCAGCGTCCCACCATCGAAGCAATCGACGAAGAAGTCGATAATCGCCAACGCTTCGCCATCGGCCCGCTCGAGCCCGGTTTCGGGCACACCCTCGGCAACTCGTTGCGCCGTACGCTGTTGTCGTCGATCCCCGGCGCAGCCATCACCACGGTCCGTTTCGACGACTCGTTGCACGAGTTCGACACGATCGCCGGTGTCGCCGAAGACGTCACCGACGTCATCTTGAACCTGAAAGACATCGTCGTCACGTCGCTCGCCGAAGACGCGGTGACGGTCCGTCTCGACATCCGCGGTCCAGCCACCGTCAGCGCCGGCGACATCGAGACGCCTGCCGACGTCGAGATCCTCAATCGTGATCTGCACGTCGCAACGGTGAACAACAAGGGCCGCCTGGCCATCGACCTCACGGTCGAGCAGGGCTGCGGTTACCTCTCGAGCAACCGCGAAGACGACAACCGGACCATCGGCCTGATCCCGATCGATGCCATCTTCAGCCCCGTGCGGCGCGTGTCGTTCGACGTCGAGCCGACCCGTGTCGAGCAGTCGACGAACTACGACCGTCTGGTCATCGAGGTCGAGACCGACGGTTCGATCACCCCGTCGGACGCGCTGGCCTCGGCTGGTGCCACGCTGCGCTCGCTCGTCGACCTCGTGGCGACGATGTCCGAGGAGCCCAAGGGACTCGAGCTCGGCGAAGTCGTCGACGCCACGGTCAGCTCGCCCGACCTCGACCTCCCGATCGAAGACCTCGACCTGTCCGAGCGTCCCAACAACTGCCTCAAGCGGGCCCAGGTCAATACGGTCGGCGAGCTGCTGACCAAGACCGAAGACGACCTGCTGAACATCACCAACTTCGGCCAAAAGAGCCTCGACGAGGTGAAGGCCAAGCTCGATGAGCGCGGCCTGTCGTTGCGCGCCTGAGCCGGCCACCACGATCAGAAGAGACGATTCACGATGCCCACGCCACGACGTTCCCGACGCTTCGGTAGCTCTGCCTCGCACCAGCGCCTGATGATGGCCAACCTCGCGGCCTCGCTGTTCGCCGCCGAAGGGATCACCACTTCGGAGGCCAAGGCGAAGCATCTGCGCCCGATCGCCGAGAAGTTGATCACCAAGGCCAAGAAGGCCCAAGACGAGGGCCCGATGCAGGTCCACCGCATCCGCCAGATCGAGGCCTTCCTCGGCGACCGCGAGATGACCTACAAGCTCGTTCACGAAGTTGCGCCGCGGTACCTCGACCGCAACGGCGGCTACACGCGGATCTTGAAGCTCGGCACGCGCGTCGGCGACAACGCCAAGATGGCGCGCATCGAACTCGTCTGAACGCTGCATCGTCACGTAACGCTGCGCTGACCGTCGCGTACGACGGCAGTGGTTTCCGCGGGTTCGCGGAGAATCCGGACGTGCGCACGGTGATGGGCGAGTTGCGCACGGCAACCGAGCGCGTCGTTGGCGCAGCGGTCGAGTTCACCGGCGCTGGTCGCACCGACGCCGGTGTGCATGCGTGGGGCCAAGTGGTGTCTGGCCGGCTTCCGGCCGATACCGATCTCGATCGCCTCGCCCGATCGATCAACCGGATGTGCGGCCCCGAGATCGTTGTTCGTCGAGCGCATTGGGTCGACGACGAGTTCTCGGCACGGTTCTCGGCGACGCAACGCAGCTACCGCTACGACGTCTGGGACGCGCCCGCCCCGCACCCGTTGCGGGCGTCGACGACGTGGTTCGTCCCTCGAACCCAGACCGACGGTGCCGGCCTCGACGTCGACGCGATGAACGTCGCTGCCGCAGACCTGGTCGGCGAGCACGACTTCTCATCGTTCTGCCGCCGTCCGGACCCGCCTCCGGGCGGCGCAGCGCCGAGCTTGGTGCGGCGCGTGCTGGCAGCTCGCTGGAGCGACGTCGACGTCGACGACGCTGACGAAGTCGGGCGGCTAGTGCGGTTCGAGGTCGCCGCCACCTCGTTCTGTCATCAGATGGTGCGCAGCATGGTGGGCACCCTGGTCGATGTCGGTCGGGGGCGTATCGACTCCGCGAGCGTGCCACAGGTCTTGGCCGCCCGTGATCGCGCTGTGGCTGGACCGGTGGCACCGCCGACGGGGTTGGTGCTGTGGAGCATCGACTACAGCGGCAGCCGCTGGGACGCAGGATGATGGTCCGTCGGCGCGTCTCCGACGGGCTGGCGGGGCAGCCGGCTGACTAGATCGCCACGCGCGACGTTGGCTGGTCGTCGATGGGCACGATGCGCGGCACCATCGCCATGACCTCGTCAGCCGACACCGCCGGTGAGAACAGCCAACCCTGGAACGAGCGGCATCCCATCGCCTGGAGGCGGTCGCGCTGGTACGGCTGCTCGACGCCCTCGGCGACACACGCCAGTCCAAGGCTCTCGCTCAACCCGATGATCGCTGTCGTCAGATTCGTCGCCGCCGGGTCGACGTCGATGCCGGCGACGAACCGCCGGTCGATCTTGACCCCGTCGACGGGAAGCTCGAGGAGGTGCGACAGGCTCGAGTAGCCGGTGCCGAAGTCGTCGATCGACACGTGAATACCGGCAAATCGCAGTCGTTGCATGTTGGCCAGCGACGATGCGCCAGGGGCCAGCAGGTCGTTCTCGGTGATCTCGACGACGAGCTGGGTCGGGTTGGCGTTGAGACGACGACAGCGGTCGAGGAACGATGCCCCAAATGCCGGATGGGCAATCATCTTCGGGTCGATGTTGATGTGCACGCCGATGTTGCCGTAGCCGGCGCGCTCGAGTCGGGCGGCGAAGTGCATCGCCTTGTCGATCACGACGTCGTCGATCGTCGCCGCCAGTCCGGCCATCTGAGCGAGTGGCAGCACCGCATCGGCGCCGAGCACACCACGCACCGGGTGCATCCAGCGGACGAGTGCCTCGACCGCAGCAAGTGTGCCGTCGGGGCGGACGATCGGTTGGAAGAACGGCTGGATCTGGTCGTCGTCGAGCGCAGTGCGCAGCTGCTCGAGCTGGGCCCGCCGCTCATCGAGCGCATCGCGGGAGATCTGCGTGGTCTCCGCCTCGCTGCGGTGGCGGACCGACGCCAGTTCGTTGCTCGCGTGGATGAGCAGAGCGTCGAGTGTTTGGGGATGGGGTTCATACGCCATCGAGGTGCGGATGGAGAACGTGACCTCGTGATCACCGACCGCCACCGGACGGGGAACGTCGCGGGTGATGCGCTCTTGGAGCATGCGGATGGCCCGTTCGCTCGACGTGCGAATCGCGAGTACGAATTGGTCGCCACCGACTCGCGCCGTGACTGGGTCGGCGATGCGCACGCGGTCGAGGCGCTCGGCAACAGCGGCCAAGACCGCATCGCCGGCAGGCTCGCCGTAGAGCTCGTTGATCGAGCGGAACTGGACGATGTCGACCAACAGGACGCCGAGCCCGCCGCCGGCAGCGATGAGCTCACCAGCGGCGCGTACGAACCCGTCGCGGTTGAGGAGCCCCGTGCGGTTGTCATGGTCCGCCAGGAAGTCGACACGGTCGCGTGCATCGGCCAGCGCTGTCGCGATCTGCGCAGTGATCACGTAGCTGCCGACGATCGGATCATCGAGCAGGTTGTTGATCGTGAACTGACACATCATGTCTTCGCCATCGAGGGCGATCAGCCGTCCGTCGACCGTGGTGGTCTCGTGGGACTCGGTGCGGTGCAGGGCGTCGGTCATCCGTTCGCGGTCGTCGGGGTGGAACAGATCGACGATCGGCCGTCCGCGCACGCGCTCGGGATCGTGGCCGAGGAGGCGGGTCGTCGCGCCGTTGATGGAACCGACGACGCCGATCGGATCGACGAGCAGCACCATCCCGTGCATGTTGGCCATCACGGCACGCAACAACTCGCCGTCGCCGCGCCCGAGTTCGAGGCCGTGGCGATCGCTGACGTCGCGGGCGATGAGCATGATCTCGTCGGTGCTTGCGTCGTACGTGCCGCGAATTTCGAGGTAGCACCAGGTCGCCCGTCCGGTGCGGACCCGCAGCGTGAGCAGTGCCCCGCTCGGCTTGTTCGCAATCGTGTGCAGCGACGCGTGGGCGAGGGCGTGGTCGTCAGGGTGGATGAGGTGGATCACCGACGTGCCGATCACGTCGGCCGGATTCCACTCCAGCACCTGGGCCGCAGCGACGTTGGCGTAGCGCAACGTCCCGGCGCGATCGATCGCCAATACCGGGTCCGGAAGAACGTCGATCGACCGTTGGAGCGGCAGATCGCCCACCTGCATGACCGAGTCATCGGCGCTGCCGTTGGCGGACTTGAGCACTTCTTGTCACGACCGGGCGACAGACTTCACCGTCTGCTGCCGATCGCGTCCGCCTGTGATGTGCGACGGGTTGGGGCCGATCGACCGGACCCGTATCCTTTCACGGTTCCCTGGCGTGGCTTGGTGCCGCCGCCTGCACGACGAACGACGAAGAGAAGTACTGCGATGGCGACCTATACACCCAAAGCCCACGAGATCGAGCGTGCTTGGCACGTGGTCGATGCCGACGGCCTCGTCCTGGGCCGCCTGTGCACAGAGGTGGCCCGGGTGCTGCGCGGTAAGCACAAGCCGACCTACACCCCCAACATCGACACCGGCGATCACGTGATCATCGTCAACGCCGACAAGGTCGTGATGACCGCTGGGAAGGCCGACCGGACGATCAAGTACCGGCACAGCGGCTATCCCGGTGGCGTGAAGTCGGAGTCGTACGCCCAGCTCCACGGCCGGAAGCCCGCCGAGGCGGTGCGGCAGAGCGTGCGGGGCATGTTGCCCAAGGGTCCGCTCGGCCGTCAGCAGCTGTCGAAGCTGCAGGTCTACGCCGGCCCCACCCATCCGCACGCGGCGCAGCAGCCCGTACCGCTCGAGATCCCGGGCGCCGCAGCTCGCTGATCGGTCAAGAAAGAACCACCATGTCGACTGCACCGCTCACTCAGACCACCGGCCGCCGCAAAGAAGCCGTCGCTCGTGCCCAGCTTCGCCCTGGCTCTGGCCAATTCACGATCAACGGCAAGACCCTCGAGGCGTACTTTCCGACCGCGGTCTCGCAGATGATCGTGTCCGAACCGCTCACGGTCACCGAGACCCGCGAGCAGTACGACGTCACCGCTTCGATCACCGGTGGCGGCGCCAGCGGACAAGCCGGCGCATTGCGCTTGGCGATCGCGCGCTCGCTCGTCGATCTCGATCCCGAGTTGCGAGCCCCTCTGAAGAAGGCCGGCCTGCTGACGCGCGACCCCCGGAAGAAGGAGTCGAAGAAGTACGGGCTCAAGAAGGCCCGTAAGGCGCCGCAGTTCACCAAGCGCTGATCCCCGGCGTCTCGGCCGCCGCGTCCGCCATCGTCGAATGAAGTTCGGAACCGACGGGGTGCGTGGCCGCGCCAATGTCGACATCACTCCCGAACTCGCGCTGGCCCTCGGCCGTTCGGCGGCTGCCGTCCTGACCGGCGACGGCCCGCGTCGGGTCGTGATCGGTGGCGACACAAGAGCCTCGACGCCGATGCTCGCCGCAGCACTCGCGGCGGGATTCAGTGCGTCCGGGGTCGAGGTCATCGACCTCGGCGTGGCGCCGACGCCGATGGTTGCCGATGTCGCTCGCCGCGCCAACGCGCTCGGGGCGGTGGTCTCGGCGTCACACAACCCGTTCCACGACAACGGCATCAAGCTGTTCGCTCGTGGTGGGACGAAATTGCGCGACGAGGTCGAACGACAGATCGAGGCACATCTCGAACGGCTCGAGGACGGGTCGGCTGCAGGTGATCACGACGGCGTGGGCGCGGTCGCATCGGCTCACTCCTCGGCTGCCGCGGAGTACCTCGACCATCTCCACGCCACGATCGATCGCCGAACGATGACGGGGATGCGTGTCGTGGTCGATGCCGCCAACGGCGCTGCTGCCGAACTGGTCGCTCCGCTGTTCGCGGCACTCGGGACCGAGACCACCGTGCTGGCCGCCGCGCCCGACGGTCGCAACATCAACGATCGGTGCGGCGCCACCCATCCCGCGCTCGTGGCCGACGCGGTTCGCGCGCACGGTGCCGATGTCGGGATCGCGCTCGATGGCGACGCCGATCGGCTGATCGCCGTCGATCACACCGGCACGGTGGTCGATGGCGATCACATCATCGCCATCTGTGCGCGTGATCTCCGCCAGCGTGGCCAGCTCGCCCGTGATGCGGTCGTGGTGACGGTGATGAGCAACCTCGGCTTTCGGCTGGCGATGGCCGACGCCGGCATCGATGTGGTCGAGACACCGGTTGGCGACCGCTACGTGCTCGAGGCGATCGCTGAGGGCCGCTACTCGCTCGGTGGTGAGCAGAGCGGCCACGTGATCTTCGCCGATCATGCAACGACGGGTGACGGCTTGCTGACGGCACTGATGATGCTCGACGCCGTACACCGCGCCGGGCGGCCGCTCGCCGATCTGGCAGGGGAAGCGATGACGTCACTGCCGCAGGTGCTCGTGAACGTCGAGGTTGTCGAGCGCCAGCCCGACGTCGCTGCGTTGCTCGCCGATGAGATCGCCGTGGCCGAGAAGCGGCTCGGCGCACGCGGACGTGTGCTCGTGCGGGCGAGCGGGACCGAGCCGCTGGTACGGATCATGGTGGAGGCGCCGACCGACGAGGTGGCCGCCGCCGCTGCGGGTGAGCTGGCGGAGGCCGCCCGGCGCCGGTTCGGCCGCACCGATCCCTCGGCAGTCGATCGGTAGCCTGGCCGCTCATGTGCGGCATCATCGGGATCGTCGGGCGTACGTCGACTCGACCAGTTCCTTCGCTCGACGAACTGCTCAGCGGTTTGGACGCGGCCATCGAGGCCGCGGAGGACTTGCCGGCGGCGACCGCCGCAGCACGCGACGTCGATCGTCTGCTGCGGGGTGTGGCCGGCGTTCGGGCGATCCTCTCGGCGCCGGAGGTCTCGGTCGGCATCATTGCTCGCCTCGATCGACTCGATGCAGTCGCGGATGCGAGCGAGGCCCAACTCGATCGGCGTGCCGCGGAGTTGAGTGTGCCTGAACTCGAACAAGCCAACGCCGAGATCATCGCCTTGCGCGATGCCCTCTGGGCGATCCGCAACGACCGGCTGCGGATGGCGTCGGCGGTCGCGGCGATCGCCGCCGTCGACGTCGGCACCGATGCCAGTGCCGCCTACCTCGCCGGCTATCTCGCGATCGAGCGGGCATGTACGGCGATCGACCGGCTCGAGGTTCGCGGTCGCGACTCCGCAGGGGTCCATGTGTACGTGTGGAACCACGACCTCGACGACGCATCGCGCGATGCGCTGCTCGCCGAGCGAGGCGACGACCCGCTGTTCCGCTCAGGCGCCGCGGTCGCGGCAGCGCCTGGCGTACTGTCGTTCGTCTACAAGACCGCCGCCGAGATCGGTGAGCTCGGCGACAACACCGCCGCCATTCGTCGTGGCGTCGTCGGCGACGAGCTGTTGCGCCGGGTGCTGCGCAGCCCCGACGCCCGGATCGCAGTGTTGGGGCACACGCGGTGGGCCAGCGTCGGCATCATCAGCGAGCCCAACACACATCCGCTGAACTCGGTCGAGGCAGCGATCATCGACGGACGAGACGGCGACGACCCGTACGTCGTCGCCGCGCTCAACGGCGATGTCGACAATCACGCCGACCTCCGCGTCGAGCACCACTTGGCCATCCCGACCGCCGTCACCACCGACGCCAAGATCATCCCGACGCTCGTCGCTCGCCGGCTGCGCGACGGTATTGCTCCGGTCGAGGCGTTCCGCCGAACCGTTGCCGACTTCGACGGCTCGGTGGCGATCGGCGCGGGGGTGGCGACCGAACCGAGCCGTCTGTTCGTGGCGCTGCGCGGCAGTGGGCAGGGCCTCTACGTCGGCTTCGCCGACGACGCGTACATCGTCGCCAGCGAGCCGTACGGCGTGGTCGAGGAGTCCGACCGCTATCTGCGCCTCGATGGCGAGAATGGCGGCGAGATCGTCGTGCTCGACGGCGATCGTGACGGACCCGACGGCCTCGAGCGCTGGTCCTACGACGGCGCCTCCTCTCCGGTCACCGATGACGACGTGGCGATCGCCGAGGTGACCACGCGCGACATCGATCGCGGAAGTGCGCCGCACTACCTACTGAAAGAGATCACCGAATCACCGGTGTCACTCGCCAAGACCTTGCGCGGCAAGATCGAGCCCGACGGCGACGAGCTGGTCGCCGCTGTCGGCGAGATCGCGTTGCCGACCGCCGTTGTCGAACGGCTCGCCGACGGGACGATCACGCGCGTACGCGTGATCGGCCAGGGCACCGCCGCGGTCGCCGGGCAGAGCATGGCGGCGCGGCTCGATGAGCTGACCGACGGCGAGCTCGACGTCGACGCGGTCACGGCGACTGAGTTGTCCGGCTTCGCCATGCGCCTCGACATGAGCGACACACTGGCGATCGCGGTATCGCAATCGGGCACCACGACCGACACGAACCGCACCGTCGATTTGCTGCGCGGTCGAGGGGCTGCGGTTCTCGGCATCGTCAACCGCCGCGGCAGTGATCTCACCGACAAGGCCGACGGCGTGTTGTTCACTTCCGATGGGCGCGACGTCGAGATGAGCGTGGCCTCGACCAAGGCGTTCTATGCGCAGGTCGCCGCAGGCGCGCTGTTGGCCTGTGCCGTGGCTCAGGCCGCCGGCCTGGGCGATCGTCGCCGCCGAACGAGGCTGCTGTCGTCGTTGCGGTCGTTACCCGACGCGATGCGCGCGGTGATCGCTCGGCGGCCGGCGATCGCCCAGGCCGCGCGTCTCGCTCCTCCCAAGCGGTACTGGGCGGTGGTCGGCAACGGCCCGAACAAGATCGCTGCCGAAGAGGTGCGAATCAAGCTGAGCGAGCTCTGCTACAAGTCGATCGCCTGCGACTCGACCGAGGACAAGAAACACATCGACCTGTCGGCCGAGCCCTTGATCCTCGTCTGCGCAGCGGGTCTGCGCGGCTCGACGGCCGACGACGTGGCCAAGGAAGTCGCGATCTTCAGCGCGCACAAAGCGACGCCTGTGGTCATCGCCGACGAAGGCGATCAGCGCTACGGCGCTGCGGCCGTCATCGACGTCCCACCCGTCGACCCAGCGCTCGGATTCGTGTTGTCGGCCATGGCGGGCCACCTGTTCGGGTACGAGACCGCGTTGGCCATCGACGGATCGGCTCGCTGCCTGCGCGAAGCGCGCGAGGTGATCGAGCACCTGGTGGCCTCGGTGCCCTCGGCCGACCGCGTCATTCGTCTACTCCGGACCGAGTTGCGCCCCTCGGCGGAGCGGTTCACCGATGGGCTGCGGGCGGGCCTCTATGACGGCCAACTCGAAGCTTCGACGGCGTCACGGCTGGCCGCTTTGCTGCGCGACGTGCAGAGCGATCGACCGATCGAGCAGTTCCAGGCGGAGTCGGGCAAGGTCGGCACACCGAGCGCGTTGCTCGACGACCTCGTTGCCGCGCTCACGGCGGCGATCGAAGAGCTCACTCGACCAATCGACACGATCAAGCACCAGGCCAAGACGGTCACGGTCGGGATCTCACGCAGCGACGAGGGAGTCATCGATCGACCACTCGTCCAGGCTGTTCTCGAAGCGGGCGCGGGCCGGGACGTGCTCAGCTATCGCGCACTCAAGGTGCTCGCCGACCTCGACCCAGCGATTGCCGATGTGCACGGATTCACCCGCTACGACATCGACGGGTCGACGATTTCGATCATCGACCGCGGCGGGATCTCGCGCGAGCTGCCGAGTCGCGCCGAGCAGCCGTCGTCGCTCAGCGGGACCAAACGTCGAGTCGCCACCGAGCGCGAGGTGCTCGTCGGTGTCGGTCGCCGCGATGGGCGCACGCTCGTGTTCGTGCCGGAGGTGAAGGCCGGCGAGACGACCGGCCTCACGCTGTTGCACGTCGGCTTTCACGAGCATCTTGCATCCGACGTGATGCGCACGGTGCTTCAGGGATATGACCGCCGCTATGACCGGCTGGTCGACTGGGTCACCGAGACCGAGGGCAGCTTCGACGACTCCTTGCTCGGTGAGCTGCCTGTGCAGCAACTCCTGATCGAGCCGATCTCCGACACCGCCGACCTGTGGCGCAGCTGACGATGTGGCACCGATGTCGCGTCGCTGTTGGGCTGCACGTCTCGACCGGAGGATGACCCGGCAATGAGCTCGCGATGATCGGCATCGGCGTCGACGTCGTCGACATCGATCGCTTTCGTCGGTCGCTGCAACGGACACCGTCGATGCGGACGCGGCTGTTCACCGCACCCGAGCTGGCCGATCTCGCCGACCGCGTCGATCAGGTGCCCGGGCTCGCAGCGCGGTTCGCTGCCCGCGAAGCGGTGATGAAGTCGTTGGGTCTCGGTCTCGGAGCGTTCGGTTTCCACGATGTGTGGGTCGAACGCGCCGAGTCGGGAGCTCCGTCACTGGCGGTGACCGGTCCAGCGCTTCGCCTCGCTCAGGATGCCGGCGTGACGCGCTGGCATCTGTCGCTCACCCACAGCGACCTGGTTGCCGTCGCCTACGTCGTCGCCGAGTGAGCGCGTCCGCCATCGGTGACGCCGATTCGGTGGGCGACGTCGGGCGCTGCGATCATTGCGCCCCATGATCGACGAGTTCACCGAAGCCTGGGACGAGCTGACCGCACCTGGCGCACAGTTCGCCATGAACGAGATTCAAGTGCGCGGTGCACCGATGCGCGTGTTCGAGTCGGCTCCACCGTCGATGCGTTTCGTGTGGGAGCTCGCCCGGGGCTACGGCGACGCCGACTACATCGTGTACGAGGACGAGCGGTACACGTACGCCGAGGCCGATGCGATCATTCGCTCCCTCGCGGCGTGGCTGTATGACGAGCAGGGTGTGCGCCCCGGCGACCGCGTCGCAGTGGCCATGCGCAACTACCCGGAGTGGGTGCTCAGCTATTGGGCGGTCGTGTCGCTCGGTGCCGCCGTCGTCGGGATGAACGCCTGGTGGACGAGTGAGGAGATGGCCTACGGGCTCGCCGACTCGCGTCCGAAGGTGCTGATTGCCGACCGCGAACGCGTCGAGCGAGTGCTCCCCATCCTCGACGAGCTGCGCAGCGGCGACGACCCGCTCCCGCTGTTCGTCTTGTCGGTCCGCTACGACGGTGACCTGCCGTCCGATGCGGCTCGGTGGGACGACGTGATCGACCCGGCGACTGCCCCAGCTGACCTGCCGGCTGCGGAGATCGATCCTGACGATGACGCCTGCATCTTCTACACCTCAGGCACGACGGGGTTCCCGAAAGGCGCCCAGCTGACCCACCGCGGCTCGGTGCACAACCTGCTCAATCTCTCATTCATGAACGCAGTCGCCACCGCAGCGGCGGCCAAGGCCGGAGGTGGCCCGAGTGAGGATGCCCCGGCGCCGGCGTCCCAGAACGTGTTCATGCTGCCGACCCCGCTGTTCCACGTCACTGCCAACAATTGTCTGATGCACCCGGCGACGATTTCTGGTTCACGGATCGTGTTGACCTACAAATGGGACCCGGGCCGCGCCCTCGAGCTGATCGAACGTGAAGGCGTCACCAACTTCTCCGGTGTGCCGACGATGAGCCGTGAGCTCTTGACCCATCCCGACTGGGAGTCCCGCGACACCTCGACACTCCTAGGCATGGGCGGGGGCGGGGCACCGCTGCAGCCCGACCTCGTCGACAAGATCGACAAGTCGCTGAGCGGCGGCGCGCCCAGCACCGGGTACGGGCTCACCGAGACACACGGCATCACAACGGCCAACTCGGGGGCGCTCTACGTCGCCAAGCCGGCCTCGTGTGGCCGCATCGTGCCGACGCTCGACGCCAAGCTGATCGACGAAATCGGCGGGGAGGTCACCGACGGCGGCACCGGCGAGCTGTGCGTCCGCGGTTCGGTCGTGATCAAGGGGTACCTGAATCGCGAGGAAGCGACGGCCGAGGCCATCCAAGACGGGTGGTTCCGCACCGGCGACATCGCGCGCATCGACGAAGACGGGTTCGTGTACATCGTCGACCGGGCAAAGGACATGGTGCTGCGTGGCGGCGAGAACGTGTACTGCTCGGAGGTCGAAGCGGCGATCTACCGCAACGACGACGTTGCCGAGGCAGCCGTGTTCGGCGTGCCCGACGATCGGCTCGGTGAGATCGTTGCTGCGGCCATCGTGCCGAAGCCGGGCGCATCGATCGACGAGGGTGCACTCGTCGAGGAACTGCGCAACCAGATCGCCGCGTTCAAGGTGCCCGAACGCATCTGGATCCTCGACGAGCCGTTGCCGCGCAACGCCAACGGCAAATTCGTCAAGCGTCAACTCCGCGACGATCTGCTCTCGGTGTAGAACCGGCGTCGCCCGCTTGCCCGATCGACGTCCGGCCGGGGTGATCGGCGGCGTAGATTCGCTCCGTGATCCCCGTGGTGACACCCGCACAGATGGCGGCGATCGATGCGGCGGCTCCAGAGCCGGTCGATGTGCTCATCCAACGCGCTGGACGAGCGGTGGCGCGTCAGGCGCTCGAGATGCTCGGCGCGGCGTACGGGCGTCGCGTGGTGGTCCTCGCCGGTGGTGGCAACAACGGCGCCGATGGTCGGGTCGCCGGCGCCCGCCTCTCCGCCACAGGCGTCGCCGTGCGG
>JABSQH010000052.1 GCA_013213745.1 Ilumatobacteraceae bacterium | reverse complement strand
GCGAAAGTGCCGTCACCAAAGGCGCGCTTGAGCTGCAAGCGCACGCGACCACCGTCGAGACGCTGCAGCCGGCCTTCGGCCAGCGGCGGGCGCAGGATGTACTTGATGAGGCGCTCGCGACCGGCCTTGTCGCCCTGCTCCACCGTGGTGCGGGCGTGCAGCGAGAAACCGGACAGCGTGGCGCACAGCGGTGAGCGACTGCGGGCCAGCTCGCCGTCTTGCAAGGCGATGCGCCCCTTACGTGACGCGGGACCGGCAATGGAGGTCCCTGTCGCCGCCGCCTGAGCCAGGGCGTCGAGGGCAAGCTGCTCGCTGTCCTGGTCGTGCCGTGGCTGCAGTGCGGCGCCTGAGTCATCATCGGTCAGCAAGCCACGGCGGCGCAGGTAGCGAGCCGCGCGGGCCACGAGGGTCTGCAGCACCTCCTTGACGTCCATGTCGGTCGGCTGCGGCAGCGTGACGAACCGCAGCGCGGCCTGCGCATCCGAGCCGGCCGCGGTGTGCTCCACGTACACGCCATCCAAGAACACCCCGTGCAGGTGCGGATTGAGACGCAAGTCGCCGCTGCAACGCTGGATGGCCGTCACCGAGCCGGTGCGGCCCCCGGGGTAGCCATGGTCAGCGAGCCGGCGGCGATAAAACCCCTGGATGCTGTCGCATAAGAAGCCGTACAGGCGTGGCAGCAGGTGCCGGTCGTAGGCCACGGCAGCGCGCAGCGCGAAGGGCACCGTCAGCACCCACTGCCGCAGCGGCGCATCGGGCAGGACGAACTCCGTCAGATTCGCTGCTGTCTGCGCCATCGTCCGACCCGTGCAGCTGGGGCAAAAGCCGCGCCCACCGCAGCTAAACGCCAGCAGGTGGGGCTGCCCGCAGTCCTTGCAGACCAGGTGCGCAAAGCCCCGACCCAGCACTCGGCACCCCAGGTAGCCGGAAAGCTCCGCGCGCACGAAGCCCGGCAGCGGGCTGCCGAAGCCGTCCTCGCTCGCCTGGTAGAGCGTTGCCACGTTGTCGCGCACCACCTGATAGAGCCTGCTGTCCCATGGCTGCTGTGACGGCTCTGTCGGCTCCAGGGTGGCGGCGGCGTGTCCAAAGGCCACCCTGGACCATCGGACGCCGCGACCGGTGGTTGCGGGCAGCCCGGTGGGCTGCCTGACGGCCCGTACTGCTGTCGAGCACCGCGGCGTGCTGTGGGCCTCGACCCTCGGCATGACCGCGGCGGCCGACCGCGACCGTCGAACTCGTCAGAGGGTGTCCACGAGACCGGGCAACTCCAGTCATAGGACTGGGGGCCGCCGTCCGTCTGGCGTGCAGCAGGCTGCGACCACAAACGCCGCGCTACTTGATCGCAAGCGCGTTCGGCGGACTGCCAGTGCCACCGGGGATGTTGAGCGGGGCTGAGGTGAAGAGGAATTCGTAGGTGCCGTCAGCAGCGCAGTGCTCTGCCAGGGCGTCGAGTACGAACATCTCACCAATGGCGATCCCGAAACGACCCAGGATGAAGTGATGCAGGAAGCCGTCTGGGTCGACGAAGTTCGGCGGCGGCCACGCCTCGAGTGCGGGGTTGTCGCTCGCGAGCGCGGCCGGGTGATTGTCGAAGAGATACTCCGCCATCGCCTCGCTGCACTGCAGCCCCGGGAACTTTAGCTGGCTGAGCTCGGACAGCGCGTGGCGCACGCGACCGGCCTGCAGCTCATACCAACCAACCCCGCCCGTCCGCAGCAGCACCACGTCGCCGGGTTGCAGCTCGACGCCCTGGGCCCTGCGGGTCGCCTCGAGGTCGTCGGGCCTGATGTCGACCCGCTCAGCGCAGTCGATCGGCCTTCCCTGCTGTTGCAGGTGGCGGGCGACGTCAAGCAGCACGCCGCGACCGGCGATGCCCCGCCGCGCCCAGTGGTCGATCCCGAGCCGCGTCTTGTCGGCGCTGAGTTCCGCGTTGGTGTGCCCGCCCCAGTAGCCGTGCTCGAGGTCACCCACGTGACCGAGCGCGTCCCATTGACTCGAGGCCTGCGTAAAGAAGTTGTCGAGCACGTCGTCGCCGTGGTGGCCGACGGGTATGTCGCGCATCACGGTGTGGCGCAGCGCCCCGCGGTTGAACAGCGGTGGGTTGGGCTTGTCCTGCTCCCAGTTCATCGCAAAGACGGCGCCGGTCTTTACGAGCTTGGCAGCCTGCACGAGCCGCTCCGGCGTCTGCAGGTTGAACATGCCCACGTTGTCGTCGTCGCCGAACAGACCCCAGGCCGTCTTGGGCGGCTTGCCCTCCGCGTAGGGCAGGTGCTTGTACTTGGGAAGCTCGTCGTCGGATGCCATCAAGCACACGCCTTTCCGCAGGTACCCCCCCCCGCTGCAAAGACGTGTACCGCAATCACCGCAGCGGTGGCGGTGCAATCTGTGCCGGCCCCACCGACTCCCCGGACGTGCCGATGGTCAGGCGCGGCGACTCGCGCCGGGTCCCACCATCGGTCGGACGCGCGGGACGCATCATCCATGCGACCGCAGCGACCGCAAAGACAAGCAGCGCACCCACCAGAAGCACACACTTGCCGCTGACGGGCTGCGACG
>JABSQH010000051.1 GCA_013213745.1 Ilumatobacteraceae bacterium | reverse complement strand
GAGTTGATGTTGGTGATGGTGTTGGTGATGGTGTTGGTGATGTTGTTGAAGTTGATTACGATTACGTTTTGTTCTCTCCAATAAGACGTGATGTTGGGGATGATGTTGGGGATGATGTTGGAGATGTAGTTGGAGTTGTTGTTGGTGATGCTGTTGGTGTGATGATGTTGGAGATGTTGTTGGTGTTGATATTGGTGAAATGATGTTGGGGTTGATGTTGGAGTTGATGTAGGAGATGATGTTGGAGTTGGCGTTTCGGCTTTCGTTGGCGGTGGTGTTTGTGGTGGTGTTTGGGATGATGTTGGGGTTGATGTAGGAGATGATGTTGGAGTTGATGTTGGAGATGTTGTTGGAGGTGAAGTTGGGGATGATGTTGGGGATGTTGTTGGAGTTGTTGTTGGTGCGTTGATGTTGGAGATGCTGTTGGTGATGGTGTTGGTGACGTTGTTGGATTTGATTACGAGTTGTACTCTCGATGTATTCATCTTGTACTCTCAATCACCCTTGATTGACTGTCACTTGCACTACCTGATGGTGTCGCCGCCTTTGGTTCACAATATTCTTCTCCTTCTGGCCTCTGCCCTTTTTATGTATTCCAATACTGTGCACAGAGATTCACTGCTGCCGCTTCCGAGCATCAACCCCAAATCCGTGGCTCTTGTTCCCCCTCCGCCTTCAACTGTTCGGATTTCTTTCCTGAGGTCTTCGTACAAGTGGCATTCCGTCAGAAAATGTTTCTCGTCTTCGGTGACGTCGCAGCCAAACCAGCACATCCTCTCTCCACTTGGCAGGCCCTCCCTTCTTCCTGTCTCGATTCTCAGGAAGTTCGTTCCAGATCTCAATCTTGTCAGCAGCCTCCTTCCTTTTACGTCGTCCGTCTTTAAATACTCCTCAAACTCAAGTTTCGTCTTGACCAATCTGTACGTCCTCAATTTTGGTTTTTCGGTTACCGTCTTCCTCCACCTGCACTCTTCTCTGGTCTGAATTCTCTCCTCTATCAGTTTGCTCCATTCGCTGCAGTTTTCGTTAATCTTTTGGTTCTCCCACTTCACCCCCAAACCTAGCTCCACTAGGAGTCTCTTGGTGTATGTACACCATGTTTTCTGCGTGGTCCTTCCCACTTCCCAATCATATACTTGTCTCGGTATCCGTTTCCTGTTCATCTTAAGCAATTTCCTCCAGTACCTCAACCTCAGCATGTCTCTTCTTGCTTTCATCGTCCACCATCCCATTTCTCCTAGGATGACTTCATTACAGGTGCTCTGTTCTAGTCCTAGTATTCTCTTCCCCATGTCTCTCTGAATCTTTTCCATTTCGTCCCATCTGTCTTCGCCCCATACCTCCGCGCCGTATTCCGCGATTGGTCTCACCAGCACTTTCCATACCATGTCTGCGGCCACTACCGATAGGTGTCCGGATTGGATCCCCATGGCCCATGCGGTGTTCATGGTCCTCCTAGTTTTCTTTGTTATTCTGTCTCGCATCATGTTCCATTTCAAGTTTCCTTTAAGGTCCAGCCCTAAATACTTGTATGAGTCCACTTGTTCAATCTCTTTCCCTCCAAGAGTCCATCTCGTTTCCCCCCTCTTTCGTTGGCCAAATACAACCACCTTGCTTTTGTCCTGGTTGAATGAGCATCTCCACTTCTTTCCCCATTCCGTTGCGATCTTCATTCCTCTCCTTAAATCTTCTTCGGATGAAGCCACTATCACAATGTCATCTGCGTACAGTAGTATCGCTATCTTG
>JABSQH010000050.1 GCA_013213745.1 Ilumatobacteraceae bacterium | reverse complement strand
CTGCAAGCTATCCCCTCAAGTGGTTCAAATGCATCTATTGCAAATGTATCCTCATCGACCCGAAGAATTGCCAAGCCTTCTTCTGTTCCTACCCAAAAACTTCCTCCCGGATCTCTTACCAGAAAATTGGTCAGCTCACTGGGTAAACCACTTTCTTTGCCATGCCAGGTAATCTCCTCCCCTCTTTTGATGCGGATCCCTCCGGACGTTACGAGCTGCGCTACTGGGATGGCAGCGCATGGACCGAGCACGTGTCGCGGGCCGGCCAGCAGTTCACCGATCCGCCGGTCGCCTGATCGATCACCGCGATCACCTCGTCCGACTCGTACCCGAGATCCGGGCCCAACGACCCTCGCCGGGCGCGCCGCTGGGTCCGTAGCCTGGCCAACCATGCGCGCTACTTCGATCGGCCACGCAGGCATCCTCATCGAGACCGACGCAGGATCGATCGTCTGCGATCCGTGGTTCCACCCCGCGTTTTTCGCCTCGTGGTTCCCGTTCCCGCGCAACGATCAACTGTCGGACGATCTGCGCACGCGGATCGAGCAAGCGGACTTCTTGTACATCAGTCACCTCCACGGTGACCACCACGACGAACCGTTCCTGCGTGACCACTTCCGTCGCGACATCCCGATCCTGTTGCCGGGATACCCGACCCGCGAGCAACAACGCACGCTGAAAGCGCTCGGGTTCACCGAGTTCATCCGCACCGAACACACCGCGCCGCTGCAGATCGCCCCCGGGCTCACCGTGGCGATCCACATCGAGACCTCGATCACCGACGGACCCGGCGGCGATTCGGCACTGGTCGTCGATGACGGCACGTCGATCCTCGTCAACCAAAACGACTGCCGCACCCACGACCTCGCCGAGCTCCGCAAGCACGGTCCTGTCGACCTGCACTGGCTGCAGTTCTCCGGGGCGATCTGGTATCCGATGGTCTACGAGATGCCCGACGACGAGATGCATCGGCGGTGCGCCGACAAGATCGAAGCGCAGTTCGCGCGCGCTCTGCGCTACGTGGAGAACGTCGACGCTCGCTTCGTGGTGCCGAGCGCTGGACCGCCAGCGTTCCTCGACCCCGAACTGTTCGGACTGAACATGATCGACGGGACTGAAGCGTCGATCTTCCCCGACCAGACCGAGTTCCTCGCCCGCCTCGACGCAATCGCACGCCATGGGGTGATGAACATCCCTGGCACGACGATCGACGTCGAGCCCGATCGGATCGCAGTGACCCATCCGATCCCCGAGGCCGACGTCGCCCGCATCTTCACCGAGAAGCGGGCCTACCTGCAGCAGTATCAGTCGGACTGGATGCCGTGGCTGGAACGCGAGAAGGCGAGTTGGAACCCGGAAAACAGCGATCTGTTGGCCACGCTCAAGGCCTGGTGGGAGCCGCTGCTCGACCTCTGCCCGCAGCTGCGCACACAGGTCGATGCGAACGTCCTGATTCGCTGCATCGACGCCGACGAGCCGCTCAACGTGATCATCGACTTCCCCAAGGGTGAGGTCCGCGAATACGAAGACGACCCGTTCGAGTTCCGCTTCGACATCGGACGGCCCCTGGTCGAAGCGGTCGCTGCGCAACGTGCGGTCGACTGGAGCAACTCGTTGTTGCTCTCGGCGCGGTTCACCGCATGGCGGTCGGGCGAGTTCAACGAGTACGTCTACAACTTCTTGAAGTCGTTGTCTCGCGAGCGGATCCGCCGCGCCGAAGACGAGGTCGTGCGCAAGTTCGCTTCAGCAGAAGAGCTCGCCGCCGAGGCCGAGGACGACATTCGCGTCGGTGACTACATCGTTCAGCGGCGGTGTCCACATCGCAACGCCGATCTCACGGCATTCGGCGAGATCGACGGCGACGAGTTCGTGTGCACATTGCACGGTTGGCGGTTCGACCTCGAGACCGGCGAGTGCCTCACGGCGGTCGACCGCCCACTGCGCATCCGTCGCGCCGACTGAGACAGCGGCGCAGCCGACGATGGACTGACGTGCACGGTTTGGTGATCGGTCGGTGTGCGCTCACCGGAACCACCGACATGTGAGCTCGAGGCCGACCCGCTGCATCAGAACGGATTCGATGTATCGCGAAGTAAGACACGTACCTCGACTCGTTTCCACCGTCCATGTCGAGCGACATGCTGTGCAACTTCAACCCGGTGCACACCATGGCGAACCCGCAGGGTCGTAGTCGTTCGACTTGCTGTCTGTTCGTCACCCCGGCAACAACGTGGCCGGCGACTATCGAGTGCACGTCGACTTCGTCTGATCGGCGACGCCGTCCAATTCGTTCGGCCCTGACCAACGGCCACAACTGATCGACGATCCCGGCGCGATCGTCAGAGTGGGCCCGGCCG
>JABSQH010000005.1 GCA_013213745.1 Ilumatobacteraceae bacterium | reverse complement strand
GGTGCCGCCGACGACGACGAAACCGCCGACGACAAAAAAGCAGCCGGTGACGCCGAGACAGGCGACGACGTGGCGGTGGACGACACCATCGCGAACGAGCGCACGGGTGTCGCCCCGTCCGATAACGGCGATGCTGCTGACGCTGACAGCGATGACGATGATCCCGTCGATGGCGATGATCAAGTCGACGAGGGCGACGAGCCCGTCGGGATACCGGGCTGACGGCGGAGCGGCCACAGTAGGGTCGACGTCGTGGCTTCCCTCGATGTCGATGCAATGTTGGAGCGGTTTCGCAAGCGCGCCGCTGCGGTGAAGAAGCGTCCACTCCCGCCGGTGGCTGGCGAAGAGCGCCAAGAGTTCATTCGGCAGTCCCAGCTCGACTTCCAGGACTTCGCCATCGTCGGCGACGCCGATGTCAGCCTCGACGACGGTGTGCTGACGTTGCGCATCGACCTGCGAACCGACGACCAGCGCTGATCTCACCGAAAGGAACCGAATCGATGCGCACCGAGATCACCTACAGTCCAGCCTTCGCCATGGCGACACTGCACCTCGACGAGGGCGAGTCGGTACGCGCCGAGGCGGGCGCGATGATGGCGATGACCACCAACGTCGACATCGCCACCAGCACCCAGGGCGGCGTGCTCAAGGGGCTTCGGCGTTCGGTGCTCGGCGGCGAGTCGTTTTTCATGAACACGTTCACCAGCAAGGGTTCGAACGAGAACATCGTGGTGGCCCCGGCGCTGCCGGGCGACATCATCACCTGGCCGATCGGCGACACCCCGGTGTATCTGCAGTCCGGGTCGTACCTCGCCTCTTCTGGGAGTGTCGACATCGACAGCAAGTGGGGTGGCGCGAAGACCTTCTTCAGCAAAGAGGGCCTCTTCATGTTGAAGTGCAGCGGCGTCGGCGATCTGGTCGTTTCGAGTTACGGCGCCATCCGCACCCTCGACCTCGCCGCCGGCGAGCAGTACGTGGTCGACACGGGCCACATGGTTGGCTGGCAGGAAGGCGTGGGCTACGCCGTCCGCAAGGCTGGCAACTGGAAGTCGACCATGCTCGGCGGCGAGGGGTTCATCGTGGAGCTCACCGGCCCGGGTCGGGCCTACATCCAGACCCGCAGCCCGGAGAGTTTCATCGACTGGCTCGCTCCCAAGCTTCCAGGCAACCGGTCGTAGCCGATGCCGGGTCAGGCCCGGCGCTGGTATAGTCAGGGTCCCTCTGAATGAGATACCGCTTGTTCAGAGCACAACGCGGACGTGGCTCAGTTGGTAGAGCGTCACCTTGCCAAGGTGAAGGTCGCCGGTTCGATCCCGGTCGTCCGCTCAAGTCGGAGGACACTCGTCGCGGGCACGTTTGCCCAGGTGACTATCAACGCGAAGACGAGGCATTCCTGAGTGATGGGCGCTGTGATCTGGTCCCCTGAGTGTCCGCTTCTCGCAATGCACCATTCGGCGTCCGCCTCCTGTCCCTGCTCCTCTACGCGGCGGCGTTTATCGACGTCATCGGCGGTGTGGTCCTGATTTTTCAGAGCAACGACGACAACACCTTTGATGCAGCCGATGCAACGAGTGGCCAAGTCGCGACATACGGCGTTGTCGCCATCGTCTTCGGCATCGTCAGCGGCAGGTTTGATCTGAGCCCCACGAGCCGCGCGTTCAAAGCCGCGCTCGTCGAAGACAGCTGAGGGCGTCAGAGAACGCTGCTAAAGCAGCGGAGGGATTGACGCATCCGCAGTGTCTCTGGGCGTCTGGCGGTCGAAGGCGTCGGGGGCGTGCTTGATGATCCGATAGCTGATCCCCGATGGCACCTGAGCGATCGAGAGCAGAAGGTCGCAATTTCCGTCGGCATCGGCCGGGCCGTATTCCTGGAACACCGGTTGCATCGTGCCCCACGTGACCGACACCGACCCATCAGGCTCACGCGGGCGCCACCCCGGGCTCGGCACGGCCGTTGTTCGGGCTCCTGGAGCTGCCACAGCAGCGTGGCCGTCATGTTCGTCTCGTCGATGCGCTACGCAGCCACCCGCGCCGGGTCGCTCGTCGCGGTGCGATTGTCGAAGACCGTCAGCGTGTTCGTGGCCTCGTCGAAGCGTGCGTTGTGGGGACGGATGATGCCGTCGTAGGGGTCGTTCAGGATCTCGAGTCGTGGCGCGTTCGCCGTCGGGGACCCGCCGGCCGGCGGCGTCGAGCTCAGCACCCACGCCAGCTCGCCCGTGGAGCGATCGACGCCGTACGCGGCATCCAGGTGCCGCCCCGACGCGACGTAGTCGCCGTTGTCGAGACGCTGCAGCGAGTTGGTGTGCGCGACATCGAACTCGATGAACGCCTTGTCGCCATCGACCGTCATCGCCACCTGCTCGGTCGACGCTGCACAGACGATGCCGTAGTCGGAGGCGTTGGGATCGAACGGCGGCCACGACGGCAGGTCGACTGAGACCGCCGAGATGATGTCGGGTGGGCAGGGGCACTATTCGTGAAGGCGTCGGACTCCTCTCGGCGTGCGTTCAGCCGGGGAGCGGGGGTCACGGGTGCCAGCGCGTGGCTATTGCGCTTCGAGCGCTGCCATCACGGCAGCCATCGTCTCGGCGACCATCTGCTCGCGCGGGGGAAGGCCCGGTGACTCATTCGGCATCACCGGATTGACGCCTTCGCCGATCGAGTGGAAGCGATCCATGGCAATCTCGACGAAGTCGGGATGCGGAAACACCCAGTATCGGTTCTTGCGCACGGCGCTGACCACCATGTCGGCGACCGCGGCGGGCTGCATGCCTTCCTCGATCGCTGTGCGGATGTAGTTGAACAGCACTTCTTGGCCAGCTTCGAGTTCGGGCCGTTCGCCCAGTTCGTCGGGCCAATTTCGGTCGGCGTCGATGATGCCGGTGCGCACCCAACCAGGGCAGAGACAGCTCACACCGACGGGGATCGGCGATGGTTCCATCGCGTGATACAGGCCTTCGGTCAGTGCGACCACGGCGTGCTTGCTGGCGTCGTAGGCCGGGCCGAATCCGGGAAACAGCCCGGCGATCGAGGCCGTGTTGACCACGTGGCCGCCGCCCGCCTCGAGGATGCGCGGCAAGAACGCACGGACACCGTGGATCACGCCCCAGAGGTTCACGCCGAGCGTCCACTCCCACGTCTCGATGGGCCCGAGCCACGGATCACCCTTCCCGGCCACGCCGGCGTTATTGCAGATCACCTGGACCGCCCCGAACCGGTCGACGGTCGCGGCCGCCAGAGCTTCGACTTGATCGGCTTTGCTGACGTCGGTGATCGAGGTGAGTGTGTCGACCTTGTGGCTCGCACGCACCTCACCGTCGGCCACTTCGAGGTCGTCGGCATTGACGTCGGCCAGCACCAGCTTGCAGCCGGCAGCGCCGAATGAGTTGGCCATCGCCCGCCCGATTCCGCTCGCCGCGCCGGTGATGACGACGACGGTGTCGTTGCTCAGATCCATGATTGCGCCTCTCTGGTACTCGGATCGCCACCCGCGTACGGTTCTCCACTTCCTGCAGTTCCCCGGCATGGACGCTACCTCAGCGCAATTCCGGCGTAGGCTCCGGAGCACTCATGCGAAAGGAACCGCGATGACCGGGAACACCGTCTTCCGTCCACGCGATGTCGCCGTCCTCGGAGTGGAAGCCGTCGAGGCGCCCGAGGTGATCACCTCGACGTGGATCGACGAACAGCTCGCTACGACCTACGAGCGCACCGGTCTGAATCCGGGAACCCTCGCCGACCTCGCCGGCATCGAGGAGCGCCGCTGGTGGCCGGAGGGCGTCACCTTCGATGAGGCCGCGGCGATGGCCGGTCGAGCCGTCATCGAGTCGACCGGTATCGATCCCGAGCGCATCGGCATGTTGATCTCGACCTCGGTGTGCAAACACCACCTGGAACCGTCGGTGTCGTGCGCGGTGCACCATCAGCTCGAACTCTCTCCAGCATGCCTGAACTTCGACGTCGGCAACGCCTGCCTGGGGTTCATCAACGGCATGCAAATCGCCGCAGCGTCGATCGACGCCGGGATGATCGACTATGCGATCATCGTCGACGGCGAAGGCAGTCGGCACACACAATTGGCGACGATCGAACGGCTCCGAGGTGAGGACACCACGGCGGCCGACGTGTTCGCCGAATTTGCCTCGCTCACGCTCGGGTCGGGTGCGGCGGCGGCGATCATGTGCCGCGCTTCGGAACACCCCGAAGCCCACCGGTTCGTCGGCGGTATCGCGCGTGCGGGCACCGAGCATCACGAGCTGTGTGTTGGTGACCTCGACCGGATGACGACCGACACGCATGGATTGCTGGTCGCCGGCCTCGACCTCGCCGAGGCGGCGTGGAAACACGCCGGACACGAGTTTGACTGGGAACTCGGTCTCGATTGGTACGTGATCCACCAGGTGAGCCAGGTGCACACGCGCATGATCACCGACCGGCTGGGGGTCGATATCGATCGGGTGCCGCTGACGTTCCCGCGGTACGGCAACGTCGGCCCCGCGGCGATTCCGATCACTCTGGTCAGCGCAGCCGATCGCATTCAGCGCGGCGATCGTGTCCTCTGCATGGGAATCGGCTCGGGCCTCAACACCAGTATCGCCGAACTCGTTTGGTGACTCCGGCGCTGCCGACTTCCGCCGATTGGGAACGGTGGGGGGTGCCGGCTGATTGGTCGCGCACCATCGATGTTCCAGAGCGCGGCGCCGCGGCGCGCCGGTGGCACGTGCTCGACACGGGGCCGCCCGAGGTCGCCGAATCCGGGCCGACGGTGGTGTGCGTGCACGGCAACCCCACGTGGAGCTACGTCTGGTCGACCGTCGCTGGCGCATTGGCGCCGCGTCACCGCGTCGTGGCGGTGGACCAGCTGGGCATGGGCTACAGCGAGCGCACGCCGCGCCGACGGTTCGCAGACCGCGTCGCTGACCTCGCCGACGCGATCGATGCGCTCGGGCTCACCGTCGACGGGCCGATCGTGATCGCCGGCCACGATTGGGGCGGAGCAATCGCCATGGGATGGGCTGTCGCTCACCCCGACGATCTGGCGGCGATGGTGTTGTGCAATACCGGGATCGCCGTGCCGGCCGGACGGTCGGCGCCCGCCATCATCCGGTTGGCCGCGTCGCCGTTCCTCCTCGACGCGGTGTGTCGCGGGACTCCGCTGTTCGTGAGCGGCGCGAGCAGGCTGTCGCGCGATCGGCTGACCAAGGTCGAGCGATCCGCGCTCGCCGCCCCGTATCGCGGCGCACCGCAGCGGGCGGCGATCGCCGACTTCGTGGATGACATTCCCTTGCGCCACGACGCGCCGAGCGAGACCGACCTCGCCGCTGTCGCCGAACGTCTGAATGACGTGCGCGCTCCCGTGTTGTTGGCGTGGGGTCCTGACGATCCGGTGTTCAACGACGACTTCCTCGACGACCTGGCCGCCCGGATGCCGCATGCCGATCGTCATCGGTTCCCCCGCGGTGGTCACTTGCTGCCGCTGGAGCACATTGGGGCACCGTCGGCGGCGAGGGTGATTGCCGACTGGCTCGACGGCGATGGTGCGTCCACGCCAGCCGCCGCGACGTCGGTCAGCGAGGTCTCGGGCGACACGAGCGCCGCCGACCATCGTCCGTTGTGGGCGGCGATCGAGGACATGGCGTCGAGTCGCGGCGCCGAACGCGCCGTGGTCGACATGGCGAGTGGTGACGCACTGACGTGGGTCGAGATGTTGGAGCGGATCGAGCGCGGGGCACGCGCGCTGCGTAGCGCCGGCGTCCAGCCAGGTGACCGCGTAGCCGTGCTCACCCCACCCGGCATCGACGCCCTCGTCGTGGCATATGCAATCGTGCGCGCCGGTGGAGCTGCCACCGTTGCCGACCGTGGGCTGGGGCTATCTGGGCTGCGAACGGCGATCCGCTCGTCGCGGCCGCGGTTCGTCGTCGGGCCACGACAGGCGAGAGCAGCAGCCCAGGTGTTGCGGTGGGCCCCAGGGGCGAAGATGATCGATCCAGGTGAACTCGTCGATGGACCACCGGCGGGCGAGCTGCCCGTACCGGCACCCGGCGAACCGGCGGCAGTCTTGTTCACCTCGGGTGCGACGGGGCCGGCCAAA
The DNA here is from genome assembly GCA_013213745.1 of Ilumatobacteraceae bacterium. Taxonomy (GTDB): domain Bacteria; phylum Actinomycetota; class Acidimicrobiia; order Acidimicrobiales; family Ilumatobacteraceae; genus JABSQH01. Next base: position 118,536 of record JABSQH010000005.1, on the reverse strand, counting down.
GGGGTGCGCTACACACATGCCCAGTTGGGTGCGCAGCGTGACGCGCTGGCCGCGACGTATGCCATATCGGCCGATGATCGCCTCGTCGCCGCATTCGCGCCGTTTGCGCTCTACGGGCCGGGCCTGGGTATCACGACGGCACTCCCCGACAGCGATGTCACCCGACCCGGCGCACTGACGGCAGCGGCGTTGTCCGACGCCTGCAGCAAAGTGGGAGCAACGATGGCGTTTGCCTCGCCGGCCGCCCTGGCCAACGTCGTGCGCACTGCCAGCGCCGTCGACGGCGGCGCCGAGATCGACGGGCTGCGCCCACTTCGGGTGGTGATGAGCGCCGGTGCGCCGGTGCCGTCGGAGCTGTTGCACGACGTGGCCAATCTGGCGCCGGCCGCCACGCTGCACACGCCCTATGGCATGACGGAGTCACTGCCCGTCGCCGACATCGAGCTTGCGGCGATCGACGCAGCCGATGGTGACGACCCGCACGGCGGAGTCTGTGTCGGGTCGCCGGTCGGCGGGGTCGACGTGATGATTACGGCCCGCGAATTCGACGCCGGCGAGCCGGTGGTTGCGCTTCCTGTGGGTGCGATGGGTGAAATCCTGGTCCGATCGCCATGGACCAGCGCTGGGTACGACGGCCTCTGGGCGATCGAGGCAGCGGCTCGGCCGGCCGATGCGACCGGTACCCGATGGCATCGCACGGGCGACGTCGGCCACGTTGACGAGCTGGGTCGACTGTGGGTGGAAGGTCGGAGCGTGCACGTCATCGATGCCGCTCCAGGGCCGGTCACGCCGGTCCCCGTCGAGCGGGCGGTCGAGCGTCGCCTCCGTGGAACCAGAGTGGCCGCCGTCGGTGTTGGCCCGCACGGCCGTCAACAATTGGTCGTGGTGGTCGAGCAACGTGGGCAGAACGGACTCGCCAGCGCCGACATCGCTGCCAAGGTGCGGTCTGCCGTCGAGCCAGTGGGTGCCGCCGTCGCCGCCGTGCTGGCGGCCGGTGAGATCCCCGTCGACATCCGCCACGAAGCGAAGATCGATCGTGCCGCAGTCGCCCGCTGGGCCGGCGACGTGTTGGCCGGACGCCGCACCAAGGCGCTGCGCCGACACTGACGATGCGCACGCTCGTCACCGGGGCATCGAGCCGAATCGGATGTGGGGTCGTCGCTGCTCTGGCTGGGCGCGGTGACGACGTGGTGACATTGCAACGACGCCACGTCGCCGCGCTCGATGCGTTCGACGTGCGGCAGGTGCTCGGGGATGTGCGCGACGACCGCATCGTCGCCGACGCGGTCGATGGTTGTGACGCCGTTGTTCACCTGGCGGCTCGAGTCGGGGTCGTCGGGAGCTGGGAGGACTTTCGCTCGGTCAACGTCGATGGCACGGCCAACGTGCTCAGGGCCGCCCGCGGTGCCGGCACCGAGCGTCTCGTGCACGTGTCGTCGCCGTCGGTTGCGCACGAAGGTGACTCGCTGGTCGGCGAGGGGGCCGGACCGCCCATCGTCGGCCGTCGGCGGGCGTGGTATCCCGAGTCGAAGGCGATGGCCGAGCAGCTGGTGCTGGCGCCCGCCGAGGGACCCACGCGCGTCGTAGCAATTCGCCCACACCTCGTGTGGGGGCCCGGCGACGAGCAACTCGTCGGCCGAATCGTCGAACGCGCCCGCGCAGGTCGGTTGGCGATGGTGGGGACCGGAACGGCATTGATCGACACGGCCTACGTCGACAACGCAGTCGATGCGCTGGTCGCTGCGGTCGACGCACTCGAGCCCGATGCGCCGTGCGCCGGCCGCGCGTACGTGGTCGCCAACGGTGAGCCCCGTCCGATCGCCGAACTGGTCGCTGGGATCTGCGCCGCCGCCGGGGTGCCGTTCGCGCCGCGGCGCGTGCCGATGCGGGTCGCGCGGCCGGTGGGCGCGTTCGTCGAGCGTGCCTGGGCGTTGCTCGCGCCGCGCACCGAACCCCCGATCACGGAATTCGTCGCCGAGCAGTTGGGCACAGCGCATTGGTTTGATCCACGCCCGGCGGCAGCCGATCTTCGCTGGCACCCGCGCGTGTCGATCGACGACGGTCTGGCCCGCCTCGGAGAGTGGTTCGCCGCTGGCTGTCCGGAGTGGCCTCATGCCCAGTAGGGTCTCCGACTTGGCGACGTGGCCGAGTGGCTTAGGCAACGGCCTGCAAAGCCGTCTACCCGGGTTCGATTCCCGGCGTCGCCTCCACACTGCAGCTCTGGACAGCGGGGCGAGATCCCGCCTGTCCGGAGCGCAGTCAGGTGAGCTCGGTGCCGTCGGGGCGGTGAGTGCGCCAGGTGCCGTCGGCGTCGCGCTGCACGCAGAACGCGCGTTCTTTGTGCAGGTTATGGGCCCGGCAGAGCGGACCCCCGTTGCGGGGCACCGTCGCGCCATGCGCACCCCAACTCAGGGAGTGGTCGGCATCACACCAGGCCACGGGCCGGTCACAGCCGGCCCAAACGCACTCGGTGGTCAGGGGCATGACGGCCTCGCAGGCGGCGCCGGTGAACAGTCGTGACCGACGGCCCGTGGCGACGACTACACCCCGACTGTCGTACACGACACGGCGGATGTGTCCGATCAACGCGGCGTTGACTGCCTCGTCTGGATGGAGCGGTTGACCCGACTGGGTACGCACCGTGACGTCGCGATACGCCGACGGGTGCATCTTGTCGCCGTGGAGGGCGGCGTCGAGTGATGCTTCGTCGATCAATACGTTGACCGTCGGGTTCGCTCGTTGCGCTCGGGGATCTGCTGTGGCCGCCGCAGTCGCCATCGCCACGAGGGCGTCGGCGTGCAGCTGGTCACTCGTCCGCCGACCGGGGTCGGCACGGTTCATCATCAACAACCGGTGTCACAACGGCCCCCGGATCGGGGCCCGTCCGGAGATTTTCTCCAAGAAGTTCTCGGGGATGTCAGCTGAGCACGGCGATGCTGGCCTCGCTCGGGTCGGCCGCATCCTGCACCATCGCGAGGTGCGCCTCCTCGAGCCCCGAGAGCCCGGACCGCTTGACGATCGACGCCCAGCTCGGTGCGGCCTCGAGCAACCGCTCCCACGCCACGCCGAGACGCGCCTGATAGCCGTCTTGGCCCCAGTCGGCGACGCGCCTTTGAATCTGGCTGGGAGCGAAGAAGAGCTCCGGCGACGGACCCGGGAGTACCTCGTCGGTTGCGGTGGCGTTCCCGGTGTGTGAGGCCGACACTGATCGAGGCGCCGAGTCGGTCACCGAGGTGTCGGTCGGCGTCGAAGTCGTCGTTGTCGGCCAGATAGTCATCGAGCACGAACGACCTGACGAACAATGGGATGAAGATCGCCTGCAGATCCTCGGTGTCGGCCTGGTAGGTCGGATCGGGGAACGAGAACACTGCTGAGAAACGACCGTGGACGGAGGAAGTCACGGATGCAGCACAAACCCGATCACGTCGATCGGGAATTGCGTCGTTCGCAGGTGAATCCTCTCGTCGGTCGTCTCCACGCCCAGGTACCATGGCGAGCGCACATGACCGGAACCACAGCAAGCACCCACGCCACCGTGGTCGTTCCCGGCATGCACCTGATGACGGCGCTCGTCGGCCCGCGGGATCAATTCCTCCGCCAGATCGAGCAACGCTTCGCCGCCGTGCGCATCAGCGTGCGCGGCAACGAGGTGCGGATCGACGGTGAGGACACCACACGCGTCGCCGATGCGACCCGCCTGTTCGAGGAGCTGATCATGCTCCTCCAACGGGGTCAGCAACTCGACGATCCGACGCTCGAACGGATCCTCAACATGGTCGATGCCGAGGAACGCCCGAGCGAGATCCTCAGTCACGAGGTGCTGCGCGGTGCCAAGGGTCGCCAGGTCAAGCCGAAGACGGCGGGCCAGAAGCGCTACGTCGACACGATCGCCGAGAACGTCATTACTTTCGGGCTCGGCCCGGCGGGCACCGGAAAGTCGTGGCTCGCAGTGGCCATGGCGGTGCGCGCATTGCAGGCCAAAGAGGTGCAGCGCATCATCCTCACGCGTCCAGCGGTCGAGGCCGGCGAGCGGCTGGGTTTCTTGCCCGGCGATCTGATGGCCAAGATCGATCCGTACCTGCGTCCTCTGTACGACGCGCTGTACGACATGCTCGACCCCGATGCCGTCACGCGTTTACTCGAACGGCAGGTGGTCGAGGTCGCGCCGCTCGCGTTCATGCGCGGGCGCACGCTGAACGACAGCTTCATCATTCTCGACGAGGCGCAGAACGCCACGCCCGAACAGATGAAGATGTTCCTCACGCGCATCGGGTTCGGCTCGCGCGTGGTCGTCACCGGCGACACCACCCAGGTCGACATTCCCAACGGAAAGAGCGCGTTGGCCGGACTCGAACGGACGCTCACCGGCATCGACAGCCTGGCCTTCGTCCACTTGTCCGGCGACGATGTCGTACGTCACCGGATCGTCGCCGACATCGTGGCGGCCTACGAGCGCAGCAGCTGACCGGTGCAGGTCGAGGTCGTCGCCGCTGACGAGCGCAATCTCGATGCCACGGGCATGTCGACAGCGCCGCCGGTCGACCCTCCAGTCGACCTGGACCGCTGGCGAGCACTCGCCGCCGCCGTTGTCACGGACCTCGGCGGTCGCGGCGAACTGACGCTCACGTTCGTCGACCGTTCGGCAATGGCTGCGCTCAATTCTGAGTGGATGGGCATCGATTGTCCGACCGACGTGCTCGCCGCGCCGCTCGACGCTGTGGTCGATCCAGATACCGACGTCGGGCCATCGGTTCCGCAACTGCTCGGCGACGTCGTCGTGTGTCCCGCCGTCGCCGCCGATCAGTTCGCCGACCACGCCGGAACGTTGGTCGACGAACTGGCCCTCCTGGTCGTGCATGGGATTCTGCACGTGTTCGGCCACGATCACGTCGACCCCGACGAGGCGACGGTGATGCGCGGCGAGGAGCGCCGCCTCCTGGAGCGATACCACTGGCACGGGCCGACACCCGACGGTTTCCGGCACGAGCACTGAGCCTGCGCGTCGACCCCGGGGCCGACGACGTCGAGCGTCTAGCGTCGCCGACATGGAGATCTCACTCGCTGGAAAGACCGCTCTCGTGACGGGAGCATCAAAAGGAATCGGCAAGGCGATCGCCCAGAGCTACGCAGCTGCCGGTGCCAACGTGATGCTCAGCAGCCGCAAACAGGACCAACTCGAGGCAGCCGCTGCAGAGATGACCGACGGTGAAGGCGATGTCGACGTGATTGCGGCCAACGCGGGTGACGAGGGCGCTGGTGAGCGCGTAGTGGCCGCGACGATCGAACGCTTCGGCGGTCTCGACGTACTGGTGAACAACGCGGCGACCAATCCGTACTACGGACCGACGCTCGGGGTCGACGAGGGACGGTACGACAAGACCTTCCAGGTGAATCTGAAGGGCCCGCTGTTCTTCGCGCAAGCGGCGTGGGAGCAGGCGTTCAAGGACTGCCCAGGTGTGATCTTGAACATCGCCTCGGTCGGCGGGTTGCGTGCCGAGGGGGCGCTGGGCGTGTACAACCTCACGAAAGCTGCGCTGATCCACCTCACCCGGCAACTGGCCCACGAGCTCGGTCCGACGCGAGTCGTCGGCATTGCCCCAGGTCTGGTGAAGACCGACTTCGCCAAGGTACTCATCGACAATTTCGGCGAGTCGTTGGCAGCTCGTCTCCCGCTCCAGCGGGTGGGCGAGCCCGACGACATTGCCAACCTCGCGCTGTTCCTCGCCAGCGACGCCGCGAGTTGGATCACGGGCGAGACCTATGTCATCGACGGTGGCGCAGGGGTGGCCGGCGGCGGTGTCGCGTCGGAGTGACGATCACGCCTGCCGGGCGGATCAGGGACCGATGCCGTCGATGATGTTGCCGACGATCGTTGCGGCCTGTGGCTGTGTCGAGCGTTTGTGGCCCACGGTGAGTCGCAGCCACACCGGCCTGTACAGCGCATCGAGCGCCAACTCGATGTCGATGTCGTCGCGTACCTGACCGGCTTGGATCGCTTGCTGCAATCGGGCCTTCGAGCGCGCCCGGCGCGGTGCCCAGAACCGCTGACGGAACTCCTCGGCGGTGTCGGGGTCGTGAGCCGATGCGGCGAGCATCTCGCAGATCAGCTGCCCGGTCGGCGAGTTGAACACGCGGATCGTACGCCGTGGCGGCCTAGCCGCGGCGTGGTTTGCCGAGAGCGGTCCGCGGCAGTGCCGTTGCGAGCGTGAGGCGCTGGGGTGCCATGTACGCCGCGTCGGCGGTCTTCACATGGTTGCGGAGGTCGTCGAGACTGGGTGGACGCTCGTTCTCGACTGGCACCACCACCGCTTCGACGAGCTGCCCCCACTCGGGGTCGTCGGCGCCGCGGACCATCACCTCGGCAACGTCGGGATGTGTCGCCAGCAGCGCCTCGACTGCGTCCGGCCAAATGTTCTCGCCGCCCGAGATGATGAGATCCCCGCGCCGACCGTCGACGTGGAGGCGTGGACCCTCGTTGCCGTCGACCCACCGACCAACGTCGCCGGTGGCGAACCAACCGTCGGCGTCGATCGGAACGACACCATCGCGATAACAACGCAACAACATCGGCGCCCTGAGATGAATGCCGCCCGCATCGTCGATGCGTACCTCGACTCCGTCGAGCGGTCGTCCGTCGTACACGACGCCGCTCCCCGTCTCGGTCATTCCGTAGGTCGTGACGGCGTTGACGGGCAGGTGTTGCGGCGGTCGCGTGCCACCGAGCACGACGCGCCGAAATCGGGAGGGCTCGATGCGCTTCAAGGCGGTTGGCACCAGCGACACCAGAGTGGCCCCGGCGTCGGCGGCCCGGATGACCTCGGCGACATCGAATCTGGGCAGCACCGTGAGCGCGGTCGATGTCAGGAGCGCTCTCGTGACCACCGAGAGACCGCCGACGTGCGAGAGCGGCAAGCACGCCAACCAGTGGTCTTCGTCGACCACATCGAGCGCGACACTCGTCGCCTGTGCCGACGCCGCAACTGCGGTATGGGTCAACACCACGCCCTTTGGTCGACCGGTCGAGCCGCTGGTGGCGACAACCAAGGCATCGCCGTCCTCGACCTCGGCGCCGACACGCATCGCCGCACACAACTCGGCGCGCCGGGGCGCTGGCAGGCGCTGGTCGACGGGAAATGCGGCGTCGCCGGCGTCCCACACTCGTCGCAGTTCATCGACGAACGCCGGTCCACCGGCCTGGTCGATGGCGACGAGGCGAGCCATGGCATCGACCTCGTCAGGTCGTGACCGGGTCGATCGGCGTGATCGGGTCGAGCCCAGCCTCGATCTCGGCGGCGATCGTCAAGCACCGTAGATCGTTGAATCGGTCGCCCATCACCTGTGCGCCGACGGGAAGGCCGTTGGTCACGCCGGCCGGGGTGATCGCGGCAGGCATCCCCAGGAGGTTGGCGGGCAGCACCGGCCAGATCGTGGTGAGCATCGTCTCGAACCCGGTCTCGGGGTCGACGTCGGCCCCATGTTCGAACGCCGGTCGGGCCCATGTCGGCGACAGGAGCACCGGATGCTCCTGGAAGAACTGCGCCCACTCGCGTAGGAGCCGGTATCGCTCGACGTGCATCGTCGTGACCTCGGGATAACTCGGAGCGGGCGCGGCATCCTGGGCGGTATCGAGCAACGCTTTGGCATCCGGGCCCATCACCATGTCGAGGATTTCGCGCTGGCTGGTGATGTCGGCGCCGAGCAGGCTCAGCCATTGTTCGACGACCAGCCCGATGTCTGGTGGTGTCGCCTCGATCACATCGTGGCCGGAGTCGGCGAGGCGGTCGGCGGCGCTGTGTATCGCTGCTGCGATACCCGGCTCGACAGCGAAGCCCTCGGGCGGCGCCAGCACGGCGATGCGGATCCGCTCGCCGGGCGCGTTGTCGGCGAGCACTGCGCTCACGCTGCGGGGGTCGCGCCAGTGTTGCCCGGCGAGTGCGTCGAGCCCGGCGCGCACGTCGGCGACCGTTCGTGCCATCGGACCTTCGACGACCATCAGCTGTGAGGACAAGCCCTGGTCTTGCGGCGGGATCTCCGTGGCCATCGGGATGACGCCGACGGTCGGCTTGAGCGAGGCGATGCCGCAGCAGTGGGCCGGGTTGCGCAGCGATCCACCGATGTCATTGCCGATCCCGATCGGGCTCATCCCCGAAGCGATTGCGGAGCCCTCGCCTCCACTCGACCCGCCGGCGGTGACGTTCGGGTTCCACGGGTTGCGAGTGAGGCCGTGGAGCGACGAGTCGGTGTGTACCCGCAGACCGAAGTCGGGCAGGTTGGTGCGGGCGAACGGGATCGCGCCCGCCGAACGCATGCGGGTGACCGTTGGTGCGTCCTGCGTGGCGACGGCTTCGGCGAGGGCGGCGACGCCCTGGGTGGTCGGCGTTCCGGCCAGATCGATGTTCTCCTTGACCGTGCACGGCACACCGTGCAGTGGCGCAAGTTGATCGCCACGTGCGACTGCGGCGTCGGCCTCGTCAGCGGCGTCGCAAGCTTCGTCGGGTAGCAGCCGCACGATCGCGTTGAGATCACCGTTGACAGCCGCGACGCGCTCGAGGTGCGCTTCGAGCACTTCACGGCTCGACACCTGACCGCTTGCGATGTCGGCGGCCAATGTGAGGGCGGGACGTTGCCAGAGCTCGCTCATCGGCCCATCATTGCGCACCGATGAACCGTTGGATCACCGGAGCGCGCCCGCGCACCCTTCCCGCCGCCGTGGTGCCCGTCGCCGTCGGCGCAGCGTGTGCTGTTGGAGTATCGGCCGGGGGAATCGTGTGGTGGCGAGTTGCCGCAGCGCTGGTCGTCAGCCTGGCGCTGCAGATCGGGGTGAACTACGCCAACGACTACAGCGATGGCATCCGGGGGACCGACGACGTTCGTGTCGGACCGACCCGGCTCGTCGCCAGCGGCCTCGCTGCACCATCAGCGGTGAAACGTGCCGCAATGCTGTCGTTCGCAGCGGCCGCAGTTGCCGGGCTGGCGATCGCCCTGGACACCTCGTGGTGGCTCCTCGCAGTTGGCGCCGCAGCGATCGCCGCCGGATGGTTCTACACCGGCGGGCCGAAGCCGTACGGTTATCTCGGCCTCGGCGAGTTGTTCGTCTTCGTGTTCTTCGGGCTCGTGGCCACTGCCGGCACGACATTCGCGGCGGTCGAGGACGTCACGGCATCGTCGATCTGGATGGGTGTCGCCGTCGGCTCGCTCGCCTGCGCACTCTTGGTGATCAACAACCTGCGTGACATCCCGACCGACCGTGAGGTCGGAAAACGGACCCTCGCAGTGCGCCTCGGCGATCGGCGCACGAGGTGGCTGTACACGGCGCTGATCGCTGCCGCCTTCGTCGTGGTGCCGATCGTGTCCATCGATCGGCCGTGGGCGCTGCTCGGATTGCTCGCACTACCCGCCGCCGTCGGTCCGGTCCGGTCAGTGCTCTCGGGTGCGAGCGGCGGAGCGCTGATCGCCGTGCTCTCAGCGACCGGGCGCGTGCAGCTCGTGTTCGGAGCGTTCGCCGCGATCGGCCTGGCGATCAGCGGCTGACGAACTCGGCGCCAGCAAGCCAATCGGCGATCGCCGTTGCGGTGGCATCCGGCTGCTCGAGGTGGGTGCTGTGCCCAGCGTTCGGGATCGAGACCATCTCGCCAGATGGCAATGCCGCACGCATCCGTTCTCCGATCGCCGCGAACTTTTCATCGGCGGCGCCGACGACCACAAGTGTCGGGGCGGTGATGTCAGCCAGACGGCCCCACAGTGGGCTCTGGGAGCCAGTCCCGGTCAGTCGCAGCGACGAGGCCAGGTCGGCCGCGCGGTTTCGCAATCGGTCAGAGCGCATCGCCGCCGATGTGCTCAATCCGGCGAACAGGGGAAGTGCCAGCCACTCGTCGAGGAATGCGCTGACCCCGATGCGTTCGAGTCGGTCGGCCAACTCACGGTCGGCCGCGCGTCGCTGGAAGCGTGCACTCTCGTCGTCGATCCCGGGTGTCGCGCCGATCAACACGAGGCCGCGTACGGCTGTGGGGTGCGCGAGCGCAGCGTGCAGCGCAACCCGCCCGCCCATCGAATAGCCGATGTACAGCGCATCGCCGCCACCGACCTCGATCAGGTGGTCGGCGCAGCCCCAGAGTTCGCGGCGGACGTCGCCGGCGGTGCCGTGTCCGGGCAGATCGACCGCAACGATCTCGAGGTCCTCGCCGGAGTCAGGGGTGAGTTGAGACCGCAGCGCCGGTGTGACGACGTCCCATGAACGCGCAGTCTGGGTGAAGCCGTGGGCCAGGACGAGGCGCACGTCAGCCGGCGTGGGCGGCCATCTTGGCCAACACGCGGGCGAACGTTTCTGGTTCCTGAGCGCCTGGCACGGCCCACGTGTCGTTGAACACGAAGGTCGGAACGGCGGTGACCCCGCGGTCTGCGGCGCCACGAAGCTCGGCCGCGACTTCGGCGTTGCCGCCGTCGCTGTCGAAGAACTCGCGCACCGCAGCGCGGTCGAAGCCCTCATCGGCGGCCAGGTCGGCGAGCGCATCAGGATCCCCGATGTCGACGCCGTCGTGGAAGTAGGCCCGCAGCAGCCGCTCTTTCATCGCATCCTGGGAGACAGGTGAGTCCGCCTGCTCGCTGAGCCACAGCAGCCGATGCGCGAGCAGCGTGTTTGCTCGCAGGGCGCGGTCCATGCGGAATTCGATGCCCGCATCGGCGGCAGCCGACGTGACGTGATCGAGAATCTCCCGCGCCCGTTCGGGTCCGCCGAACTTCGTCGCGTAAGCGTCGAACACCGGGCCCGACCGTCCCGGGCTCGCCGTCGGATCGAGCTGGAACGGTCGGAACGTCACGTCGATGTCGACGTCGTCGCCGTGCTCAGCACGGAACTCTGCGACCCCAGCCTCGAACTTGCGTTTCCCGATGTAGCACCACGGACACACCACGTCGGAGTAGATCTCGACGGAGACCGTCGGCCGTTGCTGGCTGTCGGAGTCGGTTGGGGAGTCGGTGACGTCCACAACCACACGCTACGAGGGTGCGAGGGCGCGCGGCGACATGGCGGCCCGATGCGCCGTTGCGCAGCTCGTCGCCGGCCGCTCTATCGTCGTGAGCCGATGGTCGATGGCAGGCAACAGGCGACCTTTGCGGCGACGCTCGTCGACGAGTGGGTGCGGCAGGGCGTGACCGCTGCGGTGGTCGCTCCCGGGTCGCGGTCGACTCCGATGGCACTGGCGCTGGCGGACCGCGACGATGTGGCATTGCACGTGGTGCACGACGAGCGTGTCGCCGCTTTTGTCGCGCTCGGACTTGGCATCGACGGTGTGCCTGCGCTGCTGTTGTGCACGAGCGGGACCGCAGCGGCGCACTTTCTGCCCGCAGTGGTCGAAGCGTCGTTGTCGCAGGTGCCGATGATCGTGCTCACCGCCGACCGTCCAGCGGAACTGCGCGGCGTCGGCGCGCCGCAGACCATCGACCAACCCGGCATCTACGGCTCGTACGTCGAGTCGATGCTCGATCTCGGCGATGACACCATCGCCGATCGGACGTCGTGGCGGCCGATCGCCGCTGATGCGTTCGCCCACGCCACCGCCGGCCCCGTGCAAGTGAACCTCCAGTTCCGCGAGCCGCTGGCAGCCGCACCCGACGAGCTGCCGCCGGCTCTGGCGTCCGTTCGCCGGTCGGACGGTGCCCGCGCCGGGTTCGCAGTCGATCGTGTACCCGATGGGTTCGACACGCCGCGGGGGGTGATTCTCGCCGGTGGCCGTAGCCTGATCGACCCGAGCGACGTCCGCGAGTTGGCGGCCCGCTCTGGCTGGCCGATCATCGCCGATCCGTTGTCGGGCATGCGCGACGACGATGCGGTCACGATGGCTGATGCACTGTTGCGCCATCGGCCGTTCGCCGACGACCACCTGCCGTCGAGCATCGTGCGCGTCGGGCGGCCGGCGGCCTCGCGTGTCCTCGTCGAGTGGACATCTCGTGCGGTGGCTGCCGGCGCAACGCTCGTGCAGGTCGGTGGCCCCGGCCGGATCGACCCGGGCCTGGACGTGAGCGCACGCTGTGATCTCGACGACGTGCTCGCCGCTATCGAGAACGGTGCCACGGGGACGCCATGGGCGGCGCGGTGGCGGCGCGCCGAGCAGCGGGCGCGAGTGGCCGTCGACCAGTTGCTCGACCAGTTCGCAGCATCCGATCGCCTGACCGAGCCGGGTGTGGCGCGGCTGGTCGCGCTCCATCGTCCCCCGCAGGCGCACCTTACGGTGGCCTCCTCCATGCCGGTCCGCGACCTCGAGTGGTTCGGTGGCCCAGCGGCGTCGGCGTGGTGCAATCGCGGCGCCAACGGCATCGACGGCACGGTCTCGACTGCGCTCGGGCGATCGCTCGCCGGCGATACGTCGATCGTGCTCCTCGGCGACCTGGCCTTCGTTCACGACGTCAACGCACTCATTGCCCTCGCCGGGCGCGACGCCGACCTCCGAATCGTCGTGATCGACAACGACGGTGGCGGCATCTTCTCGTTCCTTCCTCAGGCGCAACAGCTCTCCGAGCGCCGTTTCGAGCAGCTGTTCGGCACGCCGCACGGAAGCGACGTGGTGGCGTTGGCGGCGGCGCACGGGTTGCCCGCGGTGACCGTGCGTCGACACGCCGAACTCATCGATCAGCTGATCACGCCCGGCCCATGGGTGGTCACAGTGACGACCGAACGCCCAGCGAACGTCTCGGTGCACGATGAGCTGCAACGATCGGTAGCGACGGCGATCGACCCGCAGGGCACACGGAACGGCACCTGACGGTGCCCGGAGGTCATTCGGCCGTGGCGGTTCTCCGTCACGGACGGATGATCACACCGAGCATCGCTTGGAACTTCGCTTGAGTCTCCGCGAGTTCGGCGTGGGGTTCGCTGTCGGCGACGATCCCGCCACCGGCGACGAGGCGCGCCGAGCGGCGGTCGGGGGAGAATTCTGCACAGCGAATCGTCACGGCCCACGTGCCGTTGCCCGCCGCGTCGACCCATCCGACGGCGCCGCCATACCGTCCCCGGGTGAAGCCCTCGTTGGCGGTGATCAATTCGATCGCCGCCTTGCGGGGGTGCCCGCCCAATGCTGGCGTTGGCGCGAGCGCTCGTGCCAGTGAGAGCACAGACGGCGCAGGGTCGGACAGCACGCCTTCCATACGGGTGCCCAGGTGTTGGACGTTGGCCACCGTCACGATCGACGGATCGGGTTCCCAGTCGAGATAGCTGGCGTACGGCAACAACGTGTCGTGGACCACATCGATCACGACCCGGTGCTCGATCTGGTTCTTGGTGCTCTCGATCAACTCGGCGGCGATCGTGGCATCACGGTCGGGGTCGCCCGTGCGTGGTGCCGTCCCTGCCAAGGGGTGTGACCGCACGACGGCGATCGGCCCCGCACTTCCGTCTGATCCGCCACTGCGGTCGACCTCGATCAGTAGTTCGGGCGAGGCGCCGACCAGCCCGTCGTACGAATACCGGTAGCTCGAACCAAACGCAGATCGCAGTCGCCGGAGCACCGAGTGCACGTCGATCGGGGCATCGCTCTCGACGCGTATCGGTCGTGCGATCACCGCTTTGGTGAGGTCGTCGGCGCGTACCGCGTCGCGCGCTGTTGCGACGGCGGCGAGGTAGCGGTCGACCGGTTCCGGGATCACATTGAACGCCCCTGCGGTGATCGCCGAGGTTGTCGGTGCGGCGAGGGCGTCACGCCACTCTGCGTCGTCGATGGTGGTGACCACCACCCGATCGTCTGGCAGCCGCCGGACGGACACGGCGGGAACGACCATGTCGCCGGTGTCGTCCGGTTCGAAACCGAGCACTCCGATGGCCAGCGGCGCGACCTCGGGCACGGTCGTGTCGTGGTCGATCCGATGAAGCGCCGCTTCGATGTCGGTGCGATCACCCCGGGCTGCGACGCCGCGGCCCGCAACCCCCACTCGGTTCTGAACGAAGAGGAAGCCGTCGGAGCGGGCGATGTCGTTGAGGTCGACGGTGTCTGGCGCGCCGTCGAGCTCGCCGAGCAGTCGGGTGACGGCGCGCATCAGCGGCGGCTGCCGGTCAGCAGCTGGGTGAGGCCGCCGCTGAGCTGGCTATGGCGCACCTCGATGAATCCGGCATCGGTCAACGACGTGACCATGACGTCGGGCGGCGGGAGATACTCGACGCTCTTGGGGAGGTAGCGGTACGCCGGACCGTCGGAGAGCAGCGCGCCGATGCGCGGGACCACCCGGCCGAAGTAGATGTCGTTGCCCCATCGCACCATCGGGTTGTGGGGGATCCCCACGTCGAGCAGGGCGATGCGCCCACCGGGACGGGTCACCCGCGCCAGCTCGCCGAAGAAGACGTCGAGGTCGACCAGGTTGCGCAGGGCAAAACCGCAGGTGACGCCGTCGATCGCCGCGTCGGGCAGGGGGAGCCGCAGGATGTCGGCCTGGACGCGAGGCGCGCCCGATCGGTCGGCCGCAAGCATGCCGAAGCTCAGGTCGAACGACAGTGGGACGAGACCCGCCGACTGCAGGTCGATGCACAAGTCGCCGGTTCCACTCGCCAGGTCGATCACGCGTGAGCCGGGGCGCAGCCCCAATTCACGTACCGCCTGGTGCCGCCAGCGGACGTCGAGGCGGAAGGAGATGATTCGGTTGAGGCGGTCATATCGCGGGGCGATCGCATCGAACATCTCGCGCACGGCAACGACCTTCTCGTCGCCACGCGGCAGTTCGGCGGTGTCCCACGATCGCTCGCTCATCGACCGGGAGGCTACGGCGCAGAAGCGGGAGGAGGGTCGTCGAGCGTGCCGTGCTCGCGGCGATCGATGCGTTCGACCTCGGCACGAGCGGCGGCGAGTGCCTGCAATCGCAGCTCGGCATCGCTCACTGCTCGCTCGACGAGTTCTCGGCTGTCGGCGACCTGCACGCTCGTGGCCAGGTCGGTCACGGCGTCTTCCAAGCCGGTCACGAGTGGGTCGAACGCAGCGACTGCGTCGCCGCGTGCGCATTCGGGTAGCGCCGCCGCCGCGATGAGTCGTTCGTCGATGGCGAGCGCCTCACCTTCGAGGGCTGCGGTCGAATCGGTGAGCCCGTGCTCGGCGACGTTCGGGTTGGCGCGCAGCGCAGCAACTGCGTCACGCAGGCGGCGATGGAGCTTCGCCTCGGGGGAGTGGGATCCGGCCCATGAGTCGGGTGCCGCGCTCGGGACGCCGGGAACGATCTCGTTGGCGGTGTCGTACTCCCGCTTCGCCCGCACCGCCAGCGCGATCCCCAAGGCGACGATCACGCCGACGGCGACGAGGAGCGCAATCGTGATTGCCGTGCCCATCGCTATCCGCCGCCCGCCGCACTGTAGACGACGCGAATCGTGATGATGATGGCCAGGGCGACGCCGACGGCGAGCGCGATTTTGACCTTGCTGTATGGGCGCTCGCGGTGGACCTCGCCGGTGACGCCGTTGATGTCGACCTGGAACGGGCGCTGTTCGTAGATCACGGTCAGGAGCCGCTCGACGTCGTCTCGGTGGGCCACGGCTCGAGCTTGGCGATGCGCGATCCGTCGCGACCGGTATTGGCGAACACGGTCACGTCGTCGAACAAGTTGTGCACTTGACCAGCTGCCGGGCGCGAGCGCGTGCGTACCTCGGTGCGGCGATTGTCGCCTGAGCCGACGGTGACGGTGTAGTGGTCGCCGCGGCGAGTGTCGATCGAGAGTCGTCGATCCACTCGATGATGTCGACGAGTTCACCCTTGACTCTGCCGAGCAACCCTATGGTCGGAACGATAGGCCGCCGCGGTCTCCCGAGCCCATCGATAGTCGGCCTTTCCCGACGGGGAACGCTCGATGTGGTCGACGCGCACGAACACCTTGGGCAGTTTGTAGCGGGCGATGCGCGACTCGGCTGCTGCTCGCAGTTCGTCGTCGGTGGTGTCGGCGCCATCGCGCAGTTGCACGATCGCTACCACCTCTGCGCCCCACCGTTCGCTCGGCCGACCGGCGACGACGCAGTCGTACACGGCCGGATGCGTTCGCAATGCGCCCTCGACCTCTTCGGCGAAGATCTTCTCGCCGCCCGAATTGATCGTGGCCGAATCGCGGCCGTGGAGTTCGAGAAGCCCGCCATCGAGCAGCCGGGCACGGTCGCCAGGGACTGCGTACCGGACCCCGTCGATAGTCGGATACGTCCTGGCGGTCTTGTCGGCGTCGCCGAGGTAGCCGAGCGCCAACCGCCCGGTCTTGGCGAGCCAGCCCAGCTCGTCATCGCCGGGCTGCAGCACGCGGTCCAGGTCAGCGGAGAGCACCACGTTGCCCTCGCTAATCTCGAAGGTGCCGGTCGACGCCGACCCAGCCGTGGACACATGAGAGACCTGGCCGCCCGCTTCCGACGAGCCCAGCCCGTCGACGATGAGCACCGTCGGCAGATGTTCCAGGAAGTGCCGCTTGAGCGGCTCGGAGAGGGCGGCGCCTCCGGAGAGGATGACGTTGAGCGACCCGAGGTCGTGTGGGCGGCCGTCGTCGCGGGCGCGGTCGAGTTCATCGAGCAACGGTCGGGCGAACGCATCGCCGACGATGAGCAAGAAGTTCAACGTTTCTCGCTCGACCAGCGACCAGATGTCGTTCGGCACGAGCCGCTCGGGATGCGACTGCACGTACACCGTGCCGCCCCCCAGCCAGGCCCGAAAGCTCATCCAGTGGCCGGCACCGTGCATGAACGGGGGCGCCAACAGAGCCTGCAATCCAGTCGCTGCGTCGGCGACGAACTCCTCGACCGTCGTTGCGGTCTGCGATCCGCCGAAGCACTCGACCATGGCGTCGCCATTGCGCCACATCACGCCCTTCGGCATGCCGGTCGTGCCGCCGGTGTACAGCATGTAGAGGTCGTCAGCGTTCCAGTCGACGGCCGGTTTGTCGGGAGACGCAGCGGCGAGTGCGTCCGCGTACCAGACGGCCCCGGGGAGCAACTCGTTGCCGGAGTCGTCGTCGACCTGCAGGATCGTCGTGAGGCAGGGCAGTTGCGGCAAGACCTCGGACAACGTCGGCGCAAAAGCCGAATGCACGATGATCGCCCTGGCGTCGGCGTCGTTCAGGAGGTACAGCAACTCGTCGGCGACGTATCGATAGTTCACGTTGAAGGGCACCACGCGCGCCTTGAACGCGCCGAGCATCGCCTCGAGATACTCGTTGCCGTTGTGCAGGTAGATGGCGAGATGGTCTTGCCCGCTCTCGTGCCCCTCGAGATCGACGCGTTCGGTATGGCACCCCAATCCCGCATCGATGAGATGGTTCGCCAGCCGACGGGTGCGATCAGTGACGTCGGCCCAGCTCAATCGTTTGTCGCGAAACACGAGGCAGTCGTCGTGTGGCCGCGACGCAGCAATCGCCTCGTGAACTGCGGCCAGCGGGATGGTGATCGCCCCCTGCGATGACATCGTCGCAACGTAGGGAATCGGACTTGCCGGAGGCGAATCCGTCGTGGCCTCGCCCCGTTCAGCCGGAGCGGGTGTTGGCCGCGCTCGGTTGTGCCAGCAGCTTCGCCAGCCGCTTCATCGCTGATCGGAATCCCGCAGCTCCGACGCGGCCGAGCGCCGGCCCCACAAATGATGGGGCGTACCGCACCTGCACCTCTTCGAACCAGACCAGGTCGGCGCCGTCGGCTTCGGCCGGCGACACCGTGAACCCCGCACGTCCCGTGAGCACGGGCCCCAGCTTCTCGACCTCGCAGCGGCCAGCGTTTGCGTCGGCGTCCCACTCGCACGACGTCACCCGCATCCGATCCGGCAGTGCGAGGGGACCGATGCCCGTGGTGGCAACGAACTCAGTGCCGACGTCGGTCGGCTCGCCGGGCCCGACGTCGACCCGGGTCGCCGGAATCCAGCTTTCGTGGCCCTTCCAATCGACGAGTTCGTCCCACACACGCTCGGGTGATGCGTGGAAGTGATGCTCGACGGTGAACGAGACGGGTGCTGTCATGACGCGATGTTGCCCGATGGCGGCACTCGATGGCTACTGCTCCTCGGGGCCACCGGTCCTCGATCAGCTTCGATTGGGCGGAACGCCGGACGCAGTCGCGCGTGCTCGGCACGGCGACGCAGTCGAGTCCGCCGTTGTTCACGTTGCCGACTGCAGCTTGGCGTGGTCCCAACTCGCCGTGTCGACCACGTCGAGGAGCACGGCGACGCGTTTGGCGACGTAGGCGTGCAGGAACGGACGGGTGTCGTCGTTGAGCGGCCCTGACTGCTCGGCGGTATAGCGCTCGTAGGTCGACTCTGCGACCGCGTGCACGATGTCGCGGTCGTCGACGATCTCGGCGTCGCAGATGAGCTGCACACCGCGAAGCTCGTCGTAAACCGCGCCGTCTTCGACGAGTGCCGTGAGCGCCGGGTTGCGTTCGAGGTTCTTGATCTTTTGAGAGCGGGGGTAGGTGTGGCACGCCAGCCGGCCGTCGGGAGCCCAGCCGTACCACATGCCGACCAGATGGGGGCGGCCGGTCGGGCCGATCGTGGCCATGTTCATGACGTGGCGTCCGGCCAAGAAGTCGGCGACCTCCTGGTCGTTCATTGCGATCGATGCTCTCTTCGACATACGGGCACTCCTGACTGGAACGTGTGACTGGACTGGGGACTGGACTGTGGCATCACCTGATCGCTCGCACGAACCGAACGGCCCACACTGAGGCGAACCGCGCGCCGTCTGGCGGCGGTGCGTCGTGCAGCAACCGCACGGCTGCTCCGGTGGCCTTCCAGGCAGCACTCGATGACGCTGACGGGCGACCGAGTCGTGCGAGTGGTGCGCCCGGAAGGCGGGCGAGCGCCAGCGCCGGCGGCGCGTGCCGCAGCACCTCGGCCGTCGGCACCGGTGCGTGGCGCATCGACGTCACCTCGTGCTGCAGTCGGGCCCGATCGCTGTCGACTTTGACGAACACGTCCCCGACGCTCAGCGTGGCTCGCTCGCGATGCGCCACGAACACGTCGACTCGCGCACGAGTCGAATCGTTCAGAGCTGAATCGACCGGATCGGGAGGAGTGGCGATGGCGCCATCATCGCGGACCGCTCGCAACGACGTGGTCGCTGTGCCCAGACGGCTACTCGTAGTACCGGGTGATCACTTCGGCGACGCAGCTGGGCTTCTCTGAACCCTCGACCTCGAACACGAAATCGGTCACGACCTGTGCCCCGCCGGGGATGTCGTCGACGCTCTTCAGCGTCACGCCGAGCCGCAGGTTCGAGCCGACCGGCACCGGTGACGGAAAGCGGATCTTCCCCGCGCCGTAGTTGACGCCCATCGTGATACCCGACACGCCGAACACCTGCGGGGCGAGCATCGGACCGAGCGACAGCGTGAGATAGCCGTGGGCGATCGGGCCGCCGAACGGGCCCTGCTTGGCTCGTTCCACGTCGACATGGATCCACTGGTGATCGCCGGTCGCATCAGCGAAGGTGTTCACCATCTCTTGGGTCACTTCGACATATGGCGAGTACCCGAGGTGCTCGCCGACGAGTGTCTTCAGTTCGCTCAGGCCATCGATGATGCGGGTCATGCCGGCGAGCTTGGCAAACTTGTGTCGTGACCGACGATTCGACGGAAGATCTGCAGCGCGAGGTGGTGCCCGACAGCCTGCGCAGCGGCTTCGCCGTGCTCGTCGGACGGCCCAATGTGGGGAAGTCGTCGATCATCAATGCCCTCTGCGGTTCGAAGGTCAGCATCGTCTCGGACAAGCCGCAAACGACCCGCCACCGAGTGATGGGTGTGGCCACGCGGCTCGACGCCGAACCGCCGTGGCAGCTGGTGTTCGTCGACACTCCCGGCCTGCACAAACCGGTGTCCGCTCTGGGCGAGCGGGTCAACGCCACTGCGCTCGACAGCACGGCCGACGTCGACGTGAGGTGTCTGGTGCTCGATGCGACACAGCCCTTCGGCAACGGCGATCGGTGGGTCGCCGAGCGCATCGGCTCGATTGCGATCGTGGTCGTCAACAAGATCGATCGGGCCAACCCGAACCAAGTGTTGGAGATGCTCAGCGCCTCGTCGCAGCTCGACGCCGAGGCGTACGTGCCTGTGTCGGCGCGCACCGGCGAAGGGTTGGACACTCTGGTCGACGAGCTGACGCAGCGGTTGTCTCCGGGGCCGCTGTACTTCCCGTCGGAGGCGGTGTCGGATACGCCAGAGGAACAGATGGTGGCCGAACTCGTGCGAGAGCAACTCCTCGCAGAGACGTCTCAGGAGCTCCCGTATTCGATCGCCACTCGGGTGACCGAGTGGGAGTGGCCACGAATCCGTGTCGAGGTGATCGTCGAACGGGAGAGTCAGAAAGGGATGGTCATCGGTAAGGGTGGCCAGGTGCTCAAGCGGGTCGGTCAGCAAGTACGCCGGCAACTCCCCGACGGTGCGTACCTCGAGCTCCGGGTGAAGGTCGACAAGAACTGGCAGCGTCGTCCCGACCGGGTCGAGCGGCTCGGTTACTGATCGTCGCTCACCGCGGTCGACTCGGGAGTGGTCGACGCCGGTTCACTCGTGTCGGGGTCGGTCGCCGTGGGGACCGACAATGTCCCCCCGCTCGGTTCGGCAATCGTGTTCGTCGGTGCGGGTTCGGGCTCACCGGCGATGAGCACTCGGTAGTCGTCGTAGGCCACCGCTTCGCCCTCGCTCGACAGGTCGCTGTTGCCGAGCTTGACCCGCGTCGGCTCGCCGTCGATCGTGAACGCGACCAAGCCGACACGCGGCACGTTCGTGGTCATCGTCAACACGATCTGTCCGAACGCTTCGCTTTGGTCGAAGCTCGCGATCCGATCGAACAGTTCACCGTCGAGGTCGATCGTCAGCACGCTGCGAGCCTCCTCGATCGACACGATGAGACCCTCCTCGATGAGCGAGTCGAGCCCGACGCCGGCTGATCCGACCGGGGGGCCCGCTTCGAGCAGATCCTTGACTTGCGTGGCGCCGAAACCGCGAGGCAGTTCGAGTTGGACGGACTGCAGATCGCCGCCACTGAGAAAGTAGATCTCGACCGGCGAGAGCGCAATCGTGGTCGTGGTCGGCAGGGCGGTCGTCTGGGGTGCGTTCGGCACCGTGGTCGATGTCGTCGTCGTGGTCGAGGTGGTCGTCGGCGCGGCGTTCAGTCCGAACGGGATCTCGGCGGGAGGGATCTCGTCGAAGCTGCTGTCGCCGGTAGGCACCCCGCAGCCGACGACGAGCGCTCCCGCGATCGCGGCAAGGGTCGGGCGAGTGATGCGCCGCAGTGGTGTCATGACCGGGCGGGCTGCGCCTTGGTCGGCGCGGGTGGGGGAGCGATCGGTGCGATGCCGTGTGGTGGGGTGGGATTGGCCACGATGCGACCTTCGACGTGTCGTGGCAGCTCGACGACGAATCTGGCACCGCCGCCCAACCGGTCCTCGACCCGCGCCGACCCACCCATTGCCGCTGCGTGTTCGGCGACGAGTGCCAAACCGAGTCCGGTACCGATACGGCTGCGGGCGGCACTGCCTCGGGCGAACCGCTCGAAGATCCGTTGCCGCTCGCTGTTGGTGACGCCCGGCCCGGCGTCTTCCACGGCGATCAGCACACCGTTGGGGACCACAGGGCGTAGCTCGATGCGCACCGCCCCGCCCCCATGGGTCGCGGCGTTGTCGAGGAGGTTGCCGAGGATGCGCTCATATCGCACCCTGTCGATCGTCACCACCAACGGGACACCGGGTTGGTGGCCGTTCTCGTCGCCGCTCTCGATCGGCACGTCCGGAGCCCCGTATCTTGCGGCGATGCGCCGTGTGAGATCGACGAGGTCGACGTCATCGACGTTGAGTTCTGCACGGCCGGCATCGAGCCGAGACAGCTCCAGCAGGTCGATCACCATCGAATCGAATCGGCGCACCTGGCTGACGACCACATCCAGTGCTTGCTGCGTCCGCTCGGGTATGTCGTCGCGTCGCGCATCGAGAACCTCGACAGCGGCACTCAGCGCCGTGATCGGCGAGCGCAGCTCATGACTGACGTCGGAGGCGAAACGTGCTTCGCGTTCGATTCGCGCCTGCACCGCGTCGGCCATTTCGTTGAAGGAGCCGGCCAAGCGGTCGAGATCCGGATCGGACTCGGGCGCCAAGCGGGTGTCGAGGCCACCGGAGGCAATGTCTTCTGCTGCGTCGGCGACCTGCTTGAGTGGCGCCAACAGTCGTCGGCTCGTCGCCAGGCCGAACAACGACGCCAACAGCAACGTGCCCGCCGCCCCGAGCGCGAGCGCAGTGAGGATGGCGGTGAGGGTGCTCTCGGTGGCATCGAGGGAGAACGCCTCGAAGTAGCCGGCATCGTGAGCGGCGAGGTACACACCGACGGCGAGGTAGTCGTCGCCGTTGATCGTCGTGTACTGCTGCCCCGACCGACCGGCGGCAACCGCATCGACGAGTCGGGTGGGGAACGCGCCGATCTGATAGCGGATGTCCGTGACGACGGTGTCGACGGCAAGCGCCCCATCGTCGGCCGAGCGCAGAGCAGCGAAGCCGTCCGATTCGGTACGCAGGCCGCTGTCGAAGAACACTCCGATCGATTCGGGATCGTCGGTGAGGCGACGGCTGACCTGGTCGGCGTTGGAAAACGCCTGCTGGCGGGCATCGTCCGAACGCTCGTCGAGGAGGTTGTTGCGGGCAAACCCGTACGTCACACCGATCAGGACCGTGCCTGCGAGCAGCGCGATGAACACGAAGAACAGCGTGATGCGCGTGCGCAATCGCAGTGTTCGTCGGCGAGCCACGGATGCATTCTGGCTCAGCATGACAAGAGACCGGCAGCGCCACGGCCGTTGCGCGGTGCTGGCGGAAGGGCCCACGCGCTGCCGGTGAGGCGCCAGGGGGAGGAAGGCACCCCACCGGGGCAGCGTGAACAGCCACTATGTTGCGGATCCGATGTGACAGGCCAACGCTGAGATTGTGCGATTTCGGTAACAAAGAGGGCACCGTGGGTGGGCTGACCCGGCAGAATCACACGTGACATGGAGTCACTGCTGCTCATCGAGGACGACGACGGTATTCGGTTGGCGTTGTCGATGGCGTTGGAAGACGAGGGGTATTCGGTGGCCGAGGCGGGCACCGGCACCGCCGGATTGGCGGCGTTCGAACGCCAGACGCCCGACCTGGTGCTTCTCGACCTCCGGCTGCCGGACATGAGCGGGTTCGAGGTGTGTCGGGCGATCCGTTCGACGAGCATCGTGCCGATCATCATCATCACTGCCCAGACCGACACGGTCGACATGGTCGCCGGCCTCGAGGCCGGCGCCGACGATTACGTGACCAAGCCGGTCGTTCCGAAAGAACTTGCGGCTCGGATCCGGGCATTGCTCCGCCGTGTCCACCTCCACGCGGCCACGAGCGAACCGCAGGTGCACTTCGGTGACATCGAGCTGCGGCGCGAACAGGGCCTGGTGTTCAAGGCCGGCGTCGAGCTGAACCTGACCAAGACCGAATACCGTCTGCTCTGCGAGTTCGCAGATCATGCGGGCGCGGTGCTGTCGCGCGACCAGCTGCTCGAGCACGTGTGGGGCTACGACTACCTCGGCGATTCGCGGCTCGTCGACGCGCACGTGCGTCGGCTGCGGTTGAAGATCGAAGACCACCCCGACGATCCTCAGTTGATCGTCACGGCCCGTGGCGTCGGCTATCGGCTGGTGTCGTAGAGCCCGTCGATCTCGTCGGCGAACCGCGTCAGTACGCCGCGACGCTTGAGCTTGGAGGTCGGCGTCAGGAGATCTGAATCGGGAAGCCATTCCTCGCCGAGCACCTTGACCTTTTTGACGGCCTCGGCGTTGTTGAACCCGGCCATCACTTCGACGAGTCCCCTGTCGATCTCGGCGATCACGTCGGGGTGCTCGGCGAGTGCGATCGGGTCGGCGTCGGCGCCGCTGAGGCCGTGACTCGCCGCCCAGCTCTTCGCGGCGTCGGGGTCGAGCACCACGAGTGCTGACACGAACGGCTTCTGATCGCCGATTACGCAGGCTTGACCCACGAGGGGGATCATCTTCAGCTCAGACTCGAGGTTGGCGGGGCTGATGTTCTTGCCGCCGGCGGTGATGATCAGCTCCTTCTTGCGGTCGACGATCTTGAGGTATCCGTCGTCGTCGAGCACGCCGATGTCGCCGGTGTGTACCCATCCGTCGTCGTCGAGTGTTTCAGCGGTCTTGTCTGGCTGGCCGAGGTAGCCGACGAACATGTTGGCGCCACGGGCGAGAACCTCGCCGTCGTCGGCGATCTGCACTTCGACCCCTGGGCCGGCAGTGCCGACGCAGCCTGGTTTGGGGATGTTTGCCCAGGTGAGGACCGCCGTGGTCTCCGACATCCCGTAGCCCTCTGTCAGCGGGACCCCGATTGCCCGGAACCACGTGAGAATCTCCGCGGGTAGCGGCGCAGCGCCGGTGATGCAGATTTCGGTTTGGTCGAGGCCGATCAGGGCGCGCACGGTCGAGAAGGCGACCTGGTCGAGGAAGTTCCAGGTATCGATCTCCTCCTGCGTCGCCGTGCCGGCATCCATTTTGGCCACGACCGGCATCGCCGCATCGAGGGCCTCGCCGAACGCCTTGGCCTTCTCGGCATCGGCGGCCAGCGCAGCGTTGACGCCGGCGTAGAACTTCTCCCAGACGCGGGGGACACCGATCAGCAGATTCGGCCGCACCGTCGACGTGTACGCCGCCAGCAGTCCGGTCTCGGGGCAACACGTGATCTCGGTCGCCATCTCGACGAGGTAGTAGTGCCCGATCAGGCGCTCGAAGATGTGCGCCATCGGCAGGTACGAGAGGTGCTTCTTGCCGGCGAAGTCGTCGATGGTGGTCTGCGCTTTCATGCTCTCGCCGACGGACTCCAGCGTCCACACCACGTTGTGGTTCGACAACATCACGCCCTTCGGCGGGCCGGTCGTGCCGGAGGTATAGATGATCGTCGCCAGGCTGTCGGGGGTCGCCAACGTTGCCGACTCGGCAAGGTCGGCGGGCTCGTTCGCGGCAAGCGCGTCGTAGCGCACGACGTCGTCGCCGACCCCGTCTCCGTCTTCGAGGATCACGATCTGTTGCAGTGATGGCAGGTCGTCGCGCACCTTGAGGACGCGCTCGAGGAAACCGGTGTCCTCGACGATGGCCAACTTGGCCGAACAGTCGTTGGCCAGGTACTGGATCTGTTCGGGTGCCGACGAGTTGTAGATCGACACCGGTGTCGCACCGCGGAAGAGCACGGCCAGATCGAGCGCGTGGAACTCGGGTCGGTTGCGCATCATCATCACCACGGTGTCGCCCGGGCCGATGCCGAGCCCTTCCAGGCCGGTGGTGAGGCGTGCGGTCAGCTCGGCCAGCTCGCCCAATGTCATCGAGTTGAACTCATCGTGTGCCGGAAGACCGGCAGCCGGATCGTCGACCCACCGCAGGACCGGAACGTCACGGTTACGTTCGAGGTTGGCGAGGAACCGTGTCGGCAGCGTTTGCCCGGCGACGCGGGCGTCGAGCTCTTCCCTGGTCAGCGTGTCCGTCATCTGGCCAGTGTCGCACGTGTCATCGACGGCACGCCAGGGCGAGCGTGGCGACGGGAGCGGTCAGTCCGCCGCCCAGTTCGGCCGGCGCTTTTCGGCGAATGCCGCCATCCCTTCCGCCGCGTCGGGCCCAGTGAAGAGTCGCTCGGACAGTTCCCTCATTTCGTCGAAGGCGTCGTCGCGAGCCAGCGCCGGGACGCGGTGCAACATCGCCTTGGTCTCGGCAACGGCGCGGGGAGCACCGGCGCGTACTCCGCTGCACAGATCTGCAACCGTGCCGGCGACGTCGTCGCTGACGTGCGAGACGAGTCCGATCGACCGCGCTGCGTCGGCGTCGAACGCTTCGCCGGTGAGCATCGCGGCGGCGATCTGTGCCGGCGCAACGCGGCGCAGGATCGGTACGGAGATGATCGCCGCGGCGACGCCGATGCGTACTTCGGTGAGGGCGAACGTCACCGTCGGCGCCACCACGACGAGGTCGCATGCAGCCATCAGCCCGATGCCGCCGGCGCGCACCGCTCCGTCGATCGCCGCGATCGTCGGTCGGGGTGTGTCCATCAGTCGACGGAGCACGTCGACGAACGGGCCCGAATCGGGCGGTCCGGTGCGCCGCTCTTTGAGGTCGGCGCCCGCGCAGAAAGCGGGGCCAGCGTGGGTGAGCACGACAGCGCGCGCATCAGCGGCCTCGGCTGCGTCGAGTCGATCGTGCGCCTCGGTGACGAGCTGGCGCGAGAGCGCGTTGCGGTTGGCCTGGCTGTCGAGGGTGATCGTGGCGATGCCGTCGTCGATCGCCAGGTGGACGACCTCGTCGGTGGCGGCGTCTGTCATGGCGTTCCTCCATTGCTCGTGACGTGAAGGCTGGCGGTGAGCGGTGCAGCAGTGGTCATCGAGGTGCATCCTCGCGCGACGCAACCCGGCCGCCTCAGGGTCCAACGGCCGGTGCCGCGCCACGAGGATGCTCGCTAGTGTCGGCACGGTGATTCAGGACATGCTCGAGAAGGTCCGTTCCGCGCAGGGTTTCATCGCTGCGCTCGACCAGAGTGGGGGGTCGACACCCAAGGCACTGCGGGCCTATGGCGTGGCCGACGACCAGTGGTCGAACGACGACGAGATGTTCGACCTGATCCACCAGATGCGCACCCGCATCGTCACCTGCCCGGCGTTCACGGGCGAGCGCATCCTTGCGGCGATCCTGTTCGAGCAGACGATGGATCGACAGATCGAGGGCCGAGGGTCTGCGGAGTACCTGTGGTCGGCCAAGCGTGTGGTGCCGTTCCTCAAGGTCGACAAGGGCCTGGCCGACGAAGCCGACGGCGTGCAGTTGATGAAACCGATCCCCGGCCTCGACGAGCTCGTCGCACGCGCGGTTGGCCTCGGCGTGTTCGGCACCAAGATGCGCTCGGTGGTGAAGGCGGCGAGCGAGTCCGGCATCGCCGCGATCGTCGACCAGCAGTTTGCGGTCGGCGAGCAGATCCTCGATGGGGGCTTGGTGCCAATCCTCGAGCCCGAAGTCGACATCACCATCGCCGACAAAGCCGAGGCCGAGGCGATCATGCGCGACCGCATCATCGAGCATCTCGACGGCGCCCGTCGCAAGGTGATGCTCAAGCTCTCGATTCCGAGCGTCGACGACTTCTATCGCCCGTTGATCGAGCACGACAAGGTGTTGCGCGTCGTGGCGTTGTCGGGCGGTTACGACCGTGCTGAGGCCAACGAACGGTTGGCCCGCAACCACGGCATGATCGCCAGCTTCTCGCGGGCGCTCGCCGAGGGCATCACCGCAGAGCAGACCGACGCCGAGTTCAACGCCGAGATGGACGAAGCGATCGGCTCGATCTTTGCCGCGTCGATCACCTGAGTCGCCGAAATTGTCTCGGTGACGTGCGAAAGACGCACGGATTCCCCGGTTTTTCGATTACGCAGTGATGCGTCGCAGGAAGTCTTCAGCGTCGGCGCGGTGGCGGGTGCGGCGCATCGGGGGGAGCGCGTTGACGATGTCCCAGCGATAGCGCGCCGTACCAAGCCGCTTGTCGAGTACGGCGACTGCGCCGCGGTCTGTGCGCGAACGGATGAGTCGCCCGGCGGCCTGAGCCAAGAGCATCGACGCCCGCGGCAGATCGATCTCGCCGAATGCCGTCGGGCCGAGTTCTTCGCGACGTGCGCTGAGCAGCGGGTCGTCCGGCCGCGGGAACGGGATGCGGTCGATGACCACGAGTGAGAGGGTGCGGCCGGGAACGTCGACGCCTTGGAACAGCCCGGCAGTGGCGAAGAGGCAGGTCGGTTCGTCGGCGGCGAACCGTTCGATCAACGCCGGCTTCGGCAGATCGCGCTGGGTGAGCAGCGGTACGTCGATCCGGTCGATCAAGGCCTCGGCGGCCTCGTCCATCGCCCGATAGCTGGTGAACAGCGCGAGCGTGCGCCCACCGGCCGCGGCGATCAGCGCGGCCAACTCGTCATTGGCGGCCTCGCGGAAGGTGGCGTCGTTCGGGTTCGGCAGATGGAGTGCGCAATACAGCAGGGCGTGGTCCTCGTAGTCGAACGGACTGCCGACGTCGGCCTCGGTGACGTCGGCAGCGTCGATCCCGACCCGCGCCGCCAACGACGACGGGATTGTCGCGCTCGTCAAGATCGCCGTTCGCCGCGACCACACACCTGCGGCGAGTGTCGGCCCGACATCAAGCGGAGCGACCTCCAGCCGCGGGTGCATAGGGCCTCCGCCAACGAACATCACCGACCCGGCGCGCTGCTCGAGCGCGGCATCGACCTGTTCGATCGCCCGCCCCGTCATCACCTGCGCGCGGAGTCGGCGCTGTTTGGTGTCGTCGTTCGACGACTCGATCGCACCCAGTACGTCGAGGGCGGCGCCAAGCCGAGTGCGGGCCGTGGTGAGAGCGTCGTCGATGCTGTCCGGAAGGGGCCCCTTGAGCCGTTCGCCGACGCGATCGGACAGCGCGTCGCGCAGCGCATCGGCGATGTCGGCGATCGAGGCGATGAGCTGAGGATCCTCGATGACTCGGCGGATCGAGCCGGCCAACGTCGTGAACCGACCAGGGGCGATCTGCACACCCACGGTGTCACTCATCACGTCTTCGAGCACGTGCGCTTCGTCGAACACGACCACGTCGTGCGACGGGAGGATCGCGCCATCGCTGGCCACGTCGAGCCCGTAGAGGTAGTTGTTGACCACGATCACGTCGGCGGCCGCGGCGCGGTGCTTGGCCGCCTCGGCGAAACAGCCGCCGCCCACCGGGCAGCGGTCGGCGCCCGGACACTCGTCGCTGCCGACGCTGACCGCACTCCAGGCCGCGTCAGCCGGCGACCAGTCGAGGTCGGCGGCGTCCCCGGTCTGCGTGGTGCCCGACCAATCGGCCAGGCGATTGATCTCCGCCTGCACCGTTGGCGCCAATGCTCCGAACTCGCCGCTCGCGCCGTCGAGTTCCATCTGCGTCGTGTCGGGGTGCGCCAATTCGTCGAGGCGCTGCAGACACAGGTAGTTGCTGCGCCCCTTGAGCACGGCGTAGCTGACGTCGAGATGCTCGGCGAGGAACGGCAGGTCTTTCGTCGCCAGCTGATCCTGCAGTGCTTTGGTCGCCGTCGACACGACAACGGTCTGACCCGACAGCACCGCCGGCACGAGATAGGCCAGTGTCTTGCCGGTGCCGGTCCCGGCTTGCACGATCAGCGGACGACCGCCGTCGATCGCTGTCGCCACGAGGTTGGCCATTTCGACCTGGCCGGGACGATCCTCGGCGCCATCGAGCGCAGCCGTGATCGCCGCGAGCTGTTCGGTGACGTCGGTCATCGGCGCTGCTCGTGTCGGCTGATCGCAGACGGAATCAGTGGGCCAGCGCCAACGCCGCGTCGAGTTCGTCGCTGTCGAAATCGGGCCATGGCGTCTCGGTGAAGTAGATCGCCGCGCCAGCGGACTGCCACAGCAAGAAGTTGGACACACGACGTTCGCCGCTGGTCCGCACGAGGACATCGACCGGCGGGAGATCGGGAAGGTACAGGTGTTGTCCGATGGTGTCGGCGGTGATCGCACCATCGTCGTGACGTGCCGCCTCGACGGCGGCAACGAGCTCAGAACGGCCGCCGTAGTCAAACGCGACGGTCAGCACCATGCCGGTGTTGTTCGCCGTGTCGGCGACCGCCTTCCGGATCGCCCGCTGGACGTAGCGCGGCGTGCGCGCCTCGCGACTGTCGAACGGACGACCGATCCACTGGACGCGCACGTTGAGCTCGTTGAGTTCGGCGACTCGACCGAACAGGCGCTCGTGCAGACCCAAGATGTGGCGTACTTCGGGTCGTGGACGGCGCCAGTTCTCGGTGGAGAACCCGAACACCGTCAACCAGCCGATGTTCCGACGAACTGCGGCTCTGACCACACGGGCGAGGTTCTCCTCGCCTTCGGTGTGACCGGCCGTTCGCGGCAGGCCACGGCGGGCGGCCCATCGTCCGTTGCCGTCCATGATGCAGGCGACGTGCAACGGCGGCTGATCCACGGCCGACCACGCTACTGCGGCGAGCCTTCGGTGGAGGCGAGGATCGCGGCCCGCGGCGTGGAAAGATGGGGACGTGGGAGCAACGACCATTCCGTCTCGGTCGCGGTCGAGCGCGCCAGAACGGTCGGCCTCGCGCCAGCTGCTCCGGCACGTGATGGTCGTTGGCGGCACCCTCGCCGAGTGGCGCGAACTCGGCGACCAGCCGTGGGCCCGACGCGTTGCCGACCTCGGTTCGGTCGCCGACCACGCCGAGGCGTCGTTTCTCACGATCCGTGCGTTCGAACAGGGTGCTGATGCCCACGGCTCACTCGATCGCTGGGAACGTTCGGTCGGCGACTGCCGAGTGATCGTCGATCCGTGTGGTGATGGGCGCGAGCGCTTCGCCGACGCCCTCTCGTCGATCGGCCCGAACGACCCGATCAACGAGGCGACGGTCGCCGAGGCGCTGTACGCACCGGCCGATTGCGAACCGGACCTGATCGTCGTCCTGGGACCCTCGACGCAGCTCCCGCCGTCGTTGGTCTGGGAGCTGGCCTACGGCGAGCTCGTGTTCGTGCCAACCACATGGGACGAGTTGGCATCCGGCCATCTGGTCGACGCCATCGCCGACTTCGCGCGGCGCGATCGGCGGTTCGGTGGCATCGACCCGCTCGGCGATGGCTGATCGGGTCATCGGGGGCGCTCGATGAGCGAGCTCTACCGAGACAGCGGGGTCGTGCTGCGCACTTACAAGCTGCGCGAGGCCGACCGCATCGTGGTGCTGCTCACGGCGGCGAACGGCAAGGTCCGCGCCGTCGCCAAGGGAGTGCGCAAGACCCGCTCCAAGTTCGGCGCCCGACTCGAACCGATGAGCCATGTACGCGTGCTGCTCGTGCGCGGACGAGAGCTCGACATCGTGTCGCAGGCCGAGTCGGTGGAGCCGTTGTCGCCGATGCTGTCGTCGCTCGATCGGGCATCGCAGGGGCTGGCGGTACTCGAGGCGGCCGAGCAGTTGTCGCTCGAACGCGAACCCAATCCCGACCTGTACCGCATGGTGGTCGGAGCGATGCGCGCCATCGCCGAGCGACCCGCGCCGTTGACGGTCGCTGGCTTCTATTGGAAACTGCTGGCCAGCGAGGGCATGCGCCCCGAGCTCGACATGTGCGTTCGCTGCGGTGGAACCGAACCCGAGGTTGCCTTCGTGGCATTCGATCTCGGCGAAGGAGGCGTGTTGTGCCGCTCGTGCCGTTCGGGCCATCCGATGTCAGCCGAGGCCCTCGAGGCGGTGCGTGACATCCTCGGTGGTCGACTGGCGAAGGCGCTGGCGATGGAGGAGTCGGCGGTGACCCACGAGGTGTCGCTGCTGGCGACGCATGCCCTCGAATACCACGTTGAGCGGCGCATGCGCACCGTCGCCATGTTCGAATAGCGAAGCTGCGCCGGTGGGCGCAACGTCACGACGAATCGGCGAGGGCGCGGCGCGGCGTCGTCGGTAGCGTGTTGCGCCGTGCCTGCGACCGACCTCGATCAGATCGTCAGCCTGTGTAAGCGACGCGGCTTCGTGTATCAGTCCGCAGAGATCTACGGCGGCTTTCGTTCGACGTACGACTACGGCCCACTCGGCTCGCTGCTGTTGCGCAACGTCAAGAACGCGTGGATCCGGTCGATGGTGCAGACGCGCGACGACGTGGTGTTGATCGACGCGGCCATTCTCGGTCCGCCGCAGGTGTGGGAGGCCTCGGGCCACCTGGGCAACTTCACGGATCCGCTGGTCGATTGCACGAACTGCAAGACGCGCCATCGCCTCGACAAGCTCGACGACCCGCGGGTCTGCCCGGAGTGCGGCGCGGTCGACAGCTTCACCGAGGCTCGTGAGTTCAACCTGATGTTTAAGACGCAGGCCGGCCCCGTGGAAGGGGCCGGGTCAGACGCGTACCTCCGTCCGGAGACAGCACAGGGGATGTTCACGAACTTTGCGCAGGTGTTGCAGACCGCACGGAAGAAGCCGCCGTTCGGAATCGCCCAGGTGGGCAAGAGCTTCCGCAACGAGATCACGCCGCAGAACTGGATCTTCCGGACGCGTGAGTTCGAGCAGATGGAGCTCGAGTTCTTCGTGCCGCCGGCCGACAGCCCCACCTGGTACGAGTACTGGTGTCGCGAGCGGATGAACTGGTACGTCGAGCACGGCATCCCCGAGTCGATGTTGCGGTTGCGGGCGCACGACGACGACGAGCTGTCGCACTACTCGGCTGGAACGAGCGACGTCGAGTTCATGTTCCCGTGGGGTTTCGACGAGCTCGAAGGCATCGCCCAGCGCACCGACTACGACCTCAAGCAGCACGCTGAGCACTCGGGCGAGCGGCTCGACTACTTCGACCCGCAGACCAACGAGCGCTACGTGCCCTACGTGATCGAACCGGCGGCCGGCGCGACGCGCACCATGGCTGCCTTTCTGCTGGCCGCGTACGACGAGGACGTGATCAACGACGAGACGCGCACCGTATTGCGCCTCCATCCGCGCCTCGCTCCGTACCAGGTCGCCGTGTTACCCCTGTCACGTAAGGACACACTCACCCCGCTGGCGCACGAGGTCCGCAAAGTGCTCGCCGATCGCTACATGGTCGATTACGACGAGACCCAAAATATCGGCAAGCGTTATCGCCGTCAGGACGAGATCGGGACGCCGCTTGCGGTCACGGTCGACTTCGACTCACTCGACGACAACGCCGTCACCGTGCGCGACCGCGACACCACCGAGCAGGTGCGCGTGCCGATCGCCGATCTCGTCGGAGCCGTCGCCAACAAGCTCGGGTTCTAACCGATCCGGTCGTCGCCGGTACGGTCGCCACCATGAGCAACATCTCGATTCTCGCCACCTTCGTCTGCCAGGACGGCAAGCGCCAGGAGCTGTTCGACGGCCTCGCCCCGATGATGGATCACGTCGAGACCGAAGCGGGGACGATTCACTATCACCTGCTCGCCGATGTCGCCGACGAGAACAAGGCATACATGTACGAGATGTATTCCGATCAAGCTGCGCTCGACGCACACTCGACCAGCGACGTGATGAAGCAGATCATGGGTGCGTTCGGCGGGATCCTCGCCGCGCGCCCGGAACTCACCATGATGTCGCCCGTGCGCGGCAAGGGCTACTAGGACGACGAACCGGCCGACGAGTGGCGACCTATCTCGATCGGATTCTCGAACGCCATCGGGAGACCGCTGCAGCCGACTCGCGCTCGCTCGACGCGCTGGCAGCCGAAGCGGCCGACCGCGAGCCGTGTCGCGGATTCACCGCCGCCCTGCGGGCACCCAATGGCCTCGGTGTGATCGCCGAAATCAAGCGACGCTCCCCGTCGAAGGGCGATCTGTTCGCCGATCTCGATCCCGTCGACGTCGCCCAGCGCTACGAGCTCGGCGGCGCTGCGTGCGTGTCGGTGCTCACCGACGAGGAGTTCTTCGGCGGCTCCGCCGCCGACTTGCGCGCCGCTCGCGGGGCGGTCTCGCTCCCGGTGATTCGCAAGGACTTCACGGTGGCGCCGGCTGACGTGTTCGACGCTCGGATCATGGGAGCCGACTGCATCTTGCTGATCGCGGCGGCGCTCGATCCCGGCGAGCTCGCGGAGTACCACGCACTGGCGACCGAACTCGGGCTCGACGTGCTCGTCGAGGTGCACGACGAATCCGAGCTCGACGTTGCGCTGCGCGCCGATGCCACCCTCATCGGGGTGAACCAGCGCGACCTCGTGACGTTCGAGGTCGACCACGAACGCGCAGTCCGCATGGCGGCCAAGATTCCCGATGGCGCGGTCAAGGTCGCCGAGTCGGGGGTGCGCAGTGCAGCCGACGCAGCGGCGTTGCGCACGGCCGGCTACGACGCCGTGCTCGTGGGCGAGACGTTGGTCACCAGCGGCGATCCGGCAGCCGCCATTCAGGCGTTGTCGCGTTCGTAACGTTCGATGCCCTCGACGATCCGTTCGTTGAGGGTCTCGATGAAGGCCACTCGAGCCCACTTCTTCTGCTCGCCGGCGATCAGATCCCATGGGGCGAGGCCGTGGTCGGTCTTGGCGAACATGTCCTCGATCGCGTCGACGTACTGATCCCACTTGTCGCGGTTGCGCCAGTCCTCCTCGTTGAGCTTCCACCGGCGCAACGGGTCGTCCCGGCGCTTCTCGAAGCGGGCCAGCTGTTCGTCCTTGCTCACCTGCAGCCAGAACTTCACGAGGATCACACCCTCGTGGACCAAGCTGCGCTCGAACTCCACGATTTCGTGATACGCACGACGCCACTCGGCGTCGGAGGCGAACCCCTCCACCCGCTCGACGAGCACCCGGCCGTACCAGCTGCGGTCGTAGACGCACATTCCGCCGAGACCGGGCACATCGCGCCAGAACCGCCAGAGGAAGTGGTGGCGCTTCTCGCGTGGTGTCGGTTTGGCGAACGCAAACACGTCGAAGTGACGCGGATCGAGCCGCTCGACGAGACGCTTGATCGCGCCGCCCTTGCCGCCCGCATCGGAGCCCTCGACGACGACGAGTAACCCCGGACCGACCTTGCCGTCGGTGGTCTGTCCGCCAAGTTGGAGGCGCAGTTCGAGAAACCGATCCTGGGCGGCTGTCAGCCGCTGCTCGTACTCGTCCTTGCTCAGGCGCGCCGTCAGATCGATCTCATCGAGTCGTCCCACGGGGCGACACACTAGGTCGGGGGAGACAACCAGCCTCGGTGGCGGGCATCGAGCGTCGTAGGATTGCCGATTGATGTTCGTCAAGATCTGCGGGATCACCAACGAAGACGATGCGCTGCTCGCCGTGGCGATGGGTGCCGATGCCGTTGGGTTCATCTTCGCTCCGTCGAAACGGCAGATCGCTCCACAGCAGGCCTACGACATCACCCGTCGACTGCCGCCCGAAGTCCTCACCGTCGGAGTCTTTCGCAACGAGCTGCCGGCCCGGGTGATCGAACAAGCCCACAAGGCAGGCGTCAAGGCGGTGCAGCTCCACGGTCGCGAGACCCCGGCGCAGACCATCGAAGTGGGCCAACAGATGCGGTGGGTGATCAAGGCATTTGCGGCAGGTGACGAGCGCTTGCCGCACGCGCTCGACTACGGGACCGATCTGGTTCTCGTCGACGCACCCAACCCCGGCTCGGGAAAGGTGTTCGACTGGTCGCTGGCCACCGACGCCCCCGACGCGTCGCGGCTGATCCTCGCCGGGGGACTGACTCCGGACAACGTCGCGGCAGCCGTCGACGAGGTCCAACCGTGGGGCGTCGACGTTGCCAGCGGCGTCGAGAGCGCTCCAGGACGCAAAGACGCGCTGGCCGTGAAACGATTCGTCGAGAACGCCCGCAGCGCGGCATCCACGCCGTATCTGGGCGACGAAGACCTGCCATATGACTGGGACGCCGAATGACCACGACTGAGCCACCGACCGCAACGACAACCAGGGATTCGCTGCTCGACCCGCCAGACGCAACCGGGCGGTTCGGCGATTTTGGCGGACGTTTCGTGCCAGAGACCCTCATCCCGGCGATCGAGGAACTCGAAGCGTCCTTCGTCGACGCGTGGGCCGACGAAGCGTTCCGGGGCGATCTCGATCGGGTGCTTCGCGAATACGCCGGCCGTCCGTCGATGCTCACCGAGTGTCACAACCTCGGGGATCAGCTTGGGCTGCAGCTCGTGCTCAAACGTGAGGACTTGAACCACACCGGCTCGCACAAGATCAACAACGTGCTCGGCCAGGCGCTCTTGGCCAAGCGGATGGGGAAGACACGACTGGTTGCTGAGACCGGCGCCGGCCAGCATGGCGTGGCCACTGCGACTGCGGCGGCGCTGCTCAACCTCGAGTGCAAGGTATACATGGGTGCCGTCGATGTCGAGCGGCAGGCACTCAACGTGTTCCGCATGCAGCTGTTGGGGGCAGAGGTCGAGGCGGTCCACAGTGGGAGTCGGACCCTCAAAGATGCCGTCAACGAGGCGATGCGCGATTGGGTGGCAACGGTCGAACGGACCCACTACTGCCTGGGCTCGGTGATGGGCCCGCATCCGTATCCCTGGATGGTTCGTCAGTTTCATCGCGTCATCGGCGCCGAGGCGCACGCCCAGTTCGCCGAGCAGTTCGGTGGCCTCCCCGACGTCGTCGTTGCCTGTGTCGGCGGTGGATCGAATGCCATGGGGATCTTCTCCGGCTTCGTCGACGACCGATCGGTGCGCCTCGTGGGCGTCGAACCCGCCGGCGGCGCGGCCACCGGTCGGGGCACGCCCGGTGTCGTCCACGGGATGCACAGCTACCTCATGCAGGACGAGGTCGGTCAGGTCGAAGAGGCCGAGTCGATCTCGGCGGGTCTTGACTATCCCGGTGTGGGACCCGAGCACGCCTATCTGCATGCCATCGGCCGCGCGGAGTATCCAGCGGTGAACGATGCCGAAGTCGTCGAGGGGTTCCAGCTGTTGTCGCGCACCGAGGGGATCATTCCGGCCCTCGAGTGTGCGCATGCCGTGGCGTGGATTGCGCGGGAGGCACCCACGATGCAGGGTCAGACCGTGCTGATGAACCTGTCCGGTCGTGGCGACAAGGACGTTGGCCAGATGATGGACGTGCTCGGTGACCAGCTCGGCACCTGAGGTCGAGCGCACGGCTCCGCGGGGGCGCCTCGAGTCGGAGTTCCGCGCCAAACGTGACGCCGGGCGCAAATTGCTGGTGCCGTACATCACCGGCGGCTACCCGGGTTGGCAAGATGCAATCCGCGCTGCGGCCGCCAACGGTGCCGACGCGGTCGAGATCGGGGTGCCCTTCTCGGATCCGGTGATGGACGGGCCGGTGATTCAGCAGGCCTCACAACATGCGCTCGAACTCGGCACAACCCCGCACTCGGTGCTGCAAGAGATCCCCGGACTCGACGTCGAAATTCCCCTCGCCGTGATGACCTACTACAACCTCGTGCACCATCCCGGCGTCACCCGGTTCGCGGCCGATCTCGTGCGCTCCGGCGTGTGCGCGGCGATCCTCCCCGACCTTCCGCTCGAGGAGTCCGCACCATGGTGCGGAGCCGCCGACGCAGCGGGTGTCGAGACCGTCATGCTGGCCGCACCGACGGCGCCGGACGACCGTTTGCCACGCGTCGTCGAGCGGTGCCGCGGCTTCGTTTACTCAGTCGGGCTCCTCGGGGTGACGGGCGAACGTAGTTCGCTCGCCGCGACCGCCACGGCCTTGGCGGCACGGATCAAGCTGGTCACTGACATGCCCGTCCTCGTGGGCGTCGGTGTGTCGGACGCGCCGCAGGCCTATGAGGCGACGCGCGTCGCCGACGGTGTGATTCAAGGCGCCAGTGTGGTGCGCCGGTTGATGGAGGGCGGGCCCGACTCGGTCGGTGACTATGTCGCTGAGGTGCGCGCGGCGATCGACGCCAGCTGATCGCCGTGGATGGCGGTCGCGCGCTCGTCCAGCGGTCTATCACGTTGCGCGAACTGTCGGAGATCCTGCCGCGATCGCACGGTGGCGAACTCTCCGACGAGGAATTCACCGCGGTTGCCGGCGGCTCGTCGAGCAGTGGACTGCTCGCCTCTGCGACGATCGGTGCCTCGGTCGCGGCAACGATCAGCATGATCGTGGAAGCGTCGGCCTGATCGCCTCGCCGAGCGCGGCGTCGAGCTAGCCCGAAGCGACCTTCTGGCGCACGATGTTCAGCGCCGAACCGGCCTTGAACCACTCGACCTGCTCGGGGCTGAACGTATGCGTGGCCTCGAAGTCGATGGTCGTGCCGTCGGGCTTGACGATCTGGCACTGCACGGGCTGCCCGGGTACCGGCGGCAGTCCGAGCACGCTGATGCGGTCGTCTTCGTCGATCTGGTCGTACGTGTCCGGATCGGCGAACGTGAGCGGGACGAGGCCCTGCTTCTTCGCATTGGTCTCGTGGATGCGCGCAAACGAGCGAGCGAAGATTGCACCTGCGCCGCGAAATCGAGGCTCCATGGCGGCGTGCTCACGCGACGATCCCTCGCCGTAGTTGCGGTCGCCGATGGCCACCCAGCGGATGCCCGCCTCGGAGTAACGAGTAGCGATCTCGGGGTACGGGCGGGTTGCGCCGTCGGTGACGTCTTTCCCTTCGCCCGTGGCGCCGGTGAACGCGTTGACCGCACCGAGGAACAGGTTGCCCGAGATGTTCTCGAGGTGGCCGCGATACTTCAGCCACGGCCCAGCCGCCGAGATGTGGTCGGTGGTGCACTTGCCCTGGGCCTTCATCAACACCGGCATCTCGATGTAGGCGTTGCCGTCCCAGGCGACGAAGGGGTCGAGCACCTGGAGCCGGTCGCTCGTTGCGCCGACGGCGACCTCGACACCGGAGCGGTCGTCGGGCGGTGCTGTGAACGTGTTTTCGCCAGGGTCGTAGCCGGCGCTCGGCAACACCTCCCCGACGGGAGCATCCAACGTGATCTCGGTGCCGTCGGGTGCGGTGATGGTGTCTGTCGTCGGATCGAAGTCGAGACGTCCAGCGAGAGCGATCGCCAGCACGGTGTCGGGCGAGGTGACAAAGCTCAGCGTCTTCGGTGAACCGTCGTTGCGCTTCGGGAAGTTGCGGTTGAACGAGTTGACGATCGTATTCGGCTGGCCGGTGATCGACTCGGGTCGCGACCACTGTCCGATACACGGCCCACACGCGTTGGCCAACACGGTGGCCCCGATCGCCTCGAGGTCGGCGAGCAGTCCGTCGCGCTCGATCGTCGCGCGCACCTGTTCCGAGCCCGGTGTGATCAGCAGTTCACACTTCGCGGTGAGCCCGGCGGCCGACGCCTGACGGGCCAACGAAGCCACCCTGGTGATGTCTTCGTACGACGAGTTGGTGCACGAGCCGATCAGGCAAGCCGACGGCTCGAGCGGCCAATCGTTCTCGCGCGCAGCAGCGCCGATCTCCGCCCCGGCCCGGTGGGCCCGATCGGGTGAGTGCGGCCCGTTGATCAGCGGCTTGAGCTGGTCGAGATCGATCTCGACCAGCTGGTCGTAGTGGGCGCCGTCGTCGGGACGGAGGTGCTCGGCGACACGGTCGGCAGCGTCGGCGAGCGCCTCACGGCTGGTCGCTTTCAGGTACATCGCCATGTTGTGGTCGTAGCCGAACAGCGACGTGGTGGCGCCGATCTCGGCGCCCATGTTGCAGATCGTCGCCTTGCCGGTGGCCGAGATCGAGTCGGCGCCGGGGCCGTGGTACTCGACGATGGCCCCGGTGCCGCCCTCCACGGTCAGCTGGCGGGCCACTTCGAGGATGACGTCTTTCGGGCTCGACCAACCCGACAGCGAGCCGGTGAGGCGCACACCGATGACCTTCGGCCAGCGAACATTGAACGGGAAGCCGGTCATCACGTCGACGGCGTCGGCGCCGCCGACGCCGATCGCCACCATGCCGAGACCGCCGGCGTTCGGCGTGTGGCTGTCGGTGCCGATCATCATCCCGCCGGGGAACGCATAGTTCTCGAGCACGACCTGGTGGATGATTCCCGATCCGGGGCCCCAGAATCCGATGCCGTACTTCGCCGACACGCTCTTCAAGAAGTCGTACACCTCGGCGTTGGTGTCGATGGCCACCCCGAGGTCGATCTGTGCACCCACCTTGGCTTGGATCAAGTGGTCGCAGTGCACCGTCGACGGCACTGCCGCTTCGTCGAGACCCGCAGTCATGAACTGCAGCAGGGCCATCTGCGCGGTGGCGTCTTGCATCGCCACGCGGTCGGGATGGAAGTCGGCGTAGGAGACGCCGCGCTCGAGCTCCTGCGTGTCGGGATGCACGAGGTGGTTGACGAGGATTTTCTCGGTGAGCGTGAGGGGGCGACCGAGGCGTTCTCGGGCGGTCGCGACTCGGTCGGGGAGCGCCTGATAGACCTTGTCGACGAGTTCGATCGGTGTGTTCGAGCCAACTGCCATGTAGACAACTATAATACAAGTCTCGGGGACTCGCACACATTGTGAACAAGCGCACGACCGCTGGGTTACCGCCGTGAACTGCTGTCGGGTCGTACGCTCGTCGCCTCGCTGCTGACCAGGGCGATCGTCAGCTTCGGATTCTTCGGGATCTCGCTGTCGGTCGTGCTCGTTTTCGAGGGCACGCTCGCGGTTCCCTCGATAAAGGTCGGTCTGGTGATGCTCATCTCTGCGGTTGTCGCCGTGGTGGTTGTCGCCGCTGGTCGGACGGGTTTGCGCACACTGGTGGGATCGTTCGGCGTGTATTGGCTGGCACGCCCACGACCGCCCGTCGCCGAGCAAGACAGGTAGCATACAAGCCGTGGTGAGCAGCAACGGCGGGTCGATGCGTCGCATCCGCTATCAGGAGATCGCCGATGTGTTGCGGGTCCGCGTCGCGACCGCCACGCCTGGATCGGTCCTCGCATCCGAGGCCGAACTGTCGGCTGAGTTCGTGGCATCGAGGGTCACCGTGCGCAAGGCGCTCGACCTGCTGCGCGACGAGGGGCTCATCGACTCGCGCCAGGGTTTCGGATGGTTCGTCGCCACCGAACCGGTGCGCCAGCGGCTCGAACAGCTCGGCACCATCGAGTCCGAGGTTGAAGGCGTCGGGAAACTGTCCGAGCGGCGCATCGAAGAATTTGCCTTCGTCGACGCACCGTTGCGCGTCGCCGACGTGCTCCGGGTCGCGGAGGTGCTGCGAGTCAAGCGGGTCAACCTGGCCGACGGTGAACCATTCGCCGTCGTCACCGTGTGGTGCCCCGCCGAACTGGGCTCGGCGTTGTCCAGGCGCTCGGTCGAGCGGCGCCCGTTCTACGAGCTGCTCGACCGCGACCTGCGCGGCGCAACGCAGACCATCGCCGCCGATCTCGTCGATCCGGCCGACGCCGCCCTGCTCGGTGTTCCGGCAGCGTCGCCGGTGTTGCGATGTGAGCGGGTCACGACCGATACCTCAGGTACTCCGGTGTTGCTCAGCGAGCACGTGTTTCCTGCGCATCGCACCGAGTTCGTCGTCGATCTCCCTCAGGCCGAGCCTTCCATGACACCCAGCGGACTGCGACTCGTCGAGTAGCGGGCCGGCGGCAATGCCTACGCTGGTGGCGTGGGAATGTGGAACGCGTTCTGGTCGGTCGCCAGCTTCGACCGGATCGCCCTCGACCCGGTGACGCGGCGGTTGAGACGCTGCGCATCGGTCGACGACTATCGCCACATCGCCCGCCGGCGGCTGCCGCGAGGAGTCTTCGACTACATCGACGGGGGAGCAGAGGACGAGCGGACCCTGGCGAAGAACTCATCGGCGTACACCGACTATGAGTTCGTCCCCCGGGTCTTGCGCGACATGAGCTCGATCGACACATCGACATCGCTGTTCGGGATCGATCTCTCGATGCCACTCGTGTGCGCACCGACGGGGTTCACGCGGATCGCTCACTCGCACGGCGAACTCGCCGTTGCCTGTGCCGCCGCTCGCGCCGGTATCCCGTGGTCGCTGTCCACGATGGGCACGCGCTCGATCGAGGACGTAGCTGCGGTGTCGGCGGGTTCGAAGTGGTTTCAGGTGTACACCTGGCGCGACCGCTCCATGGTGGCCGACCTGCTGCGCCGTGCCGCCGACGCGGGCTACGAAGCGGTGTGGCTCACGGTCGATACGGCTGTGCTCGGCCGACGCGAGCGCGACGTGCGTCGCGGCATGACGTTGCCGCCAAAGCTCGGACCGGGAACGTTGATCGACGGCGTGCTTCATCCCGCGTGGACGTGGGACTTCCTGCGTCACGAGCCGATCACCTTTGCCAACGTCGCTGACTACGACACCGACGACGGATCGACGGCGGTGTCACTCGCAGAACACATGCATCGGCAGTTCGACGACGCGCTGTCGTGGGACGACGTCGACTGGCTGCGCAGCGTTTGGGATGGGCCGATCGTCCTGAAGGGCATCCAGTCGGTCGCCGACGCCAAACAGGCGGTGGCGGTCGGGGTCGACGGCATCGGGCTATCGAACCACGGTGGTCGCCAGCTCGATGATGCGCCTGCGCCGGTCTCGCTCATCGAGCCGGTTCGTCAGGAGATCGGCGAGCAGGCGGTGATCATCTGCGATGGGGGCGCCCGACGGGGCAGCGATGTCGTCAAGGCCGTCGCCCTCGGTGCTGATGCAGTGTCGATCGGCCGGCCGTACTTGTACGCCCTGGGTGCTGGCGGTGAGAGGGGAGTCGACCAGCTGTTGGAGTTCTTCCGCGAGGGCATCGAACGCACGATGGCGCTCACCGGTCGCGCAACGCTCGCCGAACTCGACCGCAGCCTCGTGACCCGACGGGTCTGACCGCGCGCTCAGTCGTCGAGGACCTGGTCGACGAGCGCGTCGTCCGGCAAGCGGTCGTTGACCGCATCGACGACCTCTGTGGCGCTGTCGATCGCGTTGCCGACGCGCACCGGAGATTCGAGCCCGCCAGACGCTGGACTCCCGACAGCGGGTATGGGTTCGACAGCGCTGTCGAGGGGAGGTGCGGGGACCTCCTCGGGAGCTGGCTGCTCGGTGGCCGAGTCACCGGTGGTCTGACCGGCGTCGACCGGTGCCGGCGTACGTGGCGCCTCGATCGGTGGAGCGGCCGGCTGTTCGAGCGGAACGACAATCTGGTCGTCCGGGACTGGTTCGTCGACGACCGTCTTGTCGACGGCTGGCGTTCCGGGTACTGCGGCGACGTTCGGCGACTCCACGGTGACGGGGCCGAGGATCGGCGCAGTCGACGGCTGGCCGTCGGGGTCGCTCGCACCCGAGCCGGTGTCGACGCCGTCGTCGACGGGGCTGGCCGGCTCGTTCGGGGTGGTGTCGTCGCCATCGACCCATTGGTCGTAGGCGAGCGCAGCTCCGGCCGCGACGATCACGACCACCACCGCGACGCCGAACACGTTCGACCACCGACGGCCGCCACCCGACGGTTGTTGGGCACTCGCCGCGGGGATCGGCGGCGCCGGCGGTGCCACCACGAACTGTGGTGGCGGCGTGGCCGCCCGAGCATCGGTACCCGACGGTGCCGGGGATCGAGCTGGCAGTGTGGGCGGCGGAAGACTCACACTCGGTCATCGGCGTCACCGGGTGCGATCTTGAGTGTCGGGGATCGGGAACAGCCCGGCCTGCGTGTATCGGTCGTGGGGAATTCCCAGCAGTTCGGCCGCCTCTTGATCGCCGCCGTTCATCAGGTGGATCGTGGTCCACGCCGAGCCGAGACCGCGCTCGCGCAGCGCCAGCATGAAGCTCCACACCGCCGGCAGGATCGATCCCCACGCCGACGCGGCCATCATCGTGTTCACACCGTCGAGCTGTTCTTCGATGCACGGAACGAGCAGCCACGGGGCGCAGTCGAAGTTCTCGGAGAGATAGCTGGCCAGTGAACCGGTCGGTGCTTGGAGNGCAATGTCGAGGCGTTTGCGCACCGAACGGGTGGTGCGGAGGACGTCGTCAGCTCACAGGTCGAGGCGCATGCTCTGAACTCGGCAGCCCGTTCGTTCTGCGTTCGAGCCAGGTGCGACACTGGAGGTATGTCCGATCGAGTCATCGTGTCCATCACCGACGGCATCGCCGAGGTCCGCCTCAACCGGCCCGACAAGCGCAACGCGCTCGACGGGGCGATGTTCTCCGCCATCGCCGAGGCGGGCGAGCGATTGAAGACCGAGCCAGGCGTACGCGTGGTCGTGTTGTCCGGGGAAGGTGCGTCGTTCTGCGCAGGCCTCGACTTCTCTGGCTTCCAGGGGATGGTCGACGGCAATGGCGCGAGCAACGGCACCGACGGCAACCCCGGATCGATGGAGGAAGGTCGGATCACTCACCTCGGTCAACAGTGTTGCTGGGTGTGGCAGGAGGTTCCCGTCCCGGTCATCGTCGCGGCGCACGGACATGCTCTCGGCGGCGGGCTGCAGATCATCCTCGGCGCTGATATTCGCATCGCTCACCCCGACACCAAGTTGTCGGTGCGCGAGATCCACTGGGGCATCACGCCGGACATGACCGGCACGTTCATGCTCAATGGTCTCGTCCGCCCCGACGTGGCGCGGGAGCTGACGTTCACGGCGCGCGTGTTCGACGCTCGTGAGGGTCACGAACTCGGGCTCGTCACTCGCGTGAGCGACACGCCCCACGAGGACGCCCTGGCGCTCGCCGCTGAGATCGCCGGCCGCAACCCGGGTGCGGTGCGGAGCGCCAAAGCGCTGTTCAACAGAATGCAGCACGCCGGCGCCGCCGAGCAGTTCCACGCCGAGCGCGTGTCCATCGGCAGTC
This sequence comes from Ilumatobacteraceae bacterium, assembly GCA_013213745.1. GTDB lineage: Bacteria > Actinomycetota > Acidimicrobiia > Acidimicrobiales > Ilumatobacteraceae > JABSQH01. The sequence goes on along the minus strand of JABSQH010000005.1, from coordinate 74,373 downwards.
ATATCGGCACCCCCAACCAGGTCGAAGCGGTCATGGCGGGCATGGAGAAGCGCGAGCCGCGCTTCGTCGACGTCTGAGCGTCCCCATGCCGATCTCCACGGCCAGCGTGAGACGGCGCCTGGCCAGCATGCTCGATCGCGCCATCGCCTCCGTCGTCGTGCGGGGCATGGATGCGTACTACGGCAAGATCTACTACACCAACCGTTGGCACCCCCATCACGCGCTCTTGCAGGATGCGCTCGACGACACAGTGGGGTACATCAAGTCGAACATGAGCGATGCGTTGATCCGGCGCGACGCGCTGGAGGTCCTGAGCTACGCCGCCAAACAGTGTCGAGTCGCCGACGGGATGGTGCTCGAGTTCGGCGTGCGCTCAGGGATGACGATCAACCATCTCGCCGGCCGCTTCCCGACGACGACGTTGCACGGGTTCGACTCGTTCGAGGGATTACCCGAGGCGTGGACCGGCTGGACGCTCGACGCCGGTGCCTTCAGCGGCGAGGGGCTTCCATGGGTCGCTGAGAACGTCGAACTCCACGTCGGATGGTTCGACGACACGTTGGCCCCGTTCCTCGCCGACCAACCCGGGCCGGTGCGCCTTTTGCACATCGACTCCGATATCTACTCGTCGGCCAAGACGGTGCTCGACGAGCTCGCCCCGCGCCTCGTTCCGGGCTCGGTGATCGTGTTCAACGAGTACTTCAACTATCCGAACTGGCGACAGCACGAGTTCCGTGCGTGGCAGGAGCACTGCGCCACGCACGCGGTCACCTACGAGTACCTCTGTTGGGGGCTCTACGAGGTGGCCGTCCGGATCACCGACGGCTGAGCGACCGTTGGTGCCTGGCACCTGCTGTCGCTCATGTCGAAGCCGCCCAGAACTGGCGGAGTCACGCAACGACGCGGTCGGGATCGACGAGGTGCCGGTAGTGGCCGGCGCCGTCCCACAGTTCGTAATCGATCGTGGTGTACTCGCCGAGCCAATCGGTATAGCCGACGCCGGGATCGATGCCGAACAACGCGAGATAGGGCAGCGCAACGTCGCGACGGCCGGGCAGCGCCGCGTCCACCGTTGCTTCGACCGCCTCTTGGGGTTCGGTCAACAGCAAGTCCCCACACGCCGAGCAACACGTCTTGTCGGGCGTTGCGCAGTGCGTTGACCCGCGCCGTCTCGTTCCCGCAGATGAGTTCACCGGACATCGCCTCGAACATCGCGTCGACGGCGAGTCCGTCGTTGTCCGGGTCGCGCAGAATCGGCTCGGCGGCCACGATCTGTGCCTTGAACTCGCCGAGTTGCAGTGATTGACCAATCGACGCCACCGACGCCGGCCGGAGCGCCGGGCCGGCCGCACTGACGACGGCCCCGCCGAGCACATGCCCGACCAGGTGTGGGGTGGCGACGTCGGTCGCGGCGTTCACGGCGGCGATGGCGCTGACCATGGCGGCGGGGTCGTAGGCGTCGGCGGTTCCCGACTTGCCGTGAACCCGCAGATCGGGGGTGATCACGTCGTTGGTCGTGGCCAGCCGGTCGGTCACGGGGTCCCAGCTGCCGGCCGACTCGGTGATGCCGCGAACCAGCACGACCGGGCCGCCCGACCCGCTCCGGCTCCAGGCGATCGTTGTTCCGTCGGCGGTGCTCGCGGTGTGCTCATGGGCCATTCCCGGAGGCTGCCGGATCGCCTGCGTCCCGCACACCGGTGAGCGAGGGGGCCCACAGGGGGCCGTTTCGCTCATCGCGGGTGGCGGCGAGGGTCTGGCACAGTTCACGAGCGAACGATCTTTCGGTTCGTGGCCGTCGTGGCATAGAATTGCCTTTCCGGCTTGGGCCAGCGTTGTCTCGAGCATCCCCGTTTCACCCCCACCTCCGAGGATGTAACGATGCGAACGCCTCCAGGCCCGTCAGGGCTGTACGACCCACGTCACGAACACGACTCATGTGGTGTGTCGTTCGTCGCGAACTTGCACGGCGAACGATCGCACGAGTTGGTGATGACCGGACTCACCGCGCTCACCAATCTCGAACATCGTGGCGCGACCGGCGCAGAGCCAGACACCGGTGACGGCGCAGGAATCCTGCTGCACGTTCCCGACCGCCTCTACCGCAGCGTGGTCGACTTCGAACTGCCACCGGCGGGCGCATACGCCACCGGGATCGCATTTTTGCCCGTCGACGACATCGCTCGCGAGAAGGCGATGTCCGCGATCGAAGACACCGTTGTCGAAGTCGGCCTCACCGTGCTCGGGTGGCGCGACGTTCCGGTCAACCCCGACTGTCTCGGCGCAACCGCGCGCGCAGCGATGCCGGCAGTGCGCCAACTCTTCGTCTCCGACCCCGACGGAGCGACCGACATCGATCTCGATCGCAAGGCGTTCGTCGCCCGCAAACGCAGCCGGCGTGAACTCATCGGCGACGTCGAGACCTACTTCTCGTCGCTGTCGGCGCGCACGATCGTCTACAAGGGCATGCTGACGACTCCGCAGCTCAGCGAATTCTTCCCGGATCTCACCGACCCGCGCACCGAGTCCGCCCTGCTGCTCGTGCACTCGCGCTTTTCGACCAACACGTTTCCGGCGTGGGAACTCGCCCATCCGTACCGGTTCGTCGCGCACAACGGTGAGATCAACACGGTCCAGGGCAACCAGAACTGGATGCACGCCCGGGAGGCAATGCTCGAGAGCAAGCGCCTGCCCGGCATCGAGCGGGCGTTCCCGATCTGTACGCCGGGAGCGTCCGACACCGCACGCTTCGACGAGGTGCTCGAGCTGCTGCACCTCGGCGGCTACCCGCTGCATCACGCCGTGCTGATGATGATTCCCGAGGCGTGGGAGAATCACGCCACGATGTCGCCCGAGCAGCGCGACTTCTACCGCTTCCACGCAGCGATGATGGAGCCATGGGACGGGCCCGCTTCGGTGGCGTTCACCGACGGCGATGTCATCGGCGCGGTCCTCGATCGCAACGGTCTGCGCCCCAGCCGATTCTGGGTCACCGACGACGACCTCGTCGTCATGGCCTCCGAGGTCGGCGTCATCGACGTCGACCCCAGCAAGGTCGTCGCCAAGGGACGCCTGCAGCCGGGAAAGATCTTCCTCATCGACACCCGTCAGGGTCGCATCATCGACGACGAGGAGATCAAGGCCGAGCTGGCTGCGGAGTACCCGTACGGGCGCTGGCTCGACGAGGGAATGGTCGACTTCCGAGAGCTGCCAGAACGCGAGCACGTGGTGTTCAGCCACGACAGCGTGCTGCGCCGCCAGCAGATGTTCGGCTACACCCACGAGGAGCTGAAGATCCTGCTGGCGCCGATGGCGATGCGCGGGATAGAAGCGCTCGGCTCGATGGGCACCGACACACCGATCGCGGTGCTGTCGGAACGGCCGCGACTGTTGTTCGACTACTTCACGCAGCTCTTCGCGCAGGTCACCAACCCGCCGCTCGACGCCATCCGCGAAGAGGTCGTCACGGCGGTGTCGTCGACGGTCGGGCCCGAGTCGAACCTGCTCGACCCCGGCCCGGAGAGCTGCCGTCAGCTGGCGCTGCCGTTCCCGATCATCGACAACGATGAGCTTTCCAAGATCGTGCACATCAACGACAACGGCGAGCACCCCGGGCTGCAGGCCGCGGTGTTGTCGGGCCTGTATCGGGTCGCCGAGGGCGGCGATGGGTTGCGCCGGGCGCTCGAGCGCATCTGCGACGAGGCGTCCGCAGCGATCGAGAGCGGTGCCCGCATCCTCGTGTTGTCCGACCGCAATGCCGACACCGTCGATGCACCGATCCCGTCGTTGCTGTTGACCGCCGCCGTCCACCACCATCTGGTGCGCACCAAGCAACGCACGATGGCCGGGCTCGTCGTCGAAGCCGGTGATGCGCGTGAGGTCCATCACATGGCGCTGCTCATCGGGTACGGCGCCGGTGCGATCAACCCGTACCTCGCCTTCGAGACGATCGAAGATCTCATCGCCGAGGACATGCACGGTCTGGGCGAACTGGCGCCGATCACGGCCGTACAGAACTACATCAAGGCGTGCGGCAAGGGTGTGTTGAAGGTGATGTCGAAGATGGGCGTGTCGACGGTTGCGTCGTACACCGGTGCCCAGATCTTCGAAGCGATCGGGCTCGGCGCGGACGTCGTCGACCAGTACTTCACCGGCACCGTTAGCCAGCTCGGCGGCATTGGGCTCGACCAGATCGCCGACGAAGTGGCCGCCCGCCACAAGATGGCCAATCCGGAGCGGCCGGAGGATCGTGCCCACCGCAAGCTCGAACTCGGTGGCGAGTACCAATGGCGGCGCGAAGGCGAACTGCACCTGTTCAACCCCGAGACGGTGTTCAAGCTGCAGCACGCCAGCCGCGCCAAGCGCTACGACATCTTCAAGGAGTACTCGAACAAGGTCGACGACCAGTCAGAGAAGCTGATGACGCTGCGCGGGCTGTTTTCCTTCGCCGGCGACCGCGCCTCGGTCCCGATCGACGAGGTCGAGCCGGCGTCGGACATCGTGGCCCGTTTCTCCACCGGCGCAATGAGCTACGGCTCGATCTCCGCCGAGGCCCACGAGACGCTCGCGGTGGCGATGAATCGCCTCGGTGGCAAGTCGAACACCGGTGAGGGCGGCGAAGACCCGGATCGCCTGTACGACCCGGCGCGTCGTTCCTCGATCAAGCAGGTGGCGTCGGGTCGCTTCGGCGTCACTGCGGAGTACCTGACGAACTCCGACGACATCCAGATCAAAATGGCCCAGGGGGCCAAGCCGGGCGAGGGCGGCCAGCTCCCCGGGCACAAGGTGTACCCGTGGATCGCGAAGACACGGCATTCCACGCCTGGCGTCGGCCTCATCAGCCCACCGCCGCATCACGACATCTATTCGATCGAGGATTTGAAGCAGCTGATTCACGATCTGAAGAACGCCAATCCGCACGCGCGCATCCACGTCAAGCTCGTCGCCGAGACCGGCGTCGGGACTGTGGCTGCGGGAGTGTCGAAGGCGAAGGCTGACGTCGTGCTCATCTCCGGTCACGACGGCGGCACCGGAGCGAGCCCGCTGACGTCGCTGAAGCATGCCGGTGGACCATGGGAACTGGGTCTTGCCGAGACACAGCAGACGCTGCTGCTGAACGGTTTGCGCGACCGCATCGTCGTGCAGACCGACGGCCAGATGAAAACGGGGCGCGACGTGGTGATCGCGGCGCTACTCGGCGCCGAGGAGTACGGGTTCGCCACGGCTCCGTTGGTGGTGTCGGGCTGCATCATGATGCGCGTCTGTCACCTCGACACCTGCCCGGTCGGCATCGCCACCCAGAATCCCGAGCTGCGTTCGCGGTACTCCGGCGACCCCGAGTTCGTCGAGAACTTCTTCACCTTCATCGCCGAAGAAGTGCGCGAGCTCATGGCCGAGCTGGGCTTCCGCACGATGGAGGAGATGATCGGCCACGTCGAGTGTCTCGACACGCGCCGCGCGGTCGAGCACTGGAAGGCCGACGGTCTCGACATCAGTCCGATCCTCGAGGCGCCGCAGAACCCGTACCACCAGACGATGTTCCAGAGTGTGGGTCAGGACCACGGTCTCGACGAGGCGCTCGACCAAGAGTTGGTGGCGCGCAGCGCGGCGGCCATCGACGACGGGCACCGCGTCGAGATCGAACTGCCGATTCGCAACGTCAATCGCACCGTGGGCACGATCCTCGGTCACGAGGTGACCAAGAAGTGGAAGGGCGAGGGGTTGCCCGACGGCACCATCGACATCACCTTCGAGGGCTCGGCGGGGCAGAGCTTCGGGGCTTTCGTGCCGAGCGGTATCCAAATGCGCCTGGTCGGCGACGCCAACGACTACGTCGGCAAGGGACTCGCCGGTGGCCGCCTGATCATCCATCCGCACCCCGACGCCCCGTTCGTGGCCGAAGAGCAGATCGTGGCCGGCAACGTGATCGCGTACGGCGCCACCGGCGGTGAGATCTTCCTCCGCGGCGTCGTCGGCGAGCGTTTCTGCGTCCGTAACTCCGGCGCGCTCGCGGTGTCCGAGGGCGTTGGCGACCATGGGTGCGAGTACATGACCGGTGGCCGCGTCGTCGTGCTCGGCGACACGGGGCGCAATTTTGGCGCAGGGATGTCCGGCGGTATCGCCTATGTGTACGACCCCGACGGAACGTTCTCGGCCAAGGTCAACTACGAGATGGTCGAGCTCGAAGAACTGAACGACGACGACCGTGAGTTCCTGCACACGACGATCGAACGTCACCGCGATTACACCGGATCGGGTCCGGCGACGCGCATCCTCGCCCAGTGGACCGACGAGGTGCGCAACTTCCGCAAGGTGATGCCCACCGACTACCGGCGGGTGCTCACCGTCATCGAGGAATCAGAGGCCGCCGGCCTGGACGAAGACGCCACCGTCGAAAAGATCATGGAAGCAGCGAGGGCCTGATGGGCAAGACAACGGGATTTCTCGAGTGGGACCGCGAGCTGCCGTTGCGGCGGCCGGTGCCGGTGCGACTGCGCGATTGGAAAGAGGTCTACGAGGACTTCGATGCCACGGCGCTCAACCAGCAGGCGGGACGGTGCATGGATTGCGGCATTCCGTTCTGCAACAACGGGTGCCCGCTCGGCAACCTGATCCCCGACTGGAACGATCTCGTCTATCGCGAGCATTGGCACGACGCGATCGAGCGTCTCCATGCCACGAACAATTTCCCCGAGTTCACCGGGCGGTTGTGTCCGGCGCCGTGTGAGTCGGCCTGTGTGCTCGGCATCAATCAAGACCCGGTGGCCATTAAGCAGATCGAGGTCGAGATCATCGATCGGGCGTGGGACGAGGGCTGGGTGACCCCGCAGGTGCCGTCGGTTCGCACCGGCAAGCGCGTTGCAGTGATCGGTTCGGGACCAGCGGGGTTGGCCGCGGCCCAGCAGCTGACGCGCGCGGGTCACGAGGTGGTGGTGCTCGAACGCGCCGACCGCATCGGGGGGTTGCTGCGTTACGGCATCCCTGAGTTCAAGATGGAAAAACGGCACATCGACCGCCGTCTCGAGCAGATGGAGGCGGAGGGCACCGAGTTCCGCACGAATGCCGGCGTGGGCGAGACCGTCGATATGGAGGTGCTACGGGCCTCCCACGACGCGATCGTGTTGGCTTGCGGTGCGACGCAGTGGCGCGATCTCCCGATCGACGGTCGTGAGCTCGGAGGCATTCATCAAGCGATGGAGTACTTGCCGTACGCCAACCGTGTGCAGCTCGGCGACATCGATGAGTCGCCGATCGATGTCAAGGGCAGCCACGTCGTGATCATCGGTGGTGGTGACACCGGTGCCGATTGTCTGGGCACGGCACATCGTCAGGGCGCAGCGTCGGTGACGCAACTCGAGATCATGCCGCGTCCTCCTGAGGACCGCGCCCCGGGCAACCCGTGGCCGCAGTACGACTTCGTGTATCGCGTGTCGTCTGCGCATGAGGAGGGTGGCGAACGTGTGTATTCGGTGAATACCGAAGCATTCCTCGACGACGGCAACGGCCGGGTGCGGGCGCTGCACATCCACGAGGTCGAACGCATCGACGGCCGATTCGAGAAGGTCGAGGGCAGCGAGCGCGAGCTTCCCGCCGACTACGTGTTCTTGGCGATGGGTTTCGTCGGGCCTGAAAAGGACTCGTGGCTCGACCAACTCAGCCTCGACTACGACGAGCGCGGCAACGTCGCGCGCAACGATCACTACATGACCAACCAGCGGGGCATCTTCGTGGCTGGCGACATGGGTCGTGGGCAGAGCCTCATCGTCTGGGCGATCGCCGAGGGCCGCGCCGCTGCGGCAGGCGTCGACGCCTATCTGATGGGCAAGAGCCGTCTGCCGACGCCGGTCGCTCCGACCGACCGCCCTCTGATGTAGCTCCGACGCTCCGAAAAACCGGGGATCCCGTGCGTGATACGCACGGGATGGCGACAATTTCGGGTGTGACGGGGCTGACAACACCAACGGTGATCGCGGCCCTAGGCTCGACTGCCATGAAGTTCGCGAACACGCGCGCGATCAGCGCCTTCGGCGCTCCCATTGCAATCGGCGCGCTCGTGCTGACATCGTGTGGCGGCGGCGAGGCCGGTGGAGCAACCGCATCGACCGTCAATCTGAGTCAGGCATCGACCGAGTTCGTCGTGCGCCCGCCCAAGGCCACCGGTGCGCCAGACGGCGCCGGCGGCAGCGAGATCGTCACGGGTTCACAGGACTACACTGTTCAGGCGGGTGACTACCCGCTCAAGGTGGCCAACGACTTCGGGATCACCGTCGACGATCTGGTCGCATTTAACGAGTGGGGCAGCGTGAACGAGTTCCCGTTCCCGGGGACCGTCATCCGGATTCCGCCGGGGGCGAATGCGCCAAGCGCCGCGACCGATGACGGTGAGGCGGCTGCCGACGAGGCCGCAGCCGATGGCGCTGATGCCGGTGACGACGAGAGCGCCGCGCCGGTGGAAACGATCCCTGATGCCGGCGACAACTGTGGTGAGGGCACCTACACCATCGCCGCCGGCGATATCCCGATCCGCGTCGCTGAGAACTTCGACGTCACCGTCGATGCGCTGAACGCAGCGAATGCCAACACCGACGGGTACGGCGCCTTCTTCGCTGGGCTCGAGATCGTCATTCCGGCCAAAGCCGACTGCTGATCAGCGGTTCTGTTCGCGGTGTCGTGCGAAAAACGCGCGAAATCCCCGGTTTTTCGGTGGGGGCGGTCAGCCGCCGCCGTAGACGAAGTTCATCTCCTTGACCGCTTCCATCGTGGCGCTGGAAGCGAATGAGTACCGATGCCCGGGAAACAGGATGGTGTCGTCGGGCACCTTGGCCAGCCTGGCCAGGCTCTCGGACATCTTCGCCGGGTCCGAGCCGGGCAGGTCGGTGCGGCCACAGCCCTCGAGAAACAGGGTGTCGCCGGCGACGAGGCGGCCGTCGACGAGGAAACACTGACTGCCCGGCGTGTGACCTGGGGTGTGCATCATCGTGATGTCGATGTCGCCTACGGCCAAGACGTCACCGGAATCGTGGCCGACGAGATGTGTGTCATCGACCGTTGTCGACTTGAGGATCCACTCGATCTCTTCGTTGTTGCAGTGCACCGGGACGTCGACGCGGCCGAGGAGCCGGTCGATGCCTTCGATCGTGTGCCCCATCATCGATCCCCCGACGTGATCGGGGTGGTAGTGAGTAGCCAGGGCCCCGGTCACCGACATGCCGTCGGCCTCGACGGCGTCGACCAGTTCGTCGACGGAATAGGCGGGGTCGACGAGCACGCAGACACCAGATCGGCGGTCGCCAATCGCATAGACGAAGTTGACCATCTGGTCGGCCAGCGGATCGTTCGCCGCGAAATCGCGGCCGCTCAATAGCTGACGGAAGTAGAGGGGCGAGTCCGTCATCGGCATACGCTCCGGTTCATGACCTCGGCCACGACGGGCTCCGACGCGCCCCGAGACTCGACGCTGCGATACGGAGTGGTGGGTACGGGAATGATGGGGGTCGAACACATCGAGAACATCCTGGCACTCGACGGGGCCGCCGTCACGGCCGTAGCCGACCCCCACGGTGCGTCGCAAGAGGCGGCCCGCCGGGCGGTTGTCGGAGCGGGCTCACCAAACGAACCGTTGGTGGTCGACACGGTGGAGGAGCTGTTGGCGGCCGACGCCTGCGATGCGGTCGTGATCGCCAGCCCCAACCACACCCACTGCGACACGCTGCTGGCGGTGCTCGCTTCACCGTTGCACGTGATGATCGAGAAGCCGTTGTGTACGACCATTGCGGAGTGTCGGCGCGTGGTCGACGCGGCGGCGCAGGGTCCGGCCGGGCGAATCGTGTGGATGGGCCTCGAATACGGATACATGCCGCCGACCGCGCGGCTGTTGCGCGAGCTCGACTCCGGGGCCGTTGGAAACGTGCGGATGGTCGCAGTGCGCGAGCACCGCTTCCCGTTTCTCGACAAGGTCGACCACTGGAACCGATTCAACCGGTACACCGGGGGCACCTTGGTCGAGAAGTGCTGCCACTTCTTCTATCTGATGAACCTGGCCACCGGAGCGAGGCCGGTCCGTGTGATGGCGTCGGGTGGACAGGACGTCAATCATCTCGACGAGCAATACGACGGAGAGCGACCGGACATCTTCGACAACGCGTACGTGATCGTCGAGTACGACAACGGCAGTCGCGGGATGCTCGACCTGTGCATGTTCGCCGAAGCGTCGCGCAACGAACAGGAGGTCGTCGTGGTCGGCGATGAGGGCAAGATCGAAGCGTTCGTTCCCGAGAACCTGGTGCGGATCGGGCGCCGCTCCGATGGTCTGGGCCAGGTGACCGATGTGATCGTGGAGAACCCCGACATCAAGCACGTCGGATTGCACCACGGGTCGAGCTACCTCGAACACGTCGGCTTCTCGGAGGCGATCAACGGTGTCGGTCCAATCGAGGTCAATCTGCTCGACGGTCTGTGGTCGGTGGCGATCGGCGTCGCTGCGCACCGCTCGATCGCTGAGGGCCGGCCCGTCGAGTTGAGTGAGTACCCGGAGCTCGTCGGACTCGGGCTCCCTCGATGACGCCGCTCACGACACTGCACGCCGGCCAGCAGATCGTGGTCGGTGGCGATCACGTGCTCACCGTCGACGCCGAGCTGGCGGCCGCCTTCGAGGCGGGCGATGCGCTGATCGCGGTCGCAGACACACAGCGTCTGCTGCACATCCCTGCTGCGCAGAGAGCGATCGTCGACCGCGCCGTGACGTCGGCGACATCGGGCTTCGTCGACTTGGCCGAAGTCGACGATCAGCAGATCACCGAGTTCTTCGACAGGTTTGCAGGTCGGCTCGGCGATGCTGCGGCGTTCGCGCACATTGCATCGGCCAATGAACACGACGTCGCGCAGGCGGCGGCGAAGGGTCGATCGACCACCCGGTTGGTCCTCGACGACCGTATGCGCGATGGGATGATCACCGGGCTCGAAGTGTGGCGGGACGCACCGCTCGGCCGTGACGACGCGATTGCGCGACATGATCACGATGGCTGGACGGTGCAAGCGCGCCGAGCGCCACTCGGTGTGGTCGGGTTCGTGTTCGAAGGGCGACCGAACGTGTTTGCCGATGCCTGTGGTGTCGTCCGCACCGGCAACAGTGTCGTGTTCCGCATCGGTTCCGATGCGTTGACGACGGCACTTGCGATCGTCGAGCACGCGCTGCGCCCGGCGCTCGCCGAGGCAGGACTTCCCGTCGGCACCGTCAGCCTCGTGGAATCGCCGGAACGTGCTGCCGGCCATGCGCTCTTCGCCGACCGCCGCTTGGCTCTTGCGGTTGCCCGCGGTTCGGGACGAGCCGTCGCGGAGCTGGGTGCGGTGGCCGCGCAGTCGGGGACTCCGGTGAGCTTGCACGGAACAGGTGGCGCCTGGATCGTTGCAGGTGAACGGGCCGACGGCGATCGTTTGCGTGCGGCGGTCGGTGCGTCGCTCGACCGCAAGGTGTGTAACACCGCAAATGTGGTTGCGGTGCCGCGCGCTCGGGCGCCTGAACTCGTCCCACGTGTGCTCGAGGGGCTCGATGCCGCAGCGGTGGCACGTTCGAGCTCCGCGCGGCTGCATGTGGTGGAGGGTTCCGAAGCGTGGGTGCCCGACGAGCGGTTCCGTTCGACCGTGACGATCGAGCGTGCGGACGGCGCGCACGAGGAGTCGGCTGCGTCGATCATCTCGCAACGCGAGTTGGCCACCGAGTGGGAGTGGGAGACGTCGCCGGAGATGACGATCGTGGTGACCGACTCCGTCGACGAGGCGGTCGACCTGTGTAACCGGTATAGCCCGCGCTTCGTGACCTCGATCATCAGTGAGGACACAGCCGAGCGCGACAACTTCTATCGGCGCGTCGACGCGCCGTTTGTCGGCGATGCGTTCACGCGGTGGGTCGACGGGCAGTACGCACTCGACACCCCTGAGCTGGGCTTGTCGAACTGGGAGCGGGGGCGGATGCTCGGCCGCGGCCCCATCCTGTCGGGCGACAGCGTGTTCACGGTGCGCTATCGAGCGACGGTCGAACAGGCCGATCTGCGCCGCTGAGACGAGGACAGCGCACGTTTCCGCAGGGTGCAGCGCGACGCCACGGCGGGCGCCGGTGCTGACACACTCGCACTCGTGAGTCGACGGCGGATCGCGGTGATGGCCGGTGTTGCGCTCCTGGCCGCGTCGTGTACTTCATCGGGGCAGGTCGAGACCGAGGCAGTCGACTCGATCGCGTCGACACAGACCACTGCTCCGGCGGTCGACACGACCCGTCCTTCGTCGACCCCGGCGCCCACACTGCCGGCCACCGACGGGCCGCGAGACGATTTGCCGACGACCGAGAGCGAGACGGGCGGGGACGACCGAGCGGCGGCAACCAGCCTGGACGATCCGCTGTTTCCGGCGTTGGGATCCCCAGATATCGATGTGTTGTCATACGACGTGGTCCTCGACGCTACCGATGCCCTCGACGGAGGGCAGCTGGTCGGCGCAGTGACCGTCAGCGCCGAGGTGCCCGACGGAGTCGGGCAACTGGCACTCGACGCACTCGATCTCGAGATCGACGCAGTCACCGACGTTGCGACGAACGCCGAGCTGGCCTTCACCCACGATGGCACCGAACTGCTCGTCGACCTCCCGGCAGGGCGCCCTTCGATGGTCTCGGTATCGGTCGACTACACCGTCACCCCGGACGCGGCGAACCGCTCTGCGGCCAGCCTGCCATCGGGTTGGTTTCGGGAGGCGGAGTCGACCTTCGTGCTGAACGAGCCCGATGGCGCGCGCTCGTGGATGCCGGCCAACGATCATCCCTCCGACAAGGCCACGTGGAGCTTCAGCGTCACGGCGCCGCTGGACACCGTTGCGGTCGCCAACGGGGAATTGATCGCCATCGACCGTGCATCGAACACGTGGAGTTGGGGGCTCGATGAGCCCATGGCGACCTACCTCGTACAGCTCATCATCGGCGACTACGAGATCGTCGACGGCACATACACGAGTGTCGACGGCCGCGATATTCCGCTCACGCACGTGGTTCCCGCCAGCCAGACCGATCGGTTCGAGGCGGAGTTCGCTCACCTTCCCGGCCAGTTTCGTCAGTTCGAGGAGTGGTTCGGCCCGTACCCGCTCAGCGGGTACGGGTTGGCGATCGTCGACATGATCCCCAACGTGGCGATGGAGACGCAGGGGCGGTCGATGTTCGATGTCAGCAACTTCGAGTCGCCGGGGCTCGGCCGACTCGAGGAGTTGCTGACGGCCCATGAGCTGGCGCATCAGTGGTTCGGCAATGCAGTCGGCCCCGCCAGCTGGAATGAGATCTGGCTCAACGAGGGTTTTGCCACCTACGCCCAATGGTTGTGGCTCGACCTCATCGGAGAGATCGATCTGCAACGGACTGCGGAGAACGCCCTGGCGCAACGCCAGGACGGCGCAGTGGCCACCGGAGCACCGGGGACCGAGGAACTGTTCGGATTCGAGGTCTACGACGGCGGCGGCGTCGTGGTCCACGCGTTGCGCGGGTTCCTCGGTGACGAAGCGTTCTTTGTGCTGTTGCAGCGATGGATCGTCGAGCACAACGGCACGGCGCAGGACACCGAGGCGTTGATCGATCTGACGATCGCGATCGGCCAAGAGTTCGGCACAGCACCCGCAGGGTCCGGAAGCGATCCGGCTACCGTCGAGGATGACGTGCGTGCTCTGTTCGACTCCTGGCTGTACACCGCTCCGCCGCCGGCGGCGTTTCCCTCGTGACGGCGCTTCCTCCGCCGTCCCCGTCGACCGGAGCAGTCGGCTGGGATCGCAACGATCAGGCGCAGCCCGTCCAACGGAATGCGCCGCAATTCGCTCCGCCGCCGCCCCCGCACGCCACCTTGCCGATCCCCGTGGCGATCGGGGCCATCGCCGTACTCACCGCATCGTTGATCGCGTCGAAGTTGTTGCTCGATGCACTCGTCGGTCTCGAGTGGCCGGTAGCGGTGTACGTCGCGCTGCTGACCGCCGTGGGCTACGGCCCATCGATCGCATGGTGTATCTATGCCAGCCGACGCTGGGGCAGCGGCCATCTGGCGCGCGACGCAGGGCTCACGCCGAAGTGGTCAGACCTCGGGTGGGCACCCGTGATCTGGCTTTCGACGCTCGGTGTGCAAGCGGCGGTGATCGCGATCATCACGGCCATCGACATCCCCATATCGAGTAACACCGATGGCGTCACCGAGCTCCAAGCCGACCGCACATATGTCGTGGCCATCGTGATCGCCGCGGTGATCGCCGCACCGCTCGTCGAGGAGATCGTGTTTCGCGGTGTCGTGATGCGTGCGCTGCTGTCGAAGATGGCGGTCGCGCCGACGCTGGCAATCCAAGGCGTGCTGTTCGGATTGGCCCACGTCGACCCCGTCCGTGGGGTCGGTAATGTCGGCCTCGTCATCGTGCTGACGGCAGTGGGGTGCTCGTTCGGAGCGGCGGCCTACTGGCTCAGACGCATCGGCCCGACCGTGCTGGCGCACGCCATCTACAACGGAGTCGTGCTCACGGTCATCCTCTCGGGCCTCGCCGATCGGCTCCAGAGCTAGGCGCGTTCGAACAGATCGCGGTTGTCGATGAGGCGCACGTCGCCGACGTGAGCGGCGGTGGCGATGCGCGTCGTCCCCGGAACGCGCCGGCCCTCGAGCGTCGGCACCGGCCGCAACGTGTTCGGGTCGAAGATCTCGACGTAGTCCGGGTGGACCTGCGGTGCCGCGTCGAACACGTCGCACGCGGCCCGCAACGCATCGTCGACCGAGCCGTCGCGCGCCGCGGCGATGGCCGCGTCGAGTGCCCGCGGGACCGCCCGCGCCGCCGCCCGGGCCGTGGCATCGAGCCGACGATTCCGGCTGGACAACGCAAGTCCGTCGGGCTCGCGCACGGTCGGCGCGCCGACGATCTCGACGTCGAGGTCGAGGTCGGTGACCAGGCGACGGACGATGGCCAGCTGTTGGAAGTCCTTCTCGCCGAACACGGCGAGGTCCGGGCGCAGGATGCTGAACAGCTTGGTCAATACGGTCACGACGCCGTCGAAGTGGCCATCTCGATGCGCGCCCTCCATGGTGCTGGCGAGCGGGCCAGCGGTCACCGTGGTCTCGAAGCCCTGCGGGTACATCGCCGCGCCTGTCGGAGCGAATACGGCGGCGACACCCGCGGCGGCGCACTGTTGGACGTCGTCGTCGATTGGTCGGGGGTAGGCGTCGAAGTCGGCGCGTTGGTTGAACTGCCGCGGGTTGACGAAAACCGAGACCACGACGACGTCCGCCAGGCTGTGGGCATGGTCGATGAGGGCGATGTGGCCTCGATGGAGCGCGCCCATCGTGGGGACGAAGCCGATCGTCGAGCCCTGTCGGCGGACGTCGTCGGCCCAGGAGCGTTGTTCGTCGGGCGTGGAGAAGACGATGGGAGTGGGCATTGGACGAAGATCGACCGAGCGTTGACCCGGAGGCGTCAGGATGGGCGTCAGTGGAACGAGTGGTCGTCGTCGGGCCATGAGCCCGACCGAACCTCTGACACGTAGCCCGCCGTGGCTGCGATCGCCCGCGTGCGCAAGTCGGCGTACTGCTTGGTGAACTTCAACCGTACGTCGCTGAGTCCGAGTACGTCGTGGAGCACCAACACTTGGCCGTCGCAGTCCGGTCCGGCGCCGATACCGATGGTGGGAATCGAGACTTTGGCGGTCATCTCACCGGCGAGTTCGCGGGGGACACCTTCGATCACCACCGCCGACGCCCCGGCCTGCTCGACGGCGAAGGCGTCTTCGAGGAGACGGTCGCGCCCGCCCGCTTCCATTCCGTCGTTCCGTCCCTGGACCTTGTGTCCACCCATGCGGTGGTAGCTCTGCGGGGTCAGACCGATGTGGCCGACGACGGGGATGTCGACGCTCGTGATCGCCTCGATCGTCTCGGCCATGTGCAGACCGCCCTCGAGTTTGACGGCGCCCGCACCCTCTTTCATCAGGCGAATGGCGCTCTCGACGCCTTGTTGCACTGACACCTGGTACGACCCGAACGGCAGGTCGCCGACGATCAGGGCCTTGGGTTGAGCCCGAGCGACCATTCTGACGTGGTACGCCATCTCGTCGAGGTCGACGGGAATCGTGTTCGACTCGCCTTGCACGACCATGCCCAGCGAGTCGCCGACGAGGATCATGTCGATGCCGGCGAGATCGACCAGGCGAGCAAAGGTGGCGTCGTAGGCCGTGATCATCGAGATTCGGGCGCCAGCGCGCTTCATCTCGGCCAACGCAGGCACGGTGACCTGCGGACGGTCGGTGGACATCCCCACACACAGCAAACTAGCGGTCCGCACCATGGCCGCCCAACGCGCCGCGGCGTGACGGCCGACGCACCTGTTCGGCGACGGGGATCGGCGGCGCATCAGGTCGTCGACGATGCGCTGGTCAGCGGTGAGTCGGGGGCGGCACGCCGTTGGCCGCTGCCACCGTCGGACACAGGTCGGCATAGGCCGCTGCGCCGAGCGAGGTGGCGCTCAAGATGGCGTGTGTGCACGCCAGCGCGAACACGTCGGCCGCCGCCGCGAACAGGGCGTTCAACGCCCCCGGGTAGGTCGCTGGAACCTCGAAGCGGGTGGCGTCGGCAGTGATCTGCTGCTCGCCGGTGGCCAAGGCGAAGACGGTGTCACCGTCGAAGAGCGAATGTGAGGGGCGCACGGCCCGCGCCAGCCCGTTGTGGGCCACCGATGCGAGCTTGCCCGCCTCGGCCTTGGTCATCGCCGCGTCGGTAGCGACGACGCCGATCGTGGTGTTGAGACGCCGGCCGCGGGCGGCATCGGCCGGCGTTTCCAGCGCGTTCCGCAAGGCGCGCAACTCCGGGCCGCGCGGCCGCGTTCGCGCCGGCGCCTCCCACAGACGGCCCGTCGCCGGATCGACCACACTGCCGTGGGCGTTCACGACCGCCACGGCGCCGACGGTGAGGTGGGCTCCTGTGGGCGTGTCGACAACGGCTGATGCGGTGCCGATCCCGCCCTGCAGCACGGCGGCGCGGGCGCCCGTGCCCGCGCCGACCGACCCCCATCGGTGGGCGGTGGGGCTGGCGTTTCTCGTGGCGCGGGCCCCGAAGCTCGCATCGGGGCGGTTGCCGAACACGCCGCCCCGCCCGAGGTCGAAGATCACAGCGGTGGGCACGACGGGCACGACGCCTCCGGTCACCGGCACGCCGAGCTGGCGGGACTCGAGCACCTCCATCACGCCATCGGCGGCACTCAGCCCGTAGGCGCTGCCGCCGGTCAAGCAGATGGCATGGATCGTGTCGACCAGGTTGTGCGGCTCGAGGGCATCGGTTTCGCGCGTGCCGGGACCGCCGCCGCGCACGTCGACACCTGGCGTTGCTCCATGCGGGGCGCTGAGCACTGTCGTTCCGGTCTCCCAGCCGCGTCCGCGACGCTGATGGTGCCCGACTTCGATTCCGGGAACGTCGAGAATCGAACCGAACGGGGTGGGCGGTGGAGTGCGCGGCACCGCCGGATCGTAGGTCGGCCGCTAGCGTCGGCGACCATGCTCGAACGAGCCCCGCTGCCCGACACGCGCCGTCAGCGCGTGCTGACGGCGGCGAAGCGGGCGGCGAGCGAGGTCGTCCACGCCGGTTGGGATGTGTTGTCCGAGCTCGGAGCGATCGGCCCGCACTCTCGTCGTGGTCGGCGCTTCGGTGCCATGGGCGCCGAGAGTGTGCTGTGTTTCCCGGTGAATGCGCTGTACAACGAGCAGTACATCCACATCGGGACGCGTACCGTGTTCGGGCCGAACGCGACGTTGTCGGCCGGCATGGTCCCCGGACAAGCGATGGTCACCGACCCGGTCGTGCGGGTGGGTGACCGGTGTCTGATCGGCAAGGGATCGAGCATCGTTGGTCATCTGGAGATCGTCATCGGCGACGACGTGTGGACGGGGCATCACGTTTACATCACCGACCAGAATCACGGCTATGCAGACCTCCACCGGCCGATCTCACAGCAGCTGATGCCGGAGCGTCCCGTGCGTATCGGTGACGGGAGCTGGCTCGGACACGGCACGGTCGTGCTGCCGGGAGCTCAGATCGGTCGGCATGTCGTCGTCGGAGCGAACAGTGTCGTCACCGGTGACGTCCCCGACTTTTCCGTCGCCGCCGGCGCGCCGGCGCGCGTCATCCGCTCGCTGGCGTAGCGGTCGAGGGAGCAACATTCTGCAGTCGGCAGAATCGCCGCTCGACGAGCGGTCGTCGAGTCAGCCTGCACGGCATGGACACCTTTGCCTCACCAGCCCTCGCCGACCGCCTCCTGGAACAGCGCATCATCGTGGTTGGCGAGGAGGTGACCGACGCGCTCGCCAACCGCGTTGTTTCTCAGTTGCTGGTGCTGTCGAGTGACGATCCCGCATCCGACATCAGCGTGTACATCAACTCGCCTGGCGGTTCCGTGCTCGCCGGGCTCGGCATGTACGACGTCATGCAGCTCGTGCCCAACGACGTCGCCACGGTGGCGGTCGGTCTCGCCGCGAGCATGGGGCAGGTGTTGTTGTGCGGGGGAGCGGCCGGCAAGCGGTTTGCGCTCGCCAATGCGCAGGTGTTGATGCACGAGGGGAGTGCGGGACTGGGGGGATCGGCGGCCGACGTCGAGATCCAGGCAGCACATCTCGACTCGACCTTGAGACGCATGCGGTCGATCATCGCCGAACACACCGGACGGTCGCTCGAACAGATCACCCAAGACGTCGGTCGTGACCGTTGGTTCAATGCGCCTGCCGCTCGCGACTACGGATTCGTCGACCACGTCGTGACCTCGCTCGATGACATCCGTCCGGAGCGTCGGCCGCGCACGATCGGAGTGTCGGCATGAGCAGCTACACGATCCCCACGGTGGTCGAGAGCACGGCCCGGGGAGAACGAGTGTCGGACATCTACAGCCGGCTCCTAGGCGATCGCATCGTGTTCCTGGGAACGCCGATCGACGACGGCGTGGCCAATGTCGTCGTCGCCCAGATCCTCCATCTCGCCGCACAACAGCCCGGCCAAGACATCCACCTCTACATCAATTCGCCCGGTGGTTCCTCGACGGCGGCGTTGGCGATCTACGACACGATGCAGTTCGTTGCGCCCGACATCGCCACGTTGTGCGTCGGCCAGGTTGCGTCGTCGGCGGCGATCTTGCTCGCCGCGGGAGCGCCGGGGAAGCGCGCGGTGTTGGAGCACGCGCGGGCGTTGCTCCACCAGCCGAACACCGACGTGACCCGCGGGTCGTTGAGCGATTTGGCGCTCGAGGCCAAGGAGCTGACGCGGGTGCGCAGCGAGGCGGAGGCGTTGCTCGCTCGCCACACCGGTCACACCGCCGAGGAGATTCGCGGCGACACCGACCGTGCCCTGGTGTTGACGGGCGCTGCTGCAGTGACGTACGGCTTGGCGGACTCGGTGGCGGTGGCGTCAGGCCGCGAGGAGCTGCGCACGGACGTCGCGCTGCGTCGCGACACGTAGCTCACGGGCAACTCGTTCCAGTAGTTCTGGCACCGGCAACTCGAGGGCGTCGGCGATTGCTCCGATGACTTCTGACGACGGATCCTTCACGCCGCGCTCGACCTCGCTCAGGTAGGGCAACGAGACCGCCGCGTCATCGGCGACGTCGGCGAGAGTTCGGCCTTGCTCGTGCCGCTCGCGGCGCAGCTCGTCACCGAACACTTCCCGCAGCGGACGACGCAGCGGGCGACGTTGTGATGGTCGATCAACCATCGGAAACAAGGGCACGACCGTTCGTTCGCCCGCCGAGTCGTCGTGCTCTGCTGGAACGTCGTGGTGGTCGTCGTCGCGGGCGATGGGCATCACAGTACCGAGCCGCGCGGGGGCCGGCAGCTACGCATCTCGTTGTCAGCCGCAAACGTCTCGATCCGTTCGGTGATCGGGACGCCGCGGAACGCGGTTTCGGTAAACGGCACGTTCTCGCCGGCTCGCAGCCGCTCGGCGTAGGCGTAGCGATCGTCGAGGAGCTGGCGGTAGTCGGCGATCCAATCGGGGACGATCGCCTGGCCTTTCTCGTCAGCGGGCGGCACGGCAATGACGTCGTCGAGCATTTGCGACAACAGGTCGGTCGAGGTCACGACCAGATCGGCGCGCACGTCGAGATCGGCCGACTCCTGCACTTCCAGCGCAGCGAGTTGCGGACGGACGTCGGCACAGATCTGCTCAGCGCGTGCGGCCCATGCCCGGTCGTCGACTTTGTTGACCGCCTCCTTGGAGGCGAAGAACAGCGCCCACACCCAGAACACGGCGAGCCCGATCAAGGAGACGATCACGACAAGCCGACCGAGGCGCGGCCATATCGATCGCTCGTCGGGTTCGAGGCGATCGTCGACCGCGGTCACAACGCCGACGCTAGTGCCATCCACACAGAATCGACCGCGGCTGCTCGATTGACCGAGACGAGCCGGCAACTGGTCCGTTCTGAGCGGAACGGTGCTGCTAGAACGTCCGGCGGTGTCTGCGGCAGTCGATGATCCGGCAGCGCCGGCGCCCGTGGACGACGGCCGCCGGCTGGCTCGGCTGCGACGAAACGCGCGCTTCTTGGCGGCGATCACGATGATCCACCCGAAGCTCTTTGCGGTGGCGATCGCCGGTGCGGCGGTGTTCGCGGCATCGACGATCGTCTCGAGCGTGGTGCTCGGCCGGGTGATCGACAACGTGATCCTGCCGCGCTTCGAAGACGGTGAGGTGGCCATGGGAACGGTGCTCGCCGGTCTCGGTCTCATCGTCGGAGTCGGCGTGATCCGTGCGATCTCGATCGTCGTCCGTCGTGGATTCGCGTCAGCCATGCAGTGGCGGGTCGCGCAGACCTTGACCGGTCGCGTCGTCGATCAGCTCGTTCGCCAGCCGATTGCCTGGCACAGCCGGCGGGCCGATGGCGACCTCGTCGCTCGAGCCGGTGTCGACACCGAGACCACGGTCAGCGTGCTCGCCCCGATCCCGTTCGCCACCGGCACGGTGTTGATGGTGATCGGATCGACGATCTGGTTGTTCGTCATCGACGTTCCGATGGGCGTCGTCGCCGCAATCGTCTTCCCGTTGCTCGTCGCCACCAACGTCGTCTACGAGCGTGCGGTGGCGCATCACTTTGCCCGTGCACAGAATCAATTGGGCGACTTCTCCGCCGGAGTCCACGAGAGTTTCGAGGGCGTGCAGGTGGTGAAGTCGTACGGCGCCGAGGATCGCGAGACCGAGCGCCTGTCACATCTTGCGAGCGACGTCCGCGAGTCGCGAATCACTGCGATCAGGATTCGTAGCTGGTTCGAGGCGTTTCTCGATGCGTTCCCCTCGATGGTCAACATCGGTCTCGTCGTGCTCGGCGCCTGGCGAGTGGAGAGCGGAGATCTCACGGTCGGCGAGATCTCCTCGGTGATTTTCTTGTTCCAACTGTTGGTGTTCCCGCTCCGTCTGATCGGGTACACGCTGTCGGAGCTGCCGCGCTCGATCGCCGCCTGGCAGCGCATCGACGAGGTCGTCAGCGAGCCGCTCGAGCCCGACCCGGCCAAGCGCATCGAACCGGCGGCGCCGGGCGTGGGGGCGGAGTTGGACGCGGTGACGTTCGCCCATGTCGACGGCAGCCCGCCGACGATCACCGACGTGGCGGTGTCGCTCCCCGCTGGGTCGGTGACAGCTGTCGTCGGTCCCACCGGTTCGGGAAAGAGCACCGTGGCCCAGCTCGTCGTCGGCCTGCTCGGGCCGTCAGCGGGCACTGTGCGCCGAGCGCCCGGCGCGGCCGCCATCGTGTTCCAGGAGGCGTTTCTCCTCGCAGGAACGATTCGCGAGAACGTCGAGTTCGGTGGATCGTTCTCCGACGATCAGTTGTGGGATGCACTGTCGCTGGCGGCGGCCGACGATTTCGTGCGCAACCTCCCGCACGCGCTCGACACCATCGTCGGCGAACGTGGCGTCACCCTGAGCGGTGGGCAGCGCCAACGTGTGGCGCTCGCTCGAGCCATGATTCGTGAGCCGTCGTTGTTGGTGCTCGACGACACGACCTCGGCGCTCGATCCGGCGACCGAAGCGATCGTGCTCGGCAACCTCCGACGTCGCCTGACCACGGCGTCGGTCGTGTTGATCGCGACGCGCCCGTCGACGATCGCGTTGGCCAACGACGTGGTGTTCGTCGACGGTGGCCGGATTGCCGCACACGGCGATCATGACGACTTGCTGCGTACAGTGCCGCGATATCGCGAGTTGGTCGAGGCCTTCGAGGCCGACCGAGGGACGCCGTCGTGAGCGCTGTTGATCCCACCCTTGCTGCACGCGCCGGAACGATTGCGCCGAGTCAGCCCGACTCGGCGGTGCGGACGATCGGACGCGGGCTCGAACAGGCACCGATCCTCCGACAGGGCCTCGGTGTGACGTGGCTGCTTGCGGCGTTGGGTGCCGCCGGCCGGGTCGTGGTGCCGATCCTCATCCAGCAGGCGATCGACCGCGGGATCGTGGGTGAAGACGAAGTACGGCTCGACCTGATCGTGCAGATGGCCGTGCTCGGCGCCGTTGCGGTCGTGATCTCGGCCGTGTCGTTCCGCTGGGCGGCCAAGCGGCTCGGTGAACGCAGCGAGCGGGCGCTCTACGACTTGCGCGTCCGTTTGATCCGGCACATCCACCAGCTGAGCTTGGCCGACCACAACGAAGAGCGGCGGGGTGGGCTCGTCGCCAGGGTGACCAGCGATATCGAGACGCTCGCCCAGTTCTTCCAGTGGGGTGGGCTGGCATGGCTCCTGGAAGGCACGCTGATGATCGTCGTGGCGGCCGTCATGCTGGCCTACAACTGGCAACTGGCGTTGGTGGCGTTCGCGGTTGGGATCCCGTTGGTGTTCGTGCTGCGTGCGGTCCAGACGCGCTTGGTGCGGGCGTACGACACGGCGCGGACGCGCAACGGTGAGATGCTCGGCGCCATCGCCGAAGTGGTGTCGGGCGCGCCCACCATTCGGGCCTACGGGTCAGGCGAAGCCATCGAGGAACAGGTCGACGAGGTCGTGGCCGACAAGGCCGACGCGCAGATCCGAGCGACGATCATCGGCGCGTTTCTCTTTCCGTCCGGAGAGGTGTTTGCCGCACTCACCGTTGCGGCGGTGATCGGTGTCGGCGTCTGGCAGGGCCCGGCGAGTGGCCTCACCGCCGGGGCCCTCGTCGGGTTCGTGTTCTTGACGTATCGCTTCCTCGAGCCGATCGCAGCGTTCACCGAGGTGCTCGATCAGACCCAGACCGCGGTCGCCGGGCTGCGTCGGGTGTTGACCGTGCTCGATCTCCCGATCGGGCCGCCGCCAGCGCCAGAGCCCGTCGCGTTGCCCGAGGGGCCGCTGGCGATCGAAGTGCACGACGTGACCTTCGCCTACCCGGCGCGGGCGGACACCCCCGGAATCGGGATGTCGGCGCCGGCGCTGAGTGCGATCGATGTGTCGATTCCTGCTGGACAGCAGGTGGCGCTCGTCGGTGCGACCGGGTCGGGGAAGACCACGCTCGGACGGTTGCTGGCGCGATTCTCCGACCCGACCTTCGGGGAGATCATGCTCGGTGGCGTCGCGTTGACGATGGTCGCCCGTGCAGACCTGCGTGATCGACTCGTGGTGGTGTCGCAGGAACCGTTCCTGTTCGACGACTCGATCGCTGCCAACATCGGCTTCGCCGACCCGGCCGCTGATCGCCAGCGGATCGAGGAGATCGTCGACACGTTGGGCGTTCGTGACTGGATCGACGGGATGGGTGATGGGCTCGACAGTCGGGTCGGCGAACGAGGCGACCAGCTGTCGGCGGGGGAACGCCAACTCGTGGCGCTACTGCGGGCGGGACTCGCTGACCCCGACGTGCTGATTCTCGACGAGGCGACGTCGTCGGTCGATGCCCTCACCGAGGTGCGCATCGCCCGCGCGCTCGAACGCTTGGCCGGCGGCCGGACCACGATCGCCATCGCGCACCGTCTGTCGACAGCGGCGCGAGCCGATCGCGTCATCGTGCTGGAGCACGGACGACTCGTCGAGGACGGGCCCCACGCCGAACTCCTCGAGCAGCACGGCGCGTACCGTCGGCTCTACGACGCATGGGTCTCGGCCACCGCTGTTAGCCGCGACCGATAGCGCTCGGTTCGCTCGGCGCGTCGAACAAGGCGAGTTGGTCGGCGTCGGGACGCTGGATTCGGCCGTTCCGCAACGCCACGAGACCAGCGTCGATACATGGAGTGCCCTGGGGTAACCCATGATTGCGGGCGGCCATGCGCGCCGTCAGCTCCTCGATCGGTGCGTCGAGGAAGTGCAATTCGACTGCGATGTCGTTGGCTCGCGCCAACGCACGACGCAGATCGCGCTCCCAGCGTTGCCATACCTCGCACTCCTCGACGACCATGACGCTGCGCAGGGCGAGATCGAGTGAGGTTCCACCGGAGACGTTCGACGGCAACGCAGGCGTCGGTGTCATACAGGTCGAAACCGAGATCGACGAGCCACTCGTCGGGGCACATGCGCACTGCTCCGGGGGCCTCGAATCGTGTGGCCAGCGTGGTCTTTCCCGAGCCGGCCGTTCCGCACAACAAGATCACCCGTCCGTTCGCCACACGCCGACCATCGGGGAGCATGTTCGCCGGGCGCGCTAGATCTCCACGCCGAACGGGAGGGGTCCGTCGACCGACTCGATACGGCAATCGACCGCGTCGACGCCGACACTGCCTTCGAGCTCGAACGACGCGGTCGCGCCCGGGGCAACATCGTCGATGTCGACACGCGGCGAGCGCTGCACGTTGTCGGTCCCGGCGCGCACGATGGCCACTTCGATCGAGTACGACCGCTGTTCGTCGCCGAGGTTGGTGATGGTGCCGCTGGCCGTGACCGTCGAGTCGTTCAGCGCACACTCGGTGATCGTTGCTTCGTGCGGCCCCGGGGTGCGAAACGCGTCGATTTCGGTGTACACGAGCACTGACACGGCGACGCCGAGTACTGCCAGCAGGAGCGCGCCGAGAGCGATCGACAACCCGGCAATCGCCGACCCGCGTCCGCTGCCGGTCGTGCCTGACCGTGACAGCCCTGCGATTGACAGACCGAGTGCAACGATGGCCAACACGACGCCGACGACGACGACGAACGGCAGCCACGTCAACGACGCGGCGACGATGGCAACGATCATCCCCGCGGTCGCCGCCCGATTGGGGGCGGGCTCATCGGGCGCTTGTGGGCGCGTCGCACGGGCAGGCGCGACAGCGGACGCGCTGACCCCGTGCGGGTCGACCATGCGATGCCCGCCGTCGGCGACGTCGGCCGTCCAGGCGCGTCCATTGTGATATCGAACCTCGAACCGGCCGGTCGGATCCGGGAACCAGCCCGCCGCCACGCTCGGGGAGTCGTTCACGTCGCCCGACGCTACCGAGCGGTTCTGAGCGGACGCGCTCACGGTGCGTGGCGTACACGGCGCTCCTGCGATCATCGAGTGCATGGAGACCACTCCGTCGGCCGATGAGGTCGCGCTCGTGTCCTTTAACGTGTTCACCCAGCTCTCCGGTGCCGTCACGGCGGGGATGATCCACCTCGGTGACCGATTGGGCCTGTACCGCTCGTTGGCCGACGCCGCGCACCCGTACACATCGGCGGAGCTGGCCACCTCGACCGGTCTCGACGAGCGATGGGTGCGTGAGTGGCTGCACAACCAGGCTGCGGCACAACTGATCGAGGTCGACACGGCGGGAAGCGACGATCGTTTCAGCCTGACGCCCGCGGCGGTGGCGGTCTTCGCCGACCCTGATCATCCGGCCTTCGGGATGGGGATGTTTCACCGACTTCCCGAGACCATCGCCGCCCTGGAGGCGATGCCAGAGGCGTTCCGCACGGGACTCGGCCATGATTACGACAGCCATGGCGAGGGTGGCGCCGTCGGCATCGAACGCAGTTTCGAGCCGTGGAACCGCGCGCATCTCATTCCGACCGTGCTGCCGGCACTCGACGGTGTGGTCGATCGTCTGCACGCAGGCGCCGATGTCGCCGACATCGGGTGCGGCGCCGGGGGCGCGGTGTTGATGATGGCCGAAGCGTTTCCCGAGAGCAGGTTCGTCGGCTACGACATCTCGCAACACGCGCTGGAGCGCGCCGAGGCGCGACGCTGCGAGCGCGGCGTGAGCAATGCCCGCTTCGTCGACCCTCGCCGCGAGCCGTTGCCCAGCGATCGAACGGTCGACTTCGTCACGACGATCGACTGCATCCACGACATGGCCCATCCGCAAGGGGCTGTCGATGCGATCGGTTCGGCGCTCAGCGACGATGGGACCTGGTTGCTTGTCGACATCAAGGCCCGCGACGGGCTGGCGGCCAATCTCGAGAAGAATCCAATGGCAGCCCTGATGTATGGCATCTCGGTGCTGTCGTGCATGTCGTCAGCGCTGTCGGAGCCGGATGGTGCGGGACTCGGCACGCTCGGGCTCCATGAGTCCCTGGCACGGGAGATGGCAGCGTCTGCCGGGTTCCAACGGTTCCGGCGACTCGACATCGATCACAGCGTCAACGCCTTCTTCGAGATCCGCCGCTAACCCAACAACCGGGGATTCCGTGCGCTTTTCGCACGTTCTGGCAAACAGAAGGGCTGTGCGGACGGCCGTCAGGCCGTGTCGTTCGGGCGAGCAGGGTCGAACGTTCCGGTCAAGCCGGTCGGATCGTGGCGGCCGATGGCCAGCTGTTCGAGAATGCCGGCACCTTGGTGGTCGCCGAGTGCGCCGGAGGTCGTCGCGGTGACGAGCGACTGGATGTGGATGTAGGTCGGGTCGAGGGACTCGCTCGATGCGCCTGGCGTCGGTACCGGCCAACGTTCGCCGCCGACCTCGAGTTCGCCTTTCCACACCCCGTGGCTCCACTCGGGATGGAGGTAGCCGAGTCCCGCCATGTAGAAGTCGAAGTGCCGTTCGAGGCGCACCGTGCTCATCTCGCCTGGCCCGGTGCCGTCCCAGGGCACGAGGTCGATCTCGCACGTGCTCATCCGGCGCGTGCCCGGCTCCCACGTCAGGCGATAGTCGACAGCGCGCATCACCTCGGGCTCCACCGCAGTCTCCGGTGTGCTGACCGGTGCGACGAAGCCGGTCTGGTGCCAGCGGTGCCCGTCGAAGAGTTCGTTGACGTCGAAGTGCGTGGAGAACGTGTCGAAGTTGATCGGCGCCCACAACCAGAAGAACTGCGGATCGGCGACCGGCGCGCCGGCGGGCGCACGTTCGCCGACCGTGCGGATTCCCCACGAGCGATCGCGTACTCCGATCGTCTCGCCCGGTTCGAGGTCGGTGAGTTCGCCGTCGACCTCGATCCAGCCTTCCCACCCGCCGAACTGGGTCAGTCGTGTCGAGTCCATCACGGTTCGATTGCCGACTCGGTGCTCGAAGTGTGGTTCCTCGATCGGCGGTGAACGCCGGACGAACGTGAGGTCGGCCCGAATGCCGTGCTCTGGCGCATCGACCGCCACCCGCAGCGCTTGCAGCGGCTCGATCACCTCGACCTCGATCGGGCCGACCGTGTTCGCCTCGGAACGGTCGCCGGGAGCACGGCGCGAGGCGTGCACGCTGACCTGCTCGCGCCCGTCGTCGTCGCCCACCACCACCGAGAACGAGGCATCGGCCACGTGGCGATTCGGGTAGAGGCCCATGGCGGTGCCAAAGACCAGGCGGCGATCGGCGGTGGCTCCATGGAAGAAGTAGCGGTCGTAGTGGTTCAGGTCGGTCGAGGCCGTCCGAACCACCGGATACGGCGTCTGATGGATCGGAAAGTCGTCGAACGAACTGAGCACCGCGAGGACGCTAGCCATATCCTTACTGCCGTATGGAGCGAGAGGAGAGCGACGGTGAGCACGGTGCTCGCCGGCCAGGTTCTGACGGTCGCTTCACCATGAGCGTCACGTGGTTTCGCCGCTGGACGATGCTGACCATCGCCGGGGTGTGCTTCTTGACCGTCGCCGGCGGCGTGGTTCGGCTGACGGGGAGTGGTCTCGGCTGCGACGACTGGCCGGCGTGCAACAACGAGCGATTCCTTGACGTGTCGAGTGGACATGCCGCGATCGAACAGATCAATCGCCTGTTCAGCGGGTTGATCGCGGTACCGATGATCCTGATGGTGGTCGGCGCGTTCCGGCTGCGATCGCCTCGTCCGGGCGTGCGGTCGGCATCGATCGGTGTGCTCGTGGCGATCCTCGCCAACGGAGTCGTCGGCGGTTTCGCTGTGCTCGGCGACCTGCATCCGGTGCTCGTCCAGTCGCACTTCGTGTTGGCCATGGTGGCGATCGCATTCGGGCTCCTGGCCTACCGCCGAGCCGGCCACACGCCCGGGGTCACGGTCGACGAGGTGCCTCAGCGTGTGCGCACCACGTTCGCAGCGATCGGGATGATGACCGCAGTCGCGATCGTGACCGGCACGGTGGTCACCGGCACCGGGCCACACGCAGGCGACGAGGACGCTCGTCGGTTCGGATTCGACATCTCCACGGTTGCAGAGGTGCACAGCGTGTCCGTGCTGATCACCGCGGCGCTTGCGCTCGGCCTGCTGGTCGTGTTGCAACGACGCACACCGAGCCTGGTGCGTCGATTCGGCTCGAGCCTCGGCACATGGCTGTTCCTCGTGGTGCTCCAGGGCGGTATTGGCTACGTGCAGTACTTCTCGGGTGTGCCCGAGACGCTGGTGGCCGCGCACATCGCCGGGGCCACCGCCGTGTGGGTCGCAACGGTGTTGCTGGTGCTGGACGCGTTCGGGATCGGGGTGCGGTCGGCGACGATGACCGATAGCGCTGACCAGGGATTTCCCCCCGGCATTTCGCTGCCCGTTCACCAAGACGCCTAAAGTACCCGCCGATGTCCGGGCAGAGCTGGCGGCGGATGCTGCCCCATCCGTCGCAGCGGTCGCGGGCGCTGCACATGTCGACTCGTGCGTCGGCGATGCTCATCCTGGTCTTGGGCGCGGTCTTTGGGGTGCTGATGGGTGCCGGCTCGGCCGGGGCCCAGACCGACGACTCGGGGCCACAGGCCATCTTCGGTCAGCTCGACTACGAAGACGTCGAAGTCCAAGAGGACATCGTCGTTCCGGGTGTGATCATCGAAGTCGACGGTGTCGGCACGTCAGAAACCGACGACAACGGCGAATTCCGGATCGAGGTGCCAGGTCCTGGGCCGTACGTGGTGACGCTCGACGTCGACACGTTGCCGACCAGCATCAACCTCCGCAACCCGGAGAACAACCCCCTCAACATCCAAGTCCGCGAGGGAAGCGACCAACGCGTGCTGTTCCCGTTGATTGAGGGTGAGGCTGGGAGCGGCGACGATTCCGGCGGCGTGAGTTTCCGCCGCGTCGCCCAGCTCACGGCCGAGGGCTTGAAGCAGGGGTTGTACCTGGCGATGGCGGCCATCGGGCTGTCACTGATATTCGGCACGACCGGGCTGGTCAACTTCGCGCACTCTGAGTTGGTCACCTGGGGAATGCTGTCGAGCTTTTTCTTCAACTTCTACGGGCTGGCAGGGGTGATCGGCTTCCTCGCCCCGTTGCCGCCCCCCTTCGGCGGCGGGGTCAACCTGATCCTCGCCGCTGTGTTCGGGATGTTGTGCGGCGCCGCGTTGGGGTATGTGCTGAACCGCTTCATCTTCCGTAGCGCCCGGCAAGCCGGCGTCAGTCTGATCGCCCAGATGGTGATGACGATCGGGCTGTCGATTCTGTTGCGCTACTTCTTCCTCTATCTGTTCGGCGGGAGCCCGCGCACTTTCGGGGACTACGCCGCGCAACGGGCGGTGTCGATCGGCCCCATCGAGTTGACCCCGAAGGACATCGTGGCGATGTCGTTGTCGGTCGTGGTCCTCGTCGCCGTTGCCAGCTACCTCGAGATGACGAAGATGGGCAAGGCGATGCGCGCCGTGGCCGACAACCGCGACCTCGCTGAATCAACTGGCATCAACGTGGAACGCGTGATCACGTGGGTCTGGGTATCGGGGGCCGCACTGGCGGCGATCAGCGGGGTGTTCTTCGGGTTGGACCAAGTCAAGTGGGACTTCGGGTTCCGCATCTTGCTGCTGATCTTCGCGGCGGTCACCCTCGGAGGCCTCGGCAAGGCGTACGGCGCGCTCGTCGGTGCCCTGATCGTCGGATTGGCGATCAACCTCTCGACGCTGGTCATCGACGCTGAAGTCAAGAACATGGTGGCTTTGTTGATCCTCGCTGTGATCCTGTTGTTCCGTCCCCAGGGCATCCTCGGCCAACGAGAACGGATCGGGTAGCGATGGATTGGGGTTTCATTCTCGAACGAACCATCTCGACGATGTTCGGCGTCGAGGTCATGGTGTTCGCCCTCGCTGCTGTCGGGCTGAACGTGCACTTCGGCTACACCGGCCTGCTCAACTTCGGCCAGGTCGGGTTTCTCGCCGCCGGTGCGTACGGGCTGGGCATCACCGTCACGTACCTGTCGTGGAGCTTCTGGATCGGGATCCTGTTCGGGGTCGTGTATTCGATCGTCCTCGCCCTGATCCTGGGCCTGCCGACGTTGCGATTGCGCGCCGACTACCTGGCCATCGTCACGATTGCTGCGTCGGAGACGATTCGGCTTCTCGTGCGGTGGCGGCGATCGAAGGAGATCACCGGTGGCGCCGAGGGCATCGGCGAGTTCGCCGACCCGTTCTACGACGTTTCCATCAACCCGTTCAGTGTCGGCGTCCGATACGAATTCGGACCGTTCTCCTATGTCGGCCGCGACATGTGGGTGCTCACCGTCGGATGGATCGTGTTGATCCTCACCGTGTTGTTCGTCAAGCGTCTGATGTCGTCGCCGTGGGGACGGACGCTGAAGGCGATCCGTGAGGACGAGGACGCCGCCAGGGCGCTCGGCAAGAACGCGTACTTCTACAAGCTGCAGTCGTTGATGCTCGGCGGCGTCATCGGCGGCATGGCGGGCATGCTCCAGGTGATCCAGAAGGGCTCGATCCAGCCCGACACGTTCAACCCGGTGATCACGTTCACGATCTGGGCAATCCTCATCCTCGGTGGGCCGGGGCGGACCTGGTCGCCGGTGATCGGCTCGATGATCTACTGGACGCTCATCGCCTTCCTCGAGAACGTGCTCCGTGACCTGCCTGAGGGGGCATCCGAGACGCTCGAAGACACGATCGGGTTGAGTGACTTCAACATCAGCCAGGTGCGGTTCATGCTCGTTGGTCTGGGACTCTTGTTGCTGGCTCGATACCGTCCGCAGGGTATTTTTGGCTCGCGCGAGGAGATGGCTCTCGATGACCGCTGACCAACCGGCCCCAGCTCAGCCAGTCAACCCGGTTGCGGGTGCATTCGACGGTGTCGATCCCGAACCGGGCGTGCCGAAGCCCGACCCGATCCTCGTCGTCGACGACATCACCAAACACTTCGGTGGCCTGCGCGCTGTCGACGTGCACCACCTCGAAATCCAACGCGGTGCGATCACTGCGCTCATCGGGCCGAACGGTGCTGGCAAGACGACGTTCTTCAACCTGCTCACCGGATTCGATCGTCCTGACTCCGGGTCGGTGTATCTCAACGGTGAGTCGATCACGCGCGTCGCTCCGCACCGGCTGGCCAGTCGTGGCATGGTGCGCACGTTCCAGCTGACCAAGGCGCTGACACGGATGCCGGTGATCGACAACATGAAGCTCGGAGCGACCGGGCAGATCGGAGAGCACTTCTGGCAGGCGTTGCTGCCGGTGTGGCGGCGCCAGGAGGCAGAGATCGAAGCCCAGGCCGATGCGCTCCTCGAGCGCTTCAATCTGACCCACATGCGCGACGAGTACGCGGGAACCCTGTCGGGAGGGCAGCGCAAACTCGTCGAGATGGCGCGCGCCCTCATGACCGACCCAACGATCGTGATGCTCGACGAACCGATGGCGGGCGTCAATCCAGCGCTGACTCAATCGTTGCTCGGGCACGTGAAGAGCCTGCGCGCCGACGGCAGAACGGTGATCTTCGTCGAACACGACATGGACGTGGTGCAGGACATCTCCGACTGGGTGGTGGTGATGGCCGAAGGGGCGATCATCGCAGAGGGTCGACCCGACGACATCTCTGCCGACGAGCGCGTGATCGACGCCTACCTCGGATCGCACCACGACAGCGACCTCTTCGAGGAGTTCGAGAACGAACAGGCGAATGAGCAGGACAACGAACCGGGGAGCCCCGATGAGCACGCCTGACTCCGGCGACGACCTGCTGATCCACGTCGACAACGTGACCGCCGGATACGTGCCCGGCGTGAACATTCTCAACAGCTGTTCGTTGGAGCTGCGCCGCGGTGAACTCATCGGCATCATCGGCCCCAACGGCGCCGGCAAATCGACCCTGTTGAAGGCGCTGTTCGGGCTGCTCGACATCCGCGACGGCCAGGTGACGTACAAGGGCGACGACATCTCCGACCGTCCTGCGCACGAGCTGGTCGAACGGGGCATCGGGTACGTCCCACAGCGCGACAACGTGTTCCCATCGTTGACTGTCCACGAGAACCTCGAGATGGGCTGCTTTCTGCGCCCCAAGGCGTTCGCCGAGCGTCTCGACGTGGTGTCGGAGCTGTTCCCGCGCCTGGCAGAGCGCCTGCCCCAGCGCGCCGGCTCGCTGTCCGGCGGTGAACGGCAGATGCTGGCGATGGGCCGAGCCCTGATGATGGATCCAGAAGTGATCCTGCTTGACGAACCGTCAGCTGGGTTGTCGCCGGTCCTCCAAGACCAGGTGTTCATCCGGACCCGCGAGATCAACAAGGCCGGCGTGTCGGTGGTGATGGTCGAGCAGAACGCACGGCGATGCCTGCAGATCTGTCACCGCGGCTATGTGCTCGACCAGGGGACGAATGCGTACTCCGACACGGGTCGGAACCTGCTCCACGACCCAAAGGTCATCGAGCTGTACCTCGGGACGCTGGCCCGTTCGACCTGAGCGGCGGTCGGCGAGATCGGCCGACGGGCGCGACCG
This sequence comes from Ilumatobacteraceae bacterium, assembly GCA_013213745.1. Classification (GTDB taxonomy): domain Bacteria; phylum Actinomycetota; class Acidimicrobiia; order Acidimicrobiales; family Ilumatobacteraceae; genus JABSQH01. The sequence goes on along the minus strand of JABSQH010000005.1, from coordinate 41,444 downwards.
TCGACGCCTTCGCCCTTCGACGCGAACGGGCCCGCCGGGTTGCCCCCTCGAAAGGGAGCGAACCACAGCGGGCCCGGTGTTCACACTCCGGTCGAGCCGGAGTCGTGGTCGGTCAGCTCAGCTGGCGAACACGTAGACGTCGAGATCCTCCTGCGGGCCGTCGCCGCCGTAGGTGGCGATGCGGAAGCTGGCCGCCGCCGGCTCGCCGGCGTCGACGAACTCGTACGGTCCACCGATGCCGTCGTAGTCGATGTCGGTGGTGCCGCCCTCGATCAGCGCCTTGCAGTCGGCGAACGACGCGCACTTCTCGCCGCCACCGGTGACCCCGTTGATCTCGGCGCCGATGAGTGACGGATCGTCCGAACCGGCAACGAGCGCCGCCAACGCGGAGATGATGATCGCGTCGTAGGTCTCGGCGCCGTAGGCGTACACGCCGCCCATGTCACCCTCGGCATCCAGACGGTCGGTGAAGTCGCTGATCGACGTCAGGTCGACCGACGGCGTCGTGAACTTCATGCCCTCGAGGATCGACGGGTCGGACATCTCGGTCTCGATGCCGAGGTTTCCGTCCACGCCGTAGACCGCCACGTCGGCTGGGCCGACGCCACGCTCGTTCATCGTGGTCAAGATGTTGGCCGACTCGGCGAACCCGATCACGACGACGGCATCGCTGCCGGCCTCGACGATCGCGTCGACTTCAGCGTCGAAGCTCTCGGTGTCGACGGCGTACGCGAGGAACTCGTCGACGGTGCCGCCGCTGGCGGTGAAGTTCTCCTGGAACGCCTCAGCCAGACCGATGCCGTAGCTCTCCTGGCGGTAGAGCACCGACACGGTCTCGGCGCCATCCTCGATGACCAGGTCGGAGAGCACCTTGCCCTGGAGGAGGTCGGACGGAGCGGTGCGGAAGTACAGCCCGTTGTCGTCGTAGGTCGTGAAGTCCGGCGACGTGTTCGCGGGGCTGAACTGGATCACGCACGATCCGGTGATCTTGTCGATGACGGTCTTGGAGACCGCCGATGAGGCCGCTCCGACGATGACGTCAGCGCCGGCTGCGAGCAGCCGGTCGACCTCGAGGTTGGCTGTGTCGGTGGTCGTGTCGCCGGAGTCACCCTGCACCAGGACGACATCGCCGTCGAGGACGCCACCGGCCTCGTTGATGTCGGCGACCGCAAGTTCGGCGCCGGCAACCTCGGGTGGTCCGAGGAACGCAAGGTCGCCCGTGACGGGAAGGATGGTGCCGACGGTCAGGATGCCGTTGCTGGTGCAGCCGTCTGCACCGGCCGCAGCCTCGTCGGAGTCGCCTCCGTCCGCGACCGCCTCGGTGGTGTCCGAGCTGGTGTCTTCGGTGGTGTCCGCTGTCGTGGTGTCACTGCCGCCGTCGTCGTCGTCACCGCATGCTGCGGCGACGAGCGCGACACCGACGAGCAACGCGCCGAAGCGCTTGACCCGTGATCTCTGCATTGGTTTTGGTTCTCCCCCTATGGAGACGGGCTGTTCGGCCCGTTTGGAGTGTCCCGATCGTCGACCGGAATCATGAAGCTAGAAACAGTAGGCCTGGTTTTGGGCCGAGTCCAAGCACTGCTCGGTATCTCGACCACTGCGGCTGCGATCACCACCGAAGACGCATGCCCGTTGTGGGCCTCGTGTGCGAGGCCGACCCCCCTAGCGGAGGGCTCAGTCACAGCTGATCAGCAATGCTGTGCGATCGACGTCGTCGGCCCGTCGATACCAAGCTGGCCGCCCAGGTCGGTCGATACCTCGAAGAGGCCATCGGTGACCAGCAGCAGGCGGTCGCCGGCCGTCACCAACTTCGAGCTGCGGTGATATCCATCGCCTGCCACCATCGGCAGGCCCATCAGAACGCCCGGCCGCCCGACGAGGCGATCGACTCGCCGATCCCGCGAGAACAGCGGATATGGGTGGCCGGCCGAGCTGTATTCGAGTGATCGATCGTTGTGGTCGTACATCGCGACGAACAACGTGAGCGCTTGTCGGGACGGGGCGTTGTCGCGCATGTATCCGTCGAGACGCAAGAGCAGTTCGTCCGCGCGGCGTGATGTGTGGGCCAGCTCGCGGATCTGGGCGCGGGCGATCGCCATCGTCCGCGACGCCTGTGCGCCATGACTCATGACGTCGCCGATGGCGAGCAACCAGCGGTGCTCGTTGATACGAACCACCTCGTACAGGTCGCCAGAGGCGAATGTGCTCGGTTCCCATCGCCCGGTGTCATGGAACCCGACGCGTGGCGTCGGTGGCGGCGCGCACGGTACCGGTTCATGGGGTGCCACCGAACGGCGAGATCTCGCCGACGAACTCGCCGGCATCGATGACGTCGACCTGTTCGGCGCCCCGCGAGAGTGCGCATCGGCCGCTGGGCAACAGGTATGCGGCGTCTTCCTCGTCCCCTTCGGCGAGCAGCACCTCGCCAACGGTCAGGTGGACCGTGTGACCCGACGGGAAGACGCTGTCATCGGGTGCTGTCGTCACCGATGCCGCGCAGTAGCGCTGAGCCTGTTGCGTTCGCCGACTCGTTCGTCGCACAGCTCATCGGCCATGTCGGTCATCATCCAGATACCAAGTCCGTGTCCTGTGTGTTCGAGCAGGCTGGGGGGAATGGCATCGACGGGGGCCCGGGTCGGATCGAACGGTGCGAACTCGTCCACGATGGTGACGGTCGTCGCGTCGACAACGTGGACGAGATGCACCTCGACGGTGATGGTTCGTCCGTCCGGGCGCGCTGTCGCGCCGGGGAGCGCGTGGGCTGGGTCCGGCGTGGGCGTCATGGAGGCGCTACACCAGTGCCGATGGACGAATCGGCGTGCACAGGCGCGAGTCGAGAGCGGGGCGACGTCGATGGCGCCTGATGTCGCCGCCGCGCTTGCCGTGCTCGGACTTGGCGTCGACGCCGACGCCGATGATGTGCGCGCTGCGCATCGCCGATTGGCCAAGGCACATCACCCAGACGTCGGCGGGGGCGCGGCGTCGATGGGTCGGATCAATGATGCCGTCGCGCTGGTGATGGCATCGATCGCTGAGCGTTCCGAGGCGGCGCCCCCAGCCAGCCCGCCCGACGAGACCGGGGTGCGGTCGACGCCGGGCAGCAGCCGCGGCCCCGGCCGTGCACCGCCGGGAGCCACGCAGTGGGTGCGCGATGCCCCGTCGTTCGTTGTCGAGGCGTTGCCGGTCGAAGCCTTCGAGGCGCTTGTGCTCGTTGCGGCTGCACATGGCGAGGTCGTCGACGACGACCCGCCGTATCGGCTCGATGCCCAGGTGCGGGTGCTGCGCCGTGACAACGCGACACAGGAGCCGATCGAGGTCGATGTGTGGTGTCGCCTGGAACTCATGCCCGATGCCGGATCGTCGACGGTGTCGCTCGTGGTCGGAGTGAGCGAGACCGGGCAATCGCCCGACGCCGCAGGTCACTTCGTCGAGGCCATGCGCGATTGGTGGATCGGCGCCCTCAACGAACTCGAGTGGCCTGAGTGAGGTTCGCAGGCGGCGGCGTTACGCCGTCGGGCGCGGCCGTGGGCCAGCGGCCTTACGGAGTCGGTCACCGATCGCTGCGCCGATGCCCGTCTGTGCGGGGACGACGGCGACGATCAGCTCACATCCGTCACGATCGAACCGGCGGAGATCGCTGTACAGCTCGTGGGCGTATGCGTCGAGGTCGTCGCTGCGGTCGAGCAGAGCGACGCGATGCCCTACTCGTTGCGCCGCACGCACCGCCGCGTCCGCACTGGCACGGTCAAGGGCAAGTTCGACGGTCGCCTCCGGGGCGTAATGCGACGGGAGCATCCCGCTGGCGCGTGCCGCACCGCTCACCGGGTCGTGGGTGACGTCGAGCGCAGTGTCGATCTGGTCGGCTGTCACCGCACCGGCGCGCAGAATCTGCGGCGGATCGACCGTGCAGTCGACGATCGTGGACTCGATGCCGACTCGGCACGGTCCGCCGTCGAGTACGACGTCTCGCTCGGTGTCGAGCAACGACCCCAGTTCGTCGAGGACGTGTCGTGCGGTGGTCGGACTGACTGCGCCGAAGCGATTCGCTGACGGTGCCGCAACCGGCCGGCCGAGTCGGTCGAGCACAGCCGTCGCCAGCGGATGGGCAGGCATCCTGACGCCGATGGTGTCGTGGCCGCCGGCGACGAGCGGGTCGATGTCGCCGCGCGGCACGATCACGGTCAACGGACCCGGCCAGAACTCGGCGACCAGCCGAGCAGCGGTGTCGGGCACGGTCGACGCGCACGCGGCCAGCCCTCCGATATCGCCGACGTGGACGATGAGTGGATGATGTGTCGGTCGGCCCTTGACCTCGAAGATGCGCTCGACAGCGGCTGGCTGTGTGGCGTCGGCCGCGAGCCCGTACACCGTTTCGGTGGGCAGTGCGACCAGGCCCCCGCCGCGCAGCGCCTCGACGGCTCGAGCGACGTCGGTCGATGCGATCACGCGCCGAACGTGTCGAGGACGACGTCGAACAAGCCGAACGCCTCCGGCGTTGCGAAGTGATCGACCCCGCGTAGCGACACGAGACGAGCGTTCGGCAGGGCGTCGACCAGTCCGTCACCGGGGTGGACGAAGTCTTGGTCGCCGACGACCACCACGGTCTCGGCGCGCACCGCTGCGAGGTCTGCTGTCTCGATCGGCGCGTTTTGCTGGGCCATGAGGGCGCGCAGTGCCGCGGGATCGTTGCCGGGTTGATGGGCGTAGTCGACGAAGTGGCGGACCTGTGTCGTGAGTTCACCCGGATCGCCTCCCGCCGCAAGGTGGTCGAGCCCGGCGACGATGGCTTCGGTGCCTGACGTCTCGCGGTCGAGCACGTTGCGGCCGATACCGGCGAGAACGAGGCGATCGAATCGATCCGGATGGTCGCTGGCGAGACGCAGCAGCGTGATCGCCCCGAGGGAGAAGCCGATGGCGTCGACCGGCTCGTCGAAATCGGCGATCGCTTCGAGGACGCGCCCACCGAGCTCGGCGTATGCCGCTGGTTCAGTCGGCTTTGGCGCTGTGCCATGTCCGAGCAGATCGACGCCGATGACGTGCCGTCCGCTCTCTTCGAGCAGCGTCGGTAGTCCACCCTGTTGCCAGGTGGTGGCGAATGACCCGCCCCAACCATGGACCATCACCACCGGTAGTGCGCTCATTCGACCACCCTACGGCTGTCGCCTCCGACGTTCGGCGGCGGGAGGATATTGCGGGAATACGAGCGGTCGGACCAGTAGTGTCTGGCAGCCGATGACAGCTCCGCTTCCAAGAGGCACTGTCGTGGCGATCGATGGTCCGGCCGGCGCCGGCAAGAGCACCGTGGGGCGGCAACTTGCGGCCGAACTCGGGCTCGGATATCTCGATACCGGCGCGATGTATCGAGCGGTGACGTTTGCCGTTCTGCGCCGCGGTGTCGACCCGAACGACGTCGATGCGGTCGCCGCAGTGAGCCGCTCGATCGAGCTGAGCGTCGCCGACGATCTCGTCACCGTGGACGGGGTTGATGCCACCGTCGAGATCCGTGGTCGCGACGTCACTGGCGCTGTCAGTGCTGTCGCTGCAAACAGCGCAGTTCGCACCGAGTTGGTCGCTCGCCAACGATCGTGGGCGGACAAACGCGGTGGCGGGGTGATCGAGGGACGCGACATCGGGACCGTCGTGTTCCCTGACGCCGCACTCAAGGCGTATGTCACTGCGTCGCCTCGTGTTCGTGCCGAGCGGCGGGTCGCGGAGATCGGCGGTTCGGTCGACGAGGTCGAGGCGTCGATCGTCGAACGCGATCGCAAGGATTCCTCGCGTGCGGACAGTCCGCTGCGGGCTGGCGATGATGCGGTTACCGTCGATACGAGCGAACTCGGCGTCGACGCTGTTGTCGGTGTGCTGCGAAAGACGCTGGAGGGCCGAATCGGAGACCGCGCTCGTGGGTCGGAGCGATGAACGAGCCGGCAGCCTCCTCGTCGACCTGGCTCGCTGGCGATTCGGTCTGCGCGCGGGCGCTGTACGCAGTCGTGCGCGGCCTGGTGCATGGGCTCGTGATCGCCGCGACACGAATTCGCATCCATGGTCGCGAACACTTGCCGCAGACCGGGGCGTACGTCGTTGCGCCGGTGCACCGCAGCTACATCGATACCCCGATCGTGGCCTGCCTGACTCGGCGGCGGATCCGCTTCATGGGCAAGCAAGAGATCTGGAAGTACGCGAGTCTCGGCCGGCTGTTCTCGGCGCTCGGGGCATTTCCCGTCGCCCGCGGGAGCGCCGATCGTGAGGCGCTGCGGCGCTGCGTTGCCGTGCTCGAGGGCGGTGAGCCTCTCGTGCTGTTTCCAGAGGGCGAGCGCAAGGATGGCCCGGTGGTGCAACCCTTGTTCGACGGAGCGGCCTTCGTCGCGGCGCGAGCCGGAGTTCCGATCGTGCCGGTCGGCATCGGTGGATCGGCACGGGTGATGCCGCGCCGCGCCAAGCTGCTGTATCCCCGCAAGGTCGAGGTCGTCGTCGGCGCACCGATCGTCGCCGAAGTGGGTGCCAGTTCCCGGGCGTCGCGGCGGGCGATCACGGAGATGACCGAGCGGCTATCCGTGGAATTGCAAACGCTGTTCGACGAGGCCCAATCGCGGGTCGGCTGAGCGCCTCAGCGCGGTCGTTCACGGCAGGATCGGCCCCGGGATGGCGGGACACATGCGATCAATACATTGCGTCGAGCGTCGGGATCGCATGGAGGCCGACGGCGACATCGGCTGCGCCTTCGGTGCCGTAGATGTCGATCGCCGCGCGCTTGCTGACCGCTGGTGTGCTGTGCGCGTTCGCCGGGAGCAACGTGGTTCCACTGATGCTGATCACGCAGTCGTCGCCACAGCGGATCGTCGCCGAGTGCGACAGGTCGGCTCCGGTCACCTCCGAATGCTGCGTGCGGCAGAAGACCTCGGTCGGGACCAGGCCGGTCACGAAGTTGATCCACGCGAGGAGATGTGACTGCTGACCCCACCCGAATCCATTGCCGAGCATGTCGGGACCCGACGTCGCGTTCCAGCCGACGTTGGCCGGATCGTCGAAGATCCACATGAGCGGCGACGCAAAGTGCGCTTCAACGTGCCGGACCTACCCGACCCCGTGTTCGGCGAGCAGACGGAGGGCGGCCAGACACGGTGCTCGATAGTTCGCGGTGTGATTGAGCAGCACGGTCCCTGCGAGGGAGGTGCCGCGGGCGCGATGCTGGTAGTCGACCACAGCGTCGTGGAGGGCGGCGGCTTGATGAACGTTCGTCGTCATCGGCTTCTCGATGATGAGGTTCAGTGGTGAGTCTCCGCGCTCGAGGCGGCGCCCGGCTTCGTCGACGAGCGCGATCCCGACCTGGGCACGTGTGGCGGGCGGCGTGGCCACGAGCACACCGTCGGGTGCGGCGTCGTCGGCCAGAAGTTCTTCCACGGTGTGGCATGTCCGGTCGACGTCATAGACCGATGCCAGCTCGCCGAGCGTCACGAGGTTCGGGTCGAGCGAAGACTGTGGATGATCGTCGGCGTTGTGGCGGCTCGGTAGCGAGCGCAGCGGACACTCGTCGGGCGCGGCTGACACCCAGATGGTCGTTGCGCGTCGTAGTTTCAGCACCATGCGATTCACGGTGTCGAAGCCGCTCGCCGCACTGGCGGTGCCAGTCATCGCCGGTGCCGTTGCGCTGTCTGCGTGCGGCGGCAGCGACGATGGTGCGACCCTCCCGACGCTGGATCGCAGCACCGAGTCGACCGCGTTCATCGTCCGTGCCGCGCCGACCACCACGACCACGTTGCCCACCGTGGCTGATGCCGAGACCCCCACGCGGACCGGCCCCCAGGAGTACGTCGTTCAGTTTGGCGACTACCCCCTCAAGGTGGCGAGTGAGTTCGATGTCACCCTCGAGGCTTTGGTTGCCGCCAACGGCTGGGGGAGTGCCGAGGAGTTTCCGGCGCCCGAGACGGTGATTCAGATCCCATCACCGGAGGCGGCTGATGACGAGGGCCAGGTGGCCGCCGAGGATGGCGACGAGGCCCAGGACACGGCCGCCACGAGTGGTGATGAGTGTTCTGTACGTGCGTACACGATCGAGGCGAGCGACACGAGCCGACTCGCGGTTGCGAACAAGTTCGACATCGCGATCGACGCGCTCGACGCGGCCAATGCGGCGACGAACGGATACGACGCCTTCTATCCCGGACTACAGATCGTCATCCCGGCACAGAGCGATTGCTGAGCGTTCGCCGGCGACCGGTCAGCCGGTGAGGAAGACGCGCAGCGCCGCGGCGAGCGCTGGAGGATCATCGACCCCGCACAATTCCCGAGCTGAGTGCATCGACAGCTGGGGTACACCGACGTCGGCGGTGGCGATACCGAGCCGGGTTGCGGTGAGCGGACCGATCGTCGAGCCGCACGGCATGTTGTTGCGCGACACGAACACCTGCCACGACACACCGGCCGACTCGCAGGCGCGGCGGAACAGGTCGGCGGTCGCCGCAGAAGTCGCATACCGCTGGTTGGCATTGACCTTGATCACCGGTCCGGCGTTGACCATCGGCTGGTGCTCCGGATCGTGCCGCTCGGTGTAGTTCGGATGCAGCGCATGGGCGTTGTCGGCCGAGATGCACGCTGACGCAGCGAAGCCGCGGGCGAGGTCGTCGGCCGAGCCGCCACGCCCGTCGACGAGGCGTCGCAGCACCGAGTCGAGGAACGGTCCGGCGGCCCCGCTGGTGCTCGCCGATCCGACCTCCTCATGGTCGTTGAGCACGATCACGGCAGCGTGCTCGCCAGGCCGGGCGGCGGCGAGCGCCGTGGTTGCTGCCCAACACGACACCAGGTTGTCGAGGCGTCCAGACGCCAGCAGCGAGCGGTCCGCACCGATCACCGCAGCGCCCTGGACGTCGTAGAGGCACAGCTCCCACCACGGCGGTGGCGCACCGAGATCCGCCGACGAAGCGAGCCAGTCAGCGAAGCTCGTTGGCCAGTCGGTGCCGACGCTCCACACTGGTTGCAAGTGGCGCTGCGGGTCGATTTTGAGACCGTCACTGTTCACGCCGCGGTCGAGGTGGACCGCGAGCTGGGGCACGCGCGCGATCGGCTCGCCGCTGTCGAACAGCACCGTGTCGCCCTCGGCGGTGACGACCGTGCCAGCAACGGCGAGATCACGATCGAGCCAGGTGTTGTACAGAATCCCGCCGTACACCTCGACGCCGAGCTGATTCCAGGCGCCGACGTGCGTGTCGGGATTCGGCTTCACGCGCAGACACGGCGAGTCCGTGTGGGCGCCGACGATGTGTACCGGAGCACTGGGTGCGAGGCCAGCGGGGACGTGCCATGCGATCAGCGCGCCGCCACGCACGACGACGCCGCGTTCAGGGATGTCCTCCCAGTGCGCCGTTTCGTCGAGCCGCTCGAATCCGTGGAGGCGATCGAGGACCGATTCCACGGCGTGCCAGGGCGACGGGGATCGGTCGAGGAAAGTGATCAGGTCGTCGAGCGCGCGGTCTTCCATTGCCTGCTAGACAACCAGAAGTGGCTCGCAGAACGAAGATCGTGGCGACGATCGGCCCGGCGACCGACGCGCCTGGGGTGCTCGAGCGGACGCTGCGTGCGGGTGTCGATGTCGTCCGGCTGAACCTCAGCCACGGCGATCTCGACGAACATCTCCGCCGGCTGCGGGCCGTGCGCGAGTGCGCCGCAGGGATCGATCGGCACGTTGCGGTCCTCGCCGACCTTCCGGGGCCGAAGATCCGTGCCGGCCACTTCCCCCACGGGGGTGTCGATCTCAGTCCGGGGAGCTTGATCCGACTCGTCCCGGGTCCGGGAACGAGTAATGCCGGCCGGATCTCGATTCCCTACCCGACGCTGCTCGATGACCTCGTGGTCGACTCGCGAGTGCAACTCGGGGACGGGGCGATCTCGCTGAAGGTCACCGACGTCGGAGTCGACGCAGCGATGGCTCGCGTCGAGACCGGCGGACATACCAATGGCGAGCCGGGTGTGCACTTGTCGTCGGAGGCGCTTCGGTTGACCACCCCGACCGATGAAGACCTCGAATTGGCAGCGGCGATGTGCGCCGAGGACATCGACTTTCTGGCGGTGTCGTTCGTTCGTGCGGCCGCCGACGTCGACCGCGTCCGCGAGGTGGTCGGGGGAGAGACCGAACTCGTTGCGAAGATCGAGACCAGCGCGGCGATCGACGCGCTCGATGAAATCATCGATGCCAGCGACGCGGTGATGGTTGCTCGCGGAGATCTCGGCATCGACTGCCCCGTCGAAGACGTGCCGCATCTGCAGAAGCGGATCATTCGGCGCTGCGTCGAGTGCGGTGTCCCGGTGATCACCGCAACGCAGATGCTCGAATCGATGATTCACGCTCCGTCGCCGACACGTGCCGAGGTGAGCGACGTGGCCAACGCAGTGTTCGACGGCACGGATGCCATCATGCTGTCGGGCGAGACGGCGATCGGTCGCGACCCCGAGGCGGTCGTCACGACCATGAGCGCCGTTGCCCAGCGAGCCGACGCGGAGGCCAGCTACCGCGGTTGGGGTCAACTGCTCGGCCGAATCGAGCGTCGTCACGGCCAGACCGACGAACGATTCATCGACCCGATCACGTCGGCGATCACGCACGCGGCATGGCAGGCCAGCCACGACGTCCAGGCAGTAGCGATCCTGTGTTGTACGCGCAGCGGCCGAACTGCGAAGGCGATGGCTCGCTTCCGCCCCGAAGCGCGGCTGGTCGGGCTGGCGCCCGAGGTGGCGACGGCGCGGGCGCTGAGCATGGTGTGGGGAGTGGCGCCGCTCCAGGTCGAGCAGTACGACACGACCGACGAGATGGTGTGGTTCGCGGTCGAACGAGCGATGGAGCATGGCTACGTCGGGCACGGTGACACGGTTGTCGTGCTGGTCGGGTCGCCGGCTCTGCGTCCCGACGACGGCCCCCGACGATGGCGCCCCGACGGTGTCGCCACCGACGTGCTCCGTATCGTCACCCTCGACTGATCGCTGCGCTGGAGGGCGCCCGCGTTCACGACGGCACCGGCCGCCCGGTCAGCCGTCGGTTTGGTCGGTGTCGTCGCTCTCTCGTGGGTCGGCGATCGTCACGGTGAACCCGAAGAACGAGCACTCGGTGTCGGTCACCGTCACGTCGGTGCCGACCCGTTCGAAGTTGCCGGCCACCTTGTCGGCGCAGTCCTGCAACGAGGCCCGCTGGGTCCACACCGCAAACGCCAGGATCACCAACACGGCCGCGGCGACGATCTTCTGGACGATGGTCTTCATCAGCCAGAACGAAACAGCGGCCAGGACGAGGAACCCGACCGCGACGGCGATGCCGATATTGCGGGCCTCGTCGAGGGTCAACGCAACGAGTGCAGGCACGGCGTGCACCCTACGCGCAGGTGCCGGTCGGTCGGTGGCATCATCACCCGTGGCGCGAACCACCCCAGTACGCTCGCCGCGATGTCCGATCAGCCGATCCACATGTCGCACGGTTTGCCGTCCACGGTGTTGCCCGATCCGCCGGCCGCGTTGGCGGGTGCGCTCGATGAAGCGCTCCAGATCGCCGATATCGACGAACGCCGCGCAGCGGTCGCCGTCGTGGTGGCGTCCGAGCCGCGTTTCCTTCTGGCGTGGGCCGAACTCGGCGATCTCGGACGCGACCCGATCGAGCGATACGCCGCATACCGCGTCGGCTACCACCGCGGTCTCGATGCGCTGCGGGCGAACGGCTGGCGGGGGAGTGGGTACGTGCGGTGGAACGAGCCGGGCAATGCCGGATTCCTACGCTCGTTGCGAGGTCTGGGCGAAATGGCTGCTGAGATCGGTGAGGAGGACGAAGCCGAGCGCTGTTCGACGTTTCTGCTGCAGCTCGATCCGAGCGGTGTCCCGTGACCGTACGTCGAGGTGCGGTGCTGTCGGGAGGGTCCAGCACACGCATGGGTCGCACGAAGGCCGTGATCGAGGTCGACGGTGTACCGATGGCGGCGCGGGTCGCCGCCGCGATGTCGGCCGCCGACGCGGCGCCGATCGTTTTGGTCGGAGGCGACCGACTCGAACTCGAGCCGCTCGGATTCGACGTGATTGCCGACCGATATCCCGGCCACGGCCCACTCGGTGGAGTGATCACCGCACTCGAGCACTTCCCGCACCCCGACGACGTGGTCGCCGTCGTCGGTTGCGACCTGCCGCGGCTCGATGGACGGGTACTCGAGGATCTCTTCGGTGCCCTCGAAGCAGTTCCCACCGCCGACGTTGCCGTCGCCCGAACCGATCGACGCGAGCCGGCGATCGCGGTGTGGCGAAGTGGGACGCGCTCGGCCCTCGTCGCCAATTTCGAGCGTGGCGGACGAGCCCTGCAGACAGCGATCGGCGAGCTCTCCGCCGTCGACGTCGCGGTGTCCGCGGCGGCCGTGGTCAACGTCAACCGGCCCGAGGAGCTCGAGGCGTTGTCGGTCGAAGCGACCGACGCGGACCGTTCGGTGACCGATGGCTGCGCCGGCGGTCGGTAGCCTGAGCGTGCTGTGATGACCGGAACCGCCCGACGCAATGGCTGACCGATCTCGCCGCAAGGCGCCACCACCCATCGACTATCGGTGGGTCGATGAACAGGCCGACCTCGACCGCATCGTGGCCGAGCTGATCAGGGCGCCGCGCTATGCACTCGACACCGAGTTCCACCGCGAACGTACGTACTACCCCAAGCTGGCGCTCGTGCAGGTGGCATGGCACGGCGACGGCCGGCAGGAGCTCGCATTGATCGACCCGCTGGCGGTCGACATCAAGGCGTTCGATGCCGTCTTCGGCTCGTCAGCACTCTGCGTGGCACATGCCGCTCAGCAAGATCTCGATGTGCTGACCCACTCGGTCGGATCGGTGCCGCAGCAGCTGTTCGACACGCAACTCGCAGCAGGGTTCGTGGGCTACGGGACACCGTCGTTGGCCAACCTGCTGCAAGGCGAGCTCGGGGTCACGCCGGCGAAGGGTGACCGGCTCACCGATTGGTTGCGCCGCCCGCTGACCGACAACCAGAAGCAATACGCGGCTGTCGACGTCGAGTATTTGCTCGAGGTGCACGATCGGTTGGTCGCCCAGCTCGCCGACCGGGGGCGCATCGACTGGGCGCTCGATGCCTGCGAGGAACTGCGGACGCGCCCGGTGAGCGGCGCCGAACCCGAACATGCGTGGCTCAAGATCCGCGACGCCCGGTCGTTGCGGCCAGCGGCTCGGGGGGTCGCCTGTTCGGTGGCTGCGTGGCGCGAGCGGCGGGCGATGCGCACCGACGTGCCGGCCCGGCATGTGCTGCCCGATCTCGCTGTGCTCGGCATCGCCCAACGCCGACCGACCACGACAACTGAGCTGTCGCAGGCCCGCGGCGTCGACGACCGGTACGCCAGAGGCGCGTTCGCAGAGGAGCTCCTCGAGGCGGTGCGTGCTGCGAAGAACGCCGCTGCGCCAGATCCGCCTCCCTCTGTCGACGACTTGGACCGGAATCTTCGCCCAGCGATCACGTTGATCTCCGCCTGGGTCAGCCAACTGTCGCGAGACGAGGCGATCGACAATGCCTTGCTGGCGACACGTGCCGACATCGTGGCGTTCCTGCGCGGCGACGACGATGCGCGGTTGGCATCGGGATGGCGCGCCGATCTGCTCGGCGACGGGATTCGCGCCCTCACGTCCGGACGAGCGGGACTGACATTCGACGGCGAAGGCCGACTCAAGCTGCTGCCGGCCCCGTAGCAAGGTGAACCCAGCCGCAGGCGTCTGCGGCCGGGGGATACGGTCGGCCTCGAGATGGCCGACTCTCGTGGAGAACACGCAGCGCCCGAGCGCGTGGTTGCGCTCGAGCGGGAACTGCTCGATTCCGCGTGTCGAGCCGATGCGGACCGTGTCTGCGCGTTGTTGGCCGAGGACTTCACCGAGATCGGCAAGTCCGGTCGTCCGCGGACCCGCGCCGAGGTCATCGCGGCGCTGCGTGATGACCCGGCCGTGGACGATGTCATCGTCGGCGAGATGCGGGTCGAGACCGTCGCTGACGGGGTTGTCGTGGTCCGCTACACGACTGGTGGCGCGCCCGCTGCGTATCGCACGAGTTGGTGGCGGGAGACCGACTCGGGTTGGCGTTGCTGGTTTCACCAGGCCACGCCGGCGGCATCGTCACCGTCCGCCGGGGCGGCATCGTCACCGTCCGCCGGGGCGGCATCGTCACCGTCCGCCGGGGCGGCATCGTCAGAGTCGGCTGCGATCGGAGCGGTCGAGGAGCCGACGACACAACACGACGTCGAGGCGGCACTCGGCCGCCTGGGTGTGACTCCAGGTTCGATCGTCGTCGTCCACTGCTCGTTGTCGAGGCTCGGATGGGTGGTCGGTGGTGCTCCCGCTGTGGTCGCAGCGCTCGGGGCCGCAGTGGGTGCGGCCGGCACGACGGTGATGCCCGCCCAGACCGGAGCGAGCGACCCATCCCACTGGCAGGCACCCCCGGTCCCCGCGGCCTGGTGGCCGACGATCCGCAACAACTGGCCGCCATACGATCCTGCGTCCACGCCGTTTCGGGGAATGGGCGCGGTCGCCGAGTGCCTTGCTCGTCTTCCGGAGTCCGTGTACAGCGGTCATCCAGCAGTCGGGTTCGTCGCGCGTGGACCACGCGCCGCCGAGTTGATGCAACCACACCGGCTCGAGGCCGGCCTCGGCGACGACTCGCCGCTGGGCCGCCTGTACGCCGCTGGAGCGGACATTGTGTTGCTCGGAGTGGGCCACGACAACAACACCTCGCTGCACCCCGCCGAGCTGCGCGCTCTCGGCGACGCCGCGCCGATGATCGACGATGGGGTGCCGCTCGTGGTCGACGGGCGGCGGCAGTGGGTGGAGTACCGCCATGTCGACTACGACGAGGACGACTTTCCCGCGCTGGCCACGGCATACGTGGCCGCCGGAGGCTCGCTTGCCTCGACATCGCTCGGTGCCGGGCAGGCACAACGCGTGCCGATGCGCGAGTTGATCGACTTCGGTACGGAGTGGATTGCGGCCCAGCGGGCGTAGGCCCGGCGTTCCACGAAGAATCGTTCGCCGTCGAGGAGGTCTTGGTCGAGCGCGGTGATCTCCATGACAGCGGTCGCTGTCAGCGAGCCCGCAATGCGACATGGGGCCACAACTCGTCGAACGCGGCGATCGAGTCGGCGGCGCGCCAGCCGTAACTGTGGATCGGTCGGCGAGCACCAATTGCCTCGTTGAGGATCACCCGCTGCGGGACGGAGGGCCGCCAGATCGTCGACGTGCCGACGATGCGGGCGAGCTCCGCCTGCCGGCGGGACGCCTCGTTCGACGATGCGGGAACGCGGTTGAGAATGACTCCGGACAGCTCCAGATCGGGGTTGTGACGGTCCCACACTTCGTCGATGGCATCGGCGATGCCGCCGATGCCGCGCAAGCCGAGGGCCGATGGTTCGACCACCATGAGCGCATGGCGCGCTGCGCTGAGCGCGCCGACCGTCAGCGCCCCGAGTGATGGCGGGCAGTCGATCAGAACGGCGTCGTAGTCGGCCTGATCGTCGGCGTCGAGCTGGCCGAGCCGTTCGGCCAACGGTGGCAGTGGGCCGCCGTCGACGGCCTGGAGTCGCCCGGTGGCCGGGACCACATCGATGCGCGGTGACCAGCTCGACGGCTGAGCAGCGTCGGCGAGCGACACTTCCCGATCGATGGCGCTGGCCGTCGCCGTCTGCGGGTCGACGCCGAGGACCCAGCTCGTCGAGCCCTGCGGGTCGAGATCGATCACCAAGACGCGCGCGCCGGCTGCATCGGCGGCCGATGTCAGCCCGAGCGTGACCGTCGTCTTGCCGACGCCACCTTTCTGGTTGATCACCGCGAACGTTCGCTGGCGCATCGCCGTCATCGTCTTTCATGGTCGCACATCGAGCTCATCGCGATCATTTGCCGCGGATGAGTTGACTGAAATGTGTTGGCGGGGATGATTCGTACGATCCGCGCAATATCGACTCGGCCGGGTACAATCGTGCGCTGTTGTCACATCGCGAGACTTGGGAGCCCTGACGTGAAAAAGGGTCGTCATCGCCGGTTCGAAGAGGCGAGAAAATTGAAGCAGTCCGGCCCGGCGGCATTCGATCTGGGTCTCGGCGAGGGTCCGAGTGAGCGGTCCGATCGCGAGCCGTCCGAGGACGACGAGTACGCCGCTCTGGCGGAGAAGTACGGCGTCACCTTCGACGACGAAGACGACACTGTCGACGACTGAGGCGACGTACCCCCTGGGGGCGACTCCCGGCCGGGTGTCAACGATGCCGAGATCAGAGCGGACGGCGTACCGACGGATGCGGTAGTGGCACCCAGTTCGAGCGTTCCAGCAGCGGGACGAGGAGGGCGTAGATGTGCTCACCGACGAGCTCGACGATCTCATCTCGACTGCTGCGGTAGAGCGGTTCGCTGCCGACGAAGGCAGTGGCCTCTTCGGTGCACCACCAGGCGAAGTCGTCGCCGCCCTCGCCCCAGTCGCGTCGTTTCCACTCGCGCAGACGACTCGTCACGTGCCCGGACTCGTCGGATGAGTGTTCGAGGCGGAGCGGCACCTGCCAACACACTTCTGGCTTCCAGTCGAGTGGTCGTTCGCCGGCTTCGAGCGCAGCGATGTGCAGCGCACAGCCGGTTCCGCCCGCAAAGCCGGGTCGGTTGAGGAAGATGCACGCGTTGTCGACCGTCCGCGTCACGATCGTCGGCTGCCCTTCGTCGTCGGGATCACCGGGCCTGCGGTACCCCTTTTTCTTGGCCTTCTTGTAGAACTGCATCACGCCCGCATCGAGACGCTCGAAACGGGCGTCGACGTTGGCCACGTCGCCGCTGTCGACGAAGTGTGCGCCGTGCTGGCAACAGCCGATGGACTTCTGCGGCGCCGGTTCGTCGTCGATCCCCGGACAGCCCCGCCCGTAGATACAGGTGTAGCTCGACCGGAGAAACGTCGCGTCGAACACCCACGTGCGGTGTTCGTCCGGGTCGTCGAAGCTGATCCACTCGTGGAGATCCTCGTGGGCATCGATCGAAGAGCCGCTCATGTCGGAACACACGCTAGAGCCCCCGGGCGCACGGTTCGATACCAGCAGCATCGGTGTGCGGAGCGATCGGTAGGCTCCAGCTCGCATGGCCGAGCGCATGACCGCAGATCAACTCCGCGACTCCTTTCGGGACTTCTTCGCGGCCAAAGACCACGTGAAGGTGCCCTCGGCCAGCTTGATTCCTCACGATCCGACCGTGCTGTTCAACGTGGCTGGCATGGTGCCGTTCAAGCCGTACTTCGTCGGCGACGAACAGTCGCCCTACAAGCGGGCGGTCAGCTCGCAGAAGTGCGCCCGGGCGGGCGGCAAGCACAACGACCTTGACGACGTCGGCCGCACGAAGCGCCATCTCGTGTTCTTCGAGATGCTCGGCAACTTCAGCTTCGGCGATTACTTCAAGGAATCGGTCATCCCGTGGAGCTGGGATCTGGTCACGGGTGACCCTGCGAACGGCGGATGGGGATTCGACGGTGACCGCCTCTGGATCACCGTGCACGAGAGCGATGACGAAGCCGAGCAGATCTGGCACGACACCGTCGGTGTGCCGATGGACCGCATTCAGCGTCTCGGCGACGCCGACAACTATTGGCAGATGGGCGACACTGGCCCGTGCGGGCCGTGTAGCGAGATCCACATCGACCGGGGCCCCGATTTCGGCCCGGATGGGGGGCCGCGCAACGACCCCGCCGGCGATCGGTTCATGGAGTTCTGGAACCTCGTCTTCATGCAGTTCGACCAAGCGCCCGACGGCAGTCGCGAACCGTTGCCGGCGCCGTCGATCGACACGGGGGCCGGGCTCGAACGCATCCTCGCGCTCGTCCAGGGCGTCGACTCGGTGTGGGAGACCGACCTGATGCAGCCGCTGCTCGACGAGGCATGTTCGATCACGGGCCGCTCGTACCGAGTCGGCGACTACGACGACCGCGACAGCTTCGCCATGCGGGTCCTGGCCGAGCACGCCCGGTCGAGCACGATGCTGGTCAACGACGGCGTGTTTCCCTCGAACGAGGCGCGCGGCTACGTGCTGCGGCGCATCATCCGCCGTGCCGTGCGTTACGCCTACCTGCTCGGCACCGAGAACCTCGTGATGCCGCGGCTGGTCGACGTCGCCGTCGATGTGATGGGCAACGCCTACCCCGAAGTGGTCAAGAACCGCGACTTCATCACGAACGTCGTCGGTCGTGAAGAGGAGCGATTTCGGGCCACGCTGCGCAACGGGCTCACGATCCTCGACGATGCCTTGGCCGCCGATGCCGACGAATTGGCGGGCTCGACGGCGTTTCTGCTCCACGACACCTATGGGTTCCCCCTCGAGCTGACTCAGGAGATCGCCGGAGAGCGCGAGGTCGCGGTCGACCTCGAAGGGTTCACTGCTGATATGACCGCCCAGCGCGAGCGGGCGAAAGCAGCGCAGAAGGACGACGGCGATACGCCGGAGTCGCTCGACGCCTACCGGGATGTGGTCGAGCAGTTCGGTACCACTGAGTTCATCGGCTACAGCGAGGACGCTGCGGAATCGCGCGTGCTGGCGGTGGTCGAACGCGCCGACGATCTCGTCGAAGTGTTTCTCGAGCGCACGCCGTTCTATGCCGAAGCCGGCGGTCAAATCGGCGATACCGGCACGATCGAAACCGAGACTGGTACCGCCCACGTCGTCGACACCACGTTTGCGTTGCCCAACCTCCGTCGCCACATCGCCCGCATCGACGGCGAGGTGCGCACCGGTCAGACGGCGACGGCATCCATCGACGTCGAGCGACGCAACCGAATTCGCCGCAACCACACTGCGACACACTTGCTGCACTACGCGTTGCGGCACGTGCTGGGCGACCATGTCAAGCAAGCCGGATCGATGGTCGGGCCCGATCGGTTGCGCTTCGACTTCAGTCACTATGAACCGGTCACCGACGAGCAGATCGCCGAGATCGAACGCATCGCCAATGCCGAAACGCTGGCCAACACGCCGACGCGCATCTTCGAGACGACCAAGGACGAAGCCGAGGCGCTCGGTGCGATTGCGTTCTTCGGCGACAAATACGGCGACATCGTGCGCGTCCTCGAAGCCGGCTCATCCATCGAGCTGTGTGGCGGCACCCATGTGAAGGCGACCGGCGACATCGGCACCGTGAAGGTGGTGAGTGAGTCGTCGATCGGCTCGAATCTTCGGCGCATCGAGGCGATCAGCGCGGGCGACACGGTGGCCCTGTTGCAACGCGACGCACAGACGATCGCAGGCGCAGCCCGCCTCCTCGGGACCCCCGCCGACGACGTCCTCGACGGCGTCCAGCGCAAGGTCGACGAGGTCAAGTCGCTCAACGACGAGATCAAGGCGTTGCGCGCTCAGCTGGCGGTCGGTCGGGCGGGCGAGCTGGCCGATGGTGCGGTCGACGGCGTCGTGGTGGCCCAGGTCGACGGCCTGGCGCCGGGAGACCTGCGCGAGCTGGCGCTGGCCATTCGCCAGCGGGGCGTGGATGTCACCGTGTTGATCGGCGAGACGCCCACCGGCGGTGTGTCGCTCGTTGCCGCCACGCCGCCGGGCTCAGACGAGCCGGCGTCAGCACTCGTTCGCGACGCGGCCAAGGCCGTTGGTGGCGGAGGCGGCGGCAAGGGCGACATCGCCACCGCCGGCGGCAAGAACCCCGCCGGCATCGCCGACGCGCTCGCCCTCGCCGAGAAAGCCGCCCACGCCTTCAAGAAGTGAGTTCGTGCGCGCTCTAGGGCTCGATCTGGGCAGTAGGCGGATCGGGGTGGCGGTGAGTGATCTGTCGGGGTCGTTGGCGTCGCCGCTGACCACAGTGCACCGCTCGAAGAGTCGCCGTCACGACCACACCACGATTGCCCGCATCGTCGTCGACGAGGAGGCCGAGGTCGTGGTCGTCGGCCTCCCGCTGTCGCTCGACGGCACACTCGGCCCCGCCGCGCGCGCCGCCACGAAAGAGGCCGACCAGCTGAGTAGCGTGGTCGCCGTGCCGGTGGAGATGTACGACGAGCGGTTCACCACGGCAACCGCCGAGCGCGACCTGCGTGAGCTGGGTCTCGATGCCCGCCGGCAACGCTCCGTCGTCGACAAGACCGCCGCGGCGATCATGCTCCAAGCCTGGCTCGATCACCGCCGGAGTACGTCGTGAAGCAGCTCGACCCGTTGCTCCCCGAGGCGCAAGTCGACCCCGACGAGCGCCCCGCACTCGATTGGCCGACCGATCCGTGGGATGACGCCGATGCCACGGGCCAGGTCGAACGCCTCCGCCGGCAGACGCGTCCGATCAAGTGGATCGTGTATCTCGCGATGGTCCTGGTCATCGTCGGCATCCTGATCGCCGGTGCGGTCGGTTGGTGGTATCTCGGCAAGATCAATCCCGAAGGTGCACCCGGCGAGATTCAGAGCTTCACCGTCGACGAGAGCGACGACCTGGAAACCATCGCCGCACGTCTGGAAGCTGTGGGTGTGGTGTCCGATGCCGGGGTGTTCGAGTGGTACGTCGAACGTGACGGCGGCCTCGAGATCACACCGGGCTACTACGAGTTGCGCCCAAACGATCACATGGGCAACGTGCTTGGGGTGTTGCGCACACCGCCTGGACAGACGTACTCCAAGGTGACGTTCCCCGAAGGATTCACGGTGGCCCGAATGGCCGAACGTCTCGGCGGCACCGTCGATCGGATGAGTGCTGAGGACTTCCTCACTGCGGCCACCGACGGTTCGATTCGCTCGGTATGGCAGCCGCCGGGGGTCAACAGCCTCGAAGGACTGCTGTTTCCCGACACCTACCAGGTGTCGAACGCCGAGAGCGAGGGCCAGGTCATCGAGCGACTGATCGGGCTCATGGAGCGAGTCGGGAACCAGGAGGACATCGTCAACCGGTCCGCCGCGTTGGGTCGTACGCCGTACGAGATCTTGATCATCGCATCGATGATCGAGCGCGAGGCGAAAATTCCTGAAGACCGAGCGAAGATCTCACGAGTCATCCACAACCGCCTGTTCTCCAGCACACTCAACCCGGACAATCCGTTCCCGTTGCAGATCGACGCGGCGGTCCTGTACGGCGGCCAACAGCTCGGTCTCGACCCAGAGATGCCGTTCAGCGAGCTGCGCCAGATCCCCTCGCCGTGGAACACGTACCTCAGGACCGATCTGCCGGCGACGCCGATCGCCAATCCCGGCCGGGCGTCGATTCGGGCGGCGTTGAACCCGGCTCCGAATCCGGCACCTGGTGATCCACTGTGCGTCGGCTTGCCCAACCCCTCGGAGTGTTTCTACTTCTACTACGTGCTCGCCGACGAGGACGGCGGTCACGCCTTCGCGGCGACCGCCGAGCAGCACCAGGCCAACGTCAACGCAGCTGCGGCTGCCGGCTTGCTGTGAACGCACAGCGGCCCGCCGGCAAGCTCGCCGCCGTGATCGGATCGCCGGTCGCGCACAGCTTGTCGCCGGCGATTCACCGAGCCGGTTTCGCATCGCTCGGCGTCGACTGGTCGTACGTCGCCTTTGACGTGCCCGATGGAGCTGCCGGCGATGCGTTGGCGGCGATGCGCACGTTGGGCATCGCCGGACTCTCGGTGACGATGCCGCACAAGTCGGCCGTCGCCGGCGCCGTCGACATACTCGAACCGGCGGCGCGTGCGCTCAACTCGGTCAACACGGTGAGTTGGGACGGGGATCAGCTGGTCGGATCGAGTACCGATGGCGCGGGACTCCTTGCCTCGCTCGCCGAGGCAGGCATCGAACTCGACAGCTGTCGGGTGGCGATCATCGGCGCTGGCGGTGCCGCTCGTTCGGTGATCGATGCATTCGGCCGTGCAGGTGCGCCCGACATCACGGTGCTCAACCGCACGGTCGACCGCGCGGAGCAGGCGGCGACGCTGGCGGCAAGCGCATCGGTGGGCATCGTCAGCGACATCAGTCGTGCCGACATCGTGATCAACGCCACCAGCGTCGGCATGGGCGTCGATCCCGACGATGCTGGCGCCGACGACCTGCCGTGTCGTGCTGACTTGTTGCGAGCCGACCAGGTGGTGGTCGATCTGATCTACCACCCGTTGCAGACCGCCTGGCTAAGGGCAGCGGCAGCCATTGGCGCACGAACGGTCGACGGGTTGGGGATGCTCGTCCATCAGGCTGCGCTCCAGCAGGAGCGGTGGCTCGGCCGTCGTCCGGACATCGCACCGATGCGTTCCGCCGCCGAAGCGGAGTTGGCCGCCCGAGAGCGCAACGGCGGCGGCCGGTAGCCTGCGACGATGCTCCGATTTCTCACCGCCGGTGAGTCCCACGGACAGGCGCTGGTCGTCATCGTCGAAGGTCTGCCCGCCGGCCTGCACATCACCCTCGAGGAGATCCAGGCCGAGATGGGCCGCCGCCGGCTCGGCTACGGACGGGGTCCGCGACAGCGCTTCGAGGTCGACGAGCTCGCGCTGATCGGTGGCGTCCGCCACGGCCGCACGCTCGGTTCGCCGGTGGCCATCGAGATCAAGAACACCGAGTGGTTCCGCAGCGACAAGTGGCACGCTGAGATGGATCCGGCGCCGGGCGCAACCGCTGCGGCGCTCACCCAGGTCCGACCCGGCCATGCCGACTTGGCGGGCATGCAGAAGTACGGCTTCACCGACGCCCGCGACGTGCTCGAGCGGGCCAGCGCGCGCGAAACCGCTGCTCGTGTCGCGGCAGGTGCGCTCGCCAAAGCGCTGCTGCGCACGATCGACATCGAGATCATCTCGCATGTCATCCAGATGGGAGCCGCACGCGTCGATCCGGAAACAGCCCGCCCGACGCCCGACGAACTCGACCGCGTCGACGAGAACCCGGTGCGCTGTTTCGACATCGCCGCCGCCGACGCGATGGTTGCTGCGATCAAAGACGCCGCCAAAGAGGGAGACTCCCTCGGAGGTGTCGTCGAGGTGCTCGGGTTCGGCATCCCCGTCGGCCTGGGCAGCCATGTGCACTGGGACCGCAAGATCGACGCTCTCTTGACCCAAGCGGTGATGAGTATCCAGGCGGTGAAGGGCGTGGAGATCGGCGACGGATTCGACGTTGCCGGCCGGCTGGGGAGCGTCGCCCACGACGCCATTCATTGGGACACTGAAACCGAGCGGTACCGTCGGCGCAGCACGCTCGCAGGCGGTACCGAGGGTGGGATGACCACGGGTGAGTTGCTCGTCGTGCGCGCCGCAATGAAGCCGTTGGCGACGCTCAATCGGCCGACCTTGGAGACCGTCGACACGGCGACCAAGGAGTCGGCTGTTTCGTTCAAGGAGCGGACCGATGTCACCGCAGTTCCGGCGATGGGCGTGGTCGCGGAGACCATGGTCGCCCTCGTCGTCGCGGCTGAGGCGCAACGCAAGTTCGGTGGCGACTCGGTTGCTGAGTTCCAGCGCAATGCCAGCAACTTCGAGGCGACGCTGATCGACGGCGGGCGATGACCGATACCACCTGCATCGACGGGCGCCACGTGGTGCTGGTCGGTATGATGGGGGTCGGCAAGTCGACGGTCGGGCGGCTGCTCGCCAAACGCCTCGACCGGGAGCTGATCGACAGCGATCGCATGATCGAGGAACGTACGGGTCGAACGGTGCGCGAGATCTTCGAGACAGATGGCGAGGATGCGTTTCGTCGCTTGGAGACCGAGGCCCTCCTGGCGGGATTGGCTCGGTCGGCGCCGGCGGTGATCGCCGCAGCCGGTGGTGTCGTGGTGCGCGCGGAGAACCGAACCGCGTTGACCGACGATGCCAGTTACGTCGTCTGGCTCAGTGCTTCTGTCGACGTGCTCACCCAGCGTGTCGTCAATGGCGCTCATCGCCCCTTGCTCGACGACGATCCGCGCGCTGCGCTCGAGCGTCTCGACGCCGTACGCAATCCGCTCTACCGGGAGGTCGCCGACGGGATCGTGTCGGTCGTCTCGCGGAGTCCGAACGATGTCGTCCAGGCGGTGATGCGATGCTGCGCGTAGCCGTGCCGCTCGACGATCGTTCGTATCCAGTCGTGATCGGACGTGGCGCAGTGGGCGAACTCGGCGACGTGTTGCCGTCGACGGCGCGCCGCGCCGTGATCGTCACCCAAGACCGGGTTCCGCTCGCGAGCGAGGTCACCGATGTGTTGGGTGCCGCCGGACTCGACGTTGTCGTGCGGACCATCGGCCAAGGCGAGCCGGCCAAGTCGCTGGCCACGATCGGTGACCTCTCGTCGGCATTCGCCGAGGTCGGCCTCACCCGCAACGACGTGGTCGTCTCCCTCGGCGGTGGGATGGTCACCGACGTTGCCGGCTTTGCCGCTGCGTGCTGGCATCGCGGTACTGCGGTCGTACACGTCGCCACGACCGTGTTGGCGATGGTCGACGCAGCGATCGGCGGCAAGACCGGCGTCAACCTGCCGCAGGGGAAGAACCTCGTTGGAACGTTTTGGCAGCCAAGTGGCGTGATTTGCGATCTCGACGCGCTCGACACGTTGCCGGACCGCGAGTGGAGGTGCGGGCTGGGAGAGATGGCCAAGTATCACTTCCTCACCGGCGATGACCTGTTGGCGCTCGATCTCGACGAACGCATCGCACGGTGCGTCGAGATCAAAGCTGAGGTCGTCGCCAGCGACGAACGCGAGAGCGGTCGACGAGCCCTGCTCAACTATGGCCACACCTTTGCCCACGCGCTGGAAATCGCCACGGAGCATCGCATCGCGCACGGCGAGGCTGTGGCGATCGGGCTGTTGTTCGAGGCCGAACTCGCCGCTGAGTTGGGTCGTATCGACCAGGCGCGCGTCGACGATCACCATCGCGTGGTGGTCGAGGCGTACGGACTCGACCATGTCCTGCCAGCCGGGCTCCGCGCCGACCAGTTGTTCGACGTGATGGGTCGCGACAAGAAGGCCCTGACGTCGATGACGTTCGTGCTCGACGGTGACGACGGGCTGGAGGTTGTCGGCGACGTGCCGGAGGCGGCGGTGCGCACCGTGCTCGACCGAGCTTTGGCGCGATGACCGATCGTTCGTCCGGTTTCACTCCGATCGACCACGCCCGCAGGGTCGCGACGCTGCGGAATCGCCTCCCGCTCCGCAACGGCTGTGACACGTTGCTCCTCCTCGACCTCGTCGACGTCCGGTGGCTCACCGGGTTCACCGGATCGAACGGATGGGCGGTGGTCAGCGCCGACGGGCTCGTCGTCGGCACCGATGGCCGGTATCGCGATCGGGCGATCGATGAAACGGCATCGTCGGGCGCCACCGTGATCGCCGAGACCGACCGTTCCCGCCTGCACGACCGCCTCATCGAATCGATGAGCGCAGCGGCTCGAGTCGCCCTCGACCCGGCGACAACGGTCCATGCGCGGTGGCGGTTGCTGGCCAGTGAGATCGAGCTTGAGCCGACCGAATCGTTGGTCGCGCAACTGCGGCAGGTCAAAGACGGTGCCGAACTCGAGCGAATCGGTGCTGCCGCCGGTGCCGCCGATGCGGCGCTGGCCGAGGTCGAACCCCTACTGCGGGCAACGATGGACGTGCCCGTCACCGAGGCGGACGTGCGTGACGAGTTGGAGTACCGGATGCGGCGCCACGGCGCCGACGACCGCAGCTACGACACGATCGTCGCCAGCGGGCCAGAACACGCCGCACGTCCGCACCACGAGGTCGGTCGAAGGACGATCGTCGAAGGCGACACCGTGGTGATCGACGTGGGCGCGCTCGTCGAGGGATATCACTCCGACATGACGCGCTCCTACGTGATCGGAGAGCCGAGCACCGAACAGCGCGAGATCTACGCCCTGATCGATGCGGCCCAACGCGCCGGCGTCGATGCGGTCGGACCCGGGGTGCCCGCCAGCGTGGTCGATGCCGCGTGTCGCGACCTGTTCGTCGACGCCGGATATGGCGATTGGTACCTGCACGGCACGGGACACGGTGTCGGATTGGTGATCCACGAGCACCCGTTCCCCTCGCAGGCCTCCGACGAGGTGCTCGCCGTCGACAACGTCGTGACCGTCGAGCCTGGGCTCTATCGTGGCGGCTTCGGCGGGATGCGTATCGAGGACCTCGTCCATGTCACCGCCGCTGGTCCACGGGTGCTCACCCACCACCCAAAGCAGCCTTTCGACGGCTGACCCTCAACCGCGACGAAACGACGACGACAAGGAACCCCCGATGCCCCAGATCTCGGTGAACGACCTGAAGAACGGAATCACCCTCAACCTCGACACCGGTCTGTTCCAAGTCGTCGAGTTCCAACACGTGAAGCCAGGCAAGGGTGGCGCGTTCGTGCGCACCAAGATTCGCAACGTTCGCACGGGAGCCGTGATCGATCGCACTTTCAATGCCGGGATCAAGGTCGAGCAGGCCATCGTCGACCGTCAGGACATGCAGTTCCTGTACAAAGACGGCGACGACGACTACGTGTTCATGAACACGACGACCTACGACCAGATGACGGTGCCCCGAACAACGCTCGCCGATGCTGCGGATTATCTCGTCGAGCAGATGACTGCGCAGATCGCCATGCACGACAACGAGATCATCGGCGTGGAGATCCCGGCCTCGGTCGAGCTGGACATCGCCGACACCGAACCCGGCGTGCAGGGCGACCGCGTTTCGGGAGCGCGCAAACCAGCCACGCTGGTGACCGGCAAGGTCGTCCAGGTCCCGCTGTTCGTGGAAGTCGGTGACACCGTGAAGGTCGACACGCGCACCGGCGACTACGTCACGCGCGTCTGACTCGGTCGATGCCTGACTTGCCGCGCCCCGACGAGCGCTCCGACGCACGCGAGCGGGCGCTGTATCTGCTGTACGAGGCCCATGCCAAGGGCATCGACCCCATCGATGCGCTCGAGCTGCAGGTCCTCGAGCCCGATGAACTGACCACGATGTTGGTCGCCGGCGTTGCTGAGCATCACCGGCGGCTCGACGATGCGATCGCTGCGAAGTCGAAAGGCTGGACACTGGAACGGATGCCGGTGATCGACCGCAACGTGTTACGTCTTGCCGCATTCGAACTCGCCGAGCGACCCGATGTGCCCGTTGCGGTGGTGCTCGACGAGGCGGTGGAGCTGGCCAAGCGGTTCTCTACCGATGACAGTGGCCGGTTCGTCAACGGCCTG
Organism: Ilumatobacteraceae bacterium; assembly: GCA_013213745.1. Taxonomy (GTDB): domain Bacteria; phylum Actinomycetota; class Acidimicrobiia; order Acidimicrobiales; family Ilumatobacteraceae; genus JABSQH01. The sequence goes on along the minus strand of JABSQH010000005.1, from coordinate 14,358 downwards.
CTGTCGGCGTTGGTCGAAGATTTGCGAACATAGGCGTCGATGACGGATTCGTCGGTGCTCGACGACGCGCCCGAGGCGCAGCCGACCAGCGATGCGGTCGAGGGTGCGGTCGCTACGGACACCGATGTCGACACCGGAGCGCCAGTGGAGTGGTGGCGCCGACGGCTGCGCCCGCCGACGTGGGGTGAAGCCGTACTCGGGACGGCGATCGTGCTGTACACGATCTACTTCACCTCCCGCAGCCTCGACATCCACCACGCGCTGGGCACTGCGTCGTACGACTCGGCCTTGTACGACCAGGGCATGTGGCTTCTGTCGAGGGGTGAGGCGCCCTTCGTCACCCTCATGGGCCGCAACCTGTTCGGCGACCACACCTCGTTCATCCTGCTGTTCCTCGTGCCGCTGTACTGGATCGCCCCCGGCGCATGGATCATGTTCTTTTCTCAGTCGTTTGCCATCGCGCTCGGCGCCGTGCCGGTGTTCCTCTACGGGCGCAAGCGCCTGGGCGCCGAGTGGATGGCGCTTGTCGGTGCCGGCGCCTATCTGCTGCACCCAGCCGTCGGTTGGACCAACCTCGAGAACTTCCATCCGGACTCGTTCCTCGGCGTCACCGTCGGCTTCGCGATCTATGCCGCACTCGAGCGGAAGTGGAGGCTGTACGCGGTTGCGGTGGTGTTGTCCCTGATGGTCAAAGAAGACGTCGCGCTCGTGATCGTGCCGCTCGGCATCTGGGTCGCGCTTCGACGGAGCTGGCGCATCGGCCTGATCACGGTCCTCGGTGCCGTGTGGTTCGTGGCGGTGGCGATGTTCCTCGTGATGCGCAGCCTGATCGGGGTGCCGACGCGCAACACCTGGCGCATCCCGTTCGGCGGACCCGGTGGGTTGGTCGACACGGCGGTGACCAACCCCACCGACGTCGTCGATCATCTGCGTAGCGACGGGCGGCCCTGGTACCTCTGGCAGATGACGGCCCCGTTTGCGGTCCTCTTCGCCCGCCTGCCTGACGTCGCGCTGATCAGCGGCGTGGTGCTGTTCACCAACGTCTTGAGCACCTACTGGTACCAGTACCAGGTCGAGTACCACTACAGCCTCATTGCCGTACCCGCCCTGGCGATCGGGACGATGTACGCCATCGGCGCACTGCGTGATCGCTGGACGTCAGGCGGGCTGTACCTTCCGGTCCGCTCGATCGCCGTCGTGGTCTTGGCGGCTGCGTCGCTGTCCACTGCGTACGTCTGGGCACCGACGCCGTGGTCGCAGAATCCGGGGTGGATTCCTGACCCGAACTCCGAGTTTGCCGAGTCGGCGCGCGAGATCATCGCCGGAATTCCCGACGACGCCAGCATCGCCGCGCACTACCGGATCACCCCGCATGTGGCCTACCGCGACGAGGTGTATCAGTTCCCGGTCCCGTTCCGCGTCGTGTTGTACGGCCCGGACATCTCCTGGGAGAACTCCCGCCTGGGCAACCGCGCCGAGGGTGTCGACTACGTCGTGCTCCCGGTGAATCGAGACGAGCAGCTGATCGCCGACTGGGCCGCCGTGTCCTCTGCGTTCGAGCAGGTCACCGGCAACGACTTTTGGGTGCTCTACGAACGCGACCGGTCAGCTCCGCTACCACCGGGTGGCCCCGACATCGAACCCGTGCCGCGCTAGCCGCGCCCGCTGCGGCGTGGCGTGCTACGTTGCGGCTCCGACCGTGAAGCGGGTCCTGTGAGGCCCAGACGGAAAGGAACAATCGACGTGGCCGAACCGGCTGGAGCGCGCACTGGGGCGCGGCGTGTACTCGCCGCCGACGACATCGGTCGCGCAGTGACCCGCATGGCTCATGAAGTGATCGAGGCCAACCGCGGCCTCGACGGGGTGGCGATCGTGGGGATCGAAGCGGGTGGCGTATGGCTGGCGCGCGCGATCGGCGCAGCGATCGAGCGCATCGATCACGCGATCCCGGTCGGCTCGATCGACGCCAGCCTGTACCGCGACGACATCGGATTACGACCGGTCGCGCCTGGTGCGGTGAGCGATCTCCCGTTTCCGATCGACGGCGTCTCGGTCGTGCTGGTCGACGACGTGTTGTACACCGGGCGGACGGTGCGCGCCGCGCTCGATGCACTCGCCGACTACGGGCGCCCTCGTGCAGTGCAGCTCGCGGTGATGGTCGACCGCGGTCACCGCGAGCTACCGATCCGTCCCGACTACGTCGGCAAGAACCTGCCGACCGCGCTCATCGAGAAGGTCACCGTCGACGCTGACGGCGTGGTCATCGAGTCCACGGGAGGGTCGCAATGACGCCCACGCCATCGGGGGGATCGGCGTCGTTGTTGTCGATCGACGAACTCGGTGCCGACGGTGTCGCCCGCATCATGGACCTCGCCGATCACATGGCCGAGGTCAACCGTCGCCCGAATCCGAAGGTGCCGGCGTTGCGCGGCAAGACCGTGTGCAACGTGTTCTTCGAGGACTCGACCCGCACGCGGTTGAGCTTCGAGACCGCAGCCAAGCGGCTCTCTGCGGACACGATGACGTTCGCTGCATCGCAGTCGAGTCTCAACAAGGGCGAGAGCCTCCGCGACACCATCGAGACGATCGGCGCGATGGGCGTTGACGCGTTCGTCGTGCGGCACGGATCGAGCGGCGCACCCTGGATGATCGACGGTTGGACCACGGCCAGCGTGGTCAACGCCGGTGATGGCTGGCATGCGCACCCGACGCAAGGGTTGCTCGACGCGTATACGGTCCGGACGGCGCTCGGGCGCGCTGCAGGCTTCGATGGCGTGCGCATCGGCATCGTCGGTGATGTCAAACACAGTCGTGTCGCCCGGAGCACCGCCGCGGCGTTCGCTGCGCTCGGCGCCGACGTGGTGTTCGTGGCCCCACGCACGTTGCTGCCGCCGGTGCCGTCGATGCCGACGACGGAGGATCTGGACGGGGTGCTCGATGATCTCGACGTGCTGTACCTGCTACGGATGCAGCGCGAGCGGATGACCGAAGCACTCGTGCCGAGCTTGCGCGAGTACACGGCGCGGTTCGGCCTCACCCCCGAGCGAGCCGCACGTCTCGCCGATCACGTGTTGGTGATGCATCCCGGCCCGATGAATCGGGGCGTGGAAATCGCCGTTGACCCGAGCGAACTTCCGGGAGCGATGATCACCAAGCAGGTGGCCAACGGGATCGCGGTGCGCATGGCGGTGTTGTTCGACATCTTGGGCGGAGGCGCCTCGTTGGAGAAAGGAGCGCGATGAGTCTGGTCATACGGAACGGGACACTGATCGACGAGAGCGGTGAGCGCGCCGCCGATGTGCGCATCGCCGACGGCCGCGTCGTCGAGGTCGGCGCTGACGTCGCCGGCGACGACGGCGACGACGTGATCGACGCCACCGAGTGCGTGGTCTCGCCCGGTTTCGTCGACCTGCACACCCATCTGCGCGAACCCGGTCGCGAGGAAGCCGAGACGATCGAGACCGGCTCGCGGGCCGCTGCGCTCGGTGGGTTCACCGCAGTCGTGGCCATGCCGAACACCGATCCCACGCAGGACTCGGTCGAGGTGGTCGAGTTCGTCCGTCGACAAGGCGAGCGTGCGCGACTCTGCGATGTGCGGCCGTCGGGCTCGATCACCATCGGACGATCCGGCGAGCAACTCACACCCTTTGCCGAGCTCGCCGACGTTGGCGTGACGCTGTTCACCGACGACGGCAACGGGGTCCAGGACCCGCAGCTGATGCGCCGTGCGCTCGAGTACGCGTCGGGTCTCGACGTCACGCTGGCCCAGCACTGTGAAGTCGAGGCGTTGACCGCGGGCGCAGTGATGCACGAAGGGGAGTGCTGTAGCCATCTCGGCCTGCCCGGGTGGCCGGCATTGGCCGAGGAGCTGATGGTCCACCGCGACATCGAGCTGGTCCGCCTCACCGGAGCGCCGGTCCATCTGTTGCATTTGTCGACAGCGCGCAGCGTCGAGCTGGTACGCGCCGCCAAGGCCGATGGCCTTGCGGTCACTGCGGAAGCGACTCCGCACCACATCAGTCTGACCGACGAGTTGCTCGCGTCATATCAGGCGCTCTACAAGGTCAACCCGCCGCTGCGCACGATGGCCGATGTCGACGCGGTCCGCGGCGGACTTGCCGACGGCACGATCGACGCCATTGCGACCGATCATGCACCGCACACACCGGAGTCGAAAGAACAACCGCTCGACGCCGCGCCGCCGGGCATGGTCGGGTTGGAGACGGCGCTCGGTGTGGCCATTGCCTCGCTCGACATGTCGCTTTCCGAGATCGTTGGCGCCATGTCGTGGCGACCGGCGCGTATTGCCCGCATCGACGACGAGCACGGTCGTCCGATCGCCGCCGGCGAGCCCGCCAACCTCACGGTGTTCGACCCCGGGCACCGATGGGAGGTGGTTCCGGCTGAGTTGGCCAGCAAGAGTCACAACACGCCATTCGTCGGCGTTCCGCTGGAGGGCCGTGTCCGGTCGACGATCCTGCGTGGCGAGCTCGTCGTGAACGACGGACGGGCGTTGCGCTGATCGCGAACAACCCGAATGACCATTCACTAGACTGGATGAATATGCAGAACCTCTCCCCACCGACTGAGGGTGCGCTCGTGCTCGCCGACGGATCGGTGTTCGAAGGTGACCTCTACGGACCGGCCGGCGACCGCATCGCCCGTGGTGAGGTCGTGTTCAACACGGTGCTCTCCGGCTACCAGGAGGTGATCACCGATCCGAGCTACGCCGGCCAGATCATCACGTTCACCACCGCCCACATCGGCAACTACGGCGTCAATCCTGTCGACGATGAATCGCGCGGTGCGTTCTGCCGTGGCATCGTCGTGCGCGACCTTGCTCGACGGGCGAGCAACCAGCGCGCCGACCGCTCGCTGCACGCCTTCCTCGACGAGATGGGGGTGCCGGCCATCGCTGGCGTCGACACGCGACGGCTGACACGGTTGCTGCGCGTCGACGGCGCCATGACCGGGGCCTTCGGGAGCGCCGACGAGCACACCCTGCTCGCCGCCGCACGTGCAGAGCCTGGCACCGACGGAGTCGACCTCGTCGCCGAAGTGACGACAGCGGAGCCGTACACGATCGAGGCCGTCGACGAGTCGGCCACTCGCACGATCGTGGCCATCGACTTCGGAATGAAGCGCAACATCGGCCGCAACCTGGCGCACCTCGGACGCGTCGACGTCGTGCCGGCCTCGACGTCGGCTGCCGACATCATGGCCCGTGAGCCCGATGGGGTGTTCTTGAGTAACGGGCCCGGCGACCCGGCGATGGTGCCGTATGCCGTCGACACGATCTCGGAGTTGCTCGGACAGGTGCCGATCTTCGGCATCTGCCTCGGGCACCAGCTCCTCGGACGGGCGATCGGTGCCGACACCGTCAAGTTGCCCTTCGGCCATCACGGGGGGAATCAGCCCGTTAAGAACATTGCGACTGGCCGCGTGGAGATCACCAGCCAAAACCACAACTTCGCTGTCGATCCAGACAGCCTGAGCGGGAAGGCGACGATGACCCACGTGAACTTGAACGATGGCGTGTGCCAGGGCATGCGCATCGACGGTGCGCTTGCGTTCAGCGTGCAGCATCATCCCGAGGCCAACCCCGGCCCGCACGATGCTCGCTACATGTTCGCCGAGTTCGCCGAGCTGATGAGCGAGGGCCGCTGATGCCTCGCCGCGACGACATCGAGTCGATCCTGATCATCGGGTCGGGGCCGATCGTGATCGGTCAGGCCTGCGAGTTCGACTATTCCGGTACTCAGGCCTGCCGGATACTGCGCGACGAGGGATATCGCGTGATCCTCGCCAACTCGAATCCGGCGACGATCATGACCGATCCCGACTTCGCCGATGCGACCTACATCGAGCCGCTGACGTGGGAATACCTGGCAGCCATCATCGAGGCCGAACAGCCCGATGCGGTGCTGCCGACGCTCGGCGGGCAGACCGGACTGAACCTGGCCATGGAGTTGTTCGAGCGCGGCCTCATCGGTGTGCCGGGCACTCCCGAGATGATCGGGGCCAACGCCGAGGCGATCGCCACTGCAGAAGATCGCGAGCGGTTCAAGGTGGCAATGGTCGAGATCGGTCTCGATGTCCCCCGGTCGGGGACGGCGCGCACCATGGACGAGGCCTGCGAGATCGTGGGGCGGATCGGCCTGCCCGTGATCGTTCGACCTGCGTACATCTTGGGCGGTCGTGGCACGGGCATTGCTGAGACCCCAGAAGAGTTCGAGCGGATCGCCTCGGGCGGACTCGACGCCAGCCCGATCACGGAAATCTTGGTCGAGGAGTCGATCAAGGGCTGGAAGGAGTTCGAGCTGGAAGTGATGCGCGACCACGCCGACAACTGCGTGATCATCTGCGGCATCGAGAACGTCGATGCGATGGGCGTGCACACCGGCGATTCGATCACTGTGGCCCCGATCCAGACACTGACCGACGTCGAGTACCAAGAGATGCGCGACGCCGCGATTGCGTGCATCCGCCGGGTCGGGGTGGAAACCGGTGGATCGAACGTGCAGTTCGCAGTCGATCCCGAGACGGGCCGCCAGGTGGTGATCGAGATGAACCCGCGGGTATCGCGCTCATCAGCGCTGGCGTCGAAGGCGACGGGATTCCCGATCGCCAAGATCGCCGCCAAGTTGGCCGTCGGTTATCGGCTCGACGAGGTGCCGAACGACATCACCAAACAGACGCCGGCGAGTTTCGAGCCGGTGATCGACTATGTCGTCACCAAGATCCCACGATGGGCCTTCGAGAAGCTGCCCGGGACCGACGGCGTGCTGGTCACGCAGATGCAGTCGGTCGGCGAAGTGATGGCGATCGGGCGGACGTTCCCCGAGAGCCTGCAAAAGGCGATGCGCTCGCTGGAGCAGGGTCGTCTCGGCTTCGGTGCTGATCCTGCAGAGGAGCTGCTCGCCGAGACCGACACCGATGAACTCCTCGAGGCGACGGCCACGCCGACGCCCGATCGACTCGGCCAGATCGCCGAGCTCCTGCGGCGGGGTACGACGGTCGAGGAGCTGCACGCAACGACGTACATCGATCCGTGGTTCCTCGATCAGATGGCGCGCATCGTCGAGATGCGCCACCAGCTGGCGACCGAATCCTCGGGGGCGCTGTCGCCCCGCGGCTGGCGGCGCGCCAAACAACTCGGCTTTACCGACGCCCAGATCGCCCACCTCTGGGGTGAACCCGTCGCCGTCGTGCGTGCGGCCCGCCGCGACGCCGACGTGCACCCGACCTACAAGACCGTCGATACATGTGCTGCGGAGTTTGCGGCCGAGACGCCCTACCTGTACTCGGCCTGGGAGGACGAGGACGAGGCGCTACCGACCAACCGACGCAAAGTGGTGATCCTCGGCTCGGGACCCAACCGCATCGGGCAGGGCATCGAGTTCGACTACTGCTGCGTCCACGCGTCGTTCGCCGCCGCCGACGCGGGATACGAGACGATCATGGTCAATTGCAATCCGGAGACTGTGTCGACCGACTACGACACGTCGGACCGGTTGTACTTCGAGCCGCTGACCACCGACGATGTGATCGAAGTGATCGACGCCGAGCGTCCCGATGCGGTGATCGTCTCGCTCGGGGGGCAGACACCGCTGAAACTCGCCGGCCAGCTCCCCGAGGAGCTGGTCGCCGGCACGAGCGCCGACTCGATCGATGCCGCGGAGGACCGACAACGGTGGAACACGATCTGTGACGAGCTGTCGATCCCGCAACCGCCGGGGGGCACCGCCACGGACCTCGAAGAAGCTCTGGCGATCACCGATCGGATCGGCTTTCCCGTGCTGGTGCGGCCGTCGTATGTGCTCGGCGGTCGGGCGATGCAGATCGTCCACGATCGCAACCACCTCGCGTCGGCGATGGCCGAGTTAGTCGGCGCGGGCACGCTCGGCCGCGAGGGCGGGCTGTCCGCGGAGCGGCCGGTACTGATCGATCGGTTCCTCGCCGATGCGACTGAGGTCGACGTCGACGCGATCCGCGATGCCACGGGTGAGGTGTTGATCGGTGGTGTGATGGAGCACGTGGAGGAGGCCGGGGTGCACTCGGGCGACTCGGCGTGCGCGATCCCCCCGCCATCGCTGTTGCCATGGGTGGTCGAGGTGATCGAGTCGTACACCGCGGCGATCGCAGCACGCCTCGATGTGCGCGGCCTGATCAACGTGCAGTACGCCGTTGTCGGGACCACGGTCTACGTGATCGAAGCCAACCCTCGCGCCAGCCGGACGGTTCCGTTCGTCGCCAAGGCCACCGGCGTGCCGCTGGCGAAGGTGGCGACACGGGTGATGCTCGGCGAAACCCTCGCCGAACTCCGCGAGGCCGGCGTGCTCCCTGCACCCGTCGGCGGACATGTCGCCGTGAAAGAGGCGGTCCTGCCGTTCAGCCGCTTTCCCGAAGTCGATCCGGCGTTGGGCCCCGAAATGCGTTCGACCGGCGAGGTCATGGGTATCGCCGGGCGCTTCGCCAGCGCTTTCGACAAGGCCGAGCTTGCCGCCGGCACCGTCTTGCCGACCAGTGGGACGGTGTTTCTCTCGCTCGCCGATCCCGACAAACCGGCGGGATTGGTCGTCGCTCGTCGACTGCGCGAACTCGGGCTGTCGATCGCAGCAACCGCCGGCACGGCCGACTATCTGGAACGGTTCGGTCTGGCCGTCGATCGTCGCCTCGACAAGGTCCAGGATCAACGGACGGGTGGCGTCACCGCCGTCGACCTGATCGCAGCGGGAGAGATTTCCTTCGTCGTGAACACGCCGCGCGGGCGCATCGGCCGGAGCGACGGCGAACACATCCGCAAGGCGGCGAGCCTCCACCGGGTGGGATGTGTCACCACGGTGAGCGCCGCGTTGGCCGCCGCCGAGGGTCTGTCGCAGCGAGGCGCAGCGGTCGAGGTGCACTCACTCCAGCGATATCACGCCGCCGGAGCGCCGGCATGACCCGTCGATGACCTCTGCGCACGCGGTCGAGACGCAGGTGCGGATCGGGAGTGTGACGCTCGACGCGCCGGTGATGACGGCGTCGGGGACCGCTGGATACGGGTCGGAGCTCGCGCCGTACTTCGATCTCGCAGATCTCGGAGCCGTCGTCACGAAGTCGCTGTCGGTCATGCCGTGGCCGGGCAATCCTGCGCCGCGTCTGGCTCCTGCCGGACAGGGAATGCTCAATGCGGTGGGGCTGCAGGGGCCGGGCGTCGCCGCGTGGCGTCGCGACCGGCTACCGCAGCTGACGGCGAGCGGAGCGACGATCGTGGCCAGCATCTGGGGTCGATCGGTTGATGAGTTCGCGGCCGCAGCTGATGCGCTGGCACCGGCGGCTGACCAGCTCACTGCGGTCGAAGTGAACTTGTCGTGTCCGAATCTCGAGGGGCGAGGCGGAATCTTCGCCCACGATGCTGACCTGTCGGCAGCCGTGGTCGCGGCGACCGCGGGATGTGGGCGACCTCGTTGGGCCAAGCTGAGCGCGAACACCGACCGCATCGTCGACGTTGCTGAGGCCGCGGTCGCCGCCGGCGCCGAGGCCGTCACGTGTGTCAATACGTTGCTCGGGATGTCGTTTTCGCCCGACTCGTTGACGCCCACCCTCGGCGTTGGCGGGGGAGGGTTCTCCGGGGCCCCCATGCATCCCGTCGCCGTGCGTGCGGTCCACGACGTCCACACGGAGCTGCCCGACGTGCCGATCGTCGCCGTTGGCGGGGTGACCGACGGTTGGAGCGCAGTCGAGATGTTTCTCGCCGGGGCATCAGCGGTGCAGGTGGGAACGGCGACGTTCGCCGATCCCCGGGCGCCGCTGCGCATCCAGCGCGAGCTCATCGGATGGTGCCGTTCGCGGGGGGTCGACCGCGTCGCCGATATCGGCGCGCTAGCGTGAGGACATGGCAACTCCACCGCAGTTGACCCCCGAGCAACGGGCAGCGGCGCTGGCCAAGGCCGCCGAAGCCCGCACCGCACGAGCCGAGATCAAGGCTCGCCTCAAGATGGGGTCGATGACCCTCACCGAAGCGCTCGAATCCGACGACGTCAACGTCGGCAAACTCAAGGTCGTGTCGCTGCTCGAGTCGCTCCCTGGTGTCGGCAAGGTCAAAGCCCGTCGCGTGATGGAAGACGTCCACATCGCCGACAATCGACGCGTGCAGGGCCTCGGTCCACAGCAGAAGCAAAAGCTGCTCGAACAGCTCGGCGACTGAACCGTTCGGGTCACCGTGGATCTTCTCGCCCGTGAGTGCTGCGTCTGATTCTGCGCCCGTGATCGCTCGTTCTTGATCTTCCGTCCTTGATTTTCCGTCCTTGACTTTCCGCCCTTGATATTTGTGGTGTCGGGCCCCGGCGGGGTCGGAAAGGGCACGATCGTGTCCGAACTGTGCCGTCGCAACCCGGCGCTGTGGCTGAGCCGATCGTGGACCACTCGCGAGCGGCGCGATGGCGAAGACCCCGATGCGTACGTCTTCACCGACTCGGCGACCTTCGAGGCGCAGGTTGCTGCCGGCCAGTTCCTCGAGTGGACCGAGTTCCTCGGCAACTACTACGGGAGCCCGGTACCTGACTTCGATATCGGTACGCACGGCCGCGACGTGGTGCTCGAGATCGAGCTGGACGGCGCACAACAAGTGAAACAGCGTCATCCCGAGGCGGTGCTGATCTTCGTGCTTCCGCCGAGTCGGGAGGAACAGGAGCGCCGGCTGCGCGGACGCGGTGACCCCGACAGCAAGGTGCTCGCCCGGCTGAAGAAGGCGGAGTTCGAAGAACCGATCGGTCGAGAGGTCGCTGACCATCTCGTCGTCAACGACGACCTGATGGACACCGTGGGAGAACTCGAAGCGATCATTGCCGGCTCCCGGTAGGGTTACGCTGCTATGGCGCTCGACCACGACACCATGATCACGCCGCCCATCGAGTCTCTACTCGGTCGCGTCGACTCCAAGTTCTCCTTGGTCACGCTCGCTTCGCGGCGGGCCCGCAACATCAACTCGTACTTCAATCAGCTCGGCGACGGGCTCGGTCACATGATTCCTCCTCAGGTGTCGTCCGTGGCTCGCAAGCCACTGTCGATCGCCTTCGAGGAGATTTCCGAAGAGAAGATCGTGTGGACCGAAGCGCCCGAGGAGCCCGAGTACGACCCTGAGGCCGAAGCACAGGCGATGGCCGACGCGGCCGAGGCCTTCGGCGAGTCCGGCGACAACGCCTGAGTCGCCCACGATGACCGAGCCGGGGCCGCTGACCGGCCGCCGGGTGGTTCTCGGCATCACCGGTGGCATTGCCGCCTACAAAGCCGTCGAGGTGCTCCGTCGCCTCGTCGACGACGGTGCCCACGTCGTTCCCGTGATGACCGCCGGCGCAGAGCGCTTCATCGGTGCCACCACCGTCAGTGCGCTGGCGTCTGAACCGGTGCACACCCGGCTGTGGGACGATCCGAGTACCCCGATCCCACACACCGCCCTCGGCCAGGGCGCAGACCTGATCGTCGTCGCTCCGGCGACGGCGCGAGTGATCGCCGCCTACCGGATGGGCCTGTCGACCGATCTCTTGACCAACACACTGCTGGCGACGCGCGCGCCCGTGGTCGTCTGCCCGGCGATGCACACCGAGATGTGGGAGCACCCAGCGGTCGCCGACAACATCTCCGTACTCCGCACACGCGGCGTGCACATCGTCGAGCCCGGTGTGGGCCGACTCGCGGGCGGCGACGTGGGCGCTGGCCGGCTGGCCGAGCCTGCCGACATCGTCAGCGCAGTCCACCGCGTGCTCGATCACGGATCGGCCGTTCCTCGAGATCTCCTCGGGACACGGGTGTGCGTGTCGGCCGGCGGGACCCGCGAGCCGATCGACGCGGTCCGTGTCATCGCCAATCGCAGCTCGGGGAAGCAGGGCTACGCAGTGGCCGCCGAGGCGGCGGCACGCGGCGCCCAGGTGACCTTGGTCTCGACCGTCGATCTCCCGGCGCCGAGTGGCGTGGTCGACGTAGTCGCCGTGGAAACCGCCGAACAGATGCGGGCGGCGATGATGGCAGCGGCTGCCCAGGCCGACGTCGCCATCATGGCGGCGGCAGTCGCTGATTTCCGGCCTGTCGCCCCGAGTTCGTCCAAGTTGAAGAAACGCGACGGAGCACCGACGATCGAACTCGTTCCCACCGCCGACATCCTTGCGGAACTCGGTTCGAGCAAGCGGCCCGGCCAGACGTTGGTCGGGTTCGCCGCCGAGACGGACGACCTGGTCGCCAACGCCCAGGACAAACTCGATCGCAAACAACTCGATCTCATCGTCGCCAACGACGTGAGTGCAGATGGAGTGGGCTTCGCCCACGACACCAATGCGGTTACGCTGATGCGGCCCGACGCGGAGCCTGTCGAGATCGACCTCGCCGCCAAGCGAGATGTCGCCCGGGCCGTGATCGACGCCATCGTCGACATTCGTCAGTCCCACGACGCCGTGGACCGAACAACTACAGGATCGCGACCCCACCACTCATGAGCACCTTCACCTTCACCTCCGAAAGCGTTACCGAAGGCCATCCCGACAAGATGGCCGATCAGATCTCCGACTCCGTCCTCGACGCAATTCTGGCGAACGACCCCGATGGGCGTGTCGCCTGCGAGACCCTGCTGACGACTGGTCTGTGTGTCGTCGCCGGCGAGATCACCACGTCGGCATACGTCGACATCCCCAAGATCGCCCGCGAGGCGATCATCAGCATCGGCTACGACAATGCGCTCTACGGCTTCGACGGCCACACCTGTGGTGTGATCGTGTCGATCGACGAGCAGAGCCCCGATATCGCCCAGGGCGTCGATGCCTCAGAGGAGGTGCGCAGTGGCCACTCGGGCGAGGACATCCTCAATCTCCAGGGTGCCGGCGACCAGGGGATGATGTTCGGTTACGCGTGCAACGAGACCGCCGACCTGATGCCGCTGCCCATCTGGACGGCACACCGCTTGGCCGAGCGTCTCGCCGAGGTCCGCAAGTCGGGCCAGGTGCCGTATCTGCGACCTGACGGCAAGACTCAGGTGACCTTCGAGTACCGAGATGGCAAGCCCGTTGCCCTCAAAGGGGTCCTCATCTCGACGCAGCACCAAGACGGGGTCGACCGCGACACCGTGATCCGTCCCGATCTCACCGATCAGGTGATCCGCGCCACGATCCCCGAGGAATTCGCCGACGACGACTACGACGTCTACGTCAATCCGACCGGCCACTTCGTACGGGGCGGTCCGTACGCCGACGCTGGACTCACCGGCCGGAAGATCATCGTCGACACCTACGGTGGCATGGGTCGTCACGGTGGCGGTGCGTTCTCGGGCAAGGACCCGAGCAAGGTCGACCGTTCGGCCGCCTATGCCGGACGGTGGGTGGCCAAGCACGTCGTCGCCTCAGGCGCCGCCGACCGCTGTGAAGTGCAACTGGCCTACGCCATCGGGATGGCGCAGCCGATGTCGATCCTGATCGAGACCTTCGGGACCTCCCAGGTCGACCCGGCGCATATCGAACAGGCGGTGCGGGAGACCTTCGACCTGCGACCTGGTGCCATCGTGCGCGACCTCGAACTCAAGCGTCCGATTTACCGCCGCACGGCGGCGTACGGCCACTTCGGTCGTGCCGGGTTCCCGTGGGAAGAGCTCGGCAAGCTCGACGAGCTGAAGTCGGCGCTCGGCGTCTGAGCGGGCTGCGGCGGTGCACGTCGCTCGTGTACTGCCGGATCTGACCGGCCTCGACAAGACCTTCAACTACCTCGTCCCCGACGAGTTCGCCGATCGCATCGCCGTCGGCACGCTGGTGCGCATCGACCTGCACGGTCGGCGTGTGGGTGGATGGGTGCTCGAGCGACATGGCGAGCCGGGTCCGCGGCCGCTCAAACCGATCGCCAAGCTCACCGGGGTCGGCCCCGACCAAGCCATGATCGACCTTGCCGAGTGGGCGACCACTCGGTGGGCCGCTGTTCGGATCCGCCCGTTCCTCGTCGCGGCGTCGCCACCTCGAGCCGTGACCAACCTCCCGGACTCGCAGCGCACGGGAAGTGCACCGGGTCCGGCGTCACCGGCGACGACCGCCCTGCTCGCTCGCGGCGGGGGAGTGTTGCGGCTGCCGCCGCGCACCGATGTCGTTCCGTCGCTGTTGTCAGCCGCGGCGACCGGGCCGACCTTGGTGGTCACGCCCGTCGCTGCGGAGGCGTCGCTCATCGCCGTCCGGCTGCGTCGTGCGGGGCTGACCGTCGCCGAAGCGCCGGGGGAGTGGGCCAGGGCTGCCGGTGGTGTCGACGTCGTCATCGGACCGCGGACCGCAGCCTGGGCGCCGTGTCCAGACCTGGCTGCGGTCGTCGTCCTCGATGAGCACGACGAGCGGCTGCAGGCCGAACGCAGTC
>JABSQH010000049.1 GCA_013213745.1 Ilumatobacteraceae bacterium | reverse complement strand
GTGTATATTTTATACTCTGATTGCTAAAAAGTTAAAAAAATCGATTTTTTACATAAAAATACTACGTTACAAAAAAAAAACTATGATGATACGGCCAAAATAATAAAAACTAGTGTCAAAACAAAAAAAATTGAAAAAATATTTTATAAGCAATTTAAATTTTGTTTTGTAGCAAATAAACTGAAATATCGGTTTTTGGCAGATTAAAATTGTGTTTTGTAGCAAATAAACAACTTCATCGTGATCTAGGCAAAAATTTAACCCTGGGAAAGTACTTTCAAAAATTTCCTAAACTCAAAATTCGACAAGATACTGTGGTTTCAAAATTTTCAAAAACTTGCAATTTTGAGAATCTTCGAATGGTTATTTTTCAAAGTTGTCAAAATTTCAAGTTTTTGAAAATTTTGAAACCACTGTATCTTGGCGAATTTTGAGTTTAGGAAAATTTTGAAAGTACTTTCCCAGGGTTAAATTTTTGCCTAGATCACGATGAAGTTGTTTATTTGCTCCAAAACACAATTTTAATCTGCCAAAAACCGATATTTCAGTTTATTTGCTACAAAACAAAATTCAAATTGCTTATAAAATATTTTTTTCAAATTTTTTTGTTTTGACACTAGTTTTTATTATTTTGGCCGTATCATCATAGTTTTTTTTTTGTAACGTAGTATTTTTATGTAAAAAATCGATTTTTTTAACTTTTTAGCAATCAGAGTATAAAATATACACTTTTACTCACTGGGAGTATTAAATCCCTAAATACACATATACCAAAACGGGATTTAATGCTCCCAGGGATTTAATGCTCCCACTTGCAAACATAAAAATATTGTATCGTATCTCTAAAACTATTTTTGTAATTTTTCTAATTTTTTTTTCTGGACATAATAACATGCATGAGAACATTTTCCGCAAGTTTTTTTTCAATTCCATTAGCAATAAATATTTCTTTAATTTCATTTAAAATCATACGCAAAAAACACCTGATTTTTTTGGTTCATTTTTTGAGGAAACCATTGATTTTGCTGACTCAATAACTGAATGATTCTATTTTTTTTTATTCCAAATTTAAATTTAAAATACACTCGATTACATGAAAAAAAATCTAGAAAAAAAATTAGTTGAAAAAATTGAAAATACAAGAAGTTACAAGCAAAACATTGATGCAACCTGTCTAAGTGGGAGCATTAAATCCCTGGGAGCATTAAATCCCTTCACTGGATGTGCGTGATTTTAATATTTTCTTTTCGAAATTATATATTTATATAAAATATATTTTTGTCATGAAAGTTTTGATGTATGAAATTAAAGAAAACAACAAAATTACAGAAGCGGTTATTATAAAGCAGTCATTTTTTATAGTTTTAGGACAAATGTAATATTTGAAAATCTAAAACAATTTAGTTTTATCATATTTTTATGTGATAATCTTTTTTCATTTTTTCTTTGCCGAAATATGATGTTTTCTTTTTCTTTTTTACGTGTGCATCAATTTAGATTGATTTTAGATGAGATATGCAATATGAAATTCAGATTTTTTAACATTTTATGTAACAAATAACTGATTATTTTTT
>JABSQH010000048.1 GCA_013213745.1 Ilumatobacteraceae bacterium | reverse complement strand
GTCGTCGACCCCCCAAACCCACGGTTGATCGCATTGATCTCGTCTACCGAAGGAAGCTGCCCAGGGGACAGTGCCGTTCTTGGGGCAACACAACACCCCGACATGGCGTCGTAGCTGTAGACGCTGTTTGGCCCGACGGTTGTTGGGGTTTCGGCGCCTCCGAACCCGACGAGAGAGGCCGAGGTGTCGGTTTGGGCCGCGACGCGTGTTTCTGATCCTGGGGCGGCGAGGCTCGACACGCTCGCAGCGACGGTGAGCAGGAGCGTGAACGCGCAGATGGCCGCCAACACGGTGGCGGCCAGACGGTTCTGCGAGCGCAACTGGTGGGCAACCCGTAGCGGAGCGGAGTGGCGCCAGAACAGTTCCTGAGAGCCGGTCACGATCGTTGCGGTCATCGTCGTCCAGTGTTCCACGCCGCCGTGACCCGCCTTGGAAGTACCCCGGTGTCACGGACAGGTGGTGTGTGGGGTTCATGCCGCTTGTGCGGTCTCGTAGTCGATGGGGCTGACGCCGTCGTTGTAGCTGTGGCGACGGTCGGGGTTGTACCAGGTTTCGATCCAGTCGAAGATCGCGACAGCGAGCTGGTCGCGGCTGTGCCAGGTCCGCTGGTCGAGGAGTTCGCGCTGCAGCCCTGAGAAGAACGCTTCGGCTACAGAGTTGTCGTAGCAGTCTCCAACGGTGCCCATCGACCCCAGCAGTCCTGCTGAGCGGAGACGGTTGCCGAATAGCCACGATGTGTACGCGGAGCCGTGATCGGAATGAGCGATCGTCTGACCCTTGGGTGGCTGGCGCCGCCAGCTGGCCATCTGCACAGCGTCGGCGACGAGCTCGGCTCGGAGGTGATCAGCGATCGACCAGCCCACAACTCGCCGCGACCACGCGTCCAAGACAACGGCCAGGTACACCTTTCCGGTCCCGGTGGGGTGTTCGGTGACGTCCATGACCCAGAGCCGGTCGGGGCCGTCGGGGTCGAAGGCCCGGTTGACCAGGTCGTCGGCGGTGTCGCCGTCACCGGGTCGGGTGCAGCCGCTTCGCTTCTTGTAGTGAATGCCCACAGCGCCGCAGATGTCCATCAGGCGAGCAACGGTCGTGCGCGAACAGCCTTCGCGGTGACCGAGGCGTAGCTCGTTGCGGATGCGGGGCATCCCATAGGAATGGCGGGACATCTTCCAAATGTCGTGCACCGTGTTCGCCCTCCACGCCTCAGCGAGTTCGCGGTCGGTCACCGGACACGCTCGACGCTGATAGAAGCCCGACGTGGACACCCCCATCACCCGGCAGCACACCGAGACAGGCAGATCCGAGCAACGCTCGGCGATGAAGGCGTAGATCATTTTGGGAGGACATTCTCCCGAGCGAAATACGCCGACGCACGCTTGAGGATCTCGTTCTCGAGACGGGCCACTTTCAGCTCACGACGCAACTCGACAAGCTCCTCGCGTTCGGCGGTGCTCAGACCGTCGGAGCGGCGACCCTCATCGAGGTCGGCCTGGCGCATCCAGTTCCGCAAACAACTGTCGGAGATCCCGAGATCCTCCGCGATCTGAGCGACCGGCTTCTCACGCATCCGCGCAAGATCGACCGCTCGCTGACGGAACTCGGGAGGGTGTGGTCTAGGCATCTGGACTTCCTTTCCAAGACGACCACGGTCGCCTCAGCTCGAATGTCCGTCAACCCGGGGTACTTCCACCCTCGGTGAGCTTGCGGATGATCTGGTCAGGCGTATGCCGCCTTCTCTTGGACATGTCGTGGTCCTCCTCCGCCCCATCCTGGGGCAACGGACTCGCACAACAGGTGGACCACTACACGGGGGTCAGCGCACGTCTCGGACTCAACCGTCTCGCCTGGATCGATCGTCCGACCGGTGAGGTGATCCGACGCTACGAGCGGGCCAGACCCGGCGAGCTCGTGCACGTCGACATCAAGAAGCTGGGGCGGATCCCCGACGGT
>JABSQH010000047.1 GCA_013213745.1 Ilumatobacteraceae bacterium | reverse complement strand
GTCTCGAGTTCAACACGGCCTACCGCGAGACGGGAGCGCCGGTGCGTTTCTGCAATGTCACGTCCGCCGACACAACGCACGTTGGCGACAACATTGCCTACTGTCCGAACGGCAACTCGGAGTTCAACGGCTCTATCTCGACGAGCGGCAACCTGACCACGAACCCGCTGTTCGCAGACCCTTCCAGCGCGGACTTCTCTCTGCTGCCGTCGAGCCCGGCGCTGCAGGCGTCGTCGTTCAACGGGGTGCGCACGTCGTACAACGGTGTCGAGCGTAGCGGACCTACGACGAACACCGGCGCGATCGAGGGGCAGTAGGTCGTGCGCGCCTGGCGCGGGCCGGTTGTGTTCGCGTCGGCGCAGTCGTTGCGATTGCCACTTCGGCAGTCGCGACGACGTGTCAGCAGAGATCGCCGCGTTCGTCGGGAGGGCAGCGGTTGTCAAGGACCGCCTGATCGGAGCCACCCCAGTTCGGCCAAACGGAGCCACCTCGCGGAGCCGGATTCGGGTCGGGACAAACCGCGTCTACGGGCCGGCACAGAAGCCCGATCGCGCCGCGCACGAATCGGCCCCAGTTCGGCCAAACGGAGCCACTACGCGCTCCTCGGCTGACGGAAGGACCGCCCCTCGATGACGACGACGTGGGCGTGGTGCTGGACACGTTCCATCGCGGCGCTGGCCAGCAACTCGTCGATGAAGAGCGGCGGCCATTCCTCGATGGCGCGGTTGCTGGTCACGATCATCGCGCCGCGCTCGTAGCGCTGCCGGATCACTTCGTAGAGATCGATCGGCTCGTCGTTCTCCAGCGGCCGCAGGCCGAGATCATCGATGATCAGCAGGTCAGGACTGGCGAACTTGGCGAGGCAGCGGTCGTAGCTGCCGTCGGCGCGCGACGCGCGTAGCTTGGTCAGCATCTCGTGCGCGGCGATGTAGAGCACCGAGTAACCAGCGCGACACGCACGATGCCCGAGCGCTTGCGCGAGGTGCGATTTGCCGACGCCGGTCGGGCCGACGAGCAACACGTTCTCGTGGCGCTCGACGAAGTGGCACGTCGCCAGGTCGACGACCTTCGCCTTGGGGATCTGCGGGTTGTAGGTGAAGTCGAAGTCCTCGATGGTCCGCTGGCTGTCGAAGGCGGCGCGTCGCAGGCGCAGATGAAGCTGCTTGGCTTCGCGCCGCTCGACTTCGTCGTTGAGCACGTGGAACAGGAAGTCGCGGTTGGTCAGGTTGTCATCACTCGCTTGCCGCTCGCGGAGTTCCATGGTCTCGAGGACTCCAGAGAGTCGGAGCTTCTTCAGCACGCTGGTCAGGTCTTGGATCGTGGTCATCGGTGGCTCTTGATGGGACACGGGAGAAGCGCGGCTTGGTCGACCAGTGCTTGGCAAGACGATTGCCACCGCCGGGGATCGGAATCAGGTCGAGGCCGCGCCGGAGGATGTCTTTGATCCCGGCGTAGGACTGGTTGCCGTAGTGCATCGCGCGGATGCACGCCGCGTTGGCGCGCTCCGGCGGGAAGGTCTGCAAGTGCGTGACGACTGCCTGCACCTGGCGCAGCTTCTGGAGCACGTCGTCCGAATCGAAGATCGCTGCCACGTAGTCGCCGACAGGCTTGCCGATCTCGTAGGCCAGCGACTGCCAGTGATCGCGGCTGCGTTGGCGCAGCGCGGAGCGCTGGTCCGGGAGGTGCGATTCGATGGTTGCGCGCTTGCCGCGCGCGACCCGTTCGTGCGTGCAGATGTACTGATCGTCGCAGTAGACGGTGACCGTGAATCGCGTCGCACGCAGCTCTATGTGCCTGCCAACGAGGTTCCAGGGAGCTGAGTAGAACTCGCCGCGAAACACGGCGTGGCAGTCGCGGTGGACCTTGGCTCGATGCCAGACGGCCAGCGTCATGCGTTCGCGGGGCAGTGGCCTGAGCGATGCCTTCTCGTGCTGCTCGAAGACGATTACTGGCCGCTTGCCGGTGGTGCCGTGACGACGCTGGCCGGCGATGTCGACCATCCATCGTTGCAGGCAAACGCGGGCATCGCGGATGTCGGCGGGTGCGTGCGCCTTGAAGAAGTTGGACTTCACGTAGCGCACCGACGACTCGACCTTGCCCTTCTTCTCAGGACTGTGCGGCGGCGTTGGGTCGACGACGAAGCCGTAGTGCCGAGCCAGTTCTCGGTAGCTGCGGTTGAGCACGGTCTCGTCGTCGACGCCGAAGGCCGCACGCGTCACGGCAGACTTCAGGTTGTCTGGCACAACCGTCTTCGGCACGCCGCCGAGCTCCTCGAAGCACTCGATGTGCAGGCGCAGCCAGGTCTCCACCTTCTGGTCGAAGGCGATGCGCGCGACCATGTGGCGGCTGTAGCCGAGCGTCATCACGAACACCCAGGCCTTCTTCTCCTTGCCCGCGTCCGGGTCGAAGAGCTTGCCGACGTAGCCGAAGTCGACCTGCGCGACGTCACCGGCAACGGTGTCGACGGGCATCGTCACGTCTTCTGGTTGGACTCCGGCTGCTCGACGCAGGGCGGCGCAACGGCGCTTGATGGCTGACAGGCTCCCGTCGAAGTCTGCGTGCTCGAGTCTCAAGAAGTCGTAGATCGCCGTCGGCGGGACCTTGGCGGCGTACTTGCTGTCGACGATCGGCAACCAGCGCTCGATCGACGACTTCTGCTGCTTCGGCGTCTTGGCGGGCGCATGCTCGTCGACGGCCGCGCGCAGGGTCTCCATCGTGGGGAGATCCTTCGGATTGCCGTCCAGCAGCCCGGCCGTCGCCAGCGCCTTGGTGTAGCGGGCGATCGTGTTGCGCCCCATCTTCAGAAGTCGGGCCGCCGTGCGGCCGGGGACGCCTTCGCGGTGGAGTCGGACGAGATCTTGTAGACGATGCATGCTGAGCCTCCTGCCCATCTGGTTCCTCGAGAGGGTTTGGTGATCCCTCGAAGATCCCGGGTGGCAGGGGGCTCACCCAGTTCCAGACGTGCTTCCGGATCAACCTGTCACGGGTGGCTCCGCTCTGCCGAACCAGGGTGGCTCCGTTCTGCCGAACTGGCCTGGCTCCGTTTGGCCGAACTGGCGGTGGCTCCGCTTGGGCGAACCGGAGTGGCTCTCATAGGGCGGTCTGTGACACGATGTCGGTAACCAGCCTGTCGTGAAGGAGTAGGGCCGTCAGGCCGCGCGTCGATAGCTGCGAAGCAGCCCGCCGAGACTCTCGGCGGCAAGGACGTCGCCATCGGTTGGCGGGTCGCAGGCCGGCGGTGTG
>JABSQH010000046.1 GCA_013213745.1 Ilumatobacteraceae bacterium | reverse complement strand
TTCCGATCATCGGCATGGGTCGCGACTACTGGCAGCAGATCGGAGAGTTCATCCGCAGCACCATGATCGAGGAAGGGACCATCGGCTCCGATGACCTGCAGCTCGTTCATGCGCAGCCCGGCCCCGGGCAGCGCCGTGGTGTGGCAGGCCGTGCATGCGGCGAACGTGGCGAGGGCGAGCAGCGGTCGTGCGGCGAGCACCATGCGCGCGATGCTAGTGGGGTGAGTCAGAGATTCGCCCTGTGAGTTTGCTCGTGTCGCACCTGGTTTGCGGTCTCGCAGTAGCGCCGCAAGCTATCGAGGATCTGATCAGCGTTCTTGGTCCAGACGAAGGGCTTCGGGTCCTCGTTGTGCGCTTCGAGGAATGCACGGATGTCGCGCTCGAGTGCCTTGGTGCTGCGATGAACAGCGCGGGCGGTGACTCTGCGCGTGATGATCGAGAAGAAGCTCTCGACGAGATTCAGCCACGAGGAATTCGTCGGCGTGAAATGGACGTGGAACCGTGGTCGGCGAAGCAGCCACCTCTTCACGGCCTCTGTCTTGTGGGTGGCGTAGTTGTCCATGACGAGATGGACGTCAAGTTCGGCAGGGACCGACTTGTCGATCTGGTCGAGGAACTTGCGGAACTCGACCGAGCGATGCCTGCGGAAGGTCTTGCCAATCACGCGCCCAGTCGCGATGTCCAGTGCAGCGAACAGGGACGTGGTGCCATGGCGGATGTAGGTGTGTGTGCGACGCGTAGGATGCGTCATGACCATGGGCAGAAGCGGCTGCGAGCGATCCAGCGCCTGCATCTGAGACTTCTCGTCGACGCATAGAACAAGCGCGTTGTCCGGAGGCGACATGTAGAGCCCTACGATGTCGCGGACCTTCTCGACGAACTGCGGATCCTTCGACAGCGAGAAGGACTCCACACGATCAGGGCGCAGCCCAAACGCTTTCCACGCACGAGCGACAGCGCTTTGGGAAAGGCCCAGGTGCTCAGCGAGCATCCGGCTACTCCAGTGCGTTCCGGATCGCGGTTTCACGTGCAGCGTCGTGTCGATGATCTGCTCGACATCTTCGTCCGTCACCGATCGCGGACGACCTACTCGTGGCTCGTCAAGCAGACCATCGAGCCGCTTCTCGATGAAGCGTCTGCGCCACTTGCCAACGGTGTCTGTTCCGAGCCCGAGCTCTTCGGCTACGTCGGTGTTATCCAGGCCTGCTGCGCAGCGAAGCACGATCCTCGCTCGCATGACCAACGAGTTGTCCAGCGTCCGTCGACGGACGAACCGCTCCAGGACCTCGCGCTCCTCTGGCGCCAGTTTCAGAACTGCCTTCGGTCGGCCCATCTTGCTCATGATCTCACCTCATGAGCACGTACGAATCAGCAAGCCATCCGGGCCAACTTATCTACCGAAGTTTCGACTCACCCCACTAGTCCCCCTCGTCGCAAGTTTGCGCAATAAGTTTGGCCTGGTCATGGATGGTGAACGTACGGGCCGACATGGCCAGAATCGTTCGGATGGGACGCCCCAAGGCGAAGCTCGAGCTGAGCAAGGAGCAGTGCGAGCAACTGAAAGCGATCGTGCGCCGAAGAAGCTCGACACAGTTGCTCGTGATGCGTGCGCGGATCGTGCTGGAGTGCGCGAAGGGCGTCGACAACACGGACGTTGCGGAGTTGCTGGGCGTCAGGGTGCAGACCGTCGGAAAGTGGCGAGCCCGTTTTCTAGCGGATGGCTTGGAGGGGCTGTTCGACGCGCCGAGGCTCGGCGCACCTCGATCGATCGATGACGAGAAGGTCGCTTTGACCATTCGCAAGACGCTCGATGAAAAGCCGAAGAACGCGACGCACTGGAGCCAGGGCACCATGGCGGAAGCGATGGGAATCTCGGCGTCGAGCGTCGGACGGATCTGGCGAGCGTTCGGACTCAAGCCGCATCGCATGGACTCGTTCTCCCTGTCGGGGGATCCGTTCTTCGTTGAGAAGGTCCGGGATGTCGTCGGTATCTACATGCGGCCACCGGACAACGCTCTCGTCCTCTGCGTCGACGAGAAGTCCCAGATTCAGGCGTTGGATCGGGCGCAACCGATGTTGCCGCTGCGCCCAACGGTCAACGAAAGGCAAACCGATCGCTACATTCGGCACGGGACGACGACGCTGTTCGCGGCCCTCGATGTGGCGACTGGGCGGGTGATCGGCAAGTGCTTCCGAAAGCACCGGGCGAAGGAGTTCATTCGATTCCTCAACGAGATCGATTGCAGCGTGCCCGCTGATCTGGACGTCCATCTCGTCCTCGACAACTACGCAACCCACAAGACTCCCGACGTGAAGCGCTGGCTCTTACGGAATCCGCGTTTCCAGATGCACTTCACGCCAACGAAGTCGTCCTGGCTGAACCTCGTCGAGAGCTTCTTCTCTCTGCTCTCGCGTCGAAAGCTCAAGCGCGGTGTTCATCGCTCAACCATCGCGCTCGAGAAGGACATCCGCTCTTTCCTCGACTCGCACAACGAAGATCCACGGCCTTACGTGTGGACCAAATCGGCCGACGAGATCCTCCGATCCCTGCAGCGCTACTGCGATGACTTCAGCCGTGGATAGCTCGAAACTAATGGCGCGAACTTCTGGCGAGGGGCACTAGCTCGGCGCGTCGGTCGCGCCCGGAAGGCTCAGGCGGTAGCGGTCCGTCGCGCGCATCGGATCGACGCTGACCCGCACAGGTCTGGCGGCGACGCTGCGGTCGGCCTCCTGTCCGCGGGCCTCGCGTTGCGCCTGTCGTTCTTGTCCCCCCTCAGCCTCGCGTCCGTCGTCCGTGCTCATCGCGGCGGCCTGACGAATCACCTCGGTCCTGGTGTTCATGGATGCTCCTTTGGCTGAAGTAGCTCCAGGGTAGGGATCCGCGCCCACCCTGACAACGGGGGGAAGGTCGCG
>JABSQH010000045.1 GCA_013213745.1 Ilumatobacteraceae bacterium | reverse complement strand
GCCCTCGGCGTGCTCGGCCTCGACCGACGCTGACGACACCTCCACCGGTTCTAGACGGTCTGCGACATCGCCACGAACACGCCGCATCGGCAACACCGCTGCGGCAGCGGCGAGAATCCCGAAGGCCAATGGCAGTGAGCGATAGGTGAAGTGTTGACCGTGTAATCGATCGTGTCGCGCACGGTGTCGAAGCCGAAGACGGGAATCGAAATCAACGACTTCACCGCCCGCGTCCACGCGTAGCCGAGGATCCATGCCAGGCCGGAGACCGCCGTCGTGCCCAGCAGTGTCCAGCCGACATGGCGGCCTGGCGACCTCATCGGCGTCGACGACCACGGGCCGACGCTCGATGAAGCGGTGCTGTGGGAGACTCCTCTCATGGCTGCGCCGTCGAACACGCTGCACTGGTCGAACGCCGACGTCGAGGTGCACAAGCTGGTCGTCGGCCCGGTCGACAACAACGTGTTCGTCGTGCGTTGTTGCGCCACGGGCGACGCGGTGCTCCTCGATGCCGCGAACGAACACGAACAGCTTCTCGAGCTGTGCGCTCGACTCGGCGTGCGCCGCGTGCTCGAAACCCACGGCCACTGGGATCACATCCAGGCCGTGCCGGCGATGCGCGAGGCGGGCTACGAAGTCGCCGTCACCGCTGCCGACGCGCCGAAGCTCGACGAGGTCGGCTACGACGTGTTCCTCGACGACACCGAGGTGATCGAGGTCGGCACGCTTCGTCTCCATGCGATCCACAATCCTGGCCACACGCCGGGATCGATCTCGTTCAAACTCGACGGCACGCCGCTGCTGTTCACCGGCGACACGCTGTTCCCGGGCGGGCCTGGCGCCACCCACTTCGACGACGGCGACTTCGACACGATCATCGATTCGATCACCTCCAAGCTGTTCACCTTTCCCGACGACACGATCGTGCTTCCCGGTCACGGTGACGACACCACGATCGGCACCGAGCGTCCACACCTCGACGAGTGGATCGAGCGCGGCTGGTAGCCGGACACGACACCACGATGCGGTACGACGAACGCCCGATCGACGACACACCGATTCACACCGCCGACCTGCCGCCGACGCCGATACGCGACCGCAACATCCCCGCCACGGCATGGGTCGAAGCGCCCGCCGATCTGCTCACACTCGGAGCGGACCTGCCCGGCTCGCCCGTCGCCGAATACAAACGCCGTATCGGCCCATGGTTGTTGTGGCGCGCCGGTCCCGCCAAAGGCGCCGACGCGCGCTACTGGGCGGCACTGGCCGACGACCTCGCCGACGCGCACACGCTGCGGCTGTTCCCCGACGGATCGGCTGCCGGTGCCGGACCCAGCGGCACCACCCACGATCGCTTCCGCGCCTGGAAAGAAGACCTCCGCGACCACGACCGGTGAGCGAAGCGGCCCACAGGGGGCGCACTCGCTCACCGCAACGACCGACGCGCCGTTACCGGTGAACGAATTGGCCCACAGTGGGCGCGTTCGCTCACCGCAGCGGCGGCAACATCAGTACCGTAATTTGCACTATCGGCGTAGTGATAATTGCCGTGCCCAGCGCTAGCCTGAACAACGTGACCGAGGCCTTGTTTCGGATCGAGAACCTCCACGCACGGCCGGCCGCCGAACCCGGCGAGGACGACCACGACGACATCCTGCGCGGCCTCGACCTCACCGTCGGCGCCGGCGAGATCCACGCCATCATGGGTCCCAACGGCTCGGGCAAGTCGACGCTGGGCGCCACGCTGATGGGGTCCCCCGAGTACGAGGTCACCGACGGGTCGGTGCAGTTGCGCGGCGACGACATCACCGAGTGGGAACCCGACGACCGCGCCAAGGCGGGCGTGTTCCTGGCCTTCCAGTACCCCCAAGAGATCCCTGGCGTGTCGGTGATCCAGTTCCTCCGCCAGGCGCTCTCGCAACGCAAGGGCATCGATCTGTCGGTCCTCGAGCTGCGCCTCGCCACCATGGAGTGGATGAAGCGCCTCGGGATGGACTCGAGCTTCGTCGACCGATACCTCAACGAGGGGTTCTCGGGCGGCGAGAAGAAGCGCAACGAGATCATGCAGATGGCGATCCTCGAGCCCGAGGTGGCGATCCTCGACGAGACCGACTCGGGCCTCGACATCGATGCGCTCCGGATCGTGGCGCAGGGGATCCACGAGGTGCGCAACGACCGCCCCGAGATGGGTGTGGTCCTGATCACCCACTACCAGCGGCTGCTTGACGAGGTCACCCCCGACCACGTGCACATCCTCGTCGACGGACGGATCGTCGCCAGCGGCGGCATGGAGTTGGCCGAACAACTCGAACGTGACGGATACGACGCGTTCCGCACGGCGGTGACCTGATCTCCCATGTCGATCGACGTCGCCACGATCCGCAAGGAGTTCCCGATCCTCGATCGGGAGATCGACGGCGCGCCGCTCGTGTACCTCGACTCGGGCAACACCTCGCAGAAGCCGCGCGCCGTGATCGACGCGATGTCCACCTTTCTCGAACAGTCGTACGCGCCGATCAACCGCAGCTCGTACCGTCTCGCCGGCGAAGCCACCGACGCCTACGAGGGTGCCCGAACGGCCGTTGCCCGACTGATCAACGCCCCATCGGCCGACGAGGTCGTGTTCACCAAGAACGCCACCGAGTCGATGAACCTCATCGCGCAGGCGTGGGGTCGGGCCAACCTCAGCGCCGGCGACGTCGTGCTGCTCACCGAGATGGAGCACCACGCCAACATCGTCCCGTGGCAGATGCTCGCGACCGAACGCGGGGTCGACATTCGGTACGTGCCGCTGACGCCCGACGGTCAACTCGACCTCACCAACCTCGGGCAGCTCCTCGATGGAGCCAAGGTGTTCTCCTTCACGGCCATGAGCAACGTGCTCGGCACGATTCCGCCCACGGCGCAGCTGTGCCGGGCGGCCCACGACGCAGGCGCACTGGCGGTCGTCGACGCCTGCCAATACGTGCCGCACAACGCCGCCGACGTGCAGGCCTGGGATGCCGACCTCGTCGCCTTCTCGAGCCACAAGATGTGCGGCCCGTCCGGAATCGGGATGTTGTGGGGGCGCGCCGAGATTCTCGACGCGATGCCACCGTTTCTCGGCGGCGGCAACATGATCGACACGGTCAGCCTCGACGGGTTCACCACCGCGCCGGTCCCCGCCAAGTTCGAAGCCGGCACGCCGCCGATCGCCGAGGCGATCGGGCTGCACGCAGCAATCAACTTCCTCGAAGGCATCGGGCTTGCGGAAATCCGACGCCACGAGATGGACCTCACCCGCTACGCCCTCGATGCACTCAACGATCGATTCGCCGACGACATCACGATCTTCGGCCCCGACAACGTCGAGATCCGCGGCGGGGTGTTGAGCTTCACGTTCCGCGACCTGCACCCGCACGACGTGAGCCAGGTGCTCGACGAACGCAACGTGTGCGTGCGGGCCGGACACCATTGCGCGAAGCCGCTCATGAAAACACTCGGCGTCGTCGCGACAACCCGCGCCAGCCTCTACCTGTACAACGACGAGGCAGACGTCGACGCACTCGTGGAGGGCCTGGCCGGCGCCACCGATATCTTCGGTTTCTGACCACCGTCAGCCAAACGAGACTCTCATGCCCGGACTCGAAGACCTCTACCGCGAGATCATCCTCGACCACTACCGCACGCCACGGAACCGCGGCGAGCTCGACTCGCCACCCGCGATCGAGACCAACGGCCACAACCCGTTGTGCGGCGACGAGATCACACTCTTTCTGCTGGTCGACGACGCGTCGAAGGGCGATGCGGCCACGGTGTCCGACGTGAAGATCGGCGGGCAGGGCTGCTCGATCAGCCAATCGTCGGCGTCGATGATGAGCCAGGCAGTGATCGGCAAGACCGCCGGCGAGGCACGCGCCCTGATCCGCCGCTTCAAGTCGTTGATGTCGATCGAGGGCATCGAACTACAGCCCGGCGACGACGACATCGCTCTCGGCGACCTCGAAGCCTTGCAGGGTGTGGTCAAGTTTCCCGTTCGCATCAAGTGCGCGGTCCTCAGCTGGAACACCCTGGCCGACGCACTCGACCGAGCGACATCAGAGCCGCCGGCGTCGGGCTGAGCCGCAGTGGCCGACAGCGAGCATCAGCCAACGCGTCGAGGTGCGTCGCCGTTCCCCGAGGAACATGCCGATGCCCGCGCCGACGCCGGACGAGCGGTGCGCGATGTCGGGCATGCACTGATCGGTCATCACGCCGACACTGCGACCATCGAAGCGTTCACCGCTGAACTCCGTCGTTGGGCCGCAACACTCGCCGAAGGCGAACGCCGACAGCGTGTGATCGAGCGTCCGACCGGCGACTGGGGCCCAGCGCCGGGCGATGGCCATGAGATGTTCAGCTTCGACGAACGTCCGATCTCCGGACGAGCGTCACCGCTCGGTGTCGATCCACGCATCGTGCGTGACGGCGACGAAGTGGTCGCCTATGTCACCCTCGATTCGGCCCACGAGGGAGCCCCGGGCCGCGCCCACGGCGGTGTCACAGCCGCGTTGTTCGACGACGTGATGGGGTTCGTGCTCACCGTCGAACAACAGCCTGCGTTCACGGGTGAACTGACGATTCGATACGAGGCCGGTGTGCCGGTGCACGAACCACTGCAGTGCCGGGTCCGGCTCGCCGGGCGAGAGCGGCGCAAACTGTTCATCGCGGGAGAACTGACGAGCGATGCACCCGATCCCGAGGTGTACGCACGCGCCAGTGGCACGTTCATCGCCATCCCGAGCGACCTGTTCGCCAGCGCCGCCAAAGGCGGCGCGTAACCCGTCAGCGTCGAGCGAGCTCGACCGCCGTGCCGCCTGCGGCCTCCACCAGGGCCGAGGGCGGCAACGGGAACACGTCGTGCCAGGTGCCGGCGGCCGCCCACACTTCGTGGTAGGTCAGCAGATCCGGATCGACGAACACGCGCAATTCGCTGTCGTGGCCGAATGGCGGTACGCCGCCGATCGGAAACCCGGTGCTGGCCCGCACCCGGTCGGCGTCGACGCGGGCGCATTCGGTGCCCCCGGCCGCCGCGGCGAGTTTGGACTCGTCGAGTTGGTTGGCTCCGCTCACGTAGGCCAACACGACCTCGTCGTCGACAGCGAAAATCAGGCTCTTCACGATCTGACCGACATCGACCCCGATCGCCGTCGCCGCGTCGCGAGCAGTCTTCGTCCCGTCGGGAAATCGTTGGGTCACGACGTCGACACCGAGGGCGCGACCTGCGTCGACGACTCGTTGGACGTTGGGGTGGATGCCGTCGGCCTCAGTGCTCATCGGCGGGCACGGTAGCCGGACCGCCCTGGGTGAGGATGAGCGCGCCGACCAGCGCACACCCGGCAGCAGCGAGATACGGGATCCGATACGACCCGGCGACGTCGAACAGCCACCCGATGAGCAGCGGCCCACCGGCCGTGCCGACGACGGCGACGAACTGTGATCGGCCGAAGATGCGTGGATAGTCGCGCACACCGAAGCGCTCGGCGATCAAGAGCGGTTGGAGCATTAAGATGTTGCCGACAGTGGCGCCGAAGATGATGATCGCCACGAAGATCAGCCACCGCGCTTCGGCGAACCCCAGGAGCCCGAGGGCCACGCTCTGCAGCACGGCCAGCGTCACGCAAAATCTCACCATCGGCACGAGCTGGACGACGCGCCCACCGATCAGGCGAGCGACCACCGACGTTGCCGCAAGCACCGTGATGGCAAACTGCGCCGTCTCGGGCGTCGTGCGATCTTCGACCAGCTTGACCAATTGCTGGATGCCGCCGACCTGCGATCCGAGAGCGAAGATGTAGCCGATCGTGACGGCGATGAAGAACCGGCTGCGCACCGCCTCGGCGAAGGGCGTCCCGGTGAGCGGCGGGGCACTCTCGCCTGCAGCGCGGCGCACGCCGTCGGGCGCCCAGCCGAGTGGCTCGGGGTCGGGCTTGACGAGCAGCAACGTGACCGGCACGACACCGATCACGAACAACACACCGAGCCACGGCGTCCCGGCAGACAATCCACGGCTGTCGAGCAAGCCCTTGGCCACCGGCGTGATCAGGATCCCGCCGACCGACAGCCCCGTCGAGGCGATCGACAGTGCGACCGAGCGGCGCGCATGGAACCACCGGGTGACCACCGTGGTCATCGGGACCAACCCGGCGGCGGCGAAACCGACAGCGAACACGGCGTAGACGGCGAACAGCTCCCACTGCTCGTCGACCTGACCGAGCACGGCGAGCGACGCGCCACCGATCAATCCGCCGCCGACGATCACGGAGCGGACGTCGACACGGGCGATGATCGAACCGATCCACACCCCAACTGCGCCGCCAACGATGAAGAACACCGTCGTCGCCAGCGAGATCGTGCTCAACGGCCAGCCCTGCTCCTTGCTGAACGCATTCAGATACACCGCCAGCCCGTAGAACCCGAGTCCGGACGTGGTCGTCAGCACGATGAAGCAGCCGGTGACCACCCACCATCCGGGGAACCGCCCGCTCGTGGGCGGCGCAGTGACCGGCGCGTCAGCCGAGGAGGTCATCGATCGCCGCCGCCATGTCCCAGTCGTTGGCGGTGACGGTGCTGCCGGCGTCGTGTGTGGTGAGCGTGATCGCCACTCGGTTGTAGACGTTGGACCATTCGGGATGATGGTTGCGCTGTTCGGCGATCATCGCCACGCGCACCATGAACGCGAACGCCTCAGAGAAGTCGGCGAAGCGGAACTCGCAGTGCAGTCCTCCATCACGCTCGACCCACGTCACAGACGCGACGCTACGCGTTGTGGTCGCCCTGGCAGCAGTTTGCGCCTACAGCGAGAACAGGTCGTCGAGACTGCCCGGTCGCTCCACCGGACGATCCGCCGACTGCTCGGACTCTGCAGAACCGAAGGCGGCGTACCCGTCGGCCTCGAGCTGCTCGGCGAGTTCGAAGCCACCACTGGTGACGATGCGTCCGTCGGCGAGAATGTGCACGTGGTCGGGGCGAAGCTCGTGCAGCAACCTGCTGTAGTGGGTGATCGCGAGCACCCCGAGCGGTTCGCCGGCGGCCTGCGGTTCGTTGCTCATCGCCTCGACGCGTCGCGCGCAGTCGCGCAGAGCATCGATATCGAGACCGGAGTCGAGCTCATCGAGGATGGCGATGCGCGGGGCAAGGATCGCGAGCTGGAGCGTCTCGTTGCGCTTTTTTTCGCCACCGGACAGGTCGACGTTGAGCGGCCGCTCGAGGAATCGCTCTTCGAACCCGATGGTGGCGGCCTCGGTGCGTAGCTGCGACGTGAGTCCGTCGATGCTGCGGCCACGGGCGGTGAGCGCTTCGGCGAGCACGTCGTTGAGCATCACACCGGGAACCTCGGTGGGGTACTGCATCACGAGATGCAGTCCGATCGATGCCCGCTCCCAGGGCTCCATCGCCAACACGTCGACGCCGTCGAGCGTGACGGTTCCGGCGGTGACCTCGTAGCCCGGCTTGCCCATGACGACCCCCGACAGCGTGCTCTTGCCGGCGCCGTTCGGCCCCATCACAGCATGCACCTCTCCGGAGCGGACCGTGAGGTCGATGCCCTTCAGGATCTCCCGCTCGGCGACGCGTGCATGCAGCCCGGTGATCACCAATTCACTCATGGCGCAACCTCGGCATTCGCCGCCTTGGCAGTGACGATCACCTGACCGTCGATGACCGATGCGTCGAACACAGGCACCGGTTGCGTGGCTGGCAGGGTCGCCGGGACGCCCGTGGTCAGACTGAAAGCGCTGGAGTGCTTGGGGCACTCGAGTTCGAGTTCGTCGCACCACACCTCGCCCTCGGAGAGCGACACGTTGGCGTGGCTGCAAGTGTCACCGATCGCATAGACGTCGTCGTCGATACGCACGACAGCGACGGGAACTCCATCCACCTCGACCCGCCGGGCCGTGCCGTGATCGAGGTCGGCGAACGAGCACACGGCGCTCATGTGAGGACCTCCTGGCGGGATCCGATGTCGAGTTTGGCGGCGACTCGCGAACGCAGGTCGTCCGTGAGGGGGCCGCTCGGAAGCTGTCCGATGACTTCGTCGAAGAACCCGAGCACGACGAGCCGCTCGGCGACCTCTGGGCGTACGCCGCGACTCTCGAGATAGAAGCGCTGCTCCTCGTCGATCGGGCCGACCGTCGAGGCGTGCGAGCACTTGACGTCATTGGTCTCGATGTCGAGATTGGGCACGCTCTCGGCCCACGCGCCCTCGCTGAGGGTGAGGTTGCGGTTGGTCTGGTACGCCGTCGTACCGCCGGCGTGGGCACGGATCTTGATTAGGCCGGTGTACACACTGGCCGCGGTGTCTTGCACGGCACCTTTGAACAGCAGATCACTGTGTGTGTGCGGTGCATCGTGATCTTGAATGGTGCGGAAGTCGTGCATTTGCTCGCCCCCCGCAAAATACAGCGCGACCTGCTTGGTGCTGCCGCCGGGGCCCACGAGGCGAGCCTCGGTGCGAGCGCGCACATAGTCGCCGCCGAGCGTGACCGTGGCGAGCATCGTCGACGAGTCGCGATCGCCGACCGACTGCTGGTTGCCGATCTGCCACGTTGCCGGACCCGCCTCGTTCAGCGCGAGGTACCGAACGCGGGCGGCGGGGGCAGCGCGCACCTGCAACACCGGCGCAACGAGCACCTCGAGCGTCTCGTCGCCATGCGTGATGAAACGCTCGACGACGGTCACGTCGCTGTCGTCGGCAGCGTCGATCACCAACCGTGGGAACACCGCCGGCGCGTGGTCGACGTGGCCCGCGAGGTGATGCGTGACGACGATCGGTGCGGCGACCGTGTGCCCATGCGGGACCCGAATCACCGTCGGGGTCATGAACGCCTGGTTGAGCTCAGCAAAAACGTCGGGCGCGCCAGCACCGATCACCTCCGGCTCATCGTCAGCGAGCAACGCCGACAGGTCGACGCCATCGGCCTCGACGGACGTCGACGATTCGGCGGGAACGAACCGGTCGAGGTCGAGCGATTCGATACGGCTGTAGCGCCAGATCTCCTCGTTTGTGGAGGGCAACGCAGCTGCTGCGAATCGCTCGGCGGCCGCAGTCCGGATGGCGCTGAACCGATCGTCGAAACCGCGTGCTGCGTCGGGGGAAAACGCCGTCACCATTCGGAGTGTAACCCCAGCAAACGAGCAATAACACTACGCCCGTAGTGTTAATTTAGCTGCGGCGAAACAACCGCTTGAAGAACCCTCGCTTGGCGTTGCGCTCGGCATCGACTTCGGCGCGCACCTCGGCGCCGACCGCGTTGAGGATGTCTTCGGCCTCGTCGAGCACCGCCGCCGCGGACCCGTCGTCGAGACCATCCGGTTCCGGCGGCGTGGCCGACACGACGAGGCTGCCGTGCGTCCATGCCGCATCGGCGAGGCGACGTTCGTAGCTCGCACACGTATCGGGGCACCGCCACGGCGCATCTGGAGCGAGGTCGAGGTTGCACTTGCGGACGGTGTCGCCGTTCGGGTACGAGCGACTCTCGAAGTGCTTGCACTCGGTGCGCATCGGCATCGCCCCCAGTGTATGGCCGGCCGCAGGCAAACCGCCGTCGACGCCAACGGCGCACGTCCTCTTCGTGTCCGGTCCAGACGTCGGACACCTCTCGACGGCTGCCCACACCGGTCGTTCGGTTGTGTTACAAAGACAGAAAGCCCGCGCGGGCCGAGCCGAACCCCAAAGGAGCATGACACACATGACCGACATCGACGACACCCAGACCACACCCGACGAGGACTCTGATCCGACCAGCGACCGGCGCGGCCTGCTGGCCAAGCTCGCCGTCGGCGGGGCCGGTGCCGCAGTCGGCGCCGTGGCCCTCAGCCGCAGCGTCAGCGCGGCTGACGGTAACACAATCAAACTCGGTGAGGGCGAGAACCCGAACAACACATCCACGACGCCGACCACGATTAAGAACACCCCCGTTGGTGCCACCACCGAAGGACCCAGCGCCCTGACGGTCGTTGTCGGCGATCGCGGCATCGATGGATTTCCGTACGCGGCTGCGGTCGGTGGATATGGCCACACGAATCTCAGGAACGGTGTCCACGGCTCGACCGACCAGCGCAACGGTTTCGGCTCCGTGGCCGCCAACGTCTACAACGCCGATGCGCCGAACACCGAGTTCGCCCCAGTGGCATTAGCTGCGCTCTGTTTCAAAGGTCCGCAGATGCGGCTGATCCCGAACGGAGAGTTCGTCGGGCCGTTCCCCGGCCGCGCCCGTGCGGGTGAGCTCTTCAACGACAAAGACGGCACGTTGTGGTGCGTGGTCCCCGTCGATCAGTCCGATCCTGAGGGCGACGCCAAGTTCACGCGCATCTGTGGCACGCCGACCGTTGGCGCACTCACGTTGCTGCCGACGCCGCAGCGCTGCGCCGACACCCGTCTCGGCCGTCCGACCGGACGGCTCGGCAAGTCCGGCGAGATCACCGTCGACCTCAAGGAAAAGACGGACGGCGCCCCCACCGGTGTGGTGGCCGACGCCAACGCCGCAGAGATCACGCTGACCGTCACGAACACCCTCAGCCGCGGATTCTTCCGTGCCTTTTCCGCCGACGAGACACCTCCCGGCGAGAGCTTCTCGAACGGCAACTGGGTCGGCGACAACCTCAGCGTCGCGTCGAACTTCATCACTCGTTGCAGCAACGGCGAGATCAAGGTGAGCATCGGCGGCAATGGCACCTGCGACGTCGTGGTCGACGTCATCGGCTTCTACCGCTGAGCCACAGCAACCGATAGATCACAACGCGGTGACGCCCGGTGCCTCGGCACCGGGCGTCACCGCGTTC
>JABSQH010000044.1 GCA_013213745.1 Ilumatobacteraceae bacterium | reverse complement strand
GGGTGCTGCCAGTCGAGAACGATCAGCGGGTCATCGCCGTCTACGGAGCGGGCAAGTCCCCATACGACGAGCGCATTGACAGCATGCATCACCCAGTCGGAGGACTTGCCGGACCAAGCCTCCTTCAACCCATAGGTCACGCTGCCAGCAGGCTCCTTGATCCCCGAGCGGACACCCGGCCCTGCCTGGAACCGAAAGGCTTGGTCGAACGGAGTCCAGACCGACTCGTAGTCGTCGATCTCCTCCCAAGCGGACTCAACCTTGTTTGCCGACTCCATCACCACGACCGCCCCATCAACCCGCACTACTTGTGCCGAAGTTACTCAGTGATGATGGTGCGTGTCTTCGGTTGCGGGTCTGACCCGAAGTTACTCTGACCGCGTTTTTGGTCCTTGAAGCGATCTGTCGGCCCGACAGCCGGGGGCACGTGTAGCGGCGCTGCCTGTTTGGCGAAGCGTGACCCGATAGGTGCCTGTGCGCCAAGCCCCATCAATGTGCTGTCCGCCGCCCTGGCAGCGCCGCGCCTTCCCACTACGAAAGGCGTTTCCACCATGACAGATCCAACCAGCCAGGTCATCGGCGGGGTCGACACCCACGGGGACTTCCACGTCGTTGCTGCGATCGACGGTCTCGGACGACCAATCGATGTCGAATCGTTCGCCGCGAACCGGGACGGGTACCGCCAAGCGATCCGCTGGCTGCAGGGCCACGGACAGCTCGACCGGGGCGGCGTCGAAGGAACCTCCAGCTATGGGCTCGGGCTGTGCCGGCACCTACACGCCGCAGGCATCGAGGTCATCGAAGTGACCCGACCAAACCGCCAAGTGCGTCGCATGAAAGGCAAGTCCGACCCGACCGACGCGCTCGCAGCCGCCCGAGCCGTGCTGTCAGGCGAAGCCGACGTGCCCGCCAAGATGCACAACGGCACCATCGAAGCGATCCGAGCACTGCGGATACCCCGCCGATCCGCAGCCACCGAGCGCACGAGAGTGATCAACCAGATCCACTCGTTGGTCCACACCGCACCCGACACGCTGCGAGCCGAGCTCGATCCGCTGTCGAACACCCAACTGGTCGAGCGGTGCTCACGACTCCGCCCCGGAACAGATCCCACCGACCCAATGTCGGCGACCAAGACCGCACTGCGGCATCTCGCCCGCCGTCACCAAGCCCTCGAAGTCGAACTCGCGGACCTCGACCGCCAACTCCGAACCTGCGTCAACCAGGCAGCACCACCAGAACTGCTCGAGATGACCGGCGTCGGCGTCGAAGTCGCGTCAATCCTGCTGGTCGCCGTCGGAGACAACCCCCACCGACTCCGATCGGAATCATCATTCGCCGCACTGTGCGGCGTGTCACCACTCGACGCTTCCAGCGGCCGACAACGACGACACCGCCTCAACCGCGGCGGAGACCGCCACGCCAACTACGCCCTCTGGCGCATCGCACTCTGTCGACTACGCCACGACCCCGACACCCGCGCCTACTACCAACGCCGACAAAACGAAGGACTCACCAAACGAGAAGCCATCCGATGCCTCAAACGACACCTCGCCCGACACGTCCACCGACACCTCAAAACAGTCATTGACGCGCCATAGGTGCATCGCCTGGCGCTCTGTTTCACTCGGACCCTCGAACGGGGCCACCGGGCAGTGAGCGGGCCCCGATGAGTGGTCCAGCTGCTATGCGAGTGCTG